>JAILNX010000034.1 GCA_024691085.1 Clostridiales bacterium | reverse complement strand
CCGACCTCCTGAACGATCGCGTCCGGCGTGCTCAGCAGCTGGTCGCACACTGCAAGAAAGACCAGGAATGAAAGCAGTGAGCAGGAAACGACCGCCACTCTGCAGCGCATCCGGTTCGTTCTGATTGCATCTGACATTTCTTTTTACCTCCTTTGTCCGGGAAAGCATCCGCCCTTACGAAGCGCCTCCTTCGGGAGCCTTTTTTCTTTTGATTATTTCAGAGGGCGCAGGCGATCTTCGCCGCGAGCTCGACGTTATTAAGAACGAGCGCGATATTGGTCTCGAGGCTCTCGCCGCCGGTCACGTCCTTGATCTCCTTAAGGAGGAACGGCGTGATCTTCTTGCCCTTTACGCCGAGGTCGTTCGCCTTTTTGACGGCCGCTTCGATAACGGCGTCGATCCTTTCCTTATCCATCGAATACTTCTCGGGAACGGGGTTCACGATGAGCGTTCCGCCCTCGATGCCGAGTCGCGCCTTTTCATTTATCGCGCGTGCGATCTCCTCGGGGTTATCCATGCGGTAATCGACCCCGAAACCCGAGCTTCTCGTATAGAACGCGGGCATCTCGTCGGTGCCGAAGCCGATCACGGGAACGCCCTTGGTCTCGAGGTATTCGAGGGTGAGGCCTATGTCCAGAATGCTCTTCGCGCCGGCGCAGACGACCGCGACGGAGGTGCGTCCGAGCTCGTCAAGATCGGCGGAGATATCCATAGTCTCGGTCGCTCCGCGGTGCACGCCGCCGATGCCGCCGGTCGCGAACACGCGTATGCCGGCAAGCTTAGCCGCGATCATGGTCCCCGCGACGGTGAGCGCGCCGTCGCCGCCCCTTGCGGCTATGACGCCCATATCCCTGCGGCTCGCCTTGGTGACGGCAAGTCCCGCCTTGCCGAGGTATTCGAGCTGATCGCCGGTCAGTCCGGCGCAGAGTTTGCCGCCTATGATGGCGCAGGTCGCGGGGACCGCTCCGAACCTTCGCGCGGTCTCCTCACAGCGTTTTGCGGTCTCGACGTTTTGAGGGTATGGCATCCCGTGGGAGATTATGGTGGATTCGAGAGCGATCACGGGACGGTCGTTCGTGATCGCCTCGGCGACTTCGGGTGAATAGCAGATGTTTTCGTTAAGCTTCATGGTTTTTAAAAAAAGAGCGGCGTGCGCCGCTCTTTTAAGTCGTGCTTACGCGTTCTTGGACGCAAGCCAATCGTTGATGGTGGCGACGAGCTGATCGCAGTCGATGCCGTGAACGGCGCAGGCCTGCTCGAGATTCTCTCCGCTTGCCATGACGCAGCCGAGGCAGTGCATGCCGCTCGCCATAAGGATGTTCGCGATGCCGCGGTCGACCTCGATGATCGAGTCGATGGTCATATTCTTGTTGATCTCCATTGTTGTATCCTCCTTTTTCGCTTGTTTCGGGCTTATTATACCCGTCTTAAGTGAAAAAAGCAAGATATATTCGTCACAGGCCTTTTTTCAGAAATTCCTCTATCGCCCTTGACGCAAAAGCTGCCGTGCCCTCTCCGCCCGCGGAGTCGATATTCGTTCTCATGCGCTCGTCGGCGGTGTACATCTTTCCGAGGCCCGAGAGGATCCCGTCCGTGCAGGTGTAGTAATTTTCGGTGATATAGGCCTGAAGCTTCCCGACGAGCGCGGCGGCCTCGGCGGAATCCGGCGCGATGGCCTTTATTTTGCCGAACTCGCGGAAGATATCCATAAGGCCCTTCGCGGCCGCGCCTTCTTTGTCGCCGCGCGCTTCGAACTCCGCGTACGCGGCGGTCGAGCCCCATCTCTCTTTCGCCTCCGAGCGCTTTATGACCGGCACCCATATGGCGCTGTGATAGTCGGGATCGGTCTTCTCGCCGTTTATGCAGTCATACCATTCGACGGTGGCGTTCCCGCAGAGCTCGTATTCGGCGTTGCCCGGCAGCCATTCCCTGAAAATACGCGTGTTGAGGCTTTGCAGCGCCTCGGGGATGGGGCCGACGCAGTCGAATACCGCCCAGTCACAGCGCGGAAACTCATAGAGCACCATACCCTCGGGAACTTCGCCTCCGGTGTACCTTCCCGCGACGAGATATCTGAACCCGTTCCCGCCGGTGTCGTCGATGCAGACGCCGTACTCCCCTATGCAGTTGTCGATTATCGCCCTCTCGTATGCGTTGGCCGGTTCGTTCCCCGCGTACACGTTGTTCGCGTATTTTTCGCAGAGCTCGTCCCAGAAGCGGGGGATCTCTTCGTAGGCGGTATCGTACGCGAATTCGCGCTGAAAGCCGATGAGCCTGAACGGAAACATCGGCGCTATCCTGTAATCCATCTTTTCTCCTCCCTGTATGCTGATCTTGATGTTTAAAGGAAGAAACACCCTTATCGGCGCTCCGCCGGAGCGGACCTGCGACGGAGTCGAGCCGTGGAACCGTGAGAAGGCCTTCGTGAAGCTCTCCGGAGTATCGTAGCCGTAGCGAAGTGCGACGTCGATCACGCGGTCGCCTTTGTTCTTAAGGTCGAGCGCCGCCTCATAAAGCCGCCTGTTCCGGAGATACTCGCCCGGGCCGTAGCCCGTCATGAGCGAGAAGCCCCTTTGCAGGAAGAAGGGCGAAACGAAAACGCTCTCCGCCGCCTCCTTCGGGCCAGCGCCGTCCCTTAAATGCGCCTCCATGAAATCGATCGCTCCGCGTATGCAAGAAAGCCACTCCATTCAAGAACGCTCCTTTCCTTTATGCGGATATTATAGCAGGGGCTTTATTCCCCTGTCCTGTCAAATAATGCGCCGATCTGTCCCGCGGGTACGAAAAACCGGGAGCTATTTTTGCTCCCGGGATCGCGATCTAAAATTATAACTTCTCTATCTTCTCGATATGCCAGATCTCGCTCGCGTACTGCGAGATCGTGCGGTCGGACGAGAACTTGCCCGCGGAGACGACGTTGTTCAGACACTTCTTCGCAAACTCGTCGGCGTCCTTCGTGTCGTAGATCGCGCGGAGCTTCGCGTCGATATAGCCGTGGAGGTCGTAGAGGTTGAAGTAGTAGTCCGGCTTGCGCCAGTCGCCCACGAGGAGCGAATTGTAGATCTCGCGCAGGACCCTCGCGGACTCGTCGTTCTTCGCGACGGTGCCGTTCACGAGGGAATCCACGGCGCGCCTTACGACGTCGTCCGAATTGTAGACGTCCATCGGATTGTAGTTGGGACGGATCCTTTCGAGCTCGTCGACCCTCGCGCCGAAGATGTAGTTGTTCTCCTCGCCCGCCTCGCGCACGATCTCGATATTCGCGCCGTCATAGGTGCCGAGCGTGACCGCGCCGTTCAGCATGAGCTTCATATTGCCCGTGCCGGAGGCCTCGGTGCCGGCGGGAGAGATCTGCTCGGAGATGTCGGCGGCAGGGATTATCACCTCGGCATAGGAGCAGTTGTAGTTCCTGACGAACACCACGCGCATCCTGTCGTTGACGTCGGGATCGTTGTTTATTACGTTCGCGATGTCGTTTATGTACTTGATGATGTTCTTCGCCATTATGTAGCCGGGAGCTGCCTTCGCGCCGAAAATGAACGCGGTCGCGGGCATATCGGGGAGCGAGCCCTCCTTGACGCGGTAATAGATGTACATGATTGAAAGCGCGTTCATAAGCTGGCGCTTATACTCGTGCATCCTCTTTACCTGCACGTCGAACACGAAGTTCGCGGGGATATGCACGCCCTCGCGCTGGGCGATCTCCCTTGCGAGGCGCACCTTCATGTGATGCTTGACCTCGCGGAATTTCTTTACGGTCTCGGCGTTTATGTACTGGCGGAACTTCGAGATCTGGGAAAGATCCTTTATGAAGCCTGCGCCGATCTTTGACGCGATGAGTCCGGTCAGCTCCGGATTGCAGAGCCCCAGCCAGCGGCGCGGGGTGATTCCGTTGGTCATGTTGAGGAAGCGCTCGGGATAGACCGCGTACCAGTCGGCAAGCACGCTCGTCTTAAGAAGGTCGGAATGGATCTCCGCGACGCCGTTGACGTAGGTCGAAACGTAGGTCGCGAGCTTCGCCATGTGTACGAGCCCGTCCTTAACTATCAGCATACGGTCGATGCGGTCCGCGGAAACGCCCTTCGCGGTGAGCTCCGCGACGAGGCGATCGTTGATCATATTGATTATGTCGAGCATCTCGGGCACGACGGAGCGGATGAGATCGACGTGCCACTTTTCGAGCGCCTCGGCCATGAGGGTGTGGTTGGTGTAGCTGAAGGTCTGCGCGGCGGTATCGAAGGCCGCGTCGAAATCCATGCCCTCCTTCATGAGGAGCCTTATGAGCTCGGGTATCGAGATGGTCGGATGCGTGTCGTTGAGCTGGATCGCGCAGTGGGCGGCAAAGCCGGTAAAGTCCTTGCTCCTTATGCGCTTATAGCGGCGGACGATATCCTGCATGGACGCGGAGGAAAGGAAGTACTGCTGCTTGAGCCTCAGCCTCTTGCCCGCCTCGGTGGAATCGTTGGGATAGAGCACGCGGGTGATGTCCTCGACCTGGTTCTTCTCCCTTACGGCGAGCGCGTATTCCTGCGCGTTGAAGAGGCCGAAGTCGAGCTCCTCGATGGGCTCAGACTGCCAGAGCCTCAGTGTGCCCACGTTGTCCGTGCCGTAGCCGATGATCGGCATATCGTAGGGGACTGCCATGACCTTCTGCCCCTCGAACTCGACAACGACGGATTTATCGTCGCGGCGGCGGCTCCAAGGATCGCCCTGCTTCTGCCAGTTGTCGGCGAGCTCCGCCTGGAAGCCGTTGTTGAAGTCCTGTTTGAAAAGACCGAACTTGTAGCGCAGACCGTAGCCGTCGAGCGGCAGGTCGTGCGTGGCGGCGCTGTCCAAGAAGCACGCGGCAAGTCTGCCGAGGCCGCCGTTTCCGAGAGCGCAGTCCTCGATATCCTCCATAACTGCGATATCGACGCCCCTGTACTTCAGGATATTCTTGACGTCGTCAAGCAGCCCGAGTGCGTAAAGATTGTTATAGACCATGCGCCCGGTCAAATATTCGGCGGAAAGATAGTACGCCTTCCTCGTCGCCTCGTGAGCGCGGCGGCTCCTGCGCCAGTCGTCGCTTATCGCGTACATGACCGCGTTCGAGAGCGCGCGGTGCAGCTGCGCGACGGTCGCCTCGTTGAGCTCCACGAGGTATTCGCTCCTCAGCTCTTCCTCGGCTCTTCTGACAATGCCCTTAGCATCCATCAACATATAATAATAACCTTCCTTTTAAGACAGATTCCTTAATTGAACAGATCCTTGATCTCTTTTTTGAACTTCCTGTACTCCGAGGGAGCGAGCCTGCGCGTCCAGTTGCCCGAAGCGGTCGCGGGGGTGTTCATCCTCGCTTCCGGCCCGAGAAGCAGTACGTCCCAGAACGGCACGAGCGCGTATCTCGCGTCCGAGCGAAGCGTCGCCTTCACTATGCCTCGGGGCATACGGGAGGCGTACTCGCCCGCGTATTTTTCCGCAAGCTCCCTCGTGCGCTCGTCTGCGCCCTCCCACCACTCGGCGAGCGGAGGATTGTCGTGCGTGCCGGTATAGGCGATCTTGTTTTTGAGGGTGCTCTCGTCGCCGTCCCACCTTTTGTTCTTGTGCGGGTTCTTCCTGTCGTTGTCGAATGCGAACTCCATGACCTGCATGCCCGCAAAGCCCGTTTTGGTGAGCAGCCGCTTTACGTCCGGGGTGATGAAGCCGAGATCCTCGGCGACTATCTCGACGGGGAGCTTTTCCTTTTTGGCGGCGTTGAAGAGCCTTTCGCCCTCCGCCTTGATCCATTCGCCGTTTCGGGCATTCGGCGCGCCGGCGGGTACCGCATAGTAGGAGGCGAAGCCCCTGAAATGGTCTATCCTCAAGATATCGTAAAGCTCCGACGCGCGGCGCAACCTCCCCAGCCAGAAGCCGAAGCGGTCCTTACGCATAAACTCCCAGTCGTAGACGGGATTGCCCCAAAGCTGGCCGTCCTCGCAGAAATAATCCGGCGGAACGCCCGCGACGAGCGTCGGTCTGCCGTCGCCGTCGAAGCGGAAATTGTCGCGGTACGCCCAGCAGTCGGCGGAATCGTAGGCGCAGTAGATGGGCAGGTCGCCCATTATGAGCACGCCCTTCTTTTCGGCGTACCGTTTGAGCCTCGACCACTGACGGGCGAGCTTGAACTGCAAAAACTTATGGAAGCCGACCTCGCAGGCGATCTTCGGCGCGATCTCGGCCATGGCCGCGGGCTCGCGGTTTTTAAGTCCGTCGGGCCATTCGTACCAGGGCTTGCCGCTCTCTTCCTCTTTTATCGCCGTGAAGCGAGCGAAATCGTCGAGCCACGGGACGGTCTTTTCGAACTTTTCGATTATCTTTTCGTGATCGGGGTTTTTGATGAACCTTGCGTATGCCGTCATAAGCAACGGCAGGCGGTTTTCATAGAGCTTTCCGTAATCGACGCGCGCGGGATCGGACCCGAAGTCCGCCGAAGCGCATTCCTCCTTCGTGAGGAGCCCCTCGAAAACGAGGGCGTCGAGGTCTAAAAAGTAGGGATTGAGCGCATAGCTTGAAAAGCTCTGATAGGGGGAGTCGCCGTAGCCGGTGACGCCGGTCGGCAGTATCGCCCATATCGACGCGCCGGCAGCGGCGATGGCGTCGATAAAATCGAGCGCGGTCTTTCCGAGAGTGCCTATGCCGTATTTCGACGGCAGGGAGAACACGGGCACGAGAACGCCCCTTCTTCTCACGTAAGCTGTTTCGGTCTTTTCTTTCATAGTCCCCTCCCGCGCCGTGCGGCGCATACAAAACAAATCGACCCGAAAATTTAATGTATTATAGCACAGGAAAGTTTTTTACACAATACCGCGCGCTATTTTATCCTGTAAAGAGTCGTTCCGCCCTCGGACCAGACGGCCTCGAACTTACGGAAGAACATCTCGTCGATGCTGTACGAGCCGCGCTCCCATCCGCTTATAAGCACATAGTTCACGCCGTACTCCCCGGCGTACGTATCGAAATACTCCTCCGGCTCCTCGTACATCTTTTTGACTCTGCCGTACCTTTCGCCGTAGTTCACGCCGTGGAAATAGAGGAATGTCGGCGCTCCGCAGACGATATTGCGTCCGGTCAGCATCGCGACGGCGTTGTTGTGGTTCGTCGCGGTAAGAATGGTCGCGTCGGGAGAAACGTTTTCGTTTATCCAGCCGGCGAGCCTGTTGAGCTCCGGCGATACGACCTGGTAGCCGTTTTCCTTATACTCGAGCTTCGCGGTCAGGTGATCGCCCGAAACGTATTCGCGGACGAGCGTCATCATGCCGGAGAGGAGCATCGAGAAGATCAGCGCGCAGAACACCGCGCCGTAAGCGAGCCGCTTCATAAAGGGCGCCTTCTTTTCGGCAAGTCCCTTCCCGTTTTCGGCGAGCGTCTTTTCCGTGCGGAGCTTATGCCAGGTGTTCACGATGAACTCCGCGTCGATCCCGCAGGTCAGCGCGAACCAGACGAACAGGAGCTTATTGTTGTCGTAGGTATTGGGCTGGAACACCACGAATTCGCAGAGGAGCCATATGACGAAAGTCCCGCCGTAGAAGAGCTTCGTCTCCTTCTTCGCCGCAAGGAACGCGGGGATCATAAGAAGGAATATGAAGCCCATGTTCTTTATGTAGAACCAGAGCCACGAATCCGACTGGTTGCACCAGTTGAAATGCCATTTGAGGAAGCCGCCCGCAGAGGACTGGCGGAAGGTGAAGCCAAAAAGCTGCGGCGCGGCGAGCGCGACCGCGATAATTCCGTAATAAACGAAGAACAGGAGGACCTTTTTGCCCTGCTTCTTATCCTCCGCGTTCTTTTTCGCCTGTCCGATCAGAAGCGCGATAATGAGGAAGAGGCTTATAAGCCCCAGCGCGAAGAAGCTGTGCGTGTGCACGAGGGGCATGGCGCCGGCGAGCACGCCGAGGGGAATGAAGAGCTTATGCTCCCCGTCTATTGCCGCGCGCCTTAAAAGCGAAAGCGCCGGGAACAGAAGCGCCCAGCCGAACAGCGTCGCCCTCTGGGGTATGAGCATATCGGCGATGGTGTTCACCCATCTTAAGCCGTTGTCGACGAAGTTGGTCGGCGTCTTGTACCAGCCCTCGAGGAGCATCTTTTCCATATCGACCGCGGGCGAGCCGTTTACGGCGGCGCTTATGCCGAGCGTCTCATGAAGCCATCTCGACCAGTCTCCGCCGGAGCTTAAGCTCTGGAAGGTCCTCGCGTGATCGAAGAAATACCAGAAGCCGAAGCCGCCGCCAACGAAGAACAGCCACGTGCCGAGCACGGCGGCGGAGTTCTTTTTGAACCATTCCTCGAAGAGCATATAGACGCCAGTCACGACCGATATGAGCGCGTACACCGACGGGAGTATCGCGGCGAAGCGAAGATCCGCTCCGAGCGTGTAGAACGTGGAGCTTACGCTGTCGCAGAGGAAGGGATAGCCGAGCCGCGTATCGGGGAGTATCGAATACATCGGCGGGAAGGTCTTCTGTACAGATATGCTGGTTATGAAGCCGAGGTGCATGCAGAGGTCGCCGTAGGTGCACTGACCGACGTGGAGCGAACCGTCCGAGGCGTTTGTGATATTGTGGTTGAGCATCAGCACCGTGCCGATGAATATGATGGGCAGCACGGTAAGGAGGAACGCCCGCTCCTCCTTAAGTCTGAACGCGCCGGTGCGCGCGCGTTTTTTGCCCAATACGGCAAAGAGCAAGCCTATTCCTATGGCGACGGCGAGCGCGAGAAGCTGCGCGAGAAGGGTAAAGCCCATTATGAACGCGAACAGCACGGGCAGCCACATGAGAAGCGCGAGCCCGAACGCGAGGCCCATCGCGATCTGCCTTGTCAGGCGGTCGTTCGGAAGTGCGAATCTTGCCGCCGAGAAGCCGGAAAGCGCGAACACCAATATGTAAAGAATGGACAGAACGTTCAAATATTCACCCCCGTATCAGATGAGTACTCTTACCCTGTCGAAGGGAAGAATAAGGAAGCGCGCCGCTCCGTAGACGTCGGAATACGGCACGACGAAGTTTTCGGGATCGGTGATGCCCGTGCGGTTGTCGGGAAGGAGCAGGAGCGAGCCCTCGGGAACGGTCACGGAAAAATCGACGCCTTCGCTCCACGATCCGCCGTACGCGCTTTCGTCGATCAGCGCGCCGTCAAGGTATGCCCTGCCGTTTCTGACCGTGTATTCCTGACCCGCGCGCGCGGCATAGCGCAGGAAGAACGAGCCTTCCTCCGTCTTCGCGCTCAGAACGTCGCCGAGATCGTAATCGACTATGAACCTCGACACCCTGTCGACCAGCACGACGTCGCCCTCGCGCATCTCGACGACGCTGTTCGCGCCGACCTCGCAGGGGACGAATACGAACCGGAAAAGAAGAAATGCAAGGAGCACGGAAATGACCAGCACGACCGCCGCGTCGGCCGCGCGCCACAGGTGCGAATCCGTCCTCGTATACGTGCTTCTGACCGTGTATTCCATCAGTTGACTTTCCTTATGTTCTTTAAGGGATAGACGACTCCGTGTACGCGGCCTATAACGTATGAGAGCGGTATAGGACCGACGACGCGGGAATCCTGGGAATTGGTGCGGTGATCGCCCATTACGAATATGCAGTCCTCGGGCACGGTGAATACTCCGTTCTCCGAGCCTTCGCAGGTGATCATGTTGTACCTCGTTATGGCGTCGATCAGCATGGTGTCCTCATAGGCGGACTCGTCGAGCGGCTCGCCGTCGATATAGACGCGCATCGCTGCTTTGGAGGAGTCGTCGATCGCGACCTTCCTGATCTCAACGGTCTGACCGGCAACGGCGACGACGCGCTTTACGAACGCCTCGCTCTCCCTGCCGGGAAAATGGATTATGACGATATCGCCCTGTTTAGGGGAGACGAACAGATATCCGATCTTCTCGACGAAGCAGCGCTCGCCGTTCTGGAGGGTGTTCTGCATGGAGGGACCCTCGACGCGGACGGGCTCGAACACGAACGCCCTTATCGCGAGCATTACGATCACCAGCCACGCGAGAAATATAAGAAAATCAACGTTGCCCGCCGCCCTGTAGCCCGGGTCCTTGTCGTGAAGGACCTCCGCGAGCTTTAATGTCTTCTTTGAATTTCCGTTCATCCCTGTCTCCTTTTGAGCGTCTTCGCCGCTCTTAAAAAGTCGCCTCTGTCGAGCATCACGGTTCGCCCGCAGAAAATGCATTTTATCTTTACGTCGGCTCCCGTCCTCGTGATCTCCCATTCGTTCGTGCCGCAGGCGTGCGGCTTTCGCATGATCACGAGGTCGCCGATATTGAAATCGTTCGGGATCATCTCATCAGTTCCTTCCGACCCATCTCAAGAAGAAGTACAGCGCCGCGCCCTTTTCGGAATCCTGATGCGTGTCGCCGCAGGTGTAGAGCGTCATGAACCTGTCGCCGAGCCCCACCTCGACCGTATAGCCAAGCTGATTCCTCTCGAGCTGATAATCGATCCACGCCTGCCGCTCCTCGTCGTTCTTCGCGTCGTAGGTCGCGGGCCAGCAGAGGTTATAGAGCCTTGACGACATGGAATCCCGCGGGAACGCGCCTTCCTCGTACATCGCCCAGACCTCCCACCAGCCGCTTTCGCCGTAGACGTTTATGTACCACAGGCGGTTTTCGTATTCGTTAAGCTCCTCGCTCCTGTCCTGAATGAAGTGGAGCTGGTGGAACATGGTGCCGCTCGTGCGGGCGTTATGCCCCGCGAGCACGATGTTCCCGTTGGGGGTCGCGGTGTAGTAGTGTATGCAGCCGCTCGTGCGGGGCTTTCCGTCGATGCCGTGACTCGAATAGAACCAGTCCGGCGCGAAGAGTATCGGGTAGGAGATATTGGTATTGGGAAGGGTTATGTACCCCGTCGCGTCGGGATTAACGCGGCGCGAAACGGCGAGCGGCGTGGTGTACATATCGGTCTTCGCGTACTGATCGATAGAGCCCGGCTCGCCGGCCTCCTTCGCGATGAGATCGATATCGCTCACGTCGACGCGATCCGGTTCCTCGTCGTCCCTTATTACGTTCGCCGCGCGGAGATACGCGCCGGTAAGCGCCGTCTCGCCCGCCATATGCTGCTTCGCTGCGCTTAAGTCGTCAAGGTCGATCCTTCCGTCGCCGTTAACGTCGCCTAGCAGCACGCAGACCGCCGCCGAGGTCTCGCCCGTAGCGGGATCCGCCCAGACGACGTTCATTCCGGTATAGACGCTCTTCCCGTCGATGAGCCTGCCGGGATAAAGCCCCAGGAGCCAGCCCTCTTCGGTCACGTAGGGCAAAAGCCTCCAGCCGTCCACCGCAAGACGCATATCGCTGTTGTCGCCGAATCCGCGCACGGAACCGTCGCCGAAAAGCACGACCGCGTGCGCCTTCTTCGCGGATACACAGTACACCCCGGTCAGCCCCGCGGGAACGAACGAAGCGTCCGTAAAGAGCTGCCCGTCCGCCGTAACGGCGTACGTCGCGCCCTCGGCGGCGAAGACCTTTACGAAATCCGAGCGGCTGAAGGGCTCCTTTTCCTTACCGAGCGGGAGCTCGTACGTCCTGACCCTGCCGTCAGTACCGAGCACGGCGATATGATCGGGAGCCGCGGCCAAGGCTTTGACCGGATGCTCGTTGATATCCGCGTTAATGCCGCCGCCGGTCGAAATATAAGCTCCGGCGACGTCCGTAAGGATCGCATAATGATCTCCAGCGGCGTCGATAGCCTTCACACGGGAATCAAACGGGAGGTCGAGCTCTCCGTTCACGTCCGCGGCGACGGCCGTGCCGTCGGACTTTAAGCCGATAATGAACCCGCAGCCGAGCTTAATATCGACAATATCCTCCCATTCCTCGGCTTTGGGGAACGGGTTGACGCCGCCCTTCCCTGTGAAGAGGAGCTTCCCCTCGCCCGTGAGCGCGGCAGCGCAGATATCGTTCGCGGCAAGACGCCTTATGTCGTGCCAGTCCCTTATGTAATTCTGGCCGGAGACCGCCCTGCCGATGAAGCGCACGGAGCCGTCGTCGGCAACGCCGAA
Source organism: Clostridiales bacterium (assembly GCA_024691085.1). GTDB lineage: Bacteria > Bacillota > Clostridia > Christensenellales > CAG-138 > UBA3857. The sequence goes on along the minus strand of JAILNX010000034.1, from coordinate 154,107 downwards.
AGTGCCGTTCTCGCCCGTCACGACGAAGGCGCTCCTTTCGGGAGCGGGATTCGCGGCCCATTCCGGGTCCTCGATATCCGGCAGATGCTCCTCGGTCGGGCTTGGCGTTTCGGCATCAGGCGAGGGCGTGACGAGCGAATGATCGTCCCTTCCGGGCGTTAATGAACAGCCCCCGCACCCCGTGAGCGCGAGTATCGCCGCCGCAAGAATGAGGGCGGTAAGCCTTGCCGTGAGTTTTCCGCGAATCTGCATTATTTCGTCTCCGTTCGGTTATAACATACCGAATTTATCATATCACAAACACATAAAAAAATAAAGAGGCGGATGAAATATTATCCGTCCCATTAAGACCTGCGCGTCCCGAAGGCGCTCCAAAAGACGCTCGACGCCTGCGAGACGGCGTACAGGGCGATAGAGAAGGGCAAGGACGAGAAGCAGACGAAAGAAAGCGCCGAGAGTTCTTCATTTGAATCAAGAAAAGTCATTGACGGCACAGAAAAAAACGAGTATAATAATATGCTAAAGGAGCGTATTGACAATGGACAAAACGCAGAAGCTGCCGGACGACTCTCTTCCCGCGAAGGAATGGATAGAGGAGTATCAGAAGATGGGCAGCGAGAACGACTTTATGATAGCAGAAGCGAGGCAGAGAGGCGAGTCGGACGAGGAGATCAAGTCGTTCCTACGCGTCTGGGGATAAGCCAGGAAACTAAAAAAGCATACGATTCAAGCGGTAAGGAAGCTGCGGAGTTGTTTAACTACTCCAACAATCCTGCCGCTTTTTCTAATGCTCTTGAAGAAGCGAGATCGGCAGACAAAGCTCACGGTTGGGCCGTTACTCCGCAGAGCGAAGCGGAGCTTAAAGGCAAACAGCTTTTCATGGACGAAAGAGCTACCATCGGCGCGGCTGTCACGAAAGATGGAGATATTGAGGGCGTTTTCAAAAATCCTGTCAAGAACATAACGCACATGGCGCTTAATGGTGTAATGCCGCAATTCATAGAAGCAGGCGGGAAAAAGCTCGATTGTTATGGAGAAAATCTTGTGCGCATTTATGAAAACTACGGCTTCATACCTGTCGCCCGAGTAGGATTCAACCCCGAGTACGCCAATCCCGGTTGGGACGAGAGCAAAGGGAACCCGAACATTTATTTCATGATGCACAACGGGGACAGCGCTTCGACCGTCGTTGAAAACATCGGTCAATACGAGCATATGTCTTCGGAACAGCTCAAAGCCTTACCGATGCTTGATTATGACAGCGCGGCTGATTATAGAGACGGCCTCCTTAAAAAGCCGGACGCCTCAGCCGTCCGCGATACCGACGCGGAGATCGAAGCGCGGAAGCAGGAAGCAAACAACCGTTGGGAAGCCCGCGACGCCGAGTACATGCCCCTTGCGGAAAAGTACCGCGACGGCACGGCTACGATGGTCTTATTATAGAGGGCATAAGAGAAGGCGGTGACACGCAAACCGACGATTATATCGCGTTCAGCCCAAATGAAATCAAATCCGCCGACCCCGTAACCTACGACGACAACGGCAACATCATCCCGCTGTCCGAGAGGTTTAACGAAAAGAACGAGGATATAAGGTGGGAAAAAAGGGAAAACACTCCAAACAGCATGAACCCTAAAGGGCTGACCTTAAAGGCTCAGATTCACGATGCGTATACAACGTCCGATCCTGCTGATAGGCGTTACGTTTATGTTGGACGGTTCTCTGATGGTTTTCGAGAAATTCTTAAGCAATATGTAAACATTGATGATCTTCCTATTGGAATGAATTATCGAGACGCTTATTTATCTATGCATAGCGCTGAAACTGGGAAATACCACGGAGAAGGTGTAAATTATCACAATCTGGGGGAAGACGGTTTAGAAGCAGCGCTTTCAAATCTTGACAAGCCGTTGGCTATCATAAGATCAAATAAGGACGGCAAAATAGAGCTTGTCTTGCCTGGACGGGATTATAAGAATCGCCAATTCTTTTCGGTTGTCGCTGTAAACACTGTGACGCAAAACAACAATAAGTTTATTAAAGCGCACATTGTTACTACGGTTTATGGCAAACAAACAATTGCCAAAATGGAAAAATACATTAAGCAAGCGCTTGAGGACGGACGACTTGTGTATAAAAACGAAGACTTTACGCAAGGCATGTCCCAAGTGCAGTACAAGGGCGATATCAACGTAAAGACTTCGCTTGAGAATACTGTACCACCGTCTTCTCCTTCTGTCAACACCCAATACAACCGCACCGCCGTTCTCGAAGAATCGACGGTGGACAAGTGGCTCGACGATTACGCTTCGAGCAACCCCGATTACGCGCAGGCGTACATCGTGTGGATGAACCCCGAACGCTTACTTAAGCTTACGACCTCGAACGCCGGAAGGGAATACGTCCGCAAGGGGAGCAAGCCGTTGAACGCCGAGGAGTTCATAAAGGCGACGAGGGACAATCCCTTACAGCTCATCATCAACTCGGAGACTGGCGAGGTCGAAGGCCACGAAGGGCGTCACCGCTCCGTCGCATTGGACGCGGAGGGAATCGAGCGCGTACCCGTGCTGCTGTTTGACAGTTCGAACAAATACACAAAACAGCACATGGATCGGCTCGACCTTATCGGGCAGGATTTCGGAAACGGGAACCGCTCGACGGCCAACGTCACGGTTCACGACGTTATCCCGCTCTCCCGTGCGAACAGGGACGAGATCATAAAAAAGTTCACAAAGGCTCCACTTACGGAAAGAATACGCGAGGAGAACGGCTGGGCTGATTCCTTACGCTTCGAATCCCGTGATTTCAGCCTCGACTTCAACACTCCGCAGCTCGACACAAAGGCGCTCGCCGAGGCGGTGAAGGAGGGCAAAGGCACGGTCGAGGTCAGTTCCCTATCGGGATCTGCGCTCTCGCTCTTTTTGTCTCTTCGGGATCGACCGCGACGTTCAGGACCGTCTCGCCGGTCCCCGCCCGAGCGATCACCCGCCCCCACGGGTCGACCGCGATCGAGTTCGCGTACGAAACGTAGGACGCTTTCTCGTTCCTCGCGGGAGCGCAGCCGAACGCGAACATCTGGCTGTCGACGGCGCGCGCACGGAACAGAAGCTCCCAGTGCATCGGCCCCGTGGTCATGTTGAACGCGGCGGGAACGAAGAGCATATCCGCCTTCATGCCGTTCACGAAGTCGGAAAAGCGGATATCGAAGCAGACGCATACGCCCGCCCTGCCGAAGGGCGTATCGAACACGGTCGCCGAATCGCCCGCGGAGAGCGTTTCGGACTCAAAGAACCTCTGACCGCCCTCGACGTTGATATCGAAAAGATGCGCCTTGCGGTGCTTGGCGATAAGTTCGCCGCTTTTCCCGAATACGAACGAGGTGTTGTAGATCCTGCCTCCGTCCGCCTCGGGCATGCTTCCGCCTATGACGATCGCGTTCCTCTTTGCGGCGATCGCTGAAAGCGTCTCCGTCACCCGTCCGCCGTAAGGCTCCGCGTTCTTAACGAACGAATCCGAGCTGTACGGGCAGCAGAACATCTCGGGCAGCATAATTATATCCGCGCCGTCCGCCCTTTTTGAAAGCGCCTCCGCGCGGGCAAGGTTCTCCCTTTTATCGTCCGAAACGGACGTCTGCATCAGTGAAACGATCATCTTATTCCCCCGTCCTATAATAAACGAAGCTGCTGCCCCGCTTTTCCCGCGTGAGCGCGCCTGATGATAGCAGCGATCTTGCCATCGCGCCGCCCTGCCCCTTCGGAAGGCCGAGCGCAGATTCAAGCTCCTTCACCGTGAAGCCGTCAAGACCTTCGGGAAGAAGCAAAAGCCAGTCCGCCTTTTCCGCGAACACCCTTTCTTCATAAAGCTCTGTCGGCACGAGCTCGTATTTGTCGTAGCCCTTGTCGTGAAAACGCCTCTTCGGCTCCCTTTTCACGCGGTATTCGTCCGCGTCGATGAGCGGCACGACGAATAAAAGATTCTTGTCGGCAAGCCTTTTTCTTATATGCACGAGCTCGCGGAAAACGTCCTCCGTCCTGCCCTTCTTGGGCGAGAGCCTCGGAGCAGTCATCTCGCCCGTTTCGGGATCGAGATAGATTATCCGCCGCCGCCTTATTACGGGACAGACGAGCGTCACGGGGTATTCTTCGAGAAACACCCCGAGCTTGCGGTCGATGTGGAAGAAGCTGCCGGTCTGTATCTCCGTAACGCCGTCAGCATTCAGAATGTCCGCGAAAAAGCCCGAAAGCGGAGCTTCGTGCTTCGTTTCGTCCGGTTCGTAGTAGTATTTGAGAGCGCTGTGCAGGGTCTTCTCTGCAAGCGTGCCAATGCCGCCCGACTCCCTCGCCTTCGCGCGCTCCACCGCTTTTAAAAAGGCTTCGCTGTCCACGGTCAAATAATACCATACCGCGGGCGACAATTCAATCGCGAACGGCGGCGGAAAAAATTTTATTGAATTACGATAAATTATTGTTGACAAATCGAAATGAGCGCGTATAATAATAGTGAAAACCCGTTAAGGAGGATCTTTTATGAAGCAAAAAACGCTCGCACGCCTCATCATGGCGGCGATAATCGGCGTCGCGGTGTGCGCGGCGATAGTGTACGTATTCATAGTCCCGGCGTTCGCGGAGCACTTGGGGAAGACTGCCGGCGAGGAGTTTGTTTACATGATAAAGCCCTGGCTCTTCTTTGTATCGGGAACCGCGCTGCCGGTCGCCGCTATGCTGGTGATCGCCTTCACGATCGCCGTGAATATTTCACGCGACCGCTCGTTCTGCATGGAAAATGCAAGGCGTCTTGCAGTGATCAGCATACTCGCCGCGGCAGATTCGGCGTACTTTTTCATCGGGAACGTCGTGCTTCTTCTCCTCGGCATGAATCACCCGGGCATATTCCTGTTCGATATGCTTGTCTGCTTCGTCGGGCTTGCGGTGACCGTCGCCTCCGGAGCGCTCTCCCACTACACGCGCAAGGCCGCGGAGCTCCGCGCCGACGCAGACCTTACGATATGAGGCATAATATGGACGAATTCGATCTTATTGACCACGGCGAGCTTGTGTTCAACATCGACGTGATGCTCGCGAAAAGAAAGATGAAGGTCGGCGATCTTGCCGAAAAGATAGGCATCACCATCTCGAACCTCTCCATTCTGAAGAACGGCAAGGCGAAAGCGGTGAAGGTCTCCACCCTCATACGCCTCTGCGAGGCGCTCGACTGCCAGCCGGGGGATATTCTCGAATACAGGAAGACTTCTGATGAGTGACGAGCTCAAAACCAAATACCCGATCGTCCTCGTTCACGGCGCGGGCTTTCGAGATCTGAAAACGCCCCTCTATTGGGGACGTATCCCGAAGGCGCTCGAGGCGGGCGGCGCGAAGGTCTATTACGGCCTGCAGGACGGCATAGGCGGAGTCAGATCGAACGCGGAGATGCTCGCGAAAAGGCTGCCCGAGATACTGAAAGAGTCCGGCGCCGGGAAGGTCAACATCATCGCCCACTCGAAGGGCGGCGTGGAGGCGCGTTATGTCGCGTCGAGCCTCGGCATGGGGCATATGATCGCCAGCATCACGACCGTCGCGACGCCGCACCACGGCATGAAGACCGTGGAAAAGCTGTTTAAGATACCGCGTCCCGTGTGGAGCCTTACCGCGTTCGCGGCGAGGAACTGGTACCGCGTGTTCGGCGACAGGGAGCCGGATCTTATCAGGCTCGCGGACGATCTGACGCCCGAGAAGATGCGCGTATTCAACGAGGAAAACCCCGACGTTCCCGGGATATTCTATCAAAGCTTCGGCACCGTGATGAAGCGCCCGACCTCGGACATCAACCTAATGACGGCGAACTTCGCCGTGAAGAAGATCGAGGGCGACAACGACGGCGTCGTAACGGTCGAATCGTCGAAGTGGGGCGAAAACTTCCGCCTTATCACCGCGAACACCAACCGCGGCATATCCCACCTCGATTCGATCGACTTCCGCCGCTCGCGTCTTTCGAAAAAGACCGGCCCCGGCGTCAGCGACATCGTCGATTTATACAAAGAAATAGTCCGCGACCTCAAGGACCGCGGACTGTAAAACGGTATGAAAAACAGACCGCTGCTTTTAAGCAGCGGCCGTTTTCTATCGTGTCAGTTTTCGTTCCCGCCGAACCATCTGTTCCAAATGTCGGCGAAGAAATCGCCGATGGTCTTGAAGAACTCGCCTATCGAGGTGATTATCGACTGGACGGTCTCGCCGAAGGACTGCGCCTTCTTGGCGGCGTTCGCCATGTTGACGAGCCTCTGCTGGATCTCCTCGGGGGAGAGGCCTTCGAACATGCGGGCGAGGGTGAACACCTGCTTTGACTGCTCGTCGGTGAGGGTGGCGTTATACTCCGCCGCGATCTCGTGGATGCGGGTCATCACGTCCTCGTCGCTCATGTTTTTGGTCTCGTCGAGGATCTTCTTTAAGTCCCTTATGATATTGAGCGCGTCCTCGGAGCCCAGGTACTCCGCGAGCTCGCCCGTGGCGATGAGCTCCTCGATGCCGAGGTCCTTCGCGGCGGCGTCGAGAATGCGTCCGGTCATATCCTCATAAGCCTTGTAGATGCCGGTGAGGGCGGCGGTGCCGCTTAAAGGACGGGGAGCCCAGATCTTGATCTGGGCATCGGTGATGCCGGCGGAGATGAGGGCGTTTTCATACATCTCGGCGGTGACGTAATTGATGTTGAAAGTCTCGATGTGAAGTCCCGAACCCTCGGGGCGTCCGACCATATAGATTGACGAGAGCGCGACGTGACCGAGCTTCTCGTCGGGCAGCTTGCCCTCGAAATACTGGCGCTCGTCGCGGTTGGTGACGGTGAGCACGGGGACTGTACCGTCGGTCACGCCGAAGTACTCGATCGCCTGCTGTTTCTGCTCGTCGGTGAGATCCGCGCCGAGGACTATCCTCGCCTCGTTCTCGTTAAGCGCGAAAGCCGCGGAGCACACGGAAAGCGCCATGAGCGCCGCAAGCATTACTGTAAGTATCTTTTTCATTTATTAACCTCCAAAGGGTGCTTGTTTTAATATTCTTCCCGGAAAAGTCCGGATACATATATAACGCGCGAAACCCAAAAAGGTTCCGTATATTTCATTTCTTCCCGATAAGCCGCTCTATTTCGCCGGGGAGCGGCGCGGAAAGCTCGATCCTCTCCCCCGTCATGGGATGCGTGAAAACGAGCCTTGACGAGTGCAGCGCGGGGTGGTCGATGAACGGGACCTCCTCGCCGTAGAGCCAGTCGCCGACGATCGGGTGCCCGACCGCAGCCATATGCACGCGGAGCTGGTGCATGCGTCCCGTCCTCGGCACGAGCCTTACTAGGGACGTTTCCCCGAATTCCAACACGGTCTCATACTCCGTAAGGCAGGGATGCCCGTCGGGCCTAACCTCCATCCTGTAATTCGAGCCCTCGGGATGCGCGAGCGGAAGCTCGATCGAGCCGCTTTTTTCGTTAAGGCTCCCCCACACGACGGCGAGGTATTCCTTGTAAAAATGCTTAGTGTGCAAAATACGGATCATGCATTCGTGCATGTATCCCGACTTCGCCGCGGTCAGAAGCCCGCTCGTGCCGCGGTCGAGACGGCTGACCGTGTGCACGAACTCGTCCTCCTTAAAATGCGCCGTGAGCGCGTTCTCCAAGGAGCCGCCCCCGCCCGCCCTTTCGGGATGCACGGTGAGCCCGGCGGGCTTGTTAACGACGATGAGCCATTCGTCCTCGTAGACAACGTCGAGCGGCGTCTCCATGCCCTCGAGCCGTTTCGTGTCGGGAGGGTCGGAGATCTCCGCCGTCACGGTGTCGCCGGGAGCGCATCTTGCCGTGACGTAACACGGCGCGCCGTTTAAGAGTATGCCGCCTTCGCGCCTCTTAAGCCTTGATACGTGCGAGTGCGACATAAAGAATATCTCTGTCAGTATGTGTTTTACCGTCATCGGAGCCGCGCCCCGCGGGACGGTGAAGGAAACGGGTCTCATATCCTCAAACGCATTTTTCCTTTAAAAGCTCTTCTGTTGATATAAGCTCCTCCGCGTTCCGCCACGCGCAGCCGAGCTGCGCCTCGGGGCGGTGCGGGCCGTGGAAATCGCTGCCGCAGGTGAGCCTTAACGAGTACTTCTCCGCGAGGCCGCGGAAGAATTCGGTGTCCGCGGGCGTGGCCGTCGAATAATACGCCTCGACGCCCCAGAGCCCGTGGTCCTTCATGTCCTTAATGAGCGCATCGTGATCGCATCTCATCTTCATCGGATGCGCGAGCACCGGGTACCCGCCCGCGTCGAGTATCGCCTCCATCACCTCGGGCATCGTCGGGTACTCCTGCCTGACGTCGAATGGACGCCCCTTTTTAAGATACCTGTCAAACGCCTCGCCCGGGGTCTTGCAGTAGCCCGCGGCGACCATCGCGAGCGCGATATTCGACTTGTTTATGAGCCCGTTCGTAGGGGCGATATGGTCATAGACGCTCATGCCCCCGTCCGCGAGCTTCTTTAACAGCTTGCGGTTCCTCTCTTTTCGCCTCTCGGCGTGAAGGCCGATGAGGGTTTTCAGCTTTTCGCCGTCGGGATCGACGCCCAGGCCCAGAATGTGCAGCTGCGCCGAGAAATCCGCCTCAATCTCCGTCCCCGGAAGAAGCGGTATCCCGAACCTTTCCGCCGCCTCCTTTGCGCGCGGAAGCCCCGCGAGCGTGTCATGGTCGGTAAGACCTATGATCGTGAGCCCCGCGGAAAAAGCCTGTTCAATTAATTTCTCGGGCGGGAGGACCCCGTCCGAGAAATCGGAATGCGTATGCGTGTCGTACATGTTATTCTTCGCTGTTCTTTTCGGCGCCGTCGTTCTCCCCCGCAGCAGCTTCCTCCGCGGGAGCCTCCTCGGTCTTTTCTTCGGCCTTTTCTTCGGGCTTCGGCTCCTCGGAGGCCTTGGAGGGCTTATCCTCCCAGTCCTCCTCGCCGTTCATAAGCCTTTCGAACTCGGTGCCGGAGAGGTGTTCCTTCTTTATGAGAGCGTCGATGATGACGGTCATTACGTCGGCGTTCTCCTCGATAATGCTCTTTGCCCTCGCACAGGCGTTGTCCATGATGCGCCTGATCTCGCGGTCGATATCGGCGGCGACGGCCTCGGAGTAGTTGGGCTGATGGCCCCACTCGCGGCCGATGAATACCTCCTCGTCGCCCGCCAGGAACACGGGACCGATGTTCTCGCTCATGCCGAACTCGGTGACCATGCGCTTCGCGATCTCGGTCGCGCGCTTAAGGTCGTTCTGCGCGCCGGCAGAGATGTCGTCAAGGCGCACTGCCTCGGCCATGCGTCCGCCCATCATCATCGCGATGCGGTCAAGCATCTTGCCGCGCGTGACGTGCGAGTTGTCGTCCTCGGGGATATAGCTGGTATAGCCGAGCGCCCTGCCCCTCTGAATGACGGAGAGCTCGTCGATCCTCTCGTTGCCGCGGAGCTTGAAGCCGACTATCGCGTGGCCGACCTCGTGAGTGGCGGTGATGAACCTGTCCTCAGCGGAGACTATGCGGCTCTTCTTCTCGGGGCCCCACTCGACGCGCTTCATCGCCTCGGAGATGAGGTTCGTGTCTATCTTTTTCATCTTGCGGCGGGTCGCGAGTATCGCCGCCTCGTTCAGCACGTTTTCAAGATCCGCTCCGGTAAAGCCCGGGGTGAGCTTCGCGATCCTTTCAAGATCGACGTCGTCGGCCATGGGCTTCTTTTTGGCATAGAGCCTCAATATCGCCTCGCGGCCCTTAACGTCGGGATAATCGACGGTGATGGTGCGGTCGAACCTGCCCGGCCTCTGAAGCGCGGGATCGAGAACGTCCGGCCTGTTGGTGGCGGCGATGACGATAACGCCCTGGTTGCCGTCGAAGCCGTCCATCTCGACCAGGAGCTGGTTGAGCGTCTGCTCCTTTTCGTCGTGACCGCCGCCGAGACCCGCTCCGCGCTGACGGCCTACCGCGTCGATCTCGTCGATGAACACGAGCGCGGGAGCCAGGCGCTTCGCCGTCTGGAACAGGTCGCGCACGCGGCTTGCGCCGACGCCGACAAACATCTCGACGAAGTCGGAGCCCGAAATCGACAGGAAGGGCACGTTTGCCTCGCCCGCGACAGCCCTTGCGAGCAGCGTCTTACCGGTGCCGGGAGGGCCTACTAGCAGCACGCCCTTGGGGATCCTCGCGCCCATTGCGGTGAACGCGCCGGGATCCTTTAAGAAATCGACGATCTCCTGGATCTCCTCCTTCTCTTCGTCGCAGCCCTGAACGTCCTCGAAGGTCTTCTTGTCCTTGCCGTCGGCGAGCCTCGCGCGGGACTTGCCGAAGTTCATGGCCTGACGGTTGTCGCGTCCGGACGCCCTTACGATTATCAGCATCGTCACGATGAGCACGACGCCGAGAATGAGATACGGCAGGATCATGAGGAACCACGAGACCTGCTCGACCTTTATAAGATAGGTAAAGCCGTAGTCGTTGATCGTGACGGTATCGGGATCTACGCCCTTCGCCTCGGCGACGAGCCTCGTGATCTCGTTCTGCACGTTCGCGGCGGATGAGACCGTCGCGTGGAAATCGCTGGCCTTGCCCTTTTTGAAGCTCTCGAACCTCGAGCTGACTTCACGTTCGGTCAGCTTCGCGCCGGTTACCTCTTCGTATTTTTCGGGAGTGAAAAGACCGTAGAGCTCGGTATCGGTAACGCGGATGGCCGCGACCGAATCGTTCGTTACGGAGCCGTCTTCTTTTACCTTCGTGCTCTCCTTCAGAAGAGTCGAGAACTCGCCGTAGGTGTATTCGACGGGCTTGGGCTTGAGCGCCGACTGCCCCGCGACGATAAGGAGCACGAGCAGCGCCGCTATCACCGCGTAGATTATCAATGTTCTGTATTTCTTCAAAAGACGTCCTTCCCGTCCGCGAAATGAGCGCGGACTTCCAATCTATATTATTACCACGCTATACTACCATAAAACATCGGAATGTTCAAACCCCAAAAGGTAAAATCTTTGTAAATATTTTTTGAATTTGTCGAAGAGACGAAAAAGCCGCGCCCGAAAAGCGCGGCGGTTATCCGGTTCGTTAATTCTGTTTAAGGCCTTCGCTTCCGCGTTCCCGGATATGCTTCTTGACCGCTTCGAAGGTCTCGTCGCTCAGATAATGCTCGATCCTGCACGCGTCCTCCGCCGCAGTCTTTTCGCTCACGCCGAGGCTCATGAGGACTTCGGTCAGTATGCGGTGCCTTTCGTAGATCGCGTTCGCGATGGATGAACCCTCGTCCGTAAGCGTGATCGCGCCGAACGAGTCGATGCTGATAAGTCCCTTCGTGCGGAGGATGTTCATCGCGCGCGACACAGAGGGCTTGGAAAACCCCATGCGCTCAGCAACGTCGATCGAGCGCACGGTCTTCTTTTCGCCGGATAGTATCAGTATGTTTTCGAGATACATCTCGCCTGATTCCTGCATAAAGGGCTCCTTTTATCCTTCTTTTTTCTAATAATATCACCCCCGGCGGGATTCTTCAAGAAAAAATCCCGTATTTTTTCAAAAAGGTGTTGACAAGTTAGCTTGCGCTAACTATAATATCAGTGGTTAGCAAGGGCTAACCACATATTTTGCATTCAGGGTTAGCGAAAGCTAACCAAAGGAGGGAGCATGATGCCGTTAACCTTTGCGGATCCGGGAAGGGTCAACATTATAAAGAAGATCGGCGGGACGCCCGAGGTGAAACAGCACCTTGAGGATATGGGCTTCAACGTCGGCGGCCGGGTGTGCGTGATAAGCGCCCTGGGCGGAAACATCATAGTCAGAGTCAAGGACGCGCGGGTCGCTTTGAGTTCAGGGCTCGCCGCCAAAATAATGGTCTGAATCAAAGGAGGGAAACAATATGACGTTAAGAGAAGTCCCGGTAGGCGGGACGGCAAAGGTCGTGAAGCTTCACGGCGAGGGCGCGGTGAGGCGCCGCATTATGGACATGGGTATCACGAAGGGCGTCGAGGTGTTCGTCCGCAAGGTCGCGCCGCTCGGCGATCCGATCGAGGTCAACGTGAGAGGCTACGAGCTTTCCATAAGGAAGGCGGACGCGGAGATGGTGGAGGTGACCGTATGAGCGGCATACGCATAGCCCTCGCGGGCAACCCCAACAGCGGAAAGACAACCCTGTTCAACGCGCTGAAGGGCTCGAATCAGTTCGTCGGCAACTGGCCGGGCGTTACCGTCGAGAAGAAGGAAGGCAAGCTGAAAAAGCAGGACGGCGTCACCGTGACCGACCTTCCCGGTATCTATTCCCTTTCGCCCTACACGCCCGAGGAGGTCGTCGCGAGGAATTACCTTCTGGGCGAGCGTCCCGACGCGATACTCAATATCGTCGACGGCACGAACCTCGAAAGGAACCTTTACCTGACCACCCAGCTTACCGAGCTGGGGATCCCTGTGGTCGTAGCGGTGAACATGATCGACGTCGTAAAGAAGAACGGCGACACGGTCAATATGGATGAGCTCTCCCGTCAGCTCGGCTGCAAGGTCGTCGGAATATCCGCCCTTAAGGGTACGGGCGTCGCGGAGGCTGCGGCCGCCGCGGTCGAGGCGGCGAAGTTCGGGAAGACCGTCCCGCTCCACACCTTCTCCGGCCCCGTGGAGCACGCGCTCGCCCACATCGAGGAAGCGGTCGTGCACTCAATGCCCGAGGAACAGCAGAGATGGTACGCGATAAAGGTCTTCGAGCGCGACGAAAAGGTGCTTGAGGAGCTTAAGATCGAACCCTCCCTAATGGAGCATATCGAAAAGGATATAGCCGCCGCGGAGAAGGAGCTCGACGACGACGCGGAATCCATTATCACGAACGAGCGCTACATCTATATCGGCTCGATCATCAAGTCCTGCTATAAGAAAAAGAGCAAGGGGAACCTGACCGTTTCGGACAAGATCGACAGGATCGTCACCAACCGCTGGCTCGGCCTTCCGATATTCGCTCTTGTGATGTTCCTCGTCTACTTCATCGCGATGGCGCCGAACGCTCCGGGCACCAAGGCGACCGACTGGATGAACGACGGCGTGTTCGGCGACGGCTGGTACCTCCTCGGCATAGGCAGGAAGGCCTATGACGCGGACGCGGACGAATATGCGGACGCCATGAACGCCGCCGGCGCTTATTACGAGCTCGATACCGAAGCGGAGGACTTCGATCCCGCTTCCGCGCTTGACGAAATGAGGTCGCTCGCCCCCTCCTCCCCTTCGGCGGTCATCGAGGTCGAGGACGACGAAACGCTCGAGGTCACCGAAAAGACCGTATGGTTCGACACGATCCCCGAGGACGCCGACGGGGATTCGACCGTCGGCATGACCTACAAGGACGCCGTGGCCTACTTCGGCGAAAAGGGCTTTGACGAGCCGGATCCCGCGGCATACGGCCCGTGGGTGCGCTCGATACCCGATATCGTCGGCGGCTGGCTTGAAAAGGCGAACGCCGCGGAATGGCTGAAGGGGCTGATACTCGACGGTATCATCGCGGGCGTAGGCGCGGTCCTCGGCTTCGTCCCCCAGATGCTGGTGCTTTTCCTGCTCCTTGCCTTCCTTGAGGCCTGCGGCTATATGGCGCGCATCGCGTTCGTTCTGGACCGTATCTTCAGGAGGTTCGGGCTTTCGGGCAAATCCTTCATTCCCATGCTCGTCGGCACGGGCTGCGGAATCCCCGGCATAATGGCCTCGCGCACGATCGAAAACGAGCGCGACCGCCGCATGACCATAATGACGACAACGTTCATCCCCTGCGGCGCGAAGCTGCCCTTCATCAGCATGGTCGCGGGCGCGATATTCGGCGGAAGCCCGTGGATCGCCGTATCCGCCTACTTCCTCGGCATGGCGGCGATAATCGTATCCGGCGTAATGCTCAAGAAGACGAAGATGTTCGCGGGCGAGCCGGCTCCCTTCGTAATGGAGCTGCCGGCGTATCACTGGCCGACGCTCGGCAGCGTCCTCCGCTCCATGTGGGAGCGCGGCTGGTCGTTCATCAAGAAGGCCGGCACGGTCATCCTCCTGTCCACCATCGTGGTCTGGTTCCTGTCCTTCTTCGGCTGGGTCGACGGCGCGTTCAGGATGCTTGAGGATACGGAGCTTGAGTACTCCATACTCGCGAGGATCGGCAGCGGCGTCGCGTGGATATTCGCTCCCCTCGGCTGGGGCACCTGGCAGGCGGCTGTCGCCTCCGTCACGGGACTCGTCGCGAAGGAGAATATCGTCGGCACCATGGGCATACTCTACGGTGCGGGCGAGCTGACGGCGTGGCAGGCGATCGGAAAGGCCTTCACAGGCATCACCGGTTACAGCTTCCTCGCGTTCAACCTGCTCTGCGCTCCGTGCTTCGCCGCTATGGGCGCCATCAGGCGCGAGATGAACAGCGCGAAGTGGACCTGGTTCGCGATCGGCTATCAGTGCTTATTCGCCTACGCAGTCGCGCTTATGATCAACCAGTTCGGTTCCGTCTTCACCGGCAGGATCAGCGTGATCGGCCTTATCGCCGCGATCGCAGTGCTCGGGCTCATGATCTATATGCTGTTCATCAGAAAATACCGCGAGGCGACCAGGCTCACGAAGAAGATCCGCGTAAAATGACGGGTTCGTGTCCCGGAGGTGTAAACTATGTTTGAATGGATAAAAGAGAATCTTGCGACGATCCTGATATCCGCGATCCTCCTTGCGGCGGTGGTATTCATTGTGATCAGGATGGTAAGGGACCGCAGGAAGGGCTCCTCCTGCTCCTGCGGCTGCGCCGACTGTCCCATGCGCGGAAAGTGTCACGGCGAAAAAGAATGACAAAAAGCTCCGGCAGCAGCCTGCCGGAGCTTTTTCAGATCTCCTTGACAACGTTCGGCAAGAGTGGTAACATTTTCGCGTATCGGAGGATATCTGCATGAAACGTGTTTTTTCGCTCTTATTTATAATGATAATATTGGCCGGCGCCTTGTCGTGCAGACCCGGCGGCGACCCGTTTGCGCATAATGAAACGCCCGTTCCCACCGAGACCGCAACGGACGAGCCTGTCGTCATTCCCGAAAGGACGCCGGAGCCCACGGCCGAGATCACTCCCGCGCCGACTCCCGAGCCTACCGAGGAGCCGACCGAGGAACCCACCGAGGAGCCTACGCCCGAGCCCACTCCCGCGCCGACTCCCGCGCCCACGCCTTATTACACGCCCGAGCCCACGGAAGAACCCACGCCGACGCCCATGCCCACGCCCGTGGAGCCCACGCCGACGCCCGATCCGAACGCGACGCTCAAGTTCTATCCGTCCTCCTCCCTGCCCCTGCCGAACGAGGCCGAGGATATTCCCTCCGGTCAGCCCTTCTGCTTCGGCGGCGTGGTCAAGTGCGAAAATCCCATACTCTCCGTCACCGCGGTGATAACCTCGGACGGCGGCTCCAAAAAGACATATACCGTCACCTTCGACCAGTACGAGGGCAAAAGGAGCGTCGAGCTCTTCGACCGCACATTCCCAAAGAGCGGCGACAGATCCCTCTCCGCCAAGACGAAGATAGGCGATCTTCCCGCCGGCAGCTACACGTTCGAGCTTTACGCCTCCGCGATAGGCTGTCCCGAGGAGCTCCTCGCAAGCTCCCGCTTTACTATGATAAACACGACGTGGCGCAGCCTCATCAGCAACAACTTAAGGAACAGCTACGCCTACGCGCTCGCCTTCTTCGGTTCGCGCGACGAGTTCATATTCGAGTACAAGTGGCAGGCGTCCACCGGCCGCGATATCGACATCAAGGGAGGCAAGCAGGCCTGGTTCAATCAGCACATGACCTCCGTCACGAATCCCTCCGGCGGCAAGTGGTACGTTCACAAGAAGGCCGCCGCGGGCTTCAACGCAGCCATAAGCTACATGAAGAACACCTATATCCGTGTGCACGGCACGAACGGTGACAGCGGCGTGATCAAACTCGCCGACCTGATACAGACCTTTGACGGTACGTGGAATCCCCGCTTCGTCTCCGACCGCACGTTCGTAAGCCATCACGCCTTCGGCGCGGCTATCGACCTTAACGCCTCGATGGACGCGAACCAGAACACTGTGTCGAACCGCAGTCTGATCAAGGCCGAGGTGCGCGATCACCTCGTCTACAACGGAATAAAAGAGGAAAACGGCGTACAATACTACGACTTCACCTACGACGGAAGCCATTCAAGCAAGTATAGATCCGTCCCGACCACGATAATAAACTACCTCCTCTACGAGCTTGCCTTCTACCGCGCGGGCTTCAACTGGGGCTACTATTACGACCACACCTGCGACGCAATGCACTTCGGGCTCTCCGAGATGTCCCCGAACATCCACAACACCTCGTTGAGATCGCTCCGCAAGGTGTACGAATACATCTCGTGACGACGCCAAAAAGCAATACGGCTGTATCCTTTGGGGATGCAGCCGTTTTTTAATGGCGGTGCAGATGGAGGGATTTGGTTTTTGCACATTGGCTCTCGCTGCTTGCGCCCGCGCTGCGCAGCTTCGGCCGTGACAAAAACCCGGGGCGGGCGAACCATCCACCGGATGCTTCGCTTTTCCGCCCTTCAAATCCCTTCCGTTATTATACCAAGACCCCTTTTGCCCGAACGGGCAAAAGGGGAAAAGTACTCTATTTGACAACTGTTATTCTATCCATGGTTCTGATGGGGCGTCTATTCTTGTCCATCCGTTTTCTTCCAATGAATTCTCCTCTCTGTTTTCGTTTTTCAACTCTGTAGATGATTCGCCAATGCAGTCATATTCACATAACGGGTTTTCTCCCTTGTTCAGCGAAATCCAAATGCCATTCAGTATCAGAAAAACTGCCATCCCAACGATTAATGCTGTAATAAAGACTCTCTTGCCTCTGCAGCGTATAAGTATTATTACCGCTGCGATAACAGAAACAAGTATTGTGAAAATATAGAACGCCTTTGCATCGTGTGACAGTAAAATATAGATTAATAAAGCAGCAAGAAAAGCAAGTACAATCAGAAGAAATATAGTTGTTGCTTTAAGTTTGCGGCCTGTTTGCTTATTTGGTTGATTTGATGATTCGACTTCATTGTCAGGATTATTGTTCTTCGCTTTTGATTTGCCTTTTGTTCCGGCTCTTTTTCTTCCGAGCAACTGAACACTTTTGCATGTGACAGATATCGCAGCATTCTCTATTACTTCTTCTGCTATATCTTTTGCAACATCTTCTGCAATACTTTTTAGAATTCCCATACCTATTTATTGATTTCCGCTTTGTTCTCGAGAATAACACGCCACATTTACATCAGCACTATTATACTACAATTTAATCATAATAACAATGCATCTTTAACAGATTCTAATAAGAAAAAGATATTACAAAGAAACCTATTTTGCCGAATTCGGAGTTCAAATTATTTGATGACATGAACTGACCCGTCGGCGGCAAAGCCGCTGACGGGTCAGTTGGTGCAGATGGCCTGATTCGTTGTCAAAAAGCCCTTGATTTTAATGCACTTTTTCAGATGCTGTGTGCAACCGGTGTGCAGCGAAGAAAGCTTTAACATTACTCAAGTTGTTCCCTGCTCATTTTCAAGCATTTATAAGGGACTTGAGCCCAAGCTCTTTCGGATTGCTTCCGCGGCTTTATCGCTTTATCCTTAAAAGGCGGGCGAAGCGAGCGGCAAGGATCAGCGAGATCAGCGTTATTATCACGGCGGCGAGAAGAATGACCGATATCCACCACTGGGACATGGTCTTGAGCTTAGCGCGCTCGTTCGCCTCCGCCTCCGCGTCAAGATCCCTCGGCTCCTCGGGACGGATCGCCTTTGCCGAAACTGACTGAAATATCTGATGCTCGTTCCCGTCGGCGTCCCGATAACGGATCTCGAAGCTTCCTATCAGGAGCTCGGACTCCTTATCCGACCCGAGCGGAAGCACGAACACCTTGAGCTCCTTCTCGGCAGTCCCCTGCGCTCCGACGTCTCCGAAATAGACAGACGTCGCCATGAGCCCGTTCACGTTCAGCACGCCGCGCACGTTGTATGCCGCCGCATTTGAAGGATTGATCACGCAGATCGGAAGCGTGAACGATTCCCCGGCTGTCGTCGTTTCGGGGAGCTTTACCGTGTCGAGCTCGAGCTCCACGGGCTGATAAACGTTCAGCCGATACTCGGCCGAGCTTTCATACACCGTTCCCGTGCCGTCCTCATACAGCATGCTTACCGCTATCCTGTGCTCGCCGGAAGCCGCCGTTTTCGATACGGAAAAGTCGAAGCTCACGTCCTCGGATTCGTTCACGCCGAGCCTTTCCGTGTACACCCCGTTAAGATCCGAGAGGAGCGAAAGCTCCCCGTCGAGAGAGACGGCGTTTATAACGACGCTCCGCGCCTCCGTGTTCCCGATATTGGCCGCGGTCACCGATATGCTGACACGATCCCCGCCATTCGCCGTTTCGGCGGAAAGCTCGTGATATTCCGCGATCAGCCTCGGCCTCTGCGCTCCTTCGGCTCCCGACGTCGTCCTGCCGTCCTTGATCTCTGCATGGACGGTGAATATCTGTCTTTCTGTCCTTCCGGACGCCGCTTCATACTCCGCGATGAACCTCACGGCATATACGCCGTTCACCCGCTCCCTGCTGACCGGGACGGACAGATCGATAAGAAACGCTTCTCTTGTCTCCGTTTCTCCCGTGGGAAGCTTCACTTCATAAGTATCCTTTTCGGCGTCAAAGCTCATTTCATCCGAAAGGAACGGCCCGTCGGCGGGAAACTTCACAGTGATATGTATCAAGTCCGCAGCGCCGGCGACCGGAAGGATGAACCTCGCCTCGTTTCGCTTGACGAACGGAACAAAGCCATCCGCAATGCTCTTGTCCATACCGGGATAGACGCATTCGGCGTCGACGGAAAGCTCGGCGCTTTCAGCCGGAAGCGCCGCCGCGGTGGGCGTCTTTACGTGGATCGCAAGGGCGAGCACGACAAGTATCAGGATTACCGCAAATGCTTTTTTCATATTTGCTCCTTTCTCAGTCGGAGTAGCCGGATGGGAACGCCCAGCTTGTTTCATAGATCATTGAGCCGTCCACGGCGTTGATCAGTATCACGTCGTCGTGTCCGAGCGATCGGTCATAGCGATCCTCGTCCCTTCCCGACTGCGACTGCACGATGTGCCCGTCATAGAACACCACCCAACAGGGAATGGCGTAATACTCGTCCGAATCCTTTATGCGGATAAGATAAGTCGTGAGCGTCATGGACCATATCTCAAGAGGAAGCACTCTCCTGCCGGGGTATTCCTTTTTGTATTTGAAGAGCGGGAAGCTCATCGTAAGCGACTTGACGACGCGGTCCCATGCCTCATCGAAGGATAAAAGGCTGACGTTCGGATTGACTACGCCGGTGATCTCCTTGGGGTAGACCCATGAAAAAGCCCGAAGCCCTTCCGCTGTAAAAAACACAGTGATCTCTTCATTATGGATCCTTGCGTTGGCGACGGAGTAATCGTTCTTGTCGTATCTGAGCTCGATGCTTGTCGAGAAGGAATAGATGACCTGCGGATAGCCGCCCGGATTCCTGACAAGCTTGAAGAGCCAGCCGTCGCCGATCCGTTCCGCTTCGCCGACGCCCGTAAACCGGACCATGATCGACCTTGACGCGTCCTTCGTATAAAAGTCCTCAAGCCCGAGAAGCGCGAGAGTTTCGTTAAGCATGGCCTCCGCTTCTTCAAGCGAAAGCTCGGTTTTCTTCCAAAGCTTATAGCAGGCATTCATCGGATCCGCGCCGTTGGTCTTTTCCGACCACGCCTTATCGCTCTCATACTCGTATTCCCTGTAGTATGTCCCGCCGTTCAGGTTTTTTGCGACGCCCAAGGCTTCCTTATACGCGAAGACATACGCCGTCGTTCCGTCCTCTAAAAGATAATTGCTCGCGCCTTCGGAATCGAGACCCATCTTAAGGCCGGAAAAATCCGTGACCTCCTCGCTTGAGACCTCATCCGGAGCGTTGGCGATATCCTCCATGATCCGTCTCGTCATCTCGTCGATCTCCTCGTCCGTCCATTCGGTCTCGTCATAATCCTGTCTCGGAGGACGTCCGGCGTCGATCCATGCCTGCTTTTCCTCGACCTTCTTGAGAAACAGCTCAAGCTCCTTGATATAGTAATCCTTCGTCAGCTCCGTTCCCGTCCTCATAACGGGCTTCTTCCCGAGTATCTTTTCGATGATCGGGATGAGCTGTTCCCTTGTGAACGGCGCGTCCTTTACCCTGTAAACCGGGTATATGCCGTCCGCTTTTGTCACGACGTCGGCGTTCGCGCCGATCGTAAAGCCCTCCTTGACCTCTAATGGCTCCGCGTCCCAGTGATCGGGAAAGAGCTGAGCTCCGCTTCCCGCGGCGGAATACGGCGCGGGCGTCGCGTTGGGATCGGGCGAGGCCTCGGGCGCCGGAGTTGCGTTAAGCTTATCATCAAGAGTATCGTCGCCCTTGTTCACGACGAAATCGTCCTTCGGCGTGGGCTGGCAGGCGGAAAGCAGCGGCAAAAGCATAAGTACGGCGATCAGCAAAGCAATCGTTCTTTTCATCATCCGCACCTCCTCAATCGTCGCCGTAATACTTGGTGACCCATGACGTTTGCCGGATCACCGATCCATCCACGGCGTTTATCAAAAAACCGTCGCTCAAACCCATTCGTTCGTCCTCCCATCGCGGTTTTGGATTCTGTCCGTCGAATATGACATTCCAACATGGGATCGCGTAGTATTCGTCGGAGTTCTTTATGCGTATAAGATACCATGTCAGCGTCATCCTCCAGACGCATAAACGGAACGTGCGGCCGGGATATTCCTTCTGGTATTTGAACAAAGGGAAGCACATCGTGATCGTCTTTAAGGCGCGGTCCCAAACCTCATCCATTGGAAGGAGCCTGACATTATTATTGACGACGCCGACTATCTCCTTGGGATTATTCCATTGGAACCTAAGAAGACCGTTCTTTGAAAAAAAGAGGCTCAGCGTTTCCGTATCTATCCTCGCGTTTGCGACGGAGGCGTCGTCCTTGTCGTAACGAAGGTTGTCGCTGTATTTCGGATAGTACGAATATGGATAATTACCGGGATTGTCCGCAAGCTGAAAGTACCAGCCTCCGATCCCGTCACACACTCCGGAGTCGCCTTCGACAAGCAAGGTACCTTTGCATTCGTCAATAATGCTGTAGTATTCAAGACCCAGCCGTAAAAGCTCCGAATAAAGCATCTCCTCGGCTTCCTCGAGGGTAAAGCCGGGCTCCTCCCATAAGCTGTACGAGGGAAAATTCTTATTCGGGTCGACGTTCTGCCTTTCGGCCCAAAGCCTGTGTTCCTCATACTGATACTCGGTGAAAACGTTTCCGCCGTATTCGTCGGATGAGGACCAGCCTTTATAAACGATCACGAATTTCGGGCAGGCGCTGACGTAAAGCATGCTCTCGTCCTCAAGCAGGTAATTGCACGCGTCGTCAAAATTCATACTTAAGCCCGTAAAATTGCTTACCTCCTCGCTGCTTACGTCCTCCGGAGCGTCGGCGATTTTTTGCATCAGATCTCTCACGGTCTCGTCTATTTCCTCGTCCGTAAGAACGGTCTCGTCATGATCGGGGAGCGGCGGACGCCCTGCGTCTACCCATGCCTGCTGCTCCTCGACCTTTTTGAGAAACAGCTCGAGCTCCTTGATGTAGTATTCCTTCGTCAGCTCCGTTCCGATCCTCATAACGGGCTTCTTTCCGAGTATCTTTTCGATGATCGGAATCAGCTGTTCCCGCGTAAACGGCGCGTCCTTCACCCTGTAAACCGGGTATATGCCGTCCGCTTTTGTCACGACGTCGGCGTTCGCGCCGATCGTGAAGCCCTCCTTGACCTCTAAAGGCTCCGCGTCCCAATGCTCGGGGAAGAGCTGGGCCCCGTTTCCCGCGGCGGAGTACGGCGCGGGCGTCGCGTCGGGATCGGGCGAGGCCTCGGGCGCGGGCGTTGCTTTAAGCTTATCCTCGAGCGTATCGTCGCCCTTGTTCACGACGAAATCGTCCTCCGGCGTGGGCTGGCAGGCGGAAAGGAGAGTAAGAAGCATGAGCACAGCCATCAACAGCGCAAACGGTCTTTTCATTTTAACTCCTTTCATTGTCAGCGGTTCGTGAATATGACCGAGCCGTCGACCGCGTTTATCAATAAAACTCCGTGCACGAGCTCGGGATCGTTCCGCATCCTGTCGCGAAAGTCATTTATCTGCTCCTCCGAATAGACGTTCTCCAAGCCGAGAAACTCCGGCCCGTCGAAGAATACCACCCAGCACGGCATCTCAAAATAGTTTCCGCTTCCCTTTTCGCGGACCGTTACGGTCGTCAAAACCATCGAATAGATCTCGATCGGGATCACCTCGCCGGGGTATTCCCTGCGGCGGGCTGCAAGAGGAAAGCACATCGTCAGCGAGCTTATAACGCGTTCCTTTACCTTCCCGAAGGGCAGAAGCTCGACGTTCGTGTTTTTTATTCCGACGACCTCCCTCGGGAACGAATAACCGATATCCTTTATTCCCTCCGCGTCGACGAATACCTCGAGCGCTTCGATCCCTATCGGAGCGTTTGCCGCCGAGCTTTCGTCGTTCGAATAGTTGAGCTCCTGCGAGGGCTCGTAGGGATATTGGGGAACGGGATAGCCTGCGGGATTCCACACGAGCCTGAAGCGCCAGCCGCTCGAACCGTATCTCAGCAAGGAGTCGTTGTATATCAAAAGGGTCGTTTCGAATGCGTATGCCTCGGTATGCTCAGTAAATCCAAGCCGTGCGAGCTCGCGCTCGAGTGTTTCCCGCGCCTCGGAAAGCGTGATGTCCGCATCATGCCAAAGTCTGGAACGTCCCCCTCCTTCACCGTCCTTAAGGTCTTCCTCATGCTCGTATCTGTAATAGCAGAAGCCTTCCCCATCAAACTGCGTGACCTTGACGCCGCTTGCCCATACGTATACGTATGCCTTGGATCCGTCGGTGAAGGTGTAGATGCTTCCGCCCTCCTTAAGGCCGGAATAATCGGAGACCTTCTCCGTTTTTACGGTCTCGGGGGCGTTGGCAATGCACTCCATGTAGTATTCGGTCCTCTCCTTGATCTCCTCCTCGCTCATCTCGTATCCGTCCCTGTCTCCCCAATCGGGGCGGCCGGCCTCGATCCAGCGCCTTTGCTCCTCCACCTCCTCCATGAACGCCTGCATCTCGCGGATCCAATCCGCCTTGGTCATGGCTGCTTCGGAGACGGACGCCGGGGTTTTGCCGGTAAAGGCAGAAACGAGCGCGATCATCTGCTCATGCTTCAAGGGCGGTATCCTGACCTCATATACCGGATACATGCCGTCCGCTTTGGTCACGACGTCGGCGTTCGCGGCGATCGTAAAATATTCCTTGACCTCGGTCGCCTCCATTTCCCAGCGATCCGGAAAGCTTTGGGGCTCCCCGTTCGGAGCAGTCTCGCCGCCTTCGGTCGGCGGCGCGGAGGGCTCCGCCGTTGCGTTGAGCTTATCCTCGAGCGTATCGTCGCCCTTGTTCACGACGAAATCGTCCTTCGGCGTGGGCTGGCAGGCGGCAAGCAGCGGCAAAAGCAAAAGCGCCGCAAGCAGTACCGTAAATGTTCTTTTCATTTTCCGCACCTCCTCAATCGTCGCCGTAATACTTAGTGACCCACGACGTTTCCCGGATCACCGACCCGTCGACGGCGTTTATCAGGAACCCGGCGCTATAGCTCATTCGCTCGTCTTCCCACTGCGCCTTCAGCTTGTGGCCGTCGAATATGACGTTCCAGCAGGGGATCGCATAGTATTCGTCGGAATCCTTTATGCGAATAAGGTACCACGTCAGCGTCATCTTCCAGACGCTTAAGCGGAACACGCGTCCGGGAGCGTTCTTCTGATATTTGAAGAGCGGGAAGCACATGGTGAGCGTCTTTACCGTGCGGTCCCAGAGCTCGTCCATGGAAAGGAGCTTAACGTTCGTGTTGACGACGCCGACGATCTCCTTGGGATAAAGCCACTGAAACAACAGAAGGCCGTCCTTTGTAAAGAACATCTCCATCGTTTCGGGCACGACCCTCGCGTTGGCAACGGAAGTATCGTCCTTGTCGTAACGGAGCTCGCTGCTGAATTTGAGATCATATGAGTACGGATAATTTCCCGGATTGTCCGCAAGCTGAAAGTACCAGCCGCCGATCCCGTACCGCTTGCCGGAATCGGAAAAAACAATCATTGTCCCTTTGCATTTGTCGATCGGGCTGTAGTTTTCAAGTCCGAGACGGGCAAGCTCATCCTTAAGCATCTCCTCGGCCTCCTCGAGCGTAAATCCCGGCTCCTTCCAAAGGTTGTACGAAGGATCGCGCCTCGTCGGATCGGAGTTATCCCTTTCGGATTTTATCCTGGTATCTTCATGCCGATGCTCGGTATAAACGTATGGGCTGCGCTCGCCGGGTTCGCTCCAGCCCTTATATGCGAACAGCCCTTTTTTGTCTGCGGCAACAAACAGACAGCTGCCGTCCTCGAGCAGGAAATTGCTCGCTTCGGTTTCCATGCCCATCTTAAGGCCGGAAAAATCCGTGACCTCCTCGCTTGAAACTTCGTCGGGCGCATTGGCGATCTTTTGCATAAGATCCCTCGTGCGCTCGTCGATCTCCTCGTCCGAAAACACGGTCTCGTCATGATCGGGAAGCGGAGGACGCCCGGCGTCTACCCAAGCCTGCTGTTCCTCGACCTGTTTGAGAAACAGCTCGAGCTCCTTGATATAGTAATCCTTTGTTCGCTCCGTTCCCGTCTTGAGAACGGGCTTTTTGCCGCTTATCTTCTCGATGAGAGGGATGAGCGTTTCCATCGTGAAGGGCGTTTCCCTTACCCTGTATACGGGATATGCGCCGTCCGATTTCGTCACGATTTCGGCGTCCGCGCCTATATAAAGCTTATCCTTGACCATAACTTCTTCCGCGTCCCAGTGCTCGGGAAAGAGCTGGGCTCCGCTTCCCGCGGCGGAATACGGCGCGGGCGTCGCGTTGGGATCGGGCGAGGTCTCGGGCGCCGGAGTTGCGTTAAGCTTATCCTCGAGCGTATCGTCGCCTATGTTCACGACGAAGTCGTTTTCCGGCGTCGGCTGACAGGCGGTAAAAAGCGGCAAAAGCATAAGTACGGCGATCAGCAAAGCAATCGTTCTTTTCATGGCGTCTCCTTTCATAAAACGGTCATTACCCCGGCGTCCATCTCGCAGACGGTGTCGCAGAGGGTCTCTATATCGGCTATATTGTGGCTTGCGAGGAGTATCGTTCGCCCGTCCGTCGCAAGCGACTTGAACAGCGCGCGCATCTCCGCGACGCCGTTCTTGTCGAGGCCGTTCATCGGCTCGTCGAGAATAAGGAGCTTCGGCTCCTCCATTATCGCCTGTGCTATCCCGAGCCTCTGCCGCATGCCGAGGGAGTACTTCCCCACGGGCTTCGAGCTCATGGGATCGAGCCCGACGCGGCGGATTGTATCGGCGATCTCCTTTAAGCCAATCTTCTTTTTGAGCGACGCAAGTATCTCGAGGTTCTTTATCCCCGAAAGCTGGGGCAGGAAGCCCGGCGTCTCGATTATGAGGCCAAGATCCTCCGGGAAATCGACGTCGCGGCCTATGCGTTTTCCCCCGACGGTCACGGCGCCGCTCGTCGGCTGAAGGAAGCCGCATATGCACTTGAACATGACCGTCTTTCCCGAGCCGTTGTTGCCGACCACGCCGTGGATCTTTCCCGCCTCGAAGTCGCGGGTGATCCCCTTAAGCACCGTATCCTGTCCGAACACCTTTACAAGCTCGCGGATCTCTATCGTGTTTTCCATGCTTAGATCCTCCTAATAGCCCTTTTGCGGATCGATAATGCTCCCGTCGACCGCGTTGATCACAACAAGCGGCTCCTGCGGCTGCGAGCTGTAGCCATTCGGAACGCCCTGCGCACCCGGTGCGGGAACGAAGCTTCCGCAGGAGATGAACCATACGGGAACGAGCAGACCGCTGCCGAAATTGTTCGTCTCCGAGATCCGGAACAGTCCGAGCCTAACGCGGGTGATGACAAGTCTGCCCTTTTCATCCATCCGATCGGGGAACCGCCGGTTTATCTGGCGCATTGCGATATCTATGATATCGCCGATCGGAAGAAGCGGAGTCGATCCCGCAACGGTCTCGGTGATCTTCTGCGGCGAATACCATTCGAAGCCCCACAGCTCGCCTTCGGGCGAGACCGAGGCAAGTATCCTCGGGTACTCCCATGAGCCTGCATAGACGTCCTCGCCTTCCGTGAAGCTGTTTGCGCAGGCGGGGACGAACAGCATTTCGGCTTCCCCGCAGTAAGGAACGAGCTCGACAAGGTAAGCATAGTCCCCGATCTCTCCCGCAGAGTCTCCGTCAATAAAGCCGTTATGCGCCCAATAGATATCGGAAACCGTGTACTCCGCAATGCCTTCGATCACGGACATGGTCAGCCTAAGCGCGCTTTCCGGCGTGACGGAGGCGCCTTGATGAGGGATACCGTATTCGCCCGGATCTATCCTTTCGGTACCTTCCTTCCACGTCGGCATGAACCATCCCGGGCCGACAGGCGCTTCTTTGGCGCTCGGCAGGGTAAAGCTGACGGCGCGGTCGGAGTTTAAGACGTATCCGTACGCGACCTCATAGATGCTGCCCGATCCGTTCGGATCGCCGACGATATACACGTCTTCTCCGAGCTCGGGCAGGGAACCGTCCCATCGGGAGAAAGGCTCAAGCGTATCGTCCTCCGGCAGGGAATTGTAGAGCTCCCAATACTCCTCTATGGACTCTGCGCGCTTTTTAAGTATCTCCTGCCAGCCTTCCTCTGTGCCGCCCTCTTCCTCCATATAGAAAGCCTTTTCCTCTTCGGACGGCTCCTCCATCAGCCTTTCGATCATCTCCATCACGCCTGCGCGCGTCGTTCGCTCCTCGTAAACGTAGAGGTCGTCCTTGCCGAACAGCCGTCTGTAGACCGTAAGGCGCTCCTCGTCCGTAAGGAAAGTCCTTTCGACGCGCAGGATCGGAAACTCGTTTTCCGTCAGGATCTCGATAGGAACGCTTGCCGAAACATGTACATGCCGCGTTTCGGTATCGGCGCTTATTTCGAAGCGGTCGGGAAAACGCTCCCTTATCGGCTTAAGCTCCGCTCCGGGCTCCGCGGTCGTTTCCGTGCCGGTCTTGACCTTGTCGATAAGCTGATTGGTGTTTTTTTGCTTTACTGCGTCCTGTTCCGGCGTCGGCTGACAGCCGGCAAGAACGAGCATCAGCGCGCAAAGAACAGCGATGATCCTTTTCATTGGTCTCTCCTTTCTGTTTATCCGATAACTTTTATGTGTTTTCCGTACCGAGGAACGTGAAGTTATAGCGTCTGATCGCAAGCAGGATCCCGATCATCAGGATAAGGATCAGCCCGCCGAACACCGCATAAGTCTGCCACAGCCTCGGCAGAAGGTCATAGCCGAAGTTGTGCATATGATAAGTCGCGTGATTCAATGGCGAAAGCCAGCCGCAAAGCACGTTGGCCTTGTATCTGAGCTCCTCCGGGAGCCTAAGTATGCGCTTGAACAGCTCCGGATTAAGAAGGAAGCCGTAGAGCGAGAAGCCGAACGCGCCGGCGATCCCCGCCGCCCTGCCGTGCCTTATTTTCAAAAGCAGCATGATGAGCGAGAGTACGAGCGTATACATGAGCATCAAAAGGAATATGGTCGCTGCGCATTTGTACGGGCGCGACATCTCGAGAGTCTTTATAAGCGCCGGGAGCGCGATCTCCTTCCCCGCGCCGGAAAAGCCGAGTATCGCCGCCGTTTCCGACCATTTGTTGCCTATGAAGCTGTTCTTCATGCAGATGAGCGTCGTCGCCGCGAATATGAAGAGCATATAGATGAACGTTGCGATCAGTATGTATACGAGCTGTCCCCATGCCCAGACGGAGCGCTTCATGCGGACGAGGTAATACGGCACTCCCGCGCCGAGGAACGGAACGTCCGCGAACAGCAGAACGAGCAGCAGCGACACGAGAAGCACCGAGTTTGCGTCGCCGAACGTCCATACGAACGCCTCGAACGCCTGCATCGTGGTATCCATCTCGTATGCGAACTTCACCGCCTTATCGGAAAGCAGGAAGCATAATACGAACGCGAGCGCGAACGAAAGGATCACCCTCATATTTCCCCGCCACATGCGGAAATTGTACCGCACGACGGCCGAAGCGTTCGAAAAATCCCGTATGATCGGAAGCCTTTTTGCGGGCTTTCTGTTTTCGGAACGCGCTATTCGTTTTTCAAGCCTTTTTAAAGACGAGCCGCGGCCCGTGTAAAGCTTTCCCCGCGAATCGTCCTCGCTGAGTTTTTTCCTTGCGGAAAGGTTGAAAAGGAGCTGAACGGCGGCGAGCGCCAGCAGAGTGAACACTATAGCTCCCACAGCGCCGAGCGGCCAGTCTCCTTTAAGCGTCAGCCAGTTCCTCGGGTTCAGTATGAAAAGGGATCTTAAGTATCGCTCCTGGATCATAATAAGGATATAATAGATTATGAACGGCGCGGCGTACGCGAGGCTCGCGCTCTCCTTCAGGGTCGAGAAATACAGTCCCACGCTCGCCCAGAACGCGCCGGAGAGGAAAAAGAGGAGGAGCTTTCCCATTACCTCCGGCGCGCGTGATTTGACGGCAAATTCGCCGAAGACCTCGATCGGCGAGAAAGCGGCAAAGAACACAAGATACATTAAAAGTATTCCCAACGACAGAACAAGCCCGCCCGAAACGGCGCAGGCTATACCCTTGCCCAGCAGGTATTTCGATACGCTCGTGCGCGTCAGTATCGGCTTCATAAACCCGCTTCTTACGTCCTCTGCGAAGGACGCCGTATAAGGGATCGCGGCGAGTATCGGGACGGCGAAGAGTATCACGTCGCCCGACAGCGCCTTAAGAATAAGCTCGTTATGATACCCGGGCATGACCTCGGGCGAGTTCATTCGAAGCACGGAAAGGATATCGGTAAACACTCCTGCCGCAATGCACAGCATCATACCGAAAAGAGCATACAGGAACGCTCTGCCCGATACCGCGCGTTTAAGATCATTAAGAATATCTCTCATAGCTTCATCTCCCGGTTTTCCTATAAACAGCATTATAAAAACAAGATGTTGCAAAGATGTTTCCCAGTTGTTACAATAGAAAAAGATTTTTAAGCGATCGAATATTTAACAACTTTGCAACAACTGTGTGATATGCTGTACTTAAAGTCGATCCGGAGGTGCCGCATATGCTTAAAATACTGATAGTCGAGGATGAAGAAGCCATTTCCAACCTCATTTATACGAACCTGAGCGAGGAGGGCTACGAATGCTTCCGCGCTTTTGACGGAAAAGCCGCCGCCGATATGATAGAGGAAAACAATTATGATCTTGTGCTGCTTGACATAATGCTTCCCGAGATCGACGGATACGAGCTGCTTGAGTACATAAAATACACGGGAACTCCGGTAATATTCCTCACGGCTATGGGCTCCGTCGAGGACAGGATACGCGGCCTCAGACACGGAGCCGACGATTACATAGTAAAGCCTTTTCAGGTCGGGGAGCTCCTTGCGCGCATCGAAGCCCTTTTCCGGCGCGTAGGAAAGGTCAATACCGCGTTCGAGCTGTTCGGCGTAAACATCAACACCGAGTCGCGCACGGTAAAGAAGGACGGAGAGATCCTCGATCTTACCGTCAAGGAGTTCGATCTGCTTGTCGAGCTTGTAAGGAACAGGAACGTCGCCCTCTCGCGCGAGAGGCTTTATGAAAAGGTGTGGAACGAGCCCTTCACCGGAGAGACGCGGACTCTCGATTCGCATATCCGCCGATTAAGGCAGAAGCTCGGCTGGGAGGATCATATCAAAACGGTTTTCCGCATCGGTTACAGATTCGAAGGATGAAGCTTTTCACCAAAATATTCATATGCGCCATAGCCGTGATCACGCTTGCGCTGACCGTTCTCGAATGCGTCATAGTTTCATGGAGCTTCAGGAACACGCTTGAGCGCGAGACGGATAACTGCATGAGCCGGTATCAGTTCATTAAGCAAAGCCTGCTCTCCGCTATGATCCTCCGGACCGAAAACGGAGAGCTTTCCGGCGACGACCTCGACCGGGCTGTCGACAGCCTGAGCACCGCGGTATCCTCATCCGACATGATAGCCGTACTGAATGAAAGCGGCACGCCGCTTATGACGACCTTCGGCGTGCTTCAGGACTATTCGGCGTTCACGGAAACGCGGGAATCGGAAACGGTGAGCTATACCGAGAAGGCCGACGGCGAATACTTGCATACGGTTTGCGGCTGCTTTGAACAGAGCGGCAGGACGCTGACATTGGTTTTCACAAGGAACATCTCCTCGGTTTTCGAAGAAAAGCATCAGCTCGAACGCAGGTTCATGACGGTATACATCATCACCGAGATCGCGGCGTCGCTCGTCATGGCCGTTCTTTCGTTTGCGGTTTCAAGGCCGATAATCAGGCTTGCCGGCACGACGGAGCGCTTTGCACAGGGTCGCCTTTCGGAAAGGAGCGAGGTGCGCGGAGGAGGAGAGATCGGCGAGCTGTCTAAGAGCTTTAATCAGATGGCCGACACTATCGAAAGCAATATAGCGAGCCTCGAGCTTTCCGTTAAGCAAAAGGACGATTTTACGGCAAGCTTCGCTCACGAGCTCAAAACCCCGCTCACCTCCGTTATCGGATACGCGGACATGATCTACCAGAAGCCCGCGATGTCACGCGAAAAGATACATGAAGCCGCCGGCTATATCGTCAACGAGGGTATGAGGCTCGAAGCCCTTTCCCTTAAGCTCATGGAGCTGTTCGTGCTCGAAAAACAGGACTTCACACTTGTCGAAATGGAGGCCTCCGAGGTGCTTCGCGATATCGCCGAGACCGTACGGCCGCTTATTGATAAAAAGGGCGCGGAGCTGATACTTGACGCCGACGCGGCATACATCAGGGTAGAGCTCGACCTTTTCAAAACGCTTGTGATGAACCTGATCGACAATTCGGCAAAGGCGGGAGCAAAAACGATCCGGCTTTCGGGGATCGACACGGGAGATAAATACAGGATAAGCGTTTCGGATAACGGAAGAGGCATACCGAAGGATCAGCTCGGCAGGATAACGGAAGCGTTCTATATGGTCGATAAGTCCCGTTCCCGCCGCGATCACGGCGCGGGGCTGGGGCTCTCGATAGCGTCGAGGATAGCAAAGGTGCACGGAACGACGCTCGAATTCGAATCCGAGCCGGGAGTCGGCACGACCGTAAGCATACTGCTCGGAAAGGAGAACGCCGAAGATGAAGCGTGAGCTCCTTGTAAACATATTGTGCATATCGCTCTCGGTGCTGCTTATGGCGGCGGGGATCTTCGTTCCGAGGCTCCTCCTCGGCAGCGTCGAAAGCTCCGTGCTGAGCGGCGAATCGAGAGTGTCCGAGATATCGGGCACAGATCAGGAGTACGCCGATCCCGATTACGATCCGACCGAGGACGTCGGGTACGATCTTAATACAGCCCTGCACATATTACAGTTCGGCCATGACGACACCGAGCCCGGAGGAGACGCAAGGAGGCCCGACGAGTATACGCTCAGCCAGGCAAAGCTTGCAGCGGAGAAGATGCTGAAGGAGCTGAGCGCCGATCCGGCGTTTGAAAAGCTCGGCGGGATCCATTTTCGACTGCTCAGCAAATCGCTGCGTCACTATTCCGAGCCCGATTATGCCGAGGGGGTAACCTTAGGCATCTGGCGCCTTCATTATGATTCCGACGACGCGCCAACGACAGTGATCGTTGAGATGGATTCGAGGAACGGAAGGATCTACCGTCTTATCGTTAACGATCTTTTTAGTGAAAGGACGCCGGATTATTTTATACTGCTCTGTACCTATGCAAAAACTCTCGGCTTGCCTGTAAACGACGGCTACACAGCCAAACGAAACGGCAAGGAACGCATAATAGTGATCGGGAATATACGTCTTTCGATCCTGATCCGCACCGAAAGGGACGGCCTGATCTGCAGTTATAACATATCCGCAAGGACGATCGACTGAGCCAAAGTGTTTTTCAGCCGATCAACATTACGGATCGGGAAAGAATTCTTCATACTTCGAATCTGTTTTGTGCAGATGACCTGATTCGTTGTCAAAAAAACCTTGATTTTACTGTGCTTTTTCAGATGCCGTGTACAACCGGTGTGCAACGGAAGATGATCCAACTTAACTCTAGCTATTCTTTATTCGGTCATTCATGGAATAATCGAAATCTAGGAAATAAAAAAGGCGGGAGGTCTCGCATCGTATAAATGCAAACCCTTCCTCCAAAGTTTTCTCGAGTGTCAATTACCCGGCTGTTTTTAAAAGACGAAGATTCCCGAAGCCGATACCCATGCTCGCAAGATACTCATCCGCCATAGCGATATTCTCGCGTTGGAAGCTCTCGAAAGCGTCGCAGTAGGTGTTGAGAGTGATCCTGATATCCGAATGCCCCAGCAGATGTTGGAGCACCTTGGCCTGCATGCCCGCTTCGATGCACCTCGTTGCGAAGGTGTGGCGAAGCGAATGAAGCGATACCTTGCCCTTGATCTTGTTGTCAACGATACCGTATTTCTCAACAACTCGTTGAAACTGCAGGTTGACCTGAGACGTGTTTACCAGCTTTCCTTTGTGAATAAACAGGAACTCATTCCCTTCGGCGCATTGAAGTATCTCTTTGACGAGCGGCATAGCCGTTTCCGAGATACGGATGACGCGGTTTCCGTTTTCGGTCTTTGTGCTTTGAGAAACGAACGCCCGTCCTTTAAGATCTCTCGCAATAGTCCGGGATATGCTTATCGTTCTCATTTTTAGGTTGATATCATCTGCCTTCAGAGCATTTACTTCGCCCATCCTCATGCCCGTAAGCATCGAAAGTAGCATCTGATGGGAATAGTTGATGTCCTCCGTTGTCAGCACTTCGTACAGCTTTATCTGCTCCTCCTTGGTCAAGGCACGAACCTTTTCACGGCGTTGCACAGATTTTGGCTTTTTAATATCCTCCAACTGATTCTTCGCGAGAATATTCCTCTTGACAGCCTCCCGCATGGTCCGTTGGATCATCATATAAATCTTGTCGATCACGCTTTGCGCCGCCCGCGTTTCTGTCAAGAGATATTCCTTGACTCCTGTATAGCTGAGCTGCTGTATCGGCGTCGTTTTCATATAGGGATTTACTTCGATTCGTTTTAGTGTATCGGTATGCCTGTAATAGGTGCTTTCCCGGATATAGTTCATATTCAGATCATCCTTGAGCATTTGCCGCGTAAGCTCGGGTAGGGTGATCCTATCCGGGGCGATATATGTCCCAGTGATCATGCTGTTCTTGATCAGAGTCAGCTTTTCGTTGACTTCCTTGATCGTATTGCCTGTTACGCTTCGGCGAATGGGTTTGCCCTCATCATCGGTCCCGACGACGATCTGACCTCTGTAACCGTTCTTGTACTTGTAAACGCTTCCCTCGCCGTTCTCCTTTCAATGGTTGTTGTTGATTTCTGTTGGCTCTGCAAGGACGCGATTAATGTCCCATATGGATTACACCGCTTCCAATATGGATCGGGACGTGGTCAATCCAAGCCAGATCCGCACCGTTATCCGCACCTTCAAGGAGTGCCTGCCGACGCAGCTTTTCCCGCACCGCCACGAGGTTCCGAAAACGCTGATATTCGCAAAGACCGACAGCCATGCGGACGACATCATCCAGATCGTGCGCGAGGAGCTCGGCGAGGGCAACGAGTTCTGTCAAAAGATCACCTGTCAGGCGGACCGCCCTGAGACCGTGGAGTGGCTGCGCCTAATAAAGGATCATATCGCCGTATCCCTCAGCATAGAGCCGCAGGATCTCGACCTCAGCCCATTTGATAGGAAGGGCGGCCTGGGCAGGTTCTATGATGTGTTCGGCGCGGAGTATGAAAAGGTTTTGTGGGAAATGAATGTGGAATTGGTGGCGTAAATGAGCAAGATGATATGCATGGCTTGTACCAGAATAATACACATCTGGGATTAAACCAATAAAGAATGCAATCTCTTGTAGGTGGAAAACGGTTGCATCCTAAGGTTTTCACTTTCAACGCAAAGCCCGAAGGACAGAAGTAAAAGTTCGTCTGACTCTGCTTTGGCAGAGCAAACAATATGCTTATATGCGCATGAAAAACGCTGGAGAAACGGAGGCGTAATAAGTAAAAAGAGCTCTAATTGTCCGAAAGTGTGCAACGGGATCGTGTCGGAAGCAGAAAAACTGTTAAACAGCTGAGAAAACCGGATCCAAGAGCGTGTGCAACCGGTGTGCAACGCATCTTGTTTTTAACGATTCTAAGTTGATCCAAGTTGAAATGCGGAGCTTCAAAAAACCCTTATAATCATTGGATTTTAGGCAATTTAAGCAAAGAAAAACCCGGGTTGAGAAACCCGGATTTTTGGTGCAGATGGAGAGATTTGGTTTTGACCCTATCGCACATTTTTGCTTGTTTTCCAAACTGCGCAAAAAGTGCAGGGATCAAAACACGGGGCGGCAAAACGATTCACCGGATCGTTTTGCTTCGCCCTTCGAATCTCTTCATTTTATAAACCAATCCCCCTCAGCCCTTTGGGCTGAGGGGGATTGGTGCAGATGGAGAGATTCGAACTCTCAAGCTTTCGCCGACGGATTTTAAGTCCGTTGTGTATGCCGTTCCACCACATCTGCGTCCCGGTTATTATACAACGAATGTTTTTCTCCGTCAACATCATTTCTTCTTACATCACGTGATCCGTGATGCAGTCGTACCAGTGGACGAACGTTTTGCCGTTGACCGTGATGGTCTCGTTCTCCGGGAACATCTCCGTCCAGAGTTTTTTGTAACTCGCGAAGCGCCAGTCGTTCCTGTTGAACCTGCGCCAGAGCACCGTCCTGCCGGCCATGTCGATGAACTGCTCGGTCGCGACGCCGTCGCCGCAGTAGTTGTCGACGTCCATTACGCACACGGTATCGTAAGTTTTTCCGTTTATCGTAACGGAGTACCTTCCCACGACGTCGAGGCGCTCCCTGTTATCCTTCTTGAAGACCTCGCTCCCGCGCCTCGTGATCTCGCCCTTCGGGGCGATATCGGTCTCGTTGCCGCAGTTGTCCTCGCCGAAGCCCCAGTTATTGAGGAAATCGTCGCCGTCGAGGAAGGTATAGTACCTCATGACGCCTCCCTGCTCGTGCGCTTCCGCGAGCAGGCGGCAGTGTGTGTCGGTGAGCTGCGCGACGAGGCGGCGCTCGTTATACTTCCTGCCGTCGATCACGTTGTTCTCCATAGGCTCGTACTCCTTCGCGAGTATCTCCACGCCTTCGACTCCGTGCACCTCGGCGCGGCCCGTGACCTCCTCGATCATGTATTCCGTGCGGTTCCTCTTCGGGAAATCGTACATCGCCCACTCGAGCTTTTCGCCGAGCTTCGGGACTATGAACCAGCCCATGACCTCCTCCCACTTGACCGGGAAGGGTTTCTCTTTAGAGGGGACAATGGTGTATTCGGGCATTATTTCGGGAAGTTTCGTAAACATATCATTCGCTCCTTTCGGCGGATAGGGATAGATCTCTTTAAAGTGTTTCCTGGCGGTATCAAGACGGCTTTTGACCGTGCCTTCGGCTATTCCGAGTCTTTTCGCGATCTCGCAGACCTTTATGCCGTCAAAATAGTGAAGCTCGAGTATCTCGCGGTCGCGCGCCGAAAGCTCCTCCAGCGTTTCCGCGACGGGCGACCGGTCCACGAGTCCCATGCGGCTCATCACGAGCCCTCCCTCCGGCAGCTCGTCAAGAGGCAGGTCGTCCGTACGCTTCCTGAACCAGTCGGCGCATTTGTGGCGTGCGATACCGATTATCCATACACGGAAGCGCTCCTCGTTCATCGCGGGATCGAACCCGCGGAACGCGGCGAGCCTCGTTTCCTGCAGGACGTCCTCGGCGTCGTGCTTCGATCTCATCCTGAATCTGACGAATCTCGTAAGCGCGGGGTCGATCCTGTCAAGCATCTCGTCAAACGTCATCTTTTCCACCTCCTTCTTAAGAACTGTTTTCGAAAGCGCTTTCACCCATATAGTCGCGAAAGCCGTCCGAAAGGTTCGGAGAACCGAGAATATATTTTGCCGCAGCCCGTTCTCTTTTTATTTTCACACCCGGCGCGGAAAATGTCAACATCCGGGGCGAAAAGCCGTTCCCGAGTTAAAATATATAGTAAAAAACCACTTTATCTCAATGGGATTTGGTTATATAATAAAAGGGATAATGCGGGGAAGGTATGACCTTTTCCGAAGCAAATAAGAAGAAGGAACAGGTGCAATATGGACGAACTGAAAAAAACTCCGCTTTACGAGGCGCACATCGCTCTCGGCGGCAAAATGGTCGATTTCGGCGGCTGGGCTCTGCCCGTGCAGTACAGCTCCATAATCGAGGAGCACAAGGCCGTCAGGACCGCCTGCGGTCTGTTTGACGTATCCCACATGGGCGAGGTCTTCGTAGTCGGCAAATCCGCCTTCGATTACATCCAGAACCTTGTCACCAACGACATCACCACCATGACTCCCGGCCGCTGCCGTTATGCCGTAATGTGCTATGAGGACGGCGGAGCGGTTGACGACGTCCTGATCTACAAGTTCGCGGACGACCGCTATATGCTCGTCGTCAATGCCGCGAACACCGCGAAGGACATCGAGTGGATGAAGAAGAACGTTATGGGCGACGTCGAGATCATCGACGAGAGCCCCCTCTGGGCGCAGCTCGCTCTCCAGGGCCCGAAGTTTGAGGACGTCCTCAAGGCGGCGGGCTACGTCGGTGAGATCCCCGCTAAGAACTACACCTTCACCGAGAACAACGTCGTCGCGGGCGTTACCTGTCTCGTGTCCCGCACCGGCTACACCGGCGAGGACGGCGTCGAGCTCTACTGCAATGCCGCGGACGCTATGAAGCTCCACGCTGCGCTTCTTGAAGCCGGCAAGGAATTCGGTCTTCTCCCCTGCGCTCTCGGCGCGAGGGACACCCTCCGTTTCGAGGCGTCCATGCCCCTTTACGGTCACGAGATGAGCGACAAGATCAACCCCGTCGAGTGCGGCGTCGATTTCGCCATCAAGTTCAAGAAGCCTGCCTTCATCGGCCGTGAAGCCCTTATTCAGCCCGCGAAGCGCATGCGCATCGGCCTTAAGGTCTTAAAGGGCCTCGCCCGCGAGCATATGCCCGTTCTCGCGAACGGCGAAGAGGTCGGCTTCACCACCTCCGGCGGTCCCGCTCCCAGCCTCGGCGGCAACTACGCAATGGCTATAGTCCCCAAGGACGTTCCCGCGGACGCCGTATGGACGATCGACGTACGCGGCAGGCAGATCCCCTGCGAGCGCGTCGAGCTCCCGTTCTACAAGAGGGCGTAACGCACTTAACGTGCTTACCTTATAAAACAAAAACAACCATATGGAGGTAAAATAATATGGCACCCAATGATCGTAAGTATACCCGTGACCACGAGTGGGTTATGGTTGAAGGCAACGTCGCAAAGATGGGCATCACCGCCCACGCCGCAGAGGCTCTCGGCGACATCGTTTACGTTGAGCTCCCCGCCGTCGGCGACGAGACCGTTATGGGCGAGAGCTACTGCGTAGTCGAGTCCGTCAAGGCGAGCTCCTCCGTCTACTCCGCCGTTACCGGCAAGGTCGTCGAGATCAACGAGGAGCTGGACGGCGCTCCCGAGAAGCTGAACGAGGACGCTTTCGCGAACTTCATCGCCGCCGTTGAGTTCACCGAGATCAACGAGGCCGAGCTCATGAACGCAGAAGAGTACGAGAAGTTCTGCGAAGAGGAATAATCGAATAGCACGTTTATCCGCCGACGAACTCTCTTCGTCGGCGGAAGCACATATTTCAAAAAAGGAGTCCTTTTATGAGATCTTACGTTCCGAATACCGAAAAAGAACGTCAGGAAATGCTCGAGTCCATCGGCATGACCGAAATGGACGATCTTTTTGCGGATATCCCCAAGGATCTGAGGCTCAACCGTCCTCTTGATCTTCCCAAGCCCATGAGCGAGATGGAGCTTCGCGATCTGCTTTACGATTACGTCAGCATGAACGACGAGGGCGGCCCCCTCTTCCGCGGCGCGGGCGCATACCGTCATTACATCCCCTCTCTCATCCCCCAGCTTGCCGCAAGGAGCGAGTTTTACACCGCGTACACTCCCTACCAGGCGGAGATGAGTCAGGGCATGCTCCAGAGCCTTTTCGAGTATCAGACCGTCATCTGCGACCTGACCGGTCTTGACGCCGCGAACGCCTCCGTTTACGACGGCGCGACCGCCGCGGCCGAAGCGCTCCTCATGCTCCGCGACAACAAGAGAAAGAAAAAAGTCCTTTATGCGGCCTCCCTCAATCCCAACGTCGTCGCCGTCATGAAGACCTACGCGCACTGCGCGGGCATCGAGCTCGTCGAGATCCCGATGACGGACAAGGGCGTTACGGACATCGAAGCCGTCGCCGCCAATATGGACGGCGCGGCGGGCTATATTGCCGCCAACCCCAACTACTACGGCTGCCTTGAGCCCATGGACGACATCTCCGCCGCAGTTCACGCGGCGGGCGGTCTTCTCGTCGCCTACGTCAATCCGATCACCCTCGGCGTTATCCGCCGCCCGGGCGATTACGGCGCGGACATCGCGATCGGCGACGGTCAGCCTCTGGGTCTGCCCCTTGCTTTCGGCGGTCCGTACGTCGGATTCATGGCCGCGACCAAGAAGCTCATGCGCAACCTCCCCGGCCGCATCGCCGGCGAGACCACCGACGCAGAAGGCAACCGCGTGTTCGTCCTCACCCTCCAGGCCCGCGAGCAGCATATCCGCCGCGAGATGGCGTCCTCGAACATCTGCTCCAACCAGATGCTCTGCGCGATAATGGCGTCCATGTACTGCTGCACGATGGGTCCCGCCGGTATGCGCGAGGTCGCCGAGCAGAACATCAACAAGGCGCATTTCTTAGCCTCGAAGCTCTGCGCGCTTGACGGCGTTAAGCTCCGTTACCCGAACACCCCGTTCTTCAACGAGTTCGTTATCGACGTAAAGAACGCCGAGGAGATCAACAAGGCGCTCGCCAAGTACTCCATCACCGGCGGTCTGGTGCTTCCGGACGGCGGCATGCTCTGGTGCGCCACCGAGATGAACAGCGCCGACGAGTTCGACTTCGTCTGCGACATCATAGAGGACACCCTCGACTCCGTGGGAGGTGAAGAATAATGCGTTCCAATTACAAGCTGATCTTTGAGCGTTCCCGCGCGGGACGCAGGGCGTTCGATCTGCCCGCCTGCGACGTTCCCTCCGCCATCCTCGAGATCCCCGGGGAGATGCGCACGAACGAGCCTCTGAAGCTCCCCGAGCTCGGTGAGGTCGACCTCGTCCGTCATTACACCAATCTTTCCCGCAGGAACTTCGGCGTAGACAACGGCTTCTATCCCCTCGGCTCCTGCACCATGAAGTACAATCCCAAGATCAACGAGGAGCTTGCTCCCATGTTCGACGACGTGCATCCCCTGCTCGATCCCGAGATGAGCCAGGGCTGCCTCGCTCTCATGCGCGACATGGAATGCATGCTTTGCGAGATCTGCGGCATGGACGCCTTCACGCTTCAGCCCGCTGCCGGCGCTCACGGCGAGCTGACCGGCCTTATGCACATAAGGGCGTATCACGAGCATCGCGGCGATCTTGAGCGCAAGGTCATCATCGTTCCCGACGCGGCGCACGGCACCAACCCCGCGTCCGCGGCTATGGCGGGCTTCAAGGTAAAGGAGATCAAGTCCGCTCCCGACGGCGGCGTCGACCTCGACGCTCTCCGCGCGGCGGTAGGTCCCGACACCGCGGGCCTCATGCTCACGAACCCCTCGACGCTCGGCCTTTTCGAGCGCAATATCAAGGAGATCGCGAAGATCGTCCACGAGGCGGGCGGTCTCCTGTATTACGACGGAGCTAACCTGAACGCCATCATGGGCATCGTCCGTCCCGGCGATATGGGCTTCGACGTCATGCACATCAACCTGCACAAGACCTTCTCCACGCCTCATGGCGGCGGCGGCCCCGGCTCCGGCCCGGTCGGCGTAAAGAAGCACCTCATCCCCTTCATGCCCGTTCCGCGCATCGAGGAGAAGGACGACGGCGAGCTGTACTTAAGCTATGACAAGCCCGAGTCCATCGGCAAGATCAAGAGTTTCTACGGCAACTTCGGCGTTATCGTCAAGGCCTACTGCTATATCCGCTCCCTCGGCGCTGCCGGTCTTAAGGAGGCCTCCGAGAACGCGGTGCTGAACGCGAACTACATCATGAATCAGCTCCGCGGCACCTACGAGATCCCCCACGACCGCATCTGCATGCACGAGTGCGTCGTCACCCCGACGGAGGAGATGATGGCGAACGACGTCCACACCTCCGACATCGCGAAGGCGCTGATCGACCGCGGCTATCATCCCCCGACGATCTACTTCCCGCTGATCGTGCACGAGGCGATGATGATAGAGCCCACCGAGTCCGAGGCCGTCGAGACCCTCGACGAGTTCGTGACCGCCATGAAGGAGATCGCGGCTCAGGTCAAGGAGGATCCCGCCGCCGTCCACGCGGCTCCCGTCACCACCCCCGTCGGCCGTCCCGACGAGGTCACCGCGGCAAGGAAGCCCATCGTCAAATACGAGTGGTAAAATCAAAACCCCCACGGGCGTTTTGCCCGCGGGGGTAAATTAATACTTAAGAACGAATAATTAAGGAGACGAAAATGAAACAAACCGTATTAAGGAAATACGCCCGTCTGATCGCCCGCGCCGGCGTCAATATCCAGAAGGGGCAGGAGGTCATCATCAACTGCGAGCTCGATCAGCCGAAATTCGTCGAGCTCCTTGTGGACGAGTGCTACAAGGCCGGAGCGAAGAAGGTCAAGGTCGAGTTCAGCTACCAGCCGCTCCAGAAGCTTCACGTCCGTCATCAGTCCGTCACCACCATGGGCAAGGTCGAGGAGTGGGAGATCGAACGCTTCAAGCACTACACAAAGATCCTTCCCTGCCATATCTACCTCGTTTCCGAGGATCCCGACGGCCTGAAGGGCATCAACCAGATGAAGATGGCGAAGGCCCGTCAGAAGCGTTATCCGATCATCCGTCCGTTCCTCGACGAGATGGACAACAAGTATCAGTGGTGCATCGCCGCCGTTCCCGGCGCGGCGTGGGCCAAGAAGCTCTTCCCCGAGCTCCCGAAGGGCAGGGCGATCGAAAAGCTGTGGGAGGCCATACTCTTCACCTCCCGCGTGACCGACGATCCCGTTGCGGAATGGGACGCCCATAATAAGGATCTGCACGAGCGCTGCGCATACCTCAATGATCTCGGTATAGCGGAGCTCCACTATTACGGCGATAACGGCACCGACTTCACCGTCGGCATGATCCCCGAGGGCGAGTTCAAGGGCGGCGGCGACACGTCGCTTCAGGGCATTTTCTTCAACCCGAACATCCCCACCGAGGAATGCTTCACCTCCCCGATGCGCGGCAAGGCCGAGGGTATCGTTTACGCCACGAAGCCCCTCTCCTATCAGGGTCAGCTCATCGAGAACTTCTCCGTACGCTTCGAAAACGGCAAGGCAGTCGAGGTCAAGGCCGAGAGGAATCAGGCGCTGCTTGAGCAGATGATCTCCATGGACGAGGGCGCGGCGTATCTCGGCGAGTGCGCGCTGATCCCCGTCAATTCCCCGATCTCCGAGTCCGGCATCCTCTTCTACGAGACCCTGTTCGACGAGAACGCCTCCTGTCATCTGGCTCTCGGCAGGGGCTTTGCGGATTGCATAAAGGGATTTGAGGAGAAGACCCTTGACGAGTGCCGCGAGCTCGGCATCAACGATTCCATGATCCACGTCGATTTCATGATCGGCTATGAGGGACTGGACATCGACGCCGTCACCCGCGACGGCAAGACCGTTCCCATCTTCCGCAAGGGCCGCTGGGCATTCTGACAGACTTAAGCGCTGCGAAAAGGGATCCCTCATATGCGGGATCCCTTTTTTTATTCGCTTCTCCCGAACCTTCGGTCGATGACCTTCTCCAAAGCTGCGACGGCGTAATACATTATCGCGGCGAGTATGCAGAGTATCACTATGCTCGCCATGACGAGGTCGAGCTTGAACACCTGCCCGCCGTAGACGATGAGGTAGCCGAGGCCGCGCTTCGAAACAAGGTATTCGCCGACGATCACGCCGACCCAGCTCATGCCGACCGATATCTTCAAAGCGCTCATGAGCGTCGGGACGGAACCGGGCAGGACGACCTTCGTAAATGTCTGGAGCCTGTTCGCGCCGAGGGTATTCATCAGCTTCAGCTTCGCGGGTTCCGTCTCCATGAAGCCCGCGAGCACCGTCATGACGGTTACGACGGTCGAAACGAGGAGCGCCATCACGATTATCGCCTCCGCGCCCGCGCCGACCCACACGATAAGTATCGGTCCCAGGGCTATCTTCGGCAGGGCGTTAAGCACGACGAGGTACGGGTCGAGCACACTTTCCGCGAACGGGCAGAACCACAGAAGCACCGCGATGAGAACGCCTATCGCCGTGCCCGAAACGAAGCCCGCGACGGTCTCGAGAAATGTGGTCAGTATGTGCGGAAAGAGGTCGTTCGACGAATAGAGCGAAGCGACCGTCCTTACCACCCTCGCGGGCGACGACACGATGAACGGGTCCGCGAGATCGAGCCTCACCGCGGCCTCCCACGCGCCGAGAAGGACGACGAGCAGTATGAGCTGCGCGGCCCTCTTGAGCGCCGCGTTCCGTTTCAGCCTCTTTAAGTAAAGCTTATGCTCCGCGCTCATGCCCTCAGCTCCTTCCAGATGCCGTCGAAGAGGCGCGCAAACTCCGGGCTCGACCGCCGTTCGAAGGCCGAGCCGTCGATATCGACGTTAAACTCCCGCCGCACCCTCGCGGGACGGCCCGAGAACACCGCCACGCGGTCGCTCATGGCGATCGCTTCCGAGATGTCGTGCGTGACGAGTATCGCCGTGTAGCCGCCCAGCTTGATCGCGGCGCGCACCTCGTCCTCGAGTATCAGCCGCGTCTGGTAATCGAGCGCGGAGAACGGCTCGTCAAGGAGCAGAAGCTCCGGCTCGAGAGCGAGCGTCCTGACCAGCGCCGCCCTCTGACGCATGCCGCCGGACAGCGCCGAAGGGTAGGATCTTCTGAACTCCCCGAGCCCGTATTTTTCAAGCAGCGCAAGCGTTTTCGCGCGCGTCTCGGGCGTGAGCCCTCTTCTTACCTCAAGCCCCAGGAGCGCGTTCTTCTCGATGGTGCGCCACTCGAGGAGCTCATCCCTCTGGAGCATATACCCGACCCGGCTCCCCGCTTCCCGGGGCTTTCCGCCGAGCACCGTCACCTCTCCTCCCGACGGCTCAAAGAGCCCCGCTATCAGGGAAAGCACGCTGGTCTTTCCGCAGCCCGAGGGGCCGACTATCGACACGAATTCGCCGCGCCGGACATTAAGATCGAGCCCGTCCACGGC
This sequence comes from Clostridiales bacterium, assembly GCA_024691085.1. GTDB lineage: Bacteria > Bacillota > Clostridia > Christensenellales > CAG-138 > UBA3857. Next base: position 110,549 of record JAILNX010000034.1, on the reverse strand, counting down.
CAGGGTCTCCCGCGCGGGCTCATGATAGACGAGCTTCACCCCGTAAAGACCGACTGCTGTATCTTCATTCATTTTCTTCCTCCATGATGCTTCATACTGTGATAATATGCTTTATCACGGAAAAAGGATAAAAAAGCCCGGCGTGAAAGCCGGGCAGAGGTTAGTATTTATCAGATCTTGAATATAAGCTGAACAAGCTGGTAGAGCCAGTTTGCGGCGACGCCGGCGAAGAGGCCGCCGATCGTGTGGCTGACGATCGCCTTGCCGGTCAGGTACTTGTAGCCTAAGCTGTCCATCATGGAAACGTGCGTGGAGAGGTATCCCGACCAGCACATGCACATCGCGGTGAAGACCGCGACGTCGTGCGCGTTGGAGAGGCCTTCCTTAAGAAGGTTGGGCACGAGTCCCATAGCCGCGCCGGCGGAACCCAATGCCGTGATCGGCACGCTGACGCCGCCCGCGGAGGCGAATCCGAACAGGGGCTTGAGGATGAAGTTGATCTTGTCGGCGACAATGGGAAGGAGGCCGATGCCCTCATACGCCGCGCCGGTGTAGACGCCCTCCGCGCCCGCGCCGTTCGTAAGCATCATGACGAGCGTGCAGATTATGACGACGCCGGGGATTATCCCGAGACCGAGCTGTACGCCCGATTTGCCGCCCTCGAGGAGCGCGTTCATCGTCCTCATGCCGATGTTCTGCTCGGAATGATCCTCATAGTCGCGCTCGTGCACGTCCTTCTCCTCAACTGCGGAAGATTCCTTGCCAAAGACCTTTTTGGTGAACAGAAGCATTATCCTCGTCGAGACTATCGAGCCGAGTATCGCGGCGAAATTTCCGACGAGCACGGCGGGCATGAGGCTCTGCCCCGCGACGCCCTCCTGCCCCAGCATGAACGTGGTGACGATGAGGCCCATGCCGAAGGAGGTGCCGATATTCGTAAGGGCGGGAAGCTGATACCTTTTGAAGAAGCTCTTGAACCCCTTGTCCTCCGCAAGGGAGAGTATGGCGGGGTTATCGGAAAGATAGGTCGTAACGACGCCGAGCGCGGCAGCGCCGGGCAGGTCGTATATGGGCTTCATGAGCGGCGAAAGGATCTTGTTCAGCATGTCGACGACGCCGAACTCCGTGAACACGGCAGAGAGCGCGCCCATAAGGACCGCGATCGCCATTATGTAGAGGCAGGTATTGACGAGAATGTCGAACGCCGTGTTCATCAGCGTCGAGAACATATTCGAAAGTCCCATCGGTATGCCGAACAGCACGAAAATGCCTATGACGAGAATAAGGCAAATGATTGCCGACACCCATTTCGGCGCGTGCCGTTTCTTCCAGCTGGCCTTGAGCTTCGTACGCTTCATGCCGACCCTCCTAAAAAAGAAAGATACTTTTTCTCTTCCGATCATCAATATTATAACATATTAAAATGATTTTTGCAGGAATAATTGCGGCGGAATTAATATATTTGTTGTTTTCGGGAACCTTCCCGCCCCGGCGGCCGTTATATAGTCGAACGCCGAGGCATGACGCCGAAGAAAACCGGACGCGCCGTGCCGAAGCTTTCCGAAAAAGGATACTCCCCCGCGAACGGCGAAGCCCGTCCGCGAAGGTCAAAATAGATGTTTCATATAGATCGGCAGGCCCTTCGGCCTGCCGCTTTTGATTGACACGCGGGATAAAGGTGGGTATAATCGGTTTATGGACAGAAAAGCGCTTTTGGAATACGCATACGACGAGTTCGGCGCGGAGCCGGAATACCTGTGGAAGCGGTATCCCGATTTCTGCGTTCTGCGTCACGGGGGGAACCGCAAGTGGTTCGCCGTCATCATGGACGTGCCGGCAAAGTCGCTCGGTCTTGACGGAGAAGGAAAGCTCCCCGTACTGAACGTAAAATGCGATCCGCTCCTCATGGGCTCCTTAAGAAAAAAGCCGGGCTTTCTCCCGGCGTATCATATGAACAAGGAACAGTGGCTGAGCGTGCTGCTCGGCGGCGCTGTCCCGGAAAGCGAAATAAAAGCCCTTCTTAAATTGAGCTTCGATCTTACAAAATAACTGCGGTCCCTTCGGGATCGCAGTTATCATTCTTTCTTTATTTTCCCGCCTTCCAGAGTCCGACGTTCGGGAAGACGTACACGACGGGTATCAGCACGCCGTACGCTGTTCCCACAAGCACGGGAGCGAAATCGGGAGTGGCCTTGAGCTGCGCGATAAAGAGCACGGCAAGGATGAAACAGACCTCAACAAAAAGCAGCGCGCCGAGAACTATGCCCGTGATCAGGAGCTTCTTTTTCACAATGAATCCGGCAGCGGCGGCGAACGCCGTGAAAACGAGCGCTGTTATTCCGAAAATGCGGAAAACGCCGTTGGCCGTCTCTGAATATTCCCTGTAAAGCATACCGTGCACGAGGCGGCCGGCAAACGTGAACGAGCCCAGCAGCATAACCGCAGACACGGTGAGCGTGAATACGGAGATCACGACCGAGAATATCTTCCTTCTCTTCTCCCCGCCGCTGTAGCCGATGACCGTGAGCAGCAGGCATGTGTAGAAGACGGTGTTTGTGAATACGTTAAGATAGAGGCTCAGGGAGTTTGATCCGATCATCGCATCGATCCCGAAGCGTGCGCCCGCCGCATTGAGAAGCATAGTGACAATGCTCGAGGCAAGCCCGCCGAGGACGACGGTAATGAGATACTGATGCCTTTCGTCGAGGGGCTTTCTTTCCTTTTTGGGCGAAGCGGCGGGAGTTCCGCAATCCTCGCAGAATCCGGCGTCGGGCGGCAGCTCCCTGCCGCAGTTTTTGCAGATCATTCGTTGTCCTCCTTATAAGCCCTTATCTTCTCGGTAAGCATGGGAACGACCTTGTTGAGGTCGCCGACCACGCCGTAATCGGCGATATTGAATATCGGAGCCGTCTCGTCGCGGTTGATGGCGATTATGATCTCGGACTCCTCCATGCCGGCCATGTGCTGTATCGCGCCGGAGATGCCGACCGCGATATAGAGCTTGGGACGGACGGTCTTGCCGGTCTGCCCGACCTGCAGCTCCTTATCCGCCCAGCCCGCGTCGACCGCGGCGCGGCTTGCAGCAACTCTGCCGCCCAGGACCTCGGCAAGGTCATAGAGCATTTTGAAGTTCTCCTTCGAGCCCATGCCGCGTCCGCCGGAGACTAATATCTTCGCCTCGGAGATGTCGACCGCCTCGTTCATCTTTTTGATGACGTCGAGTATCTCGATGAAGCGGTCGTTCCGCTCGATCCTATAATTGAAGGGCATAACGTTCGCGCGCCTGCCCGGAACGCGCTCCGCCTTCTGCATAACGCCGGGGCGGACGGTCGCCATCTGCGGACGGAAGTCGGGGCAGACGATGGTCGCCATGAGGTTGCCGCCGAACGCGGGGCGGGTCATGAGGAGCCTGCCCGTCTCCTCCTCGATCTCGAGCTTCGTGCAGTCGGCGGTGAGGCCGGTATGCACCCTTGCGGAGACACGGGGAGCGAGGTCGCGGCCGATCGTGGTCGCGCCGTAGAGGACTGTCTCGGGCTTGAAGTAGTCGATCACGCCGTACATGGCCTGCGCATAGGGCTCGGTCATGTAGTCCCTGAGCTCAATGTCGTCGAGAAGCACGACGTTGTCGGCGCCGTACTCGCCGAGCTCGTCCGCAAGCTCCCTTACGTTATATCCGCAGAGCACCGCGGAGACGGCGGTATTCCTTGCCTTCGCAAGCTCCCTCGCCTTGCCGATCAGCTCGAACGACACCGGCGCGATAACGCCATCGACCTGCTGAACAAATACGTAAACGCCTTTATATTCGCTTAATTCTTTCATATCGCACCTCAGATAACGAACTTCTCACGGAGCTTTTCAAGAAGGTAATCGGCCTCGGCCTCGGCGTCGAGGGTAACGGTCTCGCCCTTGCCCTTTAAGGCCTTGGGGAAGGATTCCTTGACGCGGGTGGGCGAGCCCTTCAGGCCGATATTGCCGTCTTCGACAGGAACGTCGGGGCGCGTCCAGACCGTGACTTTTTTCTCGCGGTAGGCGGAGAATATGCCGCCGGGGGTCATGTAGCGCGGACGGTTCAGCTCGGTGAGTGCGGTGACGAGGCAGGGCATCTTTACCCTTACGACCTGATAACTCGACTCGAACTGCCTTTTTACGATCAGCGAATCGCCGACCACGCGCATCTCCTCGGCATAGCTCACGTTGGGGATGCCCAGATGCTCCGCCATCTGCGGACCGACCTGCGCGGTGTCGCCGTCGATCGCCTGGCGGCCGGTGAATACGATGTCGAAGGGAAGCTTCTTTACGGCGGCGGCGATGGTGGACGAGGTCGCCCAGGTGTCCGCTCCGCCGAAGGCGCGGTCGCTTATAAGGTAGGCTTCGTCGGCGCCCATAGCGAGCGCCTCGCGAAGCACCGCGTCCGCCTGGGCGGGACCCATCGAAACGACGCGGACTACCGCGCCGAGCTCGTCCTTTATGCGAAGAGCGGCTTCAAGTCCCGCCTTATCGTCGGGATTCATTATCGAGGGAACTCCCTCGCGGATCAGGGTGCCCGTCTTGGGGTCGAGCCTGACCTCGTTGGTGTCGGGGACCTGTTTGATGCAGACAACTATATTCAACATACCTTTACCTCCGTCAGTTCAGTAGCGAGCCCGAGATGACCATGCGCTGCACCTCGCTGGTGCCCTCGTAGATCTCGGTGATCTTCGCGTCGCGCATCATGCGCTCGACCGCGTACTCGCGGGTGTAGCCGTAGCCGCCGTGGAGCTGGACGCACTTCGTGGTGACCTCCATCGCCGTCTCCGCCGCGAAGAGCTTCGCCATCGCCGCCTCAACGCTGAAGCGCTTCTGCGTATCCTTGGCGTATGCCGCCTTGTAGACGAGCTGCTTCGCCGCCTCGATCTTCGTCGCGAGGTTCGCGATGGTGAACTGCGTGTTCTGGAACGCCGCAATGGGACGCCCGAACTGCTTCCTCTGCTTGACGTAGGCAATGGTCGCGTCGAGAGCGCCCTCCGCAATGCCGAGAGCCTGCGCCGCGATGCCGATGCGTCCGCCGTCGAGGGTCGCCATGGCAATGGAGAAGCCCTTGCCCTCCTGTCCCAGCATATTCTCACGCGGGACGCGGCAGTCGCGGAATATGAGCTCGTACGTGGACGAGCCGCGAATACCCATCTTCTTCTCCTTTGTGCCGAAGGTAAAGCCCGGGGTCCCCTTCTCGATAATGAAGGCGGAGATGCCCTTCGTGCCCTTCGAGGGATCCGTCATGGCGAATACGACGTAGATATCGGCCTCCTTGCCGTTCGTGATGAATATCTTGGAGCCGTTTATCACGTAATCGTCGCCGTCGAGGACAGCCCTCGTCGCCTGACCGGAGGCGTCCGTGCCGGCGTTCGGCTCGGTCAGCGCGAACGCGCCGAGCTTCTCGCCCGAAGCAAGGGGCTTTAAGTACTTCTCCTTCTGATCGGGGGTGCCGTGCTTCAGTATCGGATCGCACGCGAGCGACGTGTGCGCCGATACGATAACGCCGGTGGTGGCGCATCTCTTCGAGATCTCCTCAACGCACATGACGTACGTTAAGGAATCGCAGCCCTGTCCGCCGAACTCGCGCGGAATGGGTATGCCCATGAAGCCGTATTTCTGAAGCTTCTCGACCGTTCCCCTCGGGAACTCTTCGGTTTCGTCGACCTCCTCGGCATAGGGCTTTACCTCGTTCTCCGCAAACTCGGAGAAGAGCGTCCTCGCCATAAGGTGCTCGGGACTCAGTTTATAATCCATGAAGACCTCCATAGAAGTATTTACTCATTATCTGCCCGTAAAAAGGCATTTTAATTATACATTATTTCTGCCGCTCTTTCAAGCGGAGGCAAGTATATATGTTTTATCTAATGTCAAAAACCAGATATAATGCTGTTGCATATCATTTTTATATGTGGTACAATGTCCGCATGAAGCATTCATCCGCAGATCCCACATGGTTAAAGCTCGACAACGCGGCGAAGATCTATCCGCCGGCGCAGACCGAGGGCTGGAACGCTCTGTTCCGCCTGTCGGTCACGTTCAGCGAACCCGTCGACCGCGAGGCGCTTTCCCGCGCGCTTGCCCGCGTGCTGAAAAGGTTCCCCAATTTCGCCATGCGGCTCCGCCGGGGACTGTTTTGGTATTACCTTGACCGCATATCGGGGCAGCCCGAAATACAGGACGACGTACAGAATCCCTGCGCGCGCATGAACTTCAAGGAAAACGGCGGCTTCGCCTTCCGCGTCCGCGTGTTCGGGAACAGAGTCGCCGTCGAGATATTCCACGTCATCACCGACGGCGCGGGCGGGCTTTCGTTTATAAAGACGCTCGCGGCGGAATACATATCCGAAAAATACGGAGTGACCGTTCCGCGAGGGGGCGACATACTGGACTGCGATGAAGCTCCGTCGAAGGAGGAGCTTGAGGACGGCTTCTTAAAGCACGCGGGGCCGAAGGCCGTTCCCCCGCCCTCCGGCGTAGCGTATCACCTTCACGGCACTCCCGACAGGGATTTCCTGCGCGTGACGACGGGAATAATCGACTCCGCCGAGATCTCGGAAAAGGCCAAGGCGCTCGGCGTGACCGTGACGGAGTATCTCGCGACGGCGCTCCTGTTCGCCGCCGCCGACTGGAAGCGCGCAAGGCGAGGGCTTTTCCAGTCCACCCGTCCCGTGATAGTGAGCATCCCCGTCAATTTAAGGAAGATATTCGGCTGCCGGACCCTAAGGAACTTCGCGAACTACGCCACGGTCGGGCTCGACACGCGCCTCGGGGAATACACCTTCGAGGAGGCTGTCAAGGTCGTTCACCATCAGCTCCGTCTCGGCACGGACAAGCACGTGCTCGCGGCAAGGATCGCGTCGAACGTCGGCATCGAGAAGAACATACTCCTTCGCATTGTGCCGCGCGTCATAAAGAAGCCCATCATGAGCATGGCATACCGCCTGGAGGGCGACATGAAGAACACGACGAGCCTTTCGAACCTCGGGCTTATAAAGCTCCCGCCCGAAATGGAGGAGCACATCACAAGGTTCGATTTCCTGCTCGGCTCGCTTGTCAAGAATCCCGTAAACGCCGCCGCCGTCGGCTACGGCGGAAAGCTGTACCTGAACTTCACCCGCGTCATCGAGGAGAGCTTCCTCGAAAGAGCGTTCTTCCGCCGCCTTGTGAAGCTGGGGATACATGTGAAGATAGAGAGCAATAATTAGGGGTGCGGGGGCAAAGCCCCTGCCGCACTATGACCGCCCGCAAGGGGATCCCTGCGGGCGAATCCGGAGGATAATATGTCTTACTGTGTAAACTGCGGCGTCGAGCTTGCCGCTTCCGAAAAATGCTGCCCCCTGTGCGGAGTCGAGGTTATAAACCCCGCTTCGCCCTTCGATCCGACCGTCGCGAGACCCTACCCCACGCGTCACGAGACCATACGTCACCGCGCCATCCGCGTGGTCGCCGCGCGCGTTTTATCGCTCCTTATGGCGATACCGCTCATACTCGTGCTGCTCCTCGACCTTATCGAAGACGGCTCCATGAGCTGGTCGCTCATCCCCGCAGCTTCCATCGTGTTCGCGTTCTTCGCGTTCGTTTTCCCCTGCCTCTTCAAGAAGCCCATCATCTGGATGTTCATGATATTCTCCACCCTCGCCGCGGCGGCATACCTTTTCGTGCTGCACCTTTTGCTCAAAGGCGACTGGTATTATCTGTTCGCGCTTCCGGTCACCGTCATGACGGGCGCGGCGGCTATCGGCATATATCTCATGATCAGTTCGAAAAAAGCCTCGCTTCCCTTAAAGCTGATAATAATCCTCCTCATCGTCATGGTGTTCGTGCTGCTCCTCCAAATGCTGACGGAGCTTCACTTCAACGGCGTCATTCGCTTCGACTGGTCGCTCTACGTCGCCGTCAGCTGCGGCATGCTGAGCCTCGTCGTGCTCATCGTCGGAAGGCTTTACAAAAAGAGTGAGCGCTTCCGCAAAAAGCTCTTCTTCTGAATCAAACCGTTATTGAAAACCCCGCCGAAACAGTATATAATGTTCAAAGCGGGGCTTTTTTGCACTTTGCAACCCGCAGTTGACAAAAGTTGCGATAAATTTTTTGCATTTGAAAAGCAGAATTGCTGGCGCAACCGGGGGTAAACAGGGTATCATTGGCCCAGAAAACAACGGAAAGGAAACCCGATCATGAACATCGAAATCGCAAATCGCCTCGTTAAAATGCGCAAGGCGCACGGGTATTCGCAGGAGGAGCTTGCCGAGAAGCTCGGCCTCTCCCGCCAGGCGGTATCCAAGTGGGAGAGGGCTGAGTCCTCGCCCGATACGGACAACCTTATAATGCTGTCAAGGCTCTACGGCGTGTCGCTCGACGAGCTCCTCTCCACAGAGGATGAGATCCCCACGCCCGAGCCCGAACCTGCAGAGGAAGCCGCTTCCGCCGGCAATGACGGCGTGCACGTCAGCTTCATCCACGGCATCAACGTCACCGACGACGACGGCTCCCGCGTACATATAGGCTGGGACGGCATACACGTTCACGACGCGAAGGACGGCGACGGCGTGCATATCGGCAGGGAAGACGCCGAGGTCTTTGACGACGATCCCGAATGGATCGGTTCCTATATAAAGGACATTGAGGTCAGCGAGGACGGCGTGACATTCACCCAAAACGGCGAGAGGCGCTTCGAGCCCTGGAACCGCGAAGAGAACGGCAAGAAGAGCTTCGTTCACAAGGTCCGCTCCGAGAAGACCGGCAAATGGCGCACAACAGTCATTTCCGAGGACGGTCACAAGGTCGTTCTCGATACGAACAAAGAGCCCTCCGACGATATGATCCACGGCGACAAGGTCACCGTTTCCAAAGACTTTTCGTCCGCTTTCCCCTACGCGGTGCTCGTGACCGGTGCGTTCCTGCTCCTCGGATTTCTGAAGCAGTGGTGGCATCCCGCCTGGGTGCTGTTCCTCACCATTCCCATCTATTACTCCATCGAAAACGCGATCCGCAGGAAAAAGGTCAGCGCGCTTGACGTGATAGTTCCCATCGTTGTGACCGGCGCGTACGTCGCCCTGGGCCTGATATACGGTCTGTGGCATCCCCTCTGGCTGATGCTGCTTGCGATACCCGTCTACTTCGCGATCTCCATCGCCGTCCGCAATAACTGGGGCAAGGGCTCCGCCGCTACGGGCATCTATGCCCTCGTTACGGTCGCCGCATACATCGCTCTCGGCGTGACCTTCGGGCAGACCGCATGGACGGTCGGCTGGCTCCTGTTCCTGACCGTCCCGATGTTCGCCTCGATCGTGAACTCGATCAGGAAGAAGTCCTTCCGCCGCTTCCTCACCCACTTCCCCTGGGAGCTTCTTATTATCGCCGGCTACCTCTTCGTCGGCCTTATGTTCGGGATCTGGCATCCCACCTGGGTCGCCTTCATCTTCATCCCCGTATGGCGCTGGCTGATCAGCCTCATCGCGGGCAAGAAGAAGGACTCCTCCTCCGTGGTCATCGACGCGGAAGACGTCGACGATGACGATGATGACGAGGAAGACGAGGACGATTGATCCAGTCCGTGATCCCAATGCGCCTCGGCGCAATTCACGCACAAAGTGCAATTCATGTCCGAAGGACAATTCATGCGCCGCATGCGGTTCATCCGCGCGGCGCATTTCATTTCTTTGCCCTTCACGTTTTTTCTTTACAAGCGGCAATAAGTGTGTTATAATTTCCATCGGACATTTCCGATCATAAAGAAAGAGGTACCCCGGCTTGAAAATCCGCTGAACTATAACGACACCCACATTCCCTTTGACCGGCGCCCGTCATCCGCGGCGTTCCGGCTGTGTTCGTTTTCAGCGAGGTACTTATGATCCAACTCTTAAACGTAAGCATATTTCTTATTTCCAATGGGCGGACGCTCATTGACGGTATTTCGTTTACCCTGAATCCCGGCGACCGCACGGTCATCATCGGCGAGGAGGGCAACGGCAAGTCCACCCTTTTGAAGCTCATCGCCGATCCCGCGCTGATCTCCGATCACGCGGAGTACGTTGGCATCGTCAGCCGCGGAAAGCACCGCCTCGGCTATCTTCCGCAGGAGCTTACCGAGGCCGAGCGCTCCGTTCCCGTAAAGGACTTCCTCGCGGCGGACGGAGACGAGGTCTGGCGCGCGGAGAGCTTCGCCGCCAAGACCGGGCTCGATCCGTCGATACTTTACGAGGAGCGCCCGATGAGTACGCTTTCGGGCGGAGAGCGCGTGAAGCTGCGGCTAGTGAAGCTTCTTTTGAGCGAGCCCGACATGCTGCTTCTCGACGAGCCGACGAACGATATAGACCTCGACACGCTTGTTTGGCTCGAGGGGTTCATAAACCGCTTCGAGGGCGGCGTGCTCTTCGTTTCGCACGACGAAACGCTTATCGAGAACACCGCGACCTCGGTCATACACCTTGAGCACGTCCATCACAAGAAGGTCGCGCGGCATACGGTAGCGAACGTCCCCTACCGCGAGTACATAGAGAACCGTGAGCGCGCGTTTTCGCATCAGGCGCAGGTGTCGAAGTTCGAGCACGACGAGTTCAGAAAGAAGGAGGAGCGCTGGCGCGAGATATACGAAAAGGTCGATACCGCCCAGCGCAACATCTCAAGGCAGGATCCTTCGACCGGAAGGCTCCTTAAGAAGAAGATGCACTCCGTCCAAAGCCAGGGCAGAAGGCTTGAGAAGGAGCGTGAGGAGCTGACCGAGGCGCCGGTGAGCGAGTGGCAGATCGATATAGACCTTCCCGCGGTCAGCCTGCCGCGGCGCAAGGAGATACTGCGCTTTTCCTGCGAGGGGCTGTATTCCCCGGACGGCGCAAGGCTTACGGCGGGCTTCGAGCTGAACGTCGACGCGGCGGAGCATATCGCGATAATCGGCAGGAACGGCATAGGCAAGACGACTCTCCTTAAGCTGATAGAGGCCGAGCTTGCCCCGAGGCGCGATATAAAGCTCTTTTCGATGCCGCAGAACTATTTTGAGCTGCTCAACGGATACGAGACTCCGGTCGATTTCCTCGCGCCGACGGGCGACAAGGACGCCGTGACGCGGGCGAGGACGTATCTCGGCAGCGTGCGCTTCACGAAGGACGAGGCCGAGAGCCGCATCGACAGGCTTTCCGGCGGACAGAAGGCAAAGCTCCTGTTCGTCAGGATGGCGCTCGAGGGGTACAACGTGCTCCTTCTCGACGAGCCGACGCGCAATTTCAGTCCGCTCTCGAATCCCGTCATCCGTAGTATACTTAAGGATTTCGGCGGATGCATCATCGCCGTGACGCATGACCGAAGGTTCATATCCCAGGTCTGCGAAAGGGCGGTTAAGCTCACCGAAAACGGCCTTGCCGAAGTCGACCCGCTGTTCCCCGCCGGTTGACACATACCGGCAATTTAACTATAATATTATGCAAAAATAACGGAGGTAAATCTATGGAACTTAACGAAGCCAAACAGGCGTTCAAGGAAAGGATAAAGCTTTTGGACGCTTACGATCACGCCATGGGCGTTATGTATTACGACATCGAGACCGCCGCGCCGAAGAATGCGTCGGCGGGCTTCGGCGACACGATCGCCGCGCTCTCCGAGGTCACCTACAAGCTCTCCGTCAACGAAGAGGTGTTCGAGGTGCTCGACTTCCTCACCGCGCACGCAGACGAGCTTGACGAGATCACCCGCCGCGAGGTCGAGGAGGTGCAGAAGGGTCTGCGCCTTCTGAGGAACATCCCCATCGACGAGTGGGTCGAATATCAGCGCGTGCAGGCTGAGGCCTCGAACGTATGGCACGAGGCCAAGGTAAAGAGCGATTACGCCATGTTCGAGCCGCACCTTAAAAAGCTGGTCGATTTCACCGTGCGCTTCGCGAAATACGCCGCGCCCGAAACGGATCCCTACGATTACTGGCTGAACGAGTTCGAGGAGGGGTTCACTCAGGACGTGCTCGATAAGTATTTCGATAAGATCAAGGCCGGGCTCGTGCCGCTCATCCATAAGATCCGGGAGAAGGATCAGCCGGACAATTCGTTCCTGCACAAGCATTTCCCCGCGTGGAAGCAGCGCATCCTTTCCGATAAGCTGATGGAGATAATGGGCATCGACCGCGGCGACTGCGCGATAGGCGAGACCGAGCACCCGTTCACCCAAGGCTTCAACAAGCACGACGTCCGCATCACCACGCATTATTACGAGGACGCGCTCGAATCGAGCATGTATTCCGTCATCCACGAAGGCGGCCACGCGATATACGAGATGGGCAACAGCGACGAGATCTCCGATTCCGATCTTTCGGGCGGCGCCTCCTGCGGCATGCACGAGTCCCAGTCCCGCTTCTATGAGAACCTTCTCGGCCGCTCCCGCGCGTTCACCGACCTCGTGTTCCCCGTCATAAAGGAGCTCTTCCCCGACGAGTTCGCGGACGTGACTCCCGATGCGTTCTATAGGGGCGTCAACCGCGCCGAGCCTTCGCTTGTAAGGACGGAGGCGGACGAGCTGACCTATTCGCTCCACGTGCTGATCAGGTACGAGATCGAGAAGAAGCTCATGCACGGCGAGCTCGACACGAAGGATCTTCCCGCGGAATGGAACAGGCTCTACAAGGAATATCTCGGCGTCGACGTTCCGAACGACAAGGAAGGGTGCCTCCAGGATTCGCACTGGTCGGGCGGCAGCTTCGGCTATTTCCCGTCCTATTCGCTGGGCTCCGCCTACGGCGCGCAGATACTCGCCGCAATGAAGAGGGAGCTTTATGTGGATAAGCTCGTTTCCGAGGGCAGGATATCCGTCATCACGGATTGGCTCCGCGAGCACATCCACAAGTACGGCCAGCTGAAGAAGCCAGCCGAGCTTTTGCGCCTCTCCACCGGCGAGGACTTCGATCCCGACTATTACGTCAATTATCTGAAGGAAAAGTTCGGAAAACTGTACGGAATAGAATAAAGGAAACAATAAAAAACTCCGCGAGGATCGCGGAGTTTTTTGTATTGTTATTGCTTACATTATGCTTCTGTACAGGTCGAGGTATCTTCCCGCGCTGACCTTCCAGTCGTAGTCCGACTTCATCGCCCGCTTTACGAGGGCGTTCCATTCGGGTTTATCGTAATAGGTGTCGAGCGCGAGATACACGACGTCGCGGAAGGAGCCGAACTCCCTGCCTCCGTAGCTGAAGCCGTTGCCGGTCTTGTCATATTTGTTGAAGGCCTGCACGGTATCGGCGAGGCCGCCCGTTTCGCGGACGAGGGGTATCGCGCCGTAGCGGAGCGCCAGGAGCTGCGACAGTCCGCAGGGCTCGAACGCAGACGGCATCAGGAAGATATCCGCGCCGGCGTATATCCTTCTGGCGAGCGCGTCGTTCATCTCCGCGCGGAAAACGAAGTTCGGACTCGTCCAGTCGTAATGTCTGAACGCGCCCTCGTATTTCCCGTCGCCCATGCCGAGGACGACCATCTGAGCGCCTTTTCCCAGAAGCTCCGGCAGTATGCCGAGCACCATGTCCATGCCCTTCTGGTCGGTGAGCCTTGATATGACCGCGAAGAGAGGCTTATCCGCGTCCTCCTCGAGCCCGAGCTCCTTAAGCAGCGCGAGCTTGCACGCGGCTCTTCCCTTAAGGTCCTCCGCCGTATAGTTTTCGGCGAGGTTCTTATCCTTCGCGGGATCGTAGAGCGTGTTCGAGATGCCGTTAAGTATCCCGACGAGGTCGCCCGCCCTGTCGCGGAGCACGCAGTCGAGCGTTTCGCCGTATTCGGGGGAGAGTATCTCCCTCGCGTAGGTCGGGCTTACCGTGGTGATCTTGTTTGCGTACATGAGCCCCGCCTTCATCGCGGACGCGCCGCCGCCGTATTCGATGCGGTCGAGCGCCTCCTGCCCGAGGGAGAGGAGATCGTCGACGAGGTCGCGCCTGCCCCAGCCCTGGAACTTCAGGTTATGGATCGTGAACACGGTGCGGATGCCGGAATAATCGGGGCGCTTCGCATACTGATGCACTAAAAGGGGGATATAGCCCGTCTGCCAGTCGTTCGCGTGGATCACGTCGGGAATGAAATCGAGGCGTTTAAGGCTCTCCATGACGGCCTTGCAGAAGAAGCAGAAGCGCTCCGTCTCGAAGTCTCCGTAGCCGTAAACGTAATCACTGCCGAAATAGAACTCGTTGTCGACGAACCAATAGGTCACGCCGTCGAGCACGTACTCGTCGATCCCGAGGTACTGATTCCTCCAGCCGAGCGCGATATATGTGTCGAAGACGTGGCGCATATTGAACCTGTATTTCTCGGGTATGCGCTTGAACTTCGGGAGTATCACACGGACTTCGTCGCCGCTCTTAAGCTCCTGTATCGCCTTCGGCAGGGTGCCCGCGACGTCCGCGAGCCCGCCCGTCTTGATGAACGGCAGACATTCCGATGCTGCAAAAAGTATTTTCATGGTGATCCTTTCGGTAAGAGGACGCGAACGCCCCTCCCTCTCCTTCGTCAGATTTTTGTGCCCTTCCTGAGTACTACGGGATACGTTCCGTACCCGGAGAGCGTCCTGTTGTTCCCGACCGCAACGCCCTTGTCGAGTATCACGCAGTTGAGGGAAGCGTTCTCGCCGATCTCGGCAGCCTGCATGATTATGCTGTTTTTGACAACGGCGCCGCGCCCGATCTTGACGCCGCGGAACAGTATGCTGTTCTCGACGGTGCCCTCGATCACGCAGCCGTCCGCGACGATCGAATTGACCGCACGGCCGTCGCCCACGTAGCTCGCGGGGAACTCGTCCTTGACCTTGGTATAGATGGGATGGTCGTGGCTGAACAGATCCTTCGTCACAGCCTTGTCGAGGAGCGCCATGTTGTGGCGGTAATAGGCGTTGATCGAGTTGAGCCTCGCGACGTAGCCCTTGTACTCATAGCCCCTTACGTTGAGCGTCTTAACGTTCCTCACCAGCACGTCGTTGGTGAAGTCGTAGCGCGCGTGGGCGTACGCGTCCTCGACGAGGTACTCGAGCAGCGTCTTTTCCATTACGAACGCGTCGCAGCTGCAGAACTTCGACTCGCTGTCCCTGGGATTGATGGCAAGGTCCGTCACGCGGCCGTTAGCGTCGAACTTAAGCCTCAGATCGTCGTACTGTTCGCTCAGGTCGTAGTTCTCCTCGACGTTATACAGCACGGTGATGTCCGCTCCGGATTCCTCGTGCTTTTTTATCATGTCGTTGAATGTGGTGTTGTAGATGGTGTGGCTGCCCATGAGCACGACGTAGCGCTGGGACGAGCGCCTTATATAGCCCATGCAGGAGCGGATCGCGTCGACCGTTCCCTTATATACGCCGGTATTGTCGTGCGTCACGAAGGGCGGCAGTATAAAGAGGCCGTCGCGCTTCCTGTGAAGATCCCACTCCTTGCCGCTCTCGAGGTGGTCCATGAGGGAGTGATAGTTCCTCTGGGCGATTATGCCGACGTTGTAGATGCCGGTATTGACGAGGTTCGACAGCATGAAGTCGATCGAACGGTATCTGCCGCCGAAGGGCACCGCCGCAACGGAACGGGAGAAGGTCAGCTCGCGGAGCTCCATGCTAGCGTCGCCGGTATAGATCAAGCCGAATGCGTTTTCCATAATATCTTCCTTTCCGTCACTTGACTATCATGCCTACGGGTACGCGCTTATCCGCGGGCACGGTCACGGTATTGGCGACGAGGGTGATGTCGCCGGTGAGCTTCGTATCGTACTCGCCGTCCTCGGGAAGCCGTTCGTCGCCGATCTTCGCGTTCGCGCCGATGACTGCGCCCTCGCCGATTATCGCCTTGTTGATGACGGCGCCGTCGCCGATCACGGCGTTCGGCATGACGATCGAATTCTTGACGACCGCGCCTTTACCGATATGCGCGCCGGTGAAGAGCACGCTCGTTTCGACGCTGCCGTAAACGACGCAGCCCTCGGACACGAGGGAGTTTTTCACACGGGCGTCGGTGCCGATGTAGTGGGGCGGCATGGCCTGCGACTTGGAATAGATGCGCCAGTCCTTATCGGCGAGCCTGAACTCGGGCGTCTTGCCGATAAGGTCCATGTTCGCCTCCCAGAGGCTCTTTATCGTTCCGACGTCCTTCCAGTAGCCCGAGAAGCTCCACGCGTAGAGCCCCGCGCCGTCCGAAAGGAGCTTCGGGATTATGTTCTTGCCGAAGTCGTGCTCGCTCGACTTGTCCGCCTCGTCCTGAACGAGATACGGACGCAGCGTGCGCCAGTTAAAAATGTAGATGCCCATCGAGGCCTTGTTGGACTTGGGATGCTTCGGCTTTTCCTCAAAGTCGATTATCCTGTCGTCCGCATCGGCTTTCATAATGCCGAAGCGCGAAGCCTCCTCCATAGGAACGGTCAGCACGGCGATGGTCGCGTCGGCCTGCTTCTTTTCATGGAACTTGAGCATCTTCGAATAGTCCATCTTGTAGATATGATCGCCCGAGAGTATGAGCACGTACTCGGGATCGTACTGGTCGATGAACTGGATATTCTGATAGATGGCGTTCGCGGTCCCGCTGTACCACTGGCCCTCGGAGCCCGATACGTAGGGAGGCAGCACGAAAACGCCGCCGTTCATACGGTCAAGGTCCCAGGGCTGACCGGAACCGAGATACGAGTTCAGCGCGAGCGGCTCATACTGCGTGAGCACACCGACCGTGTCGATGTCGGAATTGACGCAGTTCGAGAGCGGGAAGTCGATTATCCTGTACTTCCCTCCGAACGGGACCGCGGGCTTCGCCATGCTCTTCGTGAGCACGCCGAGCCTCGAGCCCTGTCCGCCCGCAAGCAGCATGGCAATGATCTTCTTCTTTGGCATTTTCCTACCCCCTGTTGGTTATTTCTTGCTTTATGGATTCAGATTTTATAGAAAGCTCCCTCGTAGCCGTAGACCGGCAGGAACAGCATACCGTTCCTTATGGGCGCCTCCGTGCCGATGCGGTTATGCGTGGAGAACACGCAGGGAAGGGACGTCCTGTCCCCTATCTCGTCCTTGATAGGATCGAGGCTTATGCCGTACTCCCCGTGTTCGCCGGGAGTGAAGTTGAATACCGCGATCAGCCCATCGCCCGTCTTCGGATTTCTCCTTCTGAACGAGATGACGGAGTGCTCCGCGTCGTCGAGTGCGAGCCAGCGGTAGCCCTCCCACGCGGAGAAATCGTCGTGCAGGGCGCTGTTTTCGCGGTAGAAGAAGTTCATAGCTTTCGCAAATCTCTGCATGGCGCGGTGCTCCTTGTAATCGAGCATGAACCATTCGAGCGAGCGCTTGAAATCCCATTCGCTGTACTGACCGAACTCGCTGCCCATGAACTCCAGCTTCTTCCCCGGGAAGGCGAACCTGTACGCGAGGAGGAGCCTGAGCTGCGCGAACTGCGCCTCGTAATTGCCGTGCATCCTGCCGATGAGCGAATGCTTGCCGTAGACCACCTCGTCGTGCGAGAAGGGCAGTATGTACTTCTCGGAGAAAGCGTACGCCATCGGGAAGGTCAGCTTATCCTGGTGGTATTTTCTGTATACGCTGTCATACTCGAAGTATGAGAGCGTATCGTTCATGAAGCCCATGTTCCACTTGTAGTCGAACTTCAAGCCCTCGTCGCCCGTAACGTGCGGATACGCGCTCGATTCCTCGGCGATCATGACCGCGTTCGTGCGCTCGTGAACGAGCCTGTTGAGCTCCTTCAGGAAGTTCTCCGCGGCGTAGTTCCTGTTCGAGCCGTCGAAGTTCGGCCGCCACTCGCCCTTGCAGAAATCAAGGTAGAGCATCGCGGAGACCGCGTCGACTCGTATGCCGTCGATACCGAAGTTCTCGATAAGATACAGGGCGTTCGACGTAAGATAGCTCCTTACGAAGGGCTTGTCGTAATCGTATAAAAGCGTGCCCCAGAGCGGCATTTCCGCGCGCAGGGGATCGGAGGACTCGAAAAGCGGCGTGCCGTCGAAGAGCCTTAAGCCGCAGTCGTCCTTTACAAAATGTGCGGGGACCCAGTCGATTATTACCGCCAGTCCCTTCATATGCGCTCTTTCGACAAACACCCTGAGCTCCTGCGGTGTGCCGTAGCGCGCGGTTATCGCGTAAGCTCCGCTCGACTGATAACCCCAGCAGTCGTCCAGAAGATGCTCGGTTATCGGCATGAGCTCTATCGCGGTATAGCCCATATCCGCGGCGTAGTCGACGAGCGCGGTCGAGGCGCCGATGAAGTTCAGTCCCTTCTCCCACGAGCCGAGATGCACCTCGTATATCGATACGGGTTTATCGTAGGCAAGGCGGCGTTCGCCGTCGCATCTATAAGAAAACTCTGCGTCCCAGACGACGCTAGCGCTGCCGGGACGGAGCTCGTTCCTGACAGAGAAGGGATCGCTTTTAAGCTTCGTCCACGAATCCGCGCCCGTCACGGCGTACTTATACCGCTCGCCGATGCGCACACACCTGCGCGTCTCCCACACGCCGAACTCGGGGACGAAGTGCATCTCCTCCCCCTGCCAGTCGTTGAAATCGCCTGTGAGCATTACTTTTTTTGCGTTTGGCGCGAATACGCGGAACAGCCACTCGTCGCCCCACACGCGGTGCGGGCCGAGCACCTTGTACGCCTCGCAGCTCCTGCCTTCGAGGAAGGCGCGAAGCTCGCCGCGGACGGCTTCGTTATCGATCAAAACAGAAGAAATGCCTGAAGATCCCATATGTTTCCTTGCTCCGAAAATACCGTTTTCGGGCTGTCAGCACGGATCGAGCGTGAAAAAAATGTGCTATTATACAGCTCCGATTGTATTATAGCACACAAGTAATATATTGTCTACTTTTTTAATCGTCGTCCGGCGTCCAAGTTTCCGCGGATTCGAGCGCGTCGTCGATGTCGCCGAAGAAGTTGCCCTCCCCGACCTTGTCGATGAAGCCCGCCCTCTTCATAACGGACAGCGGCTGCTGCCTTACGTGGGAGAAGACGAGCCTTACACCCTTCTCCTTAAGCGAGGAATTGAGTGTTTCGAGGTTCCGCATTGCGGTGGCGTCGAGCGCGTCGACCTTGCCCATGCGGAGTATCACGGTCTTCGCGCCGTCTGCCGCGAGACAGTCGAGTATCTTATCGGAGCCCGCGAAGAACATGGGGCCGGAATACTCGTAGACGACGGTGCCCTCGGGGATCTTCTTCGCCTTCCTGTCGCCGTCGTTCGCGTCCCAGCGGCGCACGCTCGAAACGTCGCTCATGCGCTTCATGAAGAGCACGAACGCAAGGAGGAGCCCCGCGATTATCGCGACGACGAGGTCGAATACGACCGTTAGCACGAAGGTCAGAATCATGACTATGATATCGCTCTTCGGAGCGGTCTTGATGATATGTACAAAATGCCGCCACTCGCTCATATTGTACGCGACCATGAACAGTATCGCGGCGATTATCGGCATCGGGATCAGCTTCGCGAGGGGCATCAGCACGACGAGGAACAGAAGGAGCACGATCGCGTGCACCATGCCGCTTACGGGCGAGCGGCCGCCGTTTTTCACGTTCGCCGCAGTCCTCGCAATAGCGCCGGTCGCGGGTATGCCGCCGAATATGCCGGAGGCGATATTGCCTATGCCGAGGGCGATGAGCTCCGTGTTCGAGTTATGCCTGTCGCCGATCATGCCGTCCGAAACCACGCAGGAGAGGAGGCTCTCGATGGCGGCGAGTATCGCGATCGTGAGCGCGCTCGGAGCGACGGAGACGACCGTGTCGAAGCTTATCGCGGGGAACGACGGCACGGGGAAGCCGGCCTTGATGTCGGGATAGAGCGTGCCTATCGTGTTGACCTTGAGCGGAGTGAACGAAACGATCAGAACGCCCGCGATGACCGCGATTATGGACGCGGGGATCTTTGAAATGACCTTGCCGAATCCGCCCTTCAGGACCTTGCCGAGAAGCGGGAAGAGTATCAGTATCGCCATGCCGATAAGCCCGACTATGACCGCGTGGAGATTGATCGTGTTAAGGGAGAGCGCGACGGCCTTGAGCTTGTCCAGCGTCTCGATCGTCTGCATGCCCGCGGGGTAGGTCAGCCCGAGGAAATCCTTGAGCTGGCCTATCGCGATGGTCACCGCGATGCCCGCGGTAAAGCCGACCGTGATGGTCATCGGGATGTACTTGATGAGGCCGCCGATGCGGAACACGCCCATGAGTATGAGAATAAGTCCCGCGAGTATCGTCGCGACGATAAGTCCCGAAAGCCCGTGCTGGGCGACTATCCCCGCGACTATCGCGGCAAACGCCGCGGTCGGGCCGGAGATGTTGACGCGGCTGCCGCCTAAAAAGGCGATCACGAAGCCGGCGACTATCGCGGTGTAAAGACCCTGCTCCGGAGAAACGCCCGACGCTATCGCGAGGGCTATCGACAGGGGCAGCGCGATTATCGCGACGATGACGCCCGCGACGATATCGTTCACGAGCTTCTGTCCCGAATAGTCCTTAAAGCACGAGAAGAGTTTCGGCGAAAAGACCTTCTGTCTGGGTTTGGTTCCCTCTTTCGTTTTCATGACCTCAATACCCCCATTACGCCTCTTATGATAGCATATTATGCCGTTTTTTGCAAAGGATCAGCGCCTTTTTTTAAGTATCAGAAGCGCCGCCGTAAGAGATATGCCGTCGACTATCGGCTGCACCCACATGAGCCCGTAAAGCGGCTCGACCGCGTCCATCAGGAAAAGGAGCGGGATATCGATCACGCCCTTTCTCAGAATCGAGACGATGAGCGACGCCGTGACTCTGCCCTCGGCCTGGAACCTGATTATTATCGGATAGCATACGCTCATGAGCGGCATGGCGACGACCATCCTCCTCAAGAACGCCGCGGCGTAGCCGACGGTCTCGGCGTCCTTAATAAAGAACCTCGCGAGATCCGGCGCGAACACCTCGTAAGCAATAAGGCAGGTGAGCGCGAAGCCGAGCGCGATCGAGACGCCGAAGCGGAAGCATTTTTTGAGCCTTTCGGTGTTCCCCGCGGCGTGGTTATAAGCGAGGAGCGGCAGAAGTCCCGTCGCCGTGCCTATCGAGAAGTTTATCGGAAGCTGATCGAGTTTTTTGGTGATGCCGAGCCCCGCGACCGCGGCGGTCGGATATTTCGAAACGAATCTCGCCTGCGCCGCTATCGCGACGACCGTAAGAAGGAACTGCGCCGCCGAGGGGAGCCCCGTTTTAAGCACCTCGGAAAGGTGCTTGAGTCCCGGCTTTATCCTTTTCGGGGAGAGGCTTAAAACGCCCTTCCGTCCCAATATGAGGGCGACGAATATTACGCATGAAACGACGTTCGACAGCGCCGTCGCAAGTCCCGCGCCCGCGACGCCCATGCCGAGGAACCGGGGAAGTATGAAGAAGGGATCGAGTATGATGTTCAGTATCCCGCCCGCGGACAGGCCGAACGACGCCGCGAACGACGCGCCCTCCGCGCGGACGAGGTTCGACATAAGCATCGAAAGCGCGCTCGCCGTGCCGCCCGCCGTTATCGCGTAAAGCGCGTACCCGCGGCAGAACGAAAGCGTATCCGCCGTCGCGCCGCAGAGCTCGAGCACGGGATCGAGAAACAGGGTGTAGAGGCCGAGGAAAACGGCGACGGCGATGAGTCCTATAAAGAACGATACGGCGCTTATGTTCCCGGCCTCGTCGGGCTTTTTCCTGCCGAGAGCGCGGGCAAGCGCCGCCGCGCCGCCGACGCCGAACAGGTTCGAGATCGCCGTGAGCATTATGAACGACGGATAGACCACCGTGACTGCGGCGGTCTGCCGGGGATCGTTAAGAAGCCCCACGAACCAGGTGTCCGCGAGATTGTATAAAAGCGCGATCATCTGCGCCGCTATCGCGGGGGCGATCTGTTTCAGGACCGCCCGTCTTACCGGTTCGTTCTCAAATATTTTCGTTCTGTCGGTCATGGTTTGATAATAGCACAACCAAAGCTCTTTCGCAACTGCCCGCCGCCGGGCGCCGGGGACTTTTCCCCGGCGCCCACGCGCCGTAATTACCCGCGGAGGCGGGTCAGCTCATTCAGCAGCCGCAGCCGCAGCCGTTGTTATTGTTGTTGTCGCAGCCGCAGCCGTTGTTGCCCCAACCGCCGAGAAGAGCGATGAGGATGATGATCCACCAGTTGTTGTTGCAGCCGCAGCCGTTGTTGTCACAGCCGCAGCCGTTGTTGTTGCCGAGGAGCAGCAGGATAATGATGATCCACCAAGCATTATCGTTGAAGCTGCCGCACATACCGTTACACATAAGAAGTTCCTCCTTAAAGGATTTTATTCGGGATACGGTTTTTCGCCGTTCACGATATAATACGCGGAATGCCGAAAATCGGTGAAAAAAAACGGGACTTCCTGACAATGAAGTCCCGTGCGGGCTTAGCAAGCCGCATAGCGGCCGTAATGACATATTTGTCATAGGCCGCAGGCGCCGCGCCTAAAAAGGCGCGGAACGAGATAAGTCAAGAAAATAAGGCCGCTCCTGCGAGACATATCCGCAGAAAATGCATAAAGAAACACGGAACATAGTCTCAACGCCTTTGCTCCGTGTTTTATTTGTATTTTTCGTTAATCTCTTAAGGGAGTGCCCATTTGCTTACTTATGCGTAAATCGGAAAAGCTCAGCCTTGTATATTTTTTATACGCGAATACCACCGTTCCCGCGTCCGTGCTCATGCCGACGCTCACCTCTCCCGGGACGGAGCCCCCGAAGAACTCCTCAAGGGTCACGCCCTCCTTATCGGAGAGGACGCCGACCGAATACGTTCCGCCCGAAAGGTTCGCGTCGAATACGGCGAGATACTTATAAACGCTCACGCTCCCGCCGTCGTCGAGCATATAGCTGCGGTCCGAATACGAAAGGGCGTACGTCGCGGAGCTGTCGCCGTTCTTAACTATTATTACGACCTTCGCGGCAAGGTTCGCCGAGGCTTTTTTCACGAAGAACTCCCAGTTGAAGGCGGAGCCCGAAAGCGCACCGTTCTCGATCACGACGGAGTTGTCGTAGTCCGTGCCGTCCGCGATTTTCGGCTGGGAATAACTCACGCGAGGCTTCTTCGGGGTGCTGCCGCATCCGACTGCGAGGATAAGACTTGCGGCGAACAGGAGACAAAGCGTCCTTTTCATAGTGACCTCTTTAAAAAACGTTCTTTTACCGAGCATAGCACACCGCCCTCGTTCTGTCAATGACCGCGCAAAAAATAAGGCCGTTTGCGCCGTTTCCTTATGGACAAGCCGGCCTTTTTGCGGTATAATCAAAAGGTGTTACCAATTCTTTTCCGGAGGGATGGAAGCTTGGAAGAAAATGTGAAAACAGCCGCAGGTCCGGAGCGCGTGCCCGCCGTCCGCATGGAGGGCATAACCAAGAGCTTCGGTATGAAAAAGGCGAATATCAACGTGGATCTTGACATCTATCACGGCGAGATCCTCTCCCTTCTCGGCGAGAACGGAAGCGGCAAGACCACCCTTATGAATATGCTTTCGGGCATCTATTTCCCCGACAGCGGTTCGATATACGTGGACGGCAAGCCCGTTTCCATAAGGAGCCCCAAGGACGCCTTCGACCTTCATATCGGCATGATCCACCAGCATTTCAAGCTGGTCAACGTGCTCACCGCGGCCGAGAACGTCATACTCGGCCTTAAGGAGGGCTTCGTTCTCAATCTCAAAAAGGTCCGCTCGGAGGTCAAAAAGATCTGCGAAAGGTACGGCTTCGACGTCGATCCCGACAAGAAGGTCTACGATATGTCCGTATCCGAGAAGCAGACGCTCGAGATAATCAAGGTTTTGTACCGCGGCGCGGATATCCTGATCCTCGACGAGCCGACCGCCGTTTTGACCCCGCAGGAGACCACGAGGCTTTTCGAGGTCATGCGGAACATGAAAAAGGACGGCAAGAGCATCGTCATAATCACCCACAAGCTGCACGAGGTCATGGAGATCTCGGACAGGGTCGCCGTTCTCAGAAAGGGCGAATACGTGGGCGACATCATGACGGACGAGACCGATCCGCAGCAGCTCACCGATATGATGATGGGCAGGGCGGTCACCCTTAACATAGAGCGCTCCGAACCTAAAAACGTAAGGAAATGCCTTGAGGTCAGCCACCTTTCCGTTATCGACACGGACGGCGTAAAGAAGCTTGACGACGTGAGCTTCACGGCGAACGGCGGCGAGCTCCTCGGCATCGCGGGCATTTCGGGCAGCGGCCAGAAGGAGCTCCTCGAGGTCATCGCGGGCCTTCAGCCTGCGGTCGGCGGCAGCTCGGTCGTGTACACCGATATGGACGGCAAGACCTCAACTCTTCTCGGGCGCACGCCTATGGAGATAAAGAAGCTCGGCGTTCATCTCGCCTTCGTTCCCGAGGACAGGCTCGGCATGGGCCTCGTCGGAAATATGGACATTGCCGACAATATGCTGCTCCGCACGTATCAGGACGGCGGCGGCGTATTCGTCGACATGAAGAAATCGAGAAAGCTCGCCGAGGAGATAGTCCAGGAGTTCGACGTAGTCACCCCCGGCATCTCGACCGAGGTAAGGAAGCTTTCAGGCGGCAACGTGCAGAAGATACTCGTCGGCCGCGAGATCGCGGGAAATCCCTCGCTGCTCATGAGCGCGTACGCGGTGCGCGGGCTTGACATAAACACCTCTTACACCATTTACCGTCTGATGAACGAGCAGAAGCAGCGCGGCGCCGCGGTCATATACGTCGGCGAGGATCTTGACGTGCTCCTCGAGCTGTGCGACAGGATACTGGTGCTCTGCGCCGGCCGCGTGAGCGGTATAGTCGACGGACGCACCGCGACGAAGGAACAGGTGGGACTTATGATGACTCGTTTGTCCGAAGCGGAGGCAGCAAAATGATCCACATTTCTAAACGGACTGATTTTACGTTGTTCAAGGGCAAGGCCGAATGGCTGAACCACTACGTCGGCTGGGGCGTAAGGCTCATCGCCGTGTTCCTCTCCCTCGTCGTGAGCGGCCTCCTCATCTTCTTCGTGACGAAGCTCAACCCCGTCAAGGTCTACGGCGCGATGATCGACGGCGTTTTCGGCACTCCCCGCCTGACCTGGGCGTGGGTGCGCGACTTCACGCTCCTCCTTCTTATCGCGGTCGGCCTCGCGCCCGCTTTCAAGATGCGCTTCTGGAACATCGGCGCGGAGGGACAGGTGCTCGTCGGCGGCATAGTCGCGGCGGCGTTCATGATCCATCTCGGCAGCGCGGGGATCCCCGCGGCACTCCTTATAATAATGATGGCGATATGCTCCATGGCGGCGGGCGCCGTGTGGGGCGTCGTTCCCGCGCTCTTCAAGGCGAAGTGGAACACCAACGAGACGCTGTTCACGCTGATGATGAACTACATCGCGATCCAGCTCACGTCCTTCCTCGTTCCCAAGTGGGAGCATCCGAAGGGCTCTAACTCCGTCGGCATAATCAATCCCGACTCCAACGTCGGCTGGTTCCCGAAGCTCTTCGAGAAGCCGATCTCCGGCATGACGCAGGGCGCGCCGTTCACAAGGTTCCTGACCGCCGGCGAGCCCGTGTTCCTGAACGTGATGATAGTCGCCGCGGTCGTGCTGTTCATGTTCTTCTACCTTAAAAAGAGCAAGCACGGCTACGAGATCGCCGTCGTCGGGCAGAGCGAGAACACCGCGAGATACGCCGCGATGAACGTGAAAAAGATCATAATCCGCTCCATGACACTCTCCGGCGCGCTGTGCGGACTCGCGGGATTTATGGCGGTGTCGGGCATCGACCACACCATATCGACCGGCACCGCAGGCGGCCGAGGCTTCACCGCGATAATCGTCGCGTGGCTCGCGAAGTTCAACCCGTTCATCATGATACTGATATCGGGGCTCCTCGTCTTCCTCGAAAAAGGCTCCGTTTCGATCGCGTCCGAGTTTGGGCTTTCGAAGGACGTTTCGCACATCATTACGGGCATAATCCTGTTCTTCATATTGGGCAGCGAGTTCTTCATCAATTACGAGATAAAATTCGCCCGCAGGGCAAGGAAGGAGGCGTAAACCGTGGGTACGTTTTTCGATAAGATAATCACCCTCTTGACTAGCGCGGTCGCCTTCGGTACCGTCGTAATGTACGGCAGCCTCGGCGAGATACTTACGGAAAAATCCGGACACCTTAACCTCGGCGTTCCCGGAATCATGTACATGGGCGGAATAGGCGGCCTCCTCGGCTCCTTCTTCTACGAGATGTACGTCCCCTCCCCCGACCCGACGTTGTGCCTTCTGATCGCGATAGGGGCGGCGCTCGTCTGCTCCGTGCTGGGCGGCCTCATTTACAGCTTCCTCACGGTCACCCTGAGGGCGAATCAGAACGTCACCGGTCTTACCCTTACCATATTCGGATCGGGCCTCGCGAACTTCTTCGGCGGCAGCCTTAACAAGCTCGCGGGCGGCGTAGGTCAGATCTCCGTCGCCGTCACCTCCGGCGCGATACGCGCAACGCAGCCTTTGACCGACAACCTCGTCAAGACGCTCTCCGCGAGCGGCTCCGGCTTCGTCCGCTTCCTCGGCTCGGTCATGGACGTGCTCGACAGGCTCCTGTTCAGCTACGGCTTCATGGTCTATCTCGCGCTCGTGATAGCGATACTCCTGAGCCTCTTCATGAACAGGACGAGCAAGGGCCTGAACCTCCGCGCCGTGGGCGAGGATCCCGCGACGGCGGACGCGGCGGGCATCAACGTAACGAGGTATAAATACCTCTCCACCTGCATCGGCGCGGCGATATCCGGCCTCGGCGGACTTTACTACGTCATGGACTACATAAAGGGCACATGGGCGAACGACGGCTCCATCGAGGCGCTCGGCTGGCTCGCCGTCGCTCTCGTAATATTCGCGACGTGGAAGCCCTTAAGATCCATCTGGGGCGCGTACCTCTTCGGCGCGCTGTACTGGCTGTACAACTACATCCCGGGCTTGAGCCGCAGCTCGCAGGAGATCTTCAAGATGCTCCCCTATATCGTCACGATAATCGTTCTCATCACCGTCTCCCTCCGCCACAAGAGGGAGGATCAGCCCCCGACCTCGCTCGGCATGTCGTATTTCAGAGAGGACAGGTAGCCGGCTGAACGCATTTAAGAAAAAGGAGCTTCTCTTACAGAAGCTCCTTTTTGTTCATTTCCTCCCTAATCCCTAATCCCTAATCCCTCCTTTTTTCTGCTTATAGCTTGAAATATCTCTCATATAATGGTATCATTGTATTTGAGCAAATTTCGTTTTGAGGTGGAAATGAAAGTCTTATTCGAGATCATAAAAAGCATCGTCCTCGGGCTCGTTCAGGGGCTCGGGGAGTTTCTTCCCATATCCTCGTCCGGCCATCTCGTTTTAACGGAGAGGCTGTTCGGCATAAGCGAGGGCGGTCAGCTCATGACCGTGCTGCTGCACGTCGGCACGCTGGCGGCGGTCCTGATCGTCTATTGGGATCAGGTATGGGCGATAATCAGAAAACCCATTCAGTGGAAGACCCTCTGGCTGATCGTCGCGACCGCGGTCACGGCGGTGATGGCGCTCGTTTTCAAGAAGTTTTTCGACGTCGCGAACGAGGGCGACTATCTGTGGATCTGCTTCATAATCACCTCGGTAATACTCGTGATCGGCGAGCTTATTAGGAAGAACCGTCCCGAGACCCTCCGCATCAAGGACATGAAGTGGTGGCACGCCGTCGTGATCGGCGCGATACAGGGCGTCGCGGTGCTGCCCGGCATCTCGCGCTCCGGCTCGACCATCACGGGAGCGTCGGTCTGCGGCTTTAAGAAAAAGGACGCCGCCGAGTTCTCGTTCCTGCTCTCGATCCCCGCGATCCTCGGCGGGCTCGTTCTGGAGCTCCCCGACCTCATAAAGGAGGGCACGGGCGATTTCACCTGGTACGGGATCCTGATCGGCATGGCGGTCGCGGGCGTTTCCGGCTACTTCGCCGTGCGGTTCATGATAAAGCTCATCACCAAAAAGAGCCTCTGGCCGTTTGCGATCTACACCGCCGCGCTCGGCATATTCCTCTTCTTCAACCAGTTCGTATTATACCTCTTCTGATCGGCTGAAAGGACGCCCCATGGACAGGAACACCGACGTAAAGATACCCTTCAATCCCTACAACAAGAAATTCGACCCGAAGCACGATATTGTAACGCTCCTCATAATAACCGTCGTCTGCTTCCTGCACTGCTGCGTCATCACGTATTTCTACGAGCCTTTCCACTTTCTTTCGGGAGGCGTGACCGGTCTTTCCCTGCTGTTCAACTACCTGTGGAAGATCCCCAAATGGATCGTCCTCATCGCGCTCAATATCCCCATCGCGCTGTTCGGCATAAAGTTCGTGAGCTTAAAGTTCAGCCTGTTCAGCCTGTATGCTACGCTCTGCTATTCCGTCATTTTCGAGACGCCCGTAATGGATATGATAAGGAAGCTCGAAGGACTCGGAGAAAATAACGCTCTGCTCTCGGCGATAGTCGGCTCCGCGATAATCGGCGTGACCTGCGCCCTTGTCGTAAAGCGCGGCGCTTCTCTCGGCGGCATCGACATAATCACTGTCGTTCTGAGCCACAAGCTGTCCATCCCGGCAGGCTCGTTCAACATCGTATTCAACCTTATCATAATGAGCTTCCTGATCCCGTCCTACGGCGTGGAGGTCGCGCTCCTTTCGATGGTCGCGATGTTCGTGAACAACACCGCCTACAACTTCGCCATGCGCGGAGTCAACCGCAATATGTCCGTGTTCATCATCAGTGAGGAGTGGGACGAGATCGCGCCGCAGGTGCTTAAGGAAATGGGACGGGGCGTCACCTATATCCACGCGGAGGGCGCGTACACCGGCCAGCCGAGAAAGCTCGTATACTGCATTGTCAAGGCCACGGAACTTGCCAAACTAAAGGCCATAATCAAGTCCCACGATCCCAAGGCGCTGTTCTCGATAATCGAGACGCAGGAGGTCACGGGACGCGGCTTCGGAGCCATCAACTGACGAAAATCAATGTATTTTAAGGAGAACGCATATGAACAAAACCGTTGATTCGATCATCGAACGCGACCGCGAAAAGCTCGTTGAGTCGCTGCGTGAGAACATCCGCATCCCTTCGACCGAGGGCACTCCCGAACCGGGCGCGCCCTTCGGCAAAGCCGTCCGCGAGGCGCTCGATCACGCCCTTAAAACGGGCGAGGCGCTCGGTCTTAAAACGAACGATATGGAGGGCTACGTCGGCACGATCGAGCTCGGCGACGCGCAGGAGATGCTCGGCATAATCTGCCATCTCGACGTCGTTCCCGAGGGAACCGGTTGGAAGCATCCCCCCTACGGCGCGGTCATCGACGACGGCATGATCTGGGGCCGCGGCACCCTCGACGACAAGGGCCCGGCGTTCGCCGCGATATACGCTCTCGCCGCCATTAAGGAGGCGGGGATACCTCTTCGCCGCCGCGTTCGCATAATCCTCGGCACCAACGAGGAGACCGGCTGGGGCTGCATGAATTACTACAGGGAGCACGGCGAGGCGCCGACGCTCGGCTTCACCCCCGACGGAAACTATCCCGTCGTCTGCTCCGAGAAGGGCATTCTCCACACCTCTTTCGAGAAGAGGTTCGAAAGCAAAATAAGGATCAAAGCCGGCACCCGCCCGAACGTCGTCGCGGGACGCACCGAGGTCTTCGTCCCCGTAAGCGCCGGGAAGGTGAACGAGGCGATAAAGAAGGCAGGTCTCACTGAATTCGGCTATGAGGTCACGCCGGTCGAAAACGGCACGGAGCTCGTCATTAAGGGTGTCGACGCCCATGCCTCCCTCCCCGAGGACGGCAGGAACAGCATGCAGGCGGCGTTTGCAGTGCTCGATTCTCTCGGTCTCCCCGGCGAGGACGGAAAGATGATCTCCGTAATGCACAAGGCCCTCGCGATGGATAAACACGGCGAAAGCATGGGACTCGATATCACCGATCCATCCGGGCGCTTAACGCTTAACCCCGGCGTGATCGACTGGAACGAGAACGGCATAGTCAAGTTCATGATCGACGTCCGCCACCCCACCTCGCTTTCAAAGGACGAGGTCAAGGCAAAGCAGATCGCAGCCCTTAACATGACGCTCGTTCACGAGCACGCGCAGGACGGGCTTTACGTTCCCGAGGATTCCGAGCTCGTTTCGAAGCTCATGGCGGTATATGAGGCGCGCACCGGCGAGCATCTCGAGGCGCTCCGCATCGGCGGCGGCACCTACGCCCGCGCGTTCAAAAACGTCGTCGCCTTCGGCCCCGAGATCGCAGGTCACCCCGCGCAGATCCACATGCCGAACGAGGCGATCTCGATCGACGACCTCATGTTCGACGCGCATGTCATCGCGGACGCGATTTTGGCACTCGCAGAGTAAAAGATCAACGGGAGGCGCAGCGCCTCCCGTTTTTTTAGAAAGGAGTATTCCATGTTCTGTTCCAAATGCGGGGCCCCGAACCCCTCCGACGCGGTGTTCTGCGAAAACTGCGGACATCCGATATCCGGACCCTCGGCCTTTACCGAAAACGCCGCCGCTCCCTACGCGCCCGCTCCCCCCGCTCTCGAAAAGAAACGCTGGCCGGCAGTGCTGCCCATACTGTTCGGCGTCGTGTTCCTGATGGAGATCTATTTCCTCGTCGATTTCTTTAAGTTCCTCTCGGTATACGGGTTCGCGCACCCTTCGACGCTGAGCGCGCTGATCCATTCGGTCGTCACGTTCATTTTCACCGCGCTCGTCCTCCTCTTCTTCATACTCCCGACGAGGACAACGCCTTTCCTGACCGCCATACCGCGCATCCTTTCCATGCTCCTTGCGGTCTTCTCGATAGTGACCGCCGCCGTCGGACACTATCTCGACTCCAATTCCGTCCCGATGATCGCCATGGGCATGATCGCCGTCGTCTTCTACATCATCGATACCGCCGCGCGGCCTCACGGCAAGGCGCTCGCGATACTCCACGCGGTATTCGCCGGCGCCGTGGTCGCGGGAGCTTTTATGGATAAGATAGGATCGATAAGCGGCCTGATCAACGCGATACAGACGATGATACTCAATGTCGGCTTCATTATCGCTCTGTTCGTAATGGCAAGGAGACCGAAAAAAGCAAAGGCTTGATTAGTTTTAAGCCCCCGGTATTCATTGCATAAAAAACCGCTCCCCCGTTTAACGGAGGAGCGGATCTTTATGTCGGTTTATCAGTCCTCGTTGGTGAGCTCGGTGATGCCGTCGATCCTGATGTCGAAGTAAGGAGCGGAGCGGAACTCGGACTCATGGAAGTAACCGTCCTGGATGGTCTCGTACTTCTGGCCCTGATAGAGAACGGCGGTGTAGTCCGCGTTCATGGTGGAGGAGTCGAACTCATAGGTCGTGAGCTGCTCGCCCTTCACGGTGAAGGTGGTAACGTCGAAGACGTGGAGGGTGCCGGCCTTGATGGCGGCGATGACCTCGGCGACCTTCTCGGCGGTGCCGGCGGCACAGGAGGTGCCGAGAGCGGAGATCATGACGCCGTCGGTGTTGTAATCAACGGTGTAGTCGTGCTTCATCTCTTTGCCGTCGAGGAAATCCTTGAGGATGTTGGTGAAGAGAACGCCCCAGTTGTTCTGAGCGGAGGTCAGAGCGGCGTTGGGAGCGACCTTGAGCATGTCGATGTTGTAGCCTACGGAGTAAGCGACCTTACCCTCGGCGAGAGCGGCCTCAACAGCGGAGGGAGCGCCGGTGGAGTCGGCATGCTGACCGATGATGACGCAGCCGCGGGCCATGAGCGCCTTGGCGGCCTCGTTCTCCTTGTTCAGATCGAACCAGGAGTTGGTGTAGAGAACGTCCATGTGAGCTTCGGGAACGATGGAGCGGATGCCGAGGAAGAAGGCGGTGTAGCCGGAAACGACCTCAGCATAGGGGAAAGCGCCGACGTAGCCGATGTAGGGATCGGTAACGGTGCCCGCGTCCATGAGCTCCTTGAGCTTCATGCCGGCGACGACGCCGGAGACGTAACGGGACTCAAAGGTGAAGGGGAAGAAGTTGACGACGTTCTTCAGACCGCAGACAGCGGCGGTGTCACCGGTAGCGGGGCAGAAGACGATGTTGGGATACTCCTGAGCGGCCTGTACCATGAAGGCCTGATGGGAGTAGCTGTTCGAGAAGATGATCTTGCAGCCCTTCTCGGCGAGCTCGCAGGCGGCGTCGTAGCACTTCGCGTTCTCGGGGATGTTGTACTTCCAGATGACCTGGTCCTCTTTGATGCCGCAGTTGGCCATGGCGGCCTTGAAGCCTTCCATATGAGCGGCGGTGTAGCCTTCGTTCTCATCACCGACGAGGATGACGCCGATCTTGAGATCGTTCGCGGGCTTCGGCTGATCGGGGGTCTTGCAGGCGGCAAGCATGGCGACCATCACGAGGCAGAGGGCGATAGCCAGAAACTTTTTCATTTTTGTTCCTCCAAATATTTTATGAATGCTTTTTGAGCCACGGGAACTTGTCCCAATGGTATTACCAATGCATTTTATTCTACTCGTCGCATTTTGTCAATAGCCGTAGAAAATATAATCCTTTTTCTTATTGTTTTAAAGGGATTTCGGTGCTATAATCCAAAACTGCAAAAGGAAAAAAGGGGGTGCCGAAATGCCTGAAACGTCCGGACGGGACGCGAGTACTTCGCGCGCTCCTTTTTTTACTCTCATAGCCGGCTTTATCAAAAAGAACACGGTGATGCTGATCGCCCTTTTCGTCGCGGCCGTGACCGCGTTCATCGTTCCGCCCGATAAGGAGTATCTTAAATACTTCGACTTAAGGACGCTCACCTGTCTGTTCTGCGTGCTCGCCGTGGTCGGGGCGCTTCGGAACATCCGCTTCTTCTACATACTCGCAAGGCGCATAGTGCGCGTATTCCGCACGGCGAAGCTCTGCACCCTCGCGCTCGTTTACATAACATTTATAGGCTCCATGCTCATCGCGAACGACATGGCGCTTCTTACCTTCCTGCCGCTCGGCTACTTCGTGCTCTCCGCGACGCACAAGGAAAAGCATATGGCGTTCACCTTCGTCATGCAGAACATCGCGGCGAACTTAGGCGGCATGCTGACGCCCTTCGGCAATCCCCAGAACCTGTACCTCTATTCGAAATTCGCGATCCCGACGGGCGAATTCATGGGAATAATGCTCCCGCCGTTCCTCGTCGCCGTGGGACTCATCACGGTCTGCTGTCTGTTCGTGAAGAACGAGCCGATGGAGGTCCCCGACGAGCCGGTGAAGCTCCCTCCCGTGAGAACGGGGATATACCTTGCGGCGTTCGCGCTTTCGATCCTCATCGTCTTTCGCGGGATCCCCTATTGGATAGGGCTCATCGTGATACCGGTACTTCTCCTTATCATGGACAGGCGCGCGCTTATCGGCGTGGACTACCCCCTCCTCTTAACGTTCGTGTTCTTCTTCATATTCTCGGGCAATATGTCGAGGATCCCCGCGGTCAGCAGGCTGTTCTCGGGACTCCTTGAAAAGAATACGCTCCTTGTCAGCGCGCTCTCCTGCCAGGTCATCTCGAACGTCCCCTCCGCGATACTGCTCTCGCAGTTCACACAAAACTACGCAGACCTGCTCGTCGGCGTGAATATCGGCGGCACCGGCACGCTCATCGCCTCGCTCGCTTCGCTCATCACATTCCGCGAGTACTGCTATCACAACCCGAAAAAAAAGCTCTATTATTTCGGCGTATTCTCGGCGTTCAACTTCGCGTTCCTCGCAATAATGCTGGCGTTTATGCTGCTTATTAAAAGGATCTGATACAAAAGACGCGCCGGACGGATCATCCGGCGCGTTTGTTTATAGATCTCATTTCATGCGTTTGCACTGACTGCCGCGGCGGGAAAAGAGGCCGAGAAGCTCGTCGCCGGCTTTTTTTATGCCGTCCCCGTCGTTATCGGCGACAGCCTTTTCAAACGACGCGGCGACGGTATCGATCTGCGCCTCGATATCGCTGAGGGCGGCGCTCGATCTGGGATCCGAATACCTCGCGGCCTCATAGACCGCATTGCATATCCTTCGGGTCTCTTCATCCTTCGCACAGCGCGCGATCCCTTCCAGGCGCAATGTGACGTCCCTTATGAACGCGGTCTCATCGGCGACCCTGTTATCGACCGCCTCGGCGACGACCGCCGCGGCGCCGGCTTTCAGCAATGCGGCCGCGGATATCACGCATACGATCACGCACAGAACGGCCGCTGCCCACATCAATCCCGCGGGAAGTATGCGGAAGATAAGAGCGCAGACGCTTATGACTATAAGGGAGATCCAGCTTATGCGCAGCAAGGGGATGCGATAAAACGTCCTGGACGCGTTCTCCGCCTTAAGCGTGAACACCGCGCACACGAGATTGACCGCAAAAGCAAGCAGTATCAGCGCGAAAGGCACCCAGAAGCTTACTCCCCAGGTTGCGTTCAGCCCCGGTATGAGCGAAGGGATCACAAAGCAGAGTATCGCGAAAAGGGCAAGAGAGATCCCCCAGACGCCGACATAGAACGGAATGCTTTTCCTGATCATACGCGCCTCATTTCATGGCTTCGGCGATAAGCTGCTTTTTCAGCTCCGCGAATTCCTCGTCGTTCAGCATTCCGGCTTCCTTCATGGCCGCGATCTTGTCAAGCTTGGCCCTGAACGCGGTCATGCCGTCTTCCGTCTGCTGCGGCTGCTGCGGATTCATTCCCGCAAAGATATTGCCTATCTGCCCGCT
This sequence comes from Clostridiales bacterium, assembly GCA_024691085.1. Lineage (GTDB taxonomy): Bacteria > Bacillota > Clostridia > Christensenellales > CAG-138 > UBA3857. Next base: position 75,861 of record JAILNX010000034.1, on the reverse strand, counting down.
CATCGCGCCGGCTGCCTGAATGCCCACGCCTAGCCCGATGATCTCGCTCATGGCGGAGCCGCCTCCGCCTCCGCCGCCGTTTGCGCCCATATTGCCCATGCCTTCGGCAAACGCCTTCTGGACCTCGGCCTGCACGTAATCCTTCTTTGTGATGCCCTGAGCCTGCATGACCTGCGCTTCGGCGAATCCCGCCTGCCGCGCGGCTTCGGCCTCCGCCTGTGCGGAGATGACCTTCCTTTCGGCTTCTCGCTTTGCGACCTCGGTCTGAGTCGTCTGCTTTTCCAGCTCGATCTGGCGCTGCGCCGCGGTGATCTCCGCTTCTGCCTGCGCCTCGGCCGTTTTTATGGTTGCCGCGGCCTTGATAACGCGCTGCTTAAGCGAAACGGAATGCAGCTCGCGCAGGCGTTTGAAATTGGGATCCTCTTCCGGGAGCACCACGGTCGTGAGATAGAACTGCGGGATCGTGATACCGTACTCTTCGAAGCCGGGCACGATCTTTTCCTTCAGTATCGCGGACAGCTCGTCAAGATGTTCGTCGACTTCGAGGATGTTGAATTCGCCGGCTTTGATCGCCTTGGACAGGTTTGACTTGACGGCGGTGGCGATCAGCGGTCTGAAGCAGTTCTTAAGCGACTGCGTGAAGGCTTCGCCCTTCTCGCCCCATGCGACGCCGCTCGTGGTGCCGACGATCCTTAAAAGGAGCCTGCGGCTGTCGGAGACCATCAGGTTCATATCGCCGGACGCGCCGAGCTCGACGGGGATGCCGAAATCGGGATCGATATACCTGATCCTTTCGGGAGTGCCCCACTTGACGGCCATCTGCACCGTTTTATTGATGAAGTACACCTCGCAGTGGAACGGAGATTCGTCGCCGGTGGCCCTGTTGAGCAACTTGCCGATAATGGGTATGTTCTGTGTTTCAAGCGTGTATCTTCCGGGGCCAAACAGGTCTAAGGCCTGTCCGTTCATGAAAAAGACGGCTTCCTGCGATTCATGAACGATCAGCTGGGTCAGACAGTTAAAGCCTTCTTTGGGATGTTTCCACACGAAAGTTTCGTTGTCGCCTTCGTATTTAAGGATATCGCAAATAGGTTCCATCATTTTCCTCCGAATAACAGTGAGTATATTGTGAGGCCCGGCCGCTTATGACCTTTTGCCCTTCAATGCGAAAATAACAATAAGTATTACGACGCCGGCGATAACACCGATCGCCGCAGGGGACAACTGTCCGTGAATGAGCCGGATGACGCAGTATACCGCTCCCGCGATTATTGCCGCGATCACGAGCAGCAATATGACAGCGAATATTATTCCTGCGACGGTATCGCGCTTGTTCGATTCCTTTTCGCGCGCCGTACGCAGAAGCTGCGTTTGCTCTAATTCTTTAAGCTTGTCCCTGCACTGACCGGAAAGCTCCGACGCTTCCTTGATAAACGTGATGGGCTCCAGCAAATTGAGGGCCTCGTTATATCCGGCGGCAGTACGTTTGTTCATCGCGACGGTCGCTTTTTGATAAATGGCCTTAAAACGCCTGACGTCTTCTTCGTTTACAGGGGATATGCTGCCGCAGGCTTCGCATGCTGCGATCTCAGCGCCGATCTTGACATTCAGTTTCCCGCCGCAAACCGGGCATTTGAAGTTTTGCATCTGGTTGTTTGCCTCCTGCGCATTCTGCGTGCAGATCGGGGACCGCCGTCCGCCGTTCATACCCGTATATTATAGCACGGTCGGCCCTGCAGTTCAACGGGTTCACATGGGCGTCGTTTCCCCCGCTTGCGGTGACCGGCTGGAAAAAAAATCGTCCGCAGCGATGAACTCGGTGCGGACGAAACGATTGCGTGTACAAGGATCCCTCGGTTTTTCGGCGGCTGAAGCGGCTTGCTCTGCCCCTAACGGGGCTTCCTGTCGGGATGTCCCGTTAAGGGCTTCTTTCATCGCGAGCATTTTTCCGCGTCGACCGCGAGGACGAACATGAGCGCCATCAGCGCGTCGCCGGGGTCCTCAACATCTATCGAATAGGTGTCCGTCCACCTGAAGAGCTCCTTCGAGACGCTCGCGGCGACCGTTCCGTCGGGATTTTTGATCTCGTAATCCCACTCGAGGATATCGCCTGCAGCCTCCCAGCCGTTGAAGGAGAACTCATACAGGGGTTTGAAAAGTGAGAAGAACCTGCGCCTTATCACGCCGACGGGCTCGTCGCCCCCGAGATACAGCTCGAACGTCGGGGTGAAGGTGAGCACCCTTTCCTTGACGGTGCCGAGATAGTTCCCTGCGGCGTCGTAAACGTTCAGCTTGTGTCCCCACGAGAGCTGTCCCTTGACGACGTAGATCGTGTTTCCCTCCTCGTCGAAGATATCATAGCTGTCGAACCAGGAGAAAAACCGCTGCTTGAAGAGCATCTTCATGTTAACAAACCTCGGACTTGGGCTTTCCGAGTATCTCGGAATAGACCATGCCCTGCGCGAGCGGCGGGAGCTTCGCGATCCTCGCCATAACGCGCTTCGCGTTGTCGGCGGCGGCCTTTTCCTGCTCGAGCCTGTCGTCCTCGTCGGCGAGCCTGTGACCGAGCTTTCCGGCGACCGCGGGGCCCTTGCCGTTCGGGAACTGCGTCACGCCCTCGTGATAGCCGTCGTGGATGGAGCCGCCTCCGCAGTCCTCGTCGGAGTGACTGACCATCGGCCTTCCGGAGGAATTATCCGCAGACGGCCTGAAGACGGGCTGCTTCTGAAGCGACTCGCGCTCGAGCCTGCGGCGTTCCGCGTTAGCCTCAAGGCGCCTCTTAAGCTCCTCCTGCCTCGCTGCGCCGGCGGCTGCCTGCGCGGGGGTCTGAGGACGCGGATAAGCGCCGGACTGATTCCCGGGCGTACCGCCGAAGGCGTACTCGGCCTGCTTCCTTCGAGCCTCCTGGGCGCGCTGCTGCGCTTCACGCTTCTTTGCCGCGGAGACGATCGAAAAGACCACGCCCGCGATCGCAAACAGAATTATGAACGGGAAGGGCACGTCGAACGCAAACAATACTGTGATTGGGAAGGGCATAATGTACCTCCTGTATCATAAGGAAGGTCTCTCCCGGCGGGATCGGCTCCCGCCGGGACTTTTAGCTTGATTACTGCTGTTCGGTGGTGGTGGTCTTGCCGATAGCCTCGCGCATATCGGTGTCCGCCATCATGTTCTTCATGCGGTAGTAGTCCATGATGCCGAGATTGCCGTTCCTGAACGCCTCGGCCATGGCCTTCGGGACCTCGGCCTCCGCCTCGACGACGCGGGCGCGCATGCCCTGTACCTCGGCCTTGTTCTCCTGCTCCTGAGCGATAGCCATCGCCCTGCGCTCCTCGGCCTTCGCCTGAGCTACGCGCTTGTCGGCCTCAGCCTGGTCAGCCTGGAGCTTTGCGCCTACGTTCACGCCTACGTCAACGTCCGCGATATCAATGGAGAGGATCTCGAAAGCGGTGCCTGCGTCGAGGCCCTTGCCGAGAACGGTCTGGGAGATAAGATCGGGGTTCTCGAGAACGTCCTTATGCGAGAGGGACGAACCGATGGTGGTGACGATGCCCTCGCCTACACGGGCGATGATCGTCTCTTCGCCGGCGCCGCCGACGAGGCGGTCGATGTTGGCGCGGACGGTGACCTTTGCCTTTGCGCGGAGCTCGATACCGTCCTTCGCTATCGCGGCGATAACGGGGGTCTCGATAACGCGGGGATTGACGCTCATCTGCACGGCGGTGAGAACGTCACGGCCGGCAAGGTCGATCGCGCAGGCCTTCTCGAAATCGAGGGGGATGCCGGCGCGCTGAGCGGCGATAAGGGCGTTCGCTACACGGTCGACGTTACCGCCGGCTAAGTAGTGGGCTTCCATCTTATTGATCGAGAGGGAGAGGCCCGCCTTGGTAGCCTTGATGAGGGGGTTGATGATCCTTGCGGGACGAACCTTCCTGATCTTCATACCGACGAGGGTGAAGAGGCCCACGCGTACGCCGGAAGCGGCCGCGGAGATCCACAGTCCGAGAGGTATGAACGAGAAGAAGAGGATGATGAAGCAGATGACCGCGATGATTATCGCGACCAGCATGCCGATGTTCATTTCGCCGGCAGCAAGCAGAACGAGGTCGTTGAACATATTTTTTATCTCCTTTAAATTATTTTTGTTTTCAGCCGATCGATTTGAACAGTACGATCAGCAGGTAGATCAGTCCGATAAACAGGGGAACGCCTATCGCGAGCCACAGCCAGTCGCGCCTCACGCTGCGCTTATCAGCTTCTCCCTCGGCGATCTCGCTCTCCTTCGCGGCTTCATACGAGACTCCGCATTTGGGACACGCGGCGGCCTGGCTTGAATAGAATATCCGGCATTTCCTGCAGAATTTCATACGCGCTTGACCAGCACCTTCATGCCGTCAACGGATACGACCTCGACCTCGGCGTCCTTGTCGATGAACTCAGCCTCGGATGAAACGTCCATCCGCTTTCCGTCGATGAGCGCGATACCCGCGGGACGGAGCGCCGTGAGCGCCGTGCCCCTGATGCCGATGAGCTTCTTCGTCTCCTCGCCCGTGCGGGCGGTGGAGTCGGCGTCGATCGCGGTGTTGAGCACGACCGGCGACCGGCTTAGCTTGCCTTTAAGCGCCGACCGGAATATCACGCCCGCCATGACCGCGAGAAGCACCACTATAATAAGAAGCGAGAACATCGCCGCGGGAAGGGTGTTCGAGCCGATGATGAGGCCCGCGATCAGCGCGATGCCGCCCGAAATGCCCGCCGCGCCGAAGCCGGGTACGAGCATCTCGATCACAATAAGTATCATGCCGATAACAACGAGAACTATTCCGCCTATATTGTCGGCCCAGCCCTGAGCCCAGTCGGCGAAGAATCCCGCTGAAAGTATCAAAGGAAACATATCGATTACCGTCCTTTCCTGACTTCGTATATATTTTATGTCATTTACGCCGCGCTTTCAATAAAGATACGGTAAAGAATTGTAAAGAATGTGTAAAGTATTTGCCCGTTCCTCACGGTTTTCTTAAAAAACCCTCCGCCGAGTTTCGAGGATTTCCCCCATCTTTTTCTCCCCCGGAGCGACCGAAGAAAGCGTCTTGACGGACTATACTTTTCACCGTGGGCGGCGCCCCGTGCCAAGCCCATGAGAGGGGAGCAAAAGAAAATGTACCTTGAACTTTTTCTCGTTGACGACCTTCTCCTGAACCTCCTTATTCTGCGGCTGGCGGCGGCATTCATTTCGGTACGCCCCCCAATATACCGGATATTGATCGTCTCGCTTGCGGCGTCAGGCGTGTCCGCCGCAGCCGCATACCTTCTGCCCCTTTTGAGAAGCCCCCTCCTCCGGCTGCCCCTCCTTGCCCTTATGGCGCTGGGGCTGCCGGGGAGGAGCCCAAAGGCGTTCCTTGCGAACGCGGCGTCTGTGCTTATCGCGACGTTCATCGCGGGAGGCTCCGCGCTCGCCGCGGCGTATCTTACGGGCGGAGGCGTGAAGGATGGCTTCATCTCGGGCGGCATACCGCTTCGGGTATTCCTCGCGGCGGCCTTCGCGGTGACGTTCCTGCCGAGAGCCGTAAGGAGCGTCCTCAGGCGGCGCATTAAAAACGAAGCCGGCGCGAAGGTACTGCTTCTTCACAACGGCGTCCCCCGCCGCTTCGAAGCGCTTGTCGACACGGGGAACTCGCTTCACGAGCCTCTTTCGGGGCTCCCCGTCGCGGTCGTCAGATGCCGCGCGCTTAAGCCCTGCGCCAGGCTGCCGATCCCGGTCGTGACCGCCGCGGGGACCGCGGTGCTTTACGGATTCAAGCCCGACAGGATCAGCGTTAACGGCAGGGAGGTGGCGTGCATAGTCGCGGTCACCGACGAAAAAACCGGCGCGGAGGCGATACTCCCGCCGGAGCTTGTAAAGGAAAATGTCTGATGATGCCCGAACGGATACTTAAACTTCTTCTGAAAGCTTATCTCGGCCTGCCGAAGGGTTTGGCGGGCGGGGAGCTTGAATACCTCGGCGCGGGCGAATCCCTCCCGCCCCCGCTCTCCAAGGAGGAAGAAGCGGAGGCGCTCGCCCGCCTTGCCGGGGGCGACGAGAACGCGAAGACCCTCCTGATAGAACACAATCTTCGCCTCGTCGTCTACATCGCGCGCCGGTTCGAGAACACCGGCGCGGGCATCGAGGACCTTATCTCGATAGGCGCTATAGGGCTCATCAAGGCGGTAAACACCTTCAGCGCCGACCGCAGCATAAAGCTGGCGACCTACGCGAGCCGCTGCATCGAGAACGAGATACTGATGTATCTCCGGAAAGCAAACCGCATCCGCCTTGAGGTCTCGCTCGACGAACCCCTGAACGTCGACTGGGACGGCAACGAGCTTTTGCTTTCCGACGTCCTCGGCACGGACGACGACCTCGTGTCAAAGGATCTGGAGGACGAGACCGACCGCGAGCTTTTAAAGGAGGCGATGTCGCGCCTCGGCCCGCGCGAGCGCGAGATCGTGGAACTGCGCTACGGCTTAAAGGACGGACGCGAATACACCCAGAAGCAGGTCGCCGACCTCCTGGGGATCTCTCAAAGCTATATCTCCCGCCTCGAAAAGCGGATCATGGTGAAGCTCTACAAGGAAATGCAGGCAATGGAATGATAAAGAATAATCCGCCGCCGGCGGATTATTCTTTATTTTTCAGCAGTTTTCTCAAGAGGTATGCCTGGGCTAACTCGGGAAGGGCGGAAAACAGCTTGAGTTTAAAGGAATTGTTGATAAAATAATTAAAGCGCGGGCGCTTTTTCTCTGCGATTTTCACGAGGAACGCGGCGAGCTTTTCTGGGGGCTTCGCCTTTCCCGTCTCGGAAGCGACGATCTTCCGGAAGCGCTCCGTGACGCCGGGATAGAGCTCCGTCTTCCCCTTCATTCGGTCAAGCGCTCTGACCGCGCCCTTCGTCATGCCGTCGCCGAACGCGCCGGGATAGACGGTCACGACCTTTACGCCGATCAGGTCGAGCTCCAGCGCGAGCGAATGCGCGTAGCCGTCGAGCGCGCGCTTCGTTACGGTATAGATGCCGTTGAACGGCAGAGGGTCGAGAGGCGCAAGCTCACTTGCCGTGATGACGATCCTGCCTCCCGCGCGGCGGACGAGGGGCAGAAACACGCGGTTCACCCGGATGACGCCCATGAGGTTGACCTCGAACATCCTATTAAGCTCCTCCTCGGTGATCTCGACAAAGGAATCCATCGTATAGACGCCCGCGAGGTGCAGGACCGCGTCGAGGCGGCCGCAGATCTTCCCTATCTCCTCCCCCGCTTTTTCCACGCTCTCGGGGCTCGTGACGTCAATTTCGACCGGCACGGCGCCTTCGGGGATGCTGTCCGTACGGACGTCAGCAGCGAAAACCGCGTACCCCTTTTCAAGAAAAGCGCGTACGGCGGCGGCGCCGAGGCTCCCGCCCGCGCCGGTTATGAGGATAGTTTTCTTTTTTTCTTTCATATCATTTGGCTCTTCCGTGTTTTTCCCCGGGGGTGCGGGGGCGAAAAGCCCCTGCTTAACTATAATCGCTCCCGGCGACATGCGCGGCGCGAGCGAAACAAATGCGGCAAGCAATTGGTTCGTTTATTTTTGAACGGCCGCGCATGAAATGCGCAGTTCAAAAATGCTATCCGTCGAAAAAGTCGATCAGACTTTTTCGACAATCAGTAAGGGCAAGCCTTTCGGCTTGCCCTTTAAGTTGATCTTGATTATTTGATCTGGTCGCGGACGGCCTGCTTGCCGAGCTCGATGGCCTGCTCATTCAGGGGAATGAGATGAGCCTTTTTCTCGCCGAGCGAATGGAGCAGCGCGTCGAGGACGCTCTTGGAGTCAACGGCCTTGGTCGCCTCGATGTAGGCGCCGAGCATAGCCATGTTGCCAACCTTCGGATTGTTGAGGGAATCGGCGATCTCGTTGCAGGGAACGTAGTAGACTTCGATATCGGTCCTGGTGGCCTTCTTGTCGATAATGGAGCTGTTGATGAAGAGCTTGCCGCCGGGGAGCACGTTCTGCTCGAACTTATCGAGGGAAGGACGGTTCATCGCGATAACGCAGTTCGCCATGTTGATGCAGGGGGAAGCGATGGGAGCGTCGGAAACGACGACGGAGCAGTTCGCGGTACCGCCGCGCATTTCGGGACCGTAGGAGGGGAGCCAGGAGACCTCCCTGCCCTCGTAAAGACCGGCCTGAGCGAGGAGCTTACCGATGAGCAGGACGCCCTGTCCGCCGAAACCTGCGAAAATGTTAGTCCAAAGCATATTCTTTTCCTCCTTATTCGTTGGTCCTGTCCTTCTTGACGCCGAGAGGATAGTAGGGGATCATGTCGGACTTGATCCAATCCATGGCCTCGGCAGGGCTCTTGCCCCAGTTGGTGGGACAGGAGGAGAGGACCTCAACAAGAGCGAAGCCCTTGCCGTCGAGCTGGCACTGGAATGCCTTCTTGATGGCGGCCTTGGCCTTGATGATGTTGGGAACGCTGTCAACGGAAACGCGCTCGACGTAAGCGGCGCCTTCGATGGTGGCTATCATTTCGGCCACGCGGAGGGGCTTGCCGCAGTGCTCGGGATCACGGCCATAGGGGCTGGTGGTGGTCTTCTGACCTACGAGGGTCGTCGGAGCCATCTGGCCGCCGGTCATGCCGTAAATGGCGTTGTTGATGAAGATGGTGGTGATCTTCTCACCGCGGTGAGCGGCGTGAACGATCTCGGCGGCGCCGATGGAGGCGAGGTCGCCGTCACCCTGATAGGTGAATACGACGTTGTTGGGGTTGACGCGCTTGCAGCCGGTAGCGGCGGCGGGAGCGCGGCCGTGGGCGGCCTCAACGCAGTCTACCGCGAAATACTTGTATCCGAACACGGCGCAGCCGACGGGAACGAAACCGATCGTCCTGTCCTGGATGCCGAGCTCTTCGATGACCTCGGCGACGAGGCGGTGAACGATGCCGTGACCGCAGCCGGGGCAGTAATGCATAACAGTGTCCGTAAGAACGGGAGTTTTCTTAAATACGGTAGTCATTTTAACTTATGCCTCCCTCGTTTTGAGAATGTATTCGGCGATCTCTTCCGCAGTGGGGGTGTAGCTGCCGGGCTTGCCGTAGAAGTCGGCGGGCTTCATGCCGTTGAGGGCAAGGCGTACGTCCTCGTGCATCTGGCCGGCGGAGATCTCGACGGTGAGCTCGCGCTTTACGCTCTCCTGAGCCATGACTTCCTTAAGCTCCTTCTCGGGGAAGGGCCACAGGGTGATGGGACGGACGAGGCCGACCTTGACGCCCTTCTCCTCGCAAAGCGCGATAGCGGCCTTGCAGATACGGGCGACGGTGCCGTAGGCGCAGATGATGACCTCGGCGCCCTCGGTCTTGTACAGCTCGACCATGACTTCCTTCTCCTGGATCTCCTTATAGCGGGCCTGGAGCCTGTCGTTCATCTCCTGCAGCTCGTCGACCTCGATGTAGAGGGAGTTGACGACGGAGCGGGGACGATCGCCCTTCCAGCCGGTGACGGCCCAAGGCTTGTCGGGAAGTTTCCTCTGCTCATGCTCGTGGAACTCGACGGGCTCCATCATCTGACCGATGATACCGTCGGCAAGGAGCATGACGGGGGTGCGGTAAATGTCGGCGAGATCGAACGCGTTATGCATAAGATCGACGGCTTCCTGTACGGAGGAGGGAGCGAGAACGATCAGATGATAGTCGCCGTGGCCGCCGCCCTTGGTGGCCTGGAAATAGTCGCCCTGAGAGGGCTGAATGGAGCCGAGTCCGGGGCCGCCGCGCATCATGTTGCAGATGACGCAGGGGAGCTCGGCGCCGGCGATATAGCTGATGCCTTCCTGCTTAAGGGAAACTCCCGGGGAGGAGGAGCTGGTCATGACCCTCGCGCCGGCAGCGGCAGCGCCGTAGACCATGTTGATCGCGGCGACTTCGCTCTCAGCCTGGAGGAAGCAGCCTCCGATCTTGGGAAGACGTGCGGACATGTACTCGGGGATGTCGTTCTGCGGAGTGATGGGGTAGCCGAAGAAGAAACGGCAGCCGGCCTGGATGGCGGCTTCGGGAATGGCTTCACTGCCCTTCATGAGAATCTTTGCCATGTTTCTTTCCTCCTTACTCTTTTTCAACGGTGATGACCGCGTCGGGGCAGGTGCGTGCGCAGCTTGCGCAGGCGATGCAGGCGCCCTGATCGATCACCTCAGCGGGGTGATAACCCTTCTCGTTGAGCTTGGTCTTCGAGAGCTGCATGATCTTCTTCGGACATGCGCGAACGCACAGCCCGCAGCCCTTGCAGCGGTTCTCGTCAATGGTTACTTTGGATACCATAAGCGTTTATGACCTCCTTGATTTTGAGCATCTGCGCCACTCGCGAACAGGCGCAAACAGCCCTTTATTCTGATTTTAATTATAGCACTATATCCCCCTGGGAAAAAGTCAAATTAAAAATATATTAATCCCGAACGGCGGTATTTTTCGCTTCCGTTCAATATATATACTCCCTTATCGCTTCCGCCCACGGCTCATAGTGACCGCCGAGGTGCAGTCCGTCCGACGTATAATCGGGGTCAAGACTTCCGTCCTTTTCATAAACAGAGTACAGGTCTATATATACATGTCCTTTTTCTTCCGCAAGCTCTTTGAGCTTTTCGTTAAACGCCCGGATCGTTGCGTTTTTGCATATTCCTCCGCCGTACCACGAGCTCTCCTTATATGATGCGATCGGAAGGACGCTTTGGACATAGATCTCGACGTCGGGCACGGCTTTTTCAATAAGGTCCAGAAGCTCCGAATACCTTTGAACGCAGACGTCGACGTTATGATCGCGAAGGCCGTTGATCCCGCCCATGATAAAGACCTTCTCGGGATGGACTGCCTTTATCATGGAGACCCTTTTTTTCATTCCGTTGAGAGTGTCGCCGGGAAAGCCGAGATTACAGATCTCCACGCCGTCAAAGTATTTCCCGAAATCGCTTCCCCTTGTTATTGAATCGCCGAAAAACACGACGTCGCAGTCGTATGTCATCTTATTGAGGCAATTGTTCCATCCGTCTACGGCATAATCGATCGAATCACTGCTTACCTCGGAAACCAAGCCCCATCGGAAAAAAACCTTTTTCAGAATGCTTTGACTGTGTATTTCGTATACCGCGAACGCGCAAAGGATGAGGCAAACGCAGATAAGAATTATAATGATCGCCGTTGATCCTTTTGACATAATTTGTTTTTTCTCCATCTTATTTCTCCTAACTGCATCCTGCCGGACACATGCATTTAAATAGACTACTGCTATTTAGAATATTTGTCAAGTATTACGGATAGCTATTTATAAGGCGTCCGTATTATTTTAGTCCGATGCTTTGCTTGGAGGCCGTGTTATCGCCCGTCGGATCGCCTCCCCCGTCCCGAGGGAAATCTTTTTTCCGACGACGCTATTGCTTTGTTGAAGATAATATGCTTTAATAATGAAAACACTGTAATTTCACGAGGGTTTATATTATGATTTTCATAGTCGAAGACGATCAGGACATAAGGGAGCTTGAATGCTACGCGCTTAAGTCGAGCGGGTTCGAGGTAACGCCCTGCGAATCGGGCAAAGAGCTTTTCGAAAAGCTGAACGGCGCGGACGCGCAGCTCGTGCTGCTCGACGTTATGCTTCCCGGCGACGACGGACTTACCATACTCTCCCGCCTGCGCGCGGATCCCGAGACAGAAGAGCTTCCCGTAATCATGGTCACAGCAAAGACGAGCGAGATCGACAAGGTTCGCGGGCTCGACCAGGGCGCGGACGACTACCTTACGAAGCCCTTCGGCGTGATGGAGCTGGTCTCCCGCGTGAAGGCGCTCCTCCGCCGCTCCACTCCGCGCGAGCCGGTCCGCGAGAGGCTGGTCTCCGGCGGCATCGAGATCAACTGCGACAAGCGCACCGTCACGGTCGACGGCGCGGAGGTCGAGCTCACATTCAAGGAATACGAGCTTCTGTACGCCCTGATGTCCAAAAAGGGCGCCGTCCAGTCGCGCGAGAAGCTGATAAGCGAGGTGTGGGGCTACGACTTCGCAGGCGAGACGCGCACGGTCGATATGCACATAAAGACGCTCCGCCAGAAGCTCGGCGAGAGCGGGCGGAGCATCGTGACCGTAAGGAACGTCGGATACAGGATGGACTGATTAATTAATTAATAATTAAGACTTAGGACTTAAAAATGAATAATTATGGAAAAAACTCCGCCGAGGCGGAGTTTTCTCATTCATTATTAATTATTCATTCTTCAGTTTTCAGTATTCATTAACTTAACGACCGGCCAGGGTTGGGCGACCTTTTTGAGGTTGCAGAGGATCCCGAGGAGCTCGCCCTCGTTGTCGCCCCACGCCCGGATGACGCCGTGCTCGTCGACCGCAAAGGTCGCGGCGTGCAGTATCACCCAGTCGGAGATCTCGTCCTCGCCGTACTCGAGCCTTAAAATATTGAACACGACCGCGCATTTTGCGCCGAGGGGGATCTCGGTGAAGCCGTAGACCACCCAATCGTTCTCCTCGCCGTGCAGCGCCTCGCCGCCAAGGGAGGCGAATATCGCGTCGGCTCCGGTCGCCCACAGGGTGCCGTCGTTCTTGATTATATAGGTATTATATCCGTTGCAGGAGACGGTCTTAACGTCCGTCGCCACGAGCTCGGGTTCCCTCACTTCGCTCTCGCGGCTCTTGCCGAGAACGTCGTTCGACAATAGTCCCCACGCCCACAGCTCGCCGTTTTCCCTGAGCGCGAACCTGTAATAATAGCCCCAGTCCTCGTCCGACATGCTTCCGGCGTATATCTCCTTTACGCCGTCCATCATATAAACCATCTTATGGAGCTGATCCTCGGGTACGTCCCTCATGCCGTCGAGGCTTCCGACCTCGTAGTAACAGAGCGAGCCGTCGTTCATTATTATATAGGCGACCGCGTCGTCGAACGCGAGCGAGCGGAAGGAATCGCAGATCTTCACCTTTTCGCCGGAAAAGTAGCCGAATTCATAGAGCTTGCCGTCCTTTCCCTCTGCGATCGCAGTGCCGACGCTCGTCCAGATCCGCTTTATGCCGGACGCGATCTTGACGTAGTCGTCGCCGAACTTTCTCAGCACGTCTCCATTTTCTTTTATGAGGAACTGCCCGTTGAACGAGCGCACGCCTTCGAAAATGAGCGCGGGAGAAGCCGCGGCTTCCTTCTGCTCCGAGGTCAAGGTTTCGTCCCATGCGTTGAAGCCCCATTTATAGAGGTCTCCGTTATTGGTGAGCGCGTACCAGCCATCGTAGAAATGCATTATTTCCTTAACGAAGGGCATTATCTCCTCGGGCTTTGTTCTGTCCGTCGTATCCCCGAGGCCCAGATCCCCGCCGTCGTTCCTGCCCCAGCCCCACAGCATGCCGTCCGCGCTTAAGCAGAAGACGGTCTTGCCGACGTATACGGGCGTTAAGCCGTCCGCGATATGAACGGGGAACGGAACGTCCTCGGTCGTGCCGTTGCCGATGCGGCCGTCCTCATTCCTGCCCCAGCCCCAGAGTGCGCCGTCGGGGTAGAGAATGTAATACGCGTCCTCGCCGGCATAGACCGCGGGAACGCCGTCGGCGGGAGCCATAGGCTCCGTTTCGGGGACCGGCGTGGGCACGGGCGTGGGTTCCGGCTCCGCGGTCGGCTCCTCGGTCGGCTCTTCAGTCGGCACGGCTGTTGGCGCGGCGGGCTTTTCCGTCGCCGTTTCCGTTGGTAAGGGAGTATTGTCCGCTTCCTTGTCCGGCGCCTTTTTACAGGCGGCGAGGGGAACGAGCATTATAAGAATGATGACCAATGAAATAACGCGTTTCATAAGGATGCCTTCCTTCATTTTGGGTATTCAATTATATAACGCACAGGGAACCCGGTCGGTTCCCTGTTTTTCCTTGTTTTCTTATGATTATCTTCCTTCAGGACAAACCTCCGACGGAGTATACACTATCTTATCCGCCGAACCGGCGCCGAGGCAGCCGTCGCCGTTATAGCCCCACGCGAGGATCGTTCCGTCCTTAAGGACAGCGAACGTGCGCGCGTAGACTATCGTCCCTGTGTACCATATGCCTTCGTATTCGTCCTCGCCGGCCTTGGTGGCATACCTCTGATCGGCGGTCAGGCGCGTTGCGATATATGCCGCGTTCTCAATAGCGAGCTTTACGAAGAGTCCTTTTACGTTTCCGTTCTGCTCCGCGCCGGCGCCTATTGAGCTGCAGTCGGCGTCGTTCAAGCCGGTCGCCCAAACCTCGCCGTTCGTAAGTATCAAATAGGTCTGTCCGCCGTTCGTGTAAACGGCGCGTACGTCTTCCGCGACGAGCGCGGGAACGGAGAGATCCTCGCCGTCCTTCCTGCCGAGCGGGAGTCCGTCTATCTCGCCCCACGCCCACAGTTCGCCGTTCTCCTTGAGCGCGAAATTCGCGTCGCAGGCCCAGATCTCGCTTATCGAGGAAGCCTCGATGAGCTCCTTAACGCCGTCCATCATGAATATGAGCTGAGGCTCGGTTTCTTGGTCGCGGATGAACGGATGAACGTAATTGTAAAGCGCGCCGTCCTCCTTGAGCACGTAAGTATGCCCGGCGCCCCTGAAAATGACGGTGCGGACGCTTTCACAGACAGTCAGAAGCTTCGTTTCGTCGGACTCCCATACCTTTCTGAGCTCATAGAGGGTGTCGTCCGTGCCTTTATATATGGTCGACCATCCGTCAAAGCCGTATACCTCGCTGACGTTTTCCGCGATCTTTTCGAAATCGCCCCATCTCTTAATCAGATCGCCGCCGCGGGTGATTATGAAATCCTCGTCGAAATACTTGACGTTCTCATAGCAGACGGAGGGAGTGCCGGCGACATCCTTTTCATAATCGGTGAGGTCGTCCCACGGGGCGTAGCTCCATTTTAAAAGATCTCCGTTTTCCGTAAGAGCGTACATGCATCCGTCTTCAAGGCAGGCGAACTCCGTAACGCCCGAGAGGATCTTTTCTGGCTTCGTCCTGTCAAAAGTATCGCCTAGACCGAGTGCGTAGCCTTCGTTGCTGCCCCAGCCCCAGAGACCGCCTTCGGAGTCGAGGGCGAATACCGTCTCGCCGATGTAAACGGGCCTAAGACCGTCCGCGACGTACACGGGAGTTCTGACGAAATCGGTTGAGCCGATGCCTACCTGTCCGTGTATGTTATTGCCCCAGCCGTAAAGGCTGCCGTCGGGATAGAGTATGAAGAAAACGTCGTCGCCCGCGAAGACCTTGGGAAGCTCTCCGTCATGCCCATCGGTTGGCTCGGCGGTGGGGATCACGGGCTCTGAAGTCGGATCGGCCGGCTTTTCCGTCGCCGTTTCCGTCGGAACGGGGGAACTGTCCGCTTCCTTGTCGGGCGACTTCCGGCAGGCGGCGAAGGGAACGAGCATAACAAGAATGATGACTAATGAAATAAAGCGTTTCATTTTGAATCCTGCTTTCGTTTTTTGATTTTCCCCTATATAACGAAAGAGGGAACCCTCAGGTTCCCATTTTTTTCTTTTTGTCGCTAATTTTTATAATCCCCTTCGCCGCGAAGAAAACTATGAGTGCCGCGAGCGTGTATCCGACTAGGTAGATCAGGAAGAATACCGGCCACGGAACGACCGGCCATATCGCGGAGAGTATCGGCAGCGTCGACGGGAACTTGGGCGAGATGAAGAACATATTGAACGTCTCGTCCGTGAAGTTCGGGATCGTCATATTGAGCGCCATGGCGACGCCGACCATAATAAGGAAGCCGACGACGGCGGAAACGAAGAACCGGCGGTTAAGCTCGCGCCTGTGCCTTGTGAGGAAGAACGAGCCTAAGATCACCTGCGAGCCATGCCAAAACATGGTCTGGATATTGATGCCGATGGTCCTTACGAAAACGTCGCCGGGGTAGGCCATTACCGCCGCCCCCGCGAAGAAGACGTAGGTCGCCATGTAGCCGACCGCAGCGCGGCGCACGTTCGAGCCCTCCTTCGATAGGAACACGAAGGGCAGTACGTACAGGGGCGATGAGCAGAGCTGGAACGGGAAGGCGTACCATTGGTAATCCCAATAGGGGCTGCCGTCGTTATAGTTGAAGGAATAGATCGTCTGCTTGTACGCCTCGAAGAGGAAATACAGTATCCAGAACACGAGGCATATCCTGCGGAAGGTCTTGTCCTTCGAGTCCTTTCCGAGGACGGACAGGAGGACGGACGCGGCAATTATGATCAGGAACGCCGCGATGTGGAAAACGCCGTACAAAGTCGGAGTCTCCATTTCAGCTTCAAGACCGTGAAGGAACTCAGCCATAGAACCCCCTAAACAAGAAAAGGGGCCCCTTTTCAAGAGGCCCGCTCTATTTTAATTATTTTCCTATAGTTGCGACCATGACGGCCTTGATGGTGTGCATGCGGTTCTCGGCCTCGTCGAAGACCTTCGACATCGAGGAACGGAACACCTCGTCGGTGACTTCCTGCTCCTTAAGGCCGTACTTCTCGTAGATGTCGCGGCCGACGGAGGTCTCAAGGTCGTGGAAACTGGGCAGGCAGTGCAGGAAGATGACGTCGGGATTGTGGGTCATCTTCATCATGTCCATGGTCACGCGGTACGGCTCGAGGAGCCTGATGCGCTCGGCGAACTGATCCTCTTCGCCCATGGATACCCAAACGTCGGTGTAGATGGCGTCAGCGCCGTCGACAGCCTCGATCTTGTCGGAGAACTCGATCTCAGCGCCGGTCTCGGCGGCAAGAGCGCGCATCTCGTTAACAAGACCCTCTTCGGGCCAGAGGCACTTGGGAGCGATGCCGACAAAGTGCATGCCGAGCTTCGCGGAGATGATCATTAGGGAGTTGCCCATGTTGTTTCTCGCGTCGCCGACGTAGACGAGCTTGACCTTATTGACGGGCTTCGCAACGTGCTCGCGGATGGTGAGGAGGTCGGCAAGGACTTGGGTGGGATGGAACATATCGGTAAGACCGTTCCATACGGGAACGCCGGCGTGCTTTGCGAGAAGCTCGACGGTCTCCTGCTTGAAGCCGCGGAACTCGATGCCGTCATAGAAGCGGCCGAGGACCTTCGCGGTGTCCTCAAGGGACTCCTTCTTGCCCATCTGGGAGTTGGAGAGGAAGGTAACGTTCGCGCCCTCGTCGTAAGCGGCGACTTCGAAAGCGCAGCGGGTACGGGTAGAGGTCTTCTCGAACAGGAGAACGATGTTCTTGCCGGCAAGCAGATCGCCCTTGATGCCGGCGCGCTTCTTGGCCTTAAGGTCGGCGGCAAGGTTCAGAAGGTACATGATCTCGTCGGGAGTAAAATCCTTTAAAGTTAAGAGGTGACGTCCTTTAAGATTAACGGGCATGGTTTTTTCTCCTTTTCAAATAAGGTTTATCAAGGGGATTATACCAAATCTTTCCCCCAAAGAAAAGCATTTTTTGCAATATACTTTTTGGGAGGGGCGGCGATCAAAAAACCAGTTGCTTTTTTCAATGAAATTCGGTAAAATAAAAGATGGATTATAATGTATATACCGGGAAGGAAGAATGAATATGAATCTTTCTCTTGAAGTCAAAAGGTTTATGAATAACGAGCATATGGGAGATTACGTAAGCGTCGTCCTGCCGAGCGAGCTGCCCGTTGAGCGCGCCGAGGTGCGCGAGGTCAACAGGGACAAGTCCGCCGCCAGGGGCGCGAGGAGCCAGGCCGAGACCAAGGCCCGAGCAGCGCAGAAAGCACGCGACCGTGCGGAAAACTCGGCGCGTCTCCGCTCGATGAAATCCGATGAGCTTTCCGAGGCGAGGTCGATCCTCGACGAGATCATCTCACAGCAGAACGACATGCAGCCCGAGCTCGATTCAAAGCGGGCGGCGCTTGAGGAGGCGTACGCCGACTACAACGAGAAATCTAATATTTTCGCGGTGAAAAAGGAGCTTTTCGACGCAGCTGAGAGCTCTTACAATTCGGCGCTTTCCGCGGAGAGAGCGGCGGAGACGGTCGTGAACGACTGCCGCGCGACGCTTTCCGTAAAGGAGAGCTCGCTCGCTTCATTAAAGGAGAGCGGCATGAAGCACGAGGACCGCGTGTCCTCCGCCATGGGCGAATCCGCGGAGCTTAAGGTAATATCTGAGAAGGCCCGCCAGGAGGCCAACGACGCGGCGGCGCTCGAAGCGGAGAAGAACATAAAGTTCAACGAGCTTACGAATATAACAGCTCAGCTTCTGGCCGTTATGAAATCCGAGCAGAAAAAGCTCAATGACGCGCAGAGGAATCAGCAGAACGCCGCGAAGGAATTCGTAAAGGCGTCCGCCGATCATTCCTCACTCGCGGAGGCGCTCTCGAACGCGGAAAAGGCGGTCATGGAGGGCAAGGGCGATCCCGAATCGTTAAGGGCGAAGGCGGCTTCCCAGAGGGCAAAGCTCGCCGCCGCCACAACGAGGCTCGACAACGCCGGATATATGAAGCTGGACGCGGAAAAGGCTCTCTCCGAGGCGGAGGCCGAGGCTTCAAAGGCGGAGATCGAGTTCAACCGTTCGAACGAACTGCTGTCCGTATGCCGCTCAGAACTTGACGAACTGAAGGCAAGATCCTCCGCGGCTTTATCAAGGGCGGCCGAGGCTGAGGCAAAATACGATTCCGCAGCAAAGGGATATTTTAAATCCCAGGAAGATATGGAATCGAACGCCCGCGATCTTAAGTCCGGCGAGGCAAGCGTAGTCGACGGCAAGAAAGCGCTTCTTAACGCCGAGACCGATCTTAACCGCCGCCGGGAAGAAAGTAAAAAAGCGCGCGAAGAAATGGACAACGCGCGCAGCGTCATGGATGAAAACAATCTGATAATGAAGAGATCCGAGGCAAACTACATCTCGCGCAAGACCGCGTTCGACGGCATCAATTCTTCATATCAGATGGCGGAAAAGGACAGGAAGACGCAGAAGAGCATATGCGACAGGCTCCAGTCGGAGCTCCGTCAGCTGGACAGCCAGCTCGAGATAGACATGGCGGCGAGGGACTCTGCGGTCGCGGAGGCCGAAAACAGCGAAGCCGAGGCGGAGCGCAGGAGGCTTTCCGTCCGCACCATCAACGCAAAGTACGAAACAGTCAAGATCCATTATCTTCAGAAGGGAAAGGGCGAGGATCTTCTCCTCATCCATTCCGTCGGTCAAAGCCTTTATACATTCCGAGATCTTATCGACAAGCTCTCGTCGAGATTCCGCGTGACCGCGATCGATCTCGTGGGCTTCGGCTATTCCCAGAAACCCTATTATTTCGATTATTCGCTCAACGAAATGGGCGATTTCATCGATCATTTCATGGAAGCGATGGGCATGGAATACGCGCATCTCTTCGGTTTCTCGATGGGAGCAGGCTACGTTATCAATTTCGCGAAGCGCTATCCGGACAGGGTTGGAAAGATAGTACTTCTCTCCCCCGGCGGCATCACCGCGGAAATGCCCAATTCAGTGAGGATGATATCAAACCGCTTCTTAGGCGGCCTCGCCGTAAATCTTCTTTCATACCGTTCGGTAAAGAAAATGCTCGGCGAATGCTATTTCGATCTTACGAACCATACGGACGATCTTTGCAACGAATACTATAAGCCGATCGCCTCATCAGACGCGAAGCGTGTTATTCGCTCGTGCATTTCCTACTATGACGACGAAGAGGTCATCCATTCCTTAAGGAGCGTCAACGCCGATACCCTTCTTATGTGGGGCAACGAGGATAAATGGCATCCCACGGAAATGGCAGACCTTTTCAGAGCCGTTATGCCGAAAGTAAATTACACGATTATAAGGAACGCCGGACATCTCGCCCACGAGGAAAAGGCTGAAAAGGTGGCGCAGCTTATAAAGCAGTTTATCCCCTGCGGATACGACGAGCAGGAAGAGGAAACGAGCTTTGTTTAAACCGTGAGTTTTCATAGTTTTCCATATTAATAACTCAAATGTTAATATGTATAATTATAAAAATATGGAAAACTTTTAAAAACTGGGATTTTTCCACTCTTATTTCCTATCTTTTCCATATCGTATTTTTTATGGAAGAGTTAATAAAAAAAGGCTTATCAACAGAATCCTCATTGCCTGCTGATACTGCTTCTGTAATTAATAACAAAGATATTCATAAAAGGAGTCAAAAGATATGAAATTCAGCGTTGAAACAAGCGAGTTGAACGAAGCTTTGTCCATCGTGACAAAGGCGCTCTCCCCGAATAACGAGCTTAAGATATTAAGCGGCATTTATATGAGCGTTTACGGAAACGAGCTCTATATGAAATGCTCCGATTCCTCCGTTCAGATAGAAACGAGCATTCCCGCTTTGATCGAGGAAGAAGGCGCCGCAGTGCTTCCCGGAAGGCTCACCTTCGATCTTATGAAAAGGATGAAGGGAAAGAAGGTCGAATTCGAGACAGGCGAAAACTCCGCGATCAACGTTGTATCCGGAAAGAGCAGGTCCTCTCTTCAGTATTTCGATACTGAAGACTATCCCAAAATGGATGAGGTCAAGAGCGACGCTTCATTTACCATCAAACAGAAAACCTTAAGGTCGATGATAAAGCAGACCGTATTCTGCTGCGCGAACGAGGATGAAGGAAAGGCTATCCTCCGCGGCGTGCTTATGGAGTTCACCGAGGAGGGTTATCTCAATCTCGTTGCGCTTGACGGTTACAGGATAGCTAAGCGCTCAGAGAAGGTTTCTCTTCGCGGCAATCAGAGGAACGCCGTCGTTCCCTCGAAGACCATGCAGGATATTTCAAATATCATCTCCGACACAGACGATGAAACGGAAGTCACGCTTTCAGCTACTCATATTACGATCAGCCTTGGCGTCACTAAGATAAAGGCAAGGCTTCTTAAGGGAGAATTCATCAATTACAACAATATTCTTTCAAAGAAATCCGTCACCCGCGTGCTTGTGAACAGAGCGGACTTCTTAGAGAGCCTCGAGATCGCCTTCCTTATCGCGAAGGACAATCAGAACAATCTTGTAAAGATGGATTTCGATGACGGCGAGCTTTCGATAAGCGCGAGGAGCGAGATCGGATCCGTAAACGAAAGCATTCAGGTAAACCTCGTCGGCAGCCCCATCGAGATAGCTTTCAACGTGAAGTTCATGCTCGATATCATGAAGAACATAGACGAAGAGAGCGTCGCGCTGAGCTTCAACACGAGCGTTACTCCTTGTGTGATCGAGCCGGTTCAGGGAGATAAGTTCTATTATCTTGTTCTTCCGGTAAGGCTTCTTAAGAGCTGATCTTATTCTGAATCCTTTTTCATCATCATTGACAGGGTATCGAGATCGCTGATGTTTTTAAGGGCGTAGTTATAATAAGGACGGATTATTTCGTTCTTCAATATCAGAACGTAGCCTTCATAGGGATTGACTGTAAAATAGTCGTCCCTTTTTTTATCCTCTCCTTTAATAAGGAAAAAGACGTAGGTGTTTCCGACCGAAGGAACGTTGAAATAAGGCGACGAAGAAGTGATAGGCGTAAGGTCCGTATCGTTGATTATAGGAATGGAATTATAAGGCGCGAGCACCATTTTTATAAAATCGCCGTATTCGAAGGAACCGGAGAAGGAGTTTTCCACCTTTATCCTTACGAAAACCATATTCATGCTCGACTGGGTGGTCTCGCCCTTCGCTTCCGAGCGGCAAAGCGTCGAGGTAGGTTTGCTGACCGAGATAACTCTTCCGAGTATCACCTCGTCGCACGATGTAAGAAGCGCGTGAAAATCATCGTAATAATAGAATTTCGATGGGATAGTAAGTATTTTTTCCTGGCGCTCGATGTCCTTCAATATGCTTTCAATGGGAAAAGAAACGTATTCGTATGTCGCCGCGTTGTCGGTAAAAGGTATAGGATCATGAGTAAGAACGGAATAAACCGTGTCGGTCGGATCTTTCTTTTTAAGATACAAAAGATATTTACGGCCCGCGTCGGCGGAGGCGTCGACCTTTATGACCTCACCGGAAGAAGCGCGTCCGTAGACCGTTCTGTCAATGCGGAAACCCGTTGGAATATCATCGTCCGCCGACAGAGTATTTGAAAGACATGTTGCGACAGCGATAAGATCCGCGTCCCTGAAAAGCTTTGAAAGTGAAGCCGGAAGCGCGGGTATAAAAGGTTCATTATCCGCGCTCTCCTTTATCTCGAACGAAAAAACAAATAGTATGGCGATAAGAAAAACGACTGAAAGAATCGTTTTGAAAAACTTCATATTCGTTCTCCTTTTAAGCCTGTTTTCTTGAAAATACATTATATCACGCGGCTGAAAAACTTACAAGAAGTATTGTAAAAGACGGGCATTTTATGTTATACTGTATTCGTGGCATTATGAATATATCTGAAGGGGATTATTATGGATAATTATCTTGATAAAGTAAGGGATTGTTACAGCGACTATTTCAGAAGGGAAGAGGAAATAGATCTTTTCACTCCCGGCAGAGTAAATCTTATCGGCGAGCACATCGACTATAACGGCGGCAGAGTGCTTCCGTGCTCGCTTTCCGTCGGCACTTACGGCGCCGCTTCAAAGAGGGACGATGGCAGAATAATGCTCGTCTCCGCTGATTTCAGCGGCAGCTATATCGAAACAGAGGTCTCCGTAATAGAGGAGATAAATGACGATCCGGATTCGTTCCGCGCTTTCGGCTGGGCGGCGTATCCTCTCGGAGTATTCAAAAAGTTAATTATGCGCGGACACAAGATGAGCGGCTTTGAGATGGCGGTCACCGGAAGTCTTCCGAGGGGCTCGGGGCTTTCGTCCTCCGCTTCGCTCGAGGTGCTGACCTGCGCCGTTTTAAAAAAGCTCTTCGGATTGGAGCTTGATGGCGTGACCGCGTCGATCGTATCGCTCGAGGCGGAGCGTGACTGCGCCGGCGTCAACTGCGGCATTATGGATCAATTCGTCTGCGCGATGGGAAAAAAGGATCACGCGATACTGCTTGACACCTCGACGCTCGAATACGAGTATTCGCCCTTCGTTCTCAAGGATCACACCCTCCTTATCATGAACACGAAAAAGACGAGGAGACTTGCCGATTCCAAGTATAACGAGAGAAGGAGCGAGTGCGAAAAAGCGCTCTTAATTATCGGAAAAAAGTTCGATAAAGAGAAGAAAAATCTCTGCGAGATAACGCCGGAGGAGTTTGAAAAGGTCGAAGAGCTTCTTCCCGATCCTATCAGAAGACGCGCGAAACACGCAGTTTATGAGAATAGAAGGACTCTCGATTCCGAGACCGCTTTAAAGAACGGCGATATAGATTTTTTCGGAAGGCTTCTTAACGCCTCGCACGATTCATTAAGGGATGATTACGAGGTCACGGGCGCTGAGCTCGACGCGATAGTCGACGCCGCAAGGGCTCAGAAGGGCGTTCTCGGCGCTCGAATGACAGGAGCCGGCTTCGGCGGCTGCGCGATAGCTCTTGTGAAAAAGGAGTTTGCGGACGAGGCGAAGGAAAACATCGCCCGCGTTTATAAGGAAAAAATAGGCTACGACTGCGAGATAATGAAGGCGGAGACCTATGATTCGCCTTTTGCCGAATGAAATGAAAAGAATTGCCGCACTAATTCTGATATTAGTACTGATTATTACGGCAGCAGGCTGCGGGAACAGGACGCCTGTCGCTCCCTACGCCTCAGATTTTCCGACTGACGCTCCCATAATAACTGAAGCGGCAGCTTCTTCCTCTCCGACGGAGCCCACGAAAACGGAAGAACCCACTCCTGCCCCAACGGAGGATCCCTATGCGGCGCTGCCGGAAGAATACAGGGAGCTCGGCGATTTTGCAAAGAGCTGTGTTTTGAAAGCCATGAAAAAGATGGGCTCTATAATAAGGCACATCTCCTCCTATCCCATAGGCGTCGGGGGGAGCTCTCTTCCTTATGAAACCGCGGACAGATTTGCGGAGCTTACGGAGGACGAGCGCGCTCTTTACGGAAAGCTCTGTGAAAGCGCGAAGGACTTCTCCGCGATAGTTTTTGAGTATGAGGACGGCGAGGCAGTGAACCGTGTGCTCGAGGCGATCCATATCGACCATCCCGAGACGGAGATCTACTTTACCGTTAAAAATATAGAAGACGCCTCGTACCGTACCGTTATCTTCGCCCCCGGCGGAAGATACTTAAGGCAGGCGGAAGATATAGACGAGGTAAAAGCCCAGGTCGAGGCTTTCGAAGCCGTCGCAGGATACGTTGTCGGGTGCATACCCGACGATTTTTCCGCAATCGACAAATACCGCGCGATCGCCTGTTACGTCTCCTCCAACACGACCTATCTTACTATGAGGAACGAGGAGATGCCTCCCTATGCCACGGACGCGTACGGAGCGGTCGTGAACGGGTATTCCATCTGCCAGGGCTACTCTTTCGGATTCGAGTATCTCTGCCGCACGGCCGGCCTTGCCTGCAGAAGGCTCACCAACGGAGAGACGGGCGAAGAAATGCACTACTGGAACGAGGTCACGCTGAAGGGCGGCACCTACTACGTTGACGTGACGTGGTCCGACGGTTCTTCGAGCTACTTAAGCAGGGATTGGTTCGACTGGTTCCTGTTCACTGCGGACGCATATCACGTTTCAGATGACGGCACCCGAACCACCGGCCCCGAATTCAGAAAGGAAAGCTGGAAATAATTATGACCGCATTCGCCTTAAAAAAGGCGTTATATAAAGGAGAAGAGAATTCTCCGTTTGCAGAAAGACAGGAGGAAAAATGAAAAAATACGTTGCACTTTTATTGATCGCCGCATTGGTGATACCGGCCGTCGGCTGCAGGTATTTTGACATCACCGATTATCTTGCTTCAATAACCTATACCGCTGCCCCGACGCAGCAGGCGGATATTACGCCCGAGCCCACGGAGCCCGACGAGACGCCCGAACCCACGGTCGCACCGACCCGGGATCCCTATCCCGGTCTCCCCGAAGAATACAGGGAGCTCGGCGATTTCGCGAAGACCTGCCTCATGAATGCGATGGGCAGGATCGACGAGGTCTTAAGCTACATCTCCGCTTCTCCCATAAGATATGAGAGCCCCGCACAGCCCTTTGTCGGACAGAATAAGTACAAAGAGCTTGCTCCGCACGAGCTTGCCATCTACGAGAACCTGCTCGCGAGCGCGAAGAGCTTTTCGCCCGTCACTTTCGACTATCCCGATGAGGAGGTCATCGCCCGTATTTCAGAAGCGCTGTTCATCGACCATCCCGAGATAGAGATCTATTTCGCGGTCGAAAAGGCTGCCGCGGAAGACGAGACCGATCAGCAGACGGTCACCTCCTATAAGACCGTTTTCTTCCTTCCGGAGGGAAGATATCTGGAGCAGGCGGAAGATATGGAAGAGGTCAAGGCCCAGGCCGAGGCATTCGAAGCGGTCGCGAGTTTTGTCGTGAGCCGCATACCCGACGACTTCTCCACGATCGACAAGTACCGCGCTCTCGCTTATTATATCTCAGACAATACCTCGTATCTCCACATGGAAAACGAGGAGACCCCGCCTTATGCCATGAACGCTTACGGCGCGATCGTGAACGGTCATTCCATCTGCCAGGGCTACACGCTCGGATTCGAGTACCTCTGCCGCGTCGCGAACCTCGCCTGCAGGCGCGTGACGAACGGTCATACGGACAGCACCATGCATTTCTGGGACGAGGTCACGCTCCTCGGCGGCACCTATTACGTTGACGTTACCTGGTCAGACGGCACGGCTACCAATTACCGCGACGTCGACTGGTTCAGATGGTTCATGTTCGTATCGGACAGCGAGCACGTCTCGAACGACGAAACATCCACCACCGGCCCCGACCTCAACAAGACCGGCTGGGCGTAATTCATTAATTAATAATGAATACTTAAGACATAAAAAATAATAATTATGGAAAAACCCCGCATTTGCGGGGCTTTTCTCATTCAGTATTCTTAAGCTTACTGCTCTTCCTTCTGCTTGAGCATATCCTTGGTCTTCATGAGCCTTGTGAGGTTGCCGCGCTCGTTTTCGTCGAGCTTCATGGAGATCGTATGTATCGCGGTCTGAAGCTGCGGGATCATGACGTATTCGAGTGCGTTTACGCGGCGGCGTGTCTTTTCGATCTCGTCGGCCAGAAGATTGCAGGTTTTTTCGACCTCTGCAAGCTCGATAAGAAGAGGCATCAGCTCGGAGAACTTCCTTACCGCGTCGTCAAGCTCGGCGGCGGTGCCGAACACGCCGTAGGGAAGATCGGCGGAAGCGGACGGGATATAGGTGAATACGGGCACCTCCGTCGAGAGCACCTTGCCGCTCGAAATGCCGACCTTCGCGGAGGCGGCGGGAACGAGGAGCGCTTCGTCGACGGCGGCGCGGTTCATGGCGGCCTTCGCGGCGACGAAGGAACGCATGGCCTCTGCCATGAGCGCCTCCACCCTTTCCCTCAGCTCTTTGTTGCGGCGCACGAAAGTGATGAAGCGGCGCACCGTTTCATCGCGCTTGTCCTTCATCAGCTTATGTCCCCGCGTCGCGGTCGAGAGCCGCTTTTTTAATCGGCTCATCTCCATGCGGGTCGGTTTGAAACTGACAGCCATAGCTTAACTCCGAATCAGTTTTTTTCGTAGTATTTATCGAGATATTCGTCCCTTATGCGGCGAAGCTCCGACCTCGGCAGGATCCGTAAAAGCTCCCAGCCTATATCGAGCGTCTCCTCAATGGAGCGGTTGTTGTAATAGCCCTGCGATACGTACTTCGACTCGAACTCATCGGAGAACTTCGCGTAGAGCTTGTCGACCTCGGAGAGAGCGGCGTCGCCCAGAATGACGGCAAGCTCCTTCGCCTCCTTGCCCCTCGAATAGGCGGCAAAGAGCTGGTTCATTGTGTCGGCGTGATCCTCACGGGTCTTGCCGCGCCCGATACCCTTGTCCTTAAGACGGGACAGCGAGGGCAGTACGTTTACGGGCGGTGTGACGCCCTTCCTGTAAAGCTCGCGCGAGAGAATGATCTGTCCCTCGGTGATGTAGCCTGTAAGATCGGGGATCGGGTGCGTGATGTCATCCTCGGGCATGGAGAGGATCGGGATCATGGTGATGGATCCCTTCGAGCCCTTCATACGGCCGGCGCGCTCATACATGGTGGCAAGGTCGGTATAGAGATAGCCGGGGTATCCGCGCCTGCCGGGAACCTCCTTGCGCGCGGCTGAGATCTCACGCAGCGCCTCTGCGTAGTTGGTGATGTCGGTGATTATGACGAGAACGTGCATGCCGAGATCGTAAGCTAAGTATTCTGCCGCGGTGATCGCCATTCTGGGAGTTGCGATACGCTCGATCGCGGGGTCGTTCGCGAGGTTGACGAACGTGACCGTTCTTTCGACGGCGCCGGTCTTTTTGAAGTCGGATATGAAGAAGTCCGCCTCTTCAAACGTGATGCCGACTGCGGCGAAAACGACGGCGAACTCGTCGTCGGTGCCGCGGACGCGCGCCTGACGCGCTATCTGCGCGGCGAACTGCGCGTGGGGCAGACCGCTTCCGGAGAACACCGGCAGCTTCTGTCCGCGGACGAGGGTGTTAAGCCCGTCGATCGCGGAGATGCCGGTCTGAATGAACTCGTTGGGGTAGTCCCTCGCGGCGGGATTCATGGGCGAGCCGTTGATGTCGAGGAGCTTTTCGGGGATTATCGGATCGCCGTTGTCGCGGGGACGGCCCATGCCGTCGAATACGCGGCCGAGCATATCGCGCGAGACCGCGAGCTCGATGCTGTGGCCCAAAAACTTCGCTCTGGACTCGGAGATCTTGAGTCCTTGGGAGCCCTCGAAGAGCTGTACCAGCGCCTTCGAGCCGTTGACCTCGAGCACCTTGCCACGCCTTAAGTCGCTTCCGTCCGCTCTTTTCAGCTCCACGAGCTCGTCGTATTTTACGCCGTCGACGCCGTCCACAAGCACGAGCGGACCGACGACCTCGCGTATCGTTGTGTATTCCTTACGCATCTTTTATACCCTCTGATAACTTTCTTATCTGAGCCGCAAGCTCGCCCGAGAGCTCGTCGGCAAGCCTCTTATGCCCTTCCTCGACGCAGTACTTGTATCTGCCGATCTTCTCCCTGACGGGCAGCGAGAAGAGCATATTTTCGTCAACGCCCGCGTCGAGAGCCGCGGAGCCCCTGTCGAAGAACTCAAGTATGAGCCTTAACAGGCAGTGCTGCTTCGTGGGGGAGGTATAGGTATCGTTCGCGTCGAACGCGTTCTGGTGCAGATAGTCCTCCCTGATCGACCTCGCGACCTCGAGCTTCAGTCTGTCTTTTTTGCTCAAGGCGTCGATACCGACGAGGCTGACGATCTCGGAAAGCTCCGCCTCCTCCTGCAGGAGCGCCATCGCCTTCGTGACGAGCGCGCCCCAATCCTCCGCGACGTTCGAATCAAACCACGGGGTGAGGCGGTCAAGATACAGGGAGTAGCTCGACAGCCAGTCGATCGCGGGGAAATGCCTCGCGTACGCGAGCTTCGCAGACAAGCCCCAGAAGACCTTGACTATACGGAGGGTCGCCTGCGAAACGGGCTCCGAGATGTCGCCGCCCGGCGGGGATACCGCGCCGATCGCGGAGACCGCGCCCGTCCTTCCCTCCGATCCGATAGTGACCACCTGGCCGGCCCTTTCGTAGAATTCGGCAAGACGGCTCGAAAGATATGCGGGATAGCCCTCTTCGCCGGGCATTTCCTCGAGGCGGCCGCTCATCTCGCGCAGGGCCTCCGCCCAGCGGGAGGTGGAATCCGCCATGATTGCAACCTTATAGCCCATGTCGCGGAAGTATTCCGCGATGGTTATGCCCGTATAGATGCTCGCCTCACGCGCGGCGACGGG
The DNA here is from genome assembly GCA_024691085.1 of Clostridiales bacterium. Taxonomy (GTDB): domain Bacteria; phylum Bacillota; class Clostridia; order Christensenellales; family CAG-138; genus UBA3857. Next base: position 47,053 of record JAILNX010000034.1, on the reverse strand, counting down.
CATATCGGAGGTGTTCGCGATGAGCACCGTGCGCTTCATCAATGAAAGTCCGGTGCGCGGGTCGACGAGCTCGGGGAACTCGTTAAGAACGTCGGTCATCTCGTTGCCGCGTTCGCCGCAGCCGACGTAGACGATGATATCGGCGTCCGCCCACTTCGCAAGCTGATGCTGGACGACGGTCTTGCCGCTGCCGAAGGGGCCGGGAACGGCCGCGACGCCGCCCTTCGCGATCGGGAAGAAGGTGTCGATGACCCTCTGTCCGGTTATCATCGGCTCGTTCGGGGGCAGCTTTTCCGCATAGGGACGGCCGCGCCTTACGGGCCATTTCTGCATCATGGTAAGGGGAATCACGCCCTTATCCGTCTCGAGCTCGGCGATCGTGTCGGTGACACGGTATTCGCCCGCGGGAACGATGGAGCGAAGTATGCCCGATACCTTCGGAGGCACCATTATGATATGCTTTACGGCGCCGGATTCCTGCACGAAGCCCAGCTCGTCGCCGCCTTTAAGCTCCTTGCCGGCGGCTGCCGTCGGTTCGAACCGCCACAGCTTTTCCCTGTCGAGGGCGGGAGCGTAGATGCCCCTCGTGATCCTCGTGCCTGCCTGCTCGAAAAGAGCGGTCAGCGGGCGCTGGATGCCGTCGTAAATGGACTCGATGAGTCCCGGGCCGAGCTCGACGGAAAGCGGAGCCCCCGTGAAATAAACGGGCTCGCCGGGGCCGATGCCGCCGGTCTCCTCATAGACCTGAACGGACGCCCTGTCGCCCCTCAGCTCGATGACCTCGCCTATGAGCCTCTTATCGGAGACCTGGACGACGTCGAACATCTGGACGTCTTTCATACCGTCCGCGGTGATGAGCGGGCCGGCAACCTTGACTATGGTTCCGTGTTTTTCCATTGTTATCCTCCAAGACGGATGGGTTGTTTATTAATTAATACTGAAAACTCAAGAATTGATTATTTTTTGGTTTTCATTCAGGGTATTCCGTTCCGAGCATCAGAACAGAATATCCGCACCTATGGCTTTTTCCACGTTTGCGCGGATGTTTTCCATGGCGACGCCCGTGGTGCCGCTTCCCGAGGGGATCGGGATTATGGCGGGAAAAGCCGAGGAAACGTATTTGTCCACCGTGGCCTTCGCCGCCGCGAAAACGGGCTCGGTCACGAATATTATCCTTGTGTTTTCACGGGCGAGGCGGTCAATGAGCTTTCCCGCCGCCGCGCCGTCTGTCTCAAAATAGACGTCGAGACCCGCCGCGCGTCCGAGGAGCACGGAGTCCTTATCGCCGATCATCGCAATATCAGCCATAGAGCTTTACGCTCCTTTCTTCGACGGCGCTCATGGGAAGACCGCTTCTTTTGACCGTGAGTATCAGCCTCACGACCTCAGCCTCGCGCTCGCGTGCGAGCATGAAGCCTACTATCGGAGCGGGACTGTCGATGTCGCTCTTGCCCTTCGCGGCAAGCGTGAGGAGGTATTCGTCCCTCGCCTTTTCGAGCGACGCGGCGCTGCCTGTCTTTACGAATTCCTCGAAGCCCGCCCTCGCGGCGGCCTTGAGCGGCGACCCGTCGAAGGGCGTTTTAAGAATCGCGGGAACGGTCTCGGGAGCCTCCTTCGCCGCTTTTGCGACGGCTAGGAGCGTATCCTTTTTGTACTCGCCGCACGGGAGGCACATCTCGGGGAGCATTCCGCGTATCGCGGCGATGAGATTGGTGAAATCCGCGAGCGCTGAGAAGTATTCGCGGACGAACGCGTTCGGGGATGAGAGCCCGAGCTCAAAATACGCGCTGTCAAGGGCGCCCGAAACGAGCCTCGCGTCGGGGTTCTTATAGGTCTTTACGTCGAGCTCCTCTAAAGTGTCGGCAAGAAGCTTCGGAAGCATGGAATAGTCGCCCTTCGCGACCGCTTCCTTTAACGCTTCGCCTTCGAAGACTCCGCCGGGGGCAAGCTCGTAAGCGTCCGGCTTCGCGCCCAAAAGACGCAGTTTATAGAGGAGCTTTATGTTCGTGAGGTCGTGCCTCATGCGGAATATCCTCGTGACGAACGCGAGCCGCTCCGGCATGAGCTCGCCGACGATTTGATAGGTCTCGTCAAGATGCGCCGACACGAGGCCCTCGAGCTCGTCCGGGGAACCGCCCTGGAGGGACGCTCCGAAACCGGCATCCCGCGCGAGCCTCAAAGCGTCCTCATAGGAGGGCGCCTGAGCGAGCCTCGAAACGAACTCCTGCGTCAGGAGCCGCTTTTCGATGACGCGCAGTCTTGCTATGCTGTTTATAAGGCTTTCGGCCATATCTTTCCTTTCTTAAGCCCTTAGGGCGCGGGGCAGCCGCAGGAAGGGCGGAGCGATCAGTCAAAGAGGACGGCGGCGGCCTTGTTTAGCGTTTCCGCCTTGATCTCGTTCATGAACGCCTTGAAGGAGCAGTCCTTAACGTAGTTTTCGCCCTCGAGTATGAATCCGCCGTCAAGACCGGAAGCGGCCTCGCCGAGCTTTAATCCCTGGATCCCGCAGGCGGGCAGGAGCGCGCCTATCGCCTTTTCGTCGCGTTCGGCGGGATGCACGGTCTCAAAACCCGAGCACTCCTTTTTAAGGAGCTTCATAAGGAAAGCCTCGCGCTCCGCGCCGTCAAGAGCCGAGAGCTTCTCGGCCGCGACGGAGTACGCCCTGTCGATGAGCGCGTGCTTTCTCTTTAATGTCTCCCTGCGTCCGTCGAGCTCCGCGTTAACGGCCGCGCGCTTAATAAGGTCCTCCCTCTCGGCGGCGGCTTTTTTAGCGAACTCGTCCTTGAGGCGTTCCTTATCGTCGTGAAGCCTTTCCTTTATCGCGGCGACCTCAGAAGCGGCGTCGGCTTCGATCGCCTGCGCCTCGGCCTGAGCGGCCTCGAGTATGCCTGTTATGAGCTTGTCGGCTCCGTTAGTGTTATCCATGGTTCTTCACTTACGCCGCGACGGGGACGTTGACGACCATCAGTATCGAGATGATCAGCGCGAGAATGGCGTAAAGCTCGACCATTATCGCGAAGGTGATGCCCATGCCGCCGTTGCCCTGCTTGGCGACGATGCCGATGCCGGCGCAGCAGACGCGGGACTGGAAGTACGCGCTTATAAGACCGACCAGGCCGATGGGCAGGCTTGCGTAGAAGAACGACATGCCAGCTGCGGTCGAAAGCTCAAGGAACGTGCCGGAGAGGATGCCGCTGTAGACCGCGATGAAGATCGCGATGACGAAGCCGTAAAGGCCCTGCGTCGCGGGAAGAAGCTCGAATATAAGGCAGCTGCCGCCCTTTTCGGGATCCTCCGCGGAGACGCCCGCCGCCGCGCGGCCGGCCATGCCTACGCCGAGAGCGGAGCCGGCGCCGGGAAGTATGATCGCGACGCAGACCGCGACCGCCGCCCAGATATAGCCCTTGGGGGTGTTGTCAACGGGCTCCGGCATATTGCCGAGAGGGGGCATTGCGTCCGCGAGAGCCGCGCCCGCGAAGGCGAACACGAGTACGAAGACAGCGATCAAAGCGAATAACCTGAACTTTTTCATATAAGACTCCTTATAATTATTTTACCTTGTTGTATTTTGTCTTTATCCCGAGGGGAGCGAAGAGCTTTCCGCCGGGAGTGTAGAACCTGTTGTAATACTCGATGAACTGCAGCCTCGCGCAGTGTATGAACGCGCCGAGGGCGTTTATCGCGATGCAGAAGGCGTGGAGCAAAGCGAGGAGAATCGCCGCTACGATGAAGCTCACGACGCCGCCGACGACGGGGATGCCCTTCAGCATATCCTTCACTATGCTGACGACGAGGTTGAAGGCGTAGCCCATCGCGCCGGTTGCAAGACCGAGAGCGAACACGCGGGAGTAGCTCAGCACGTCGGAGAAGAAGCCCGTTATGTCATAGAGCTTGCCGAGGCCGCCGATCACGCGCCCTATGCCCTTCTTTGCCCTGCCGCCGAAGCCGACAAGGAGGATAAGACCGATACCTGCAAGCGCAAAGCCCAGGTACTTCGCCCAGCCGGAGAGCCCGAACACGAGCCCCGCGCCCGCGAAGATCATGAGCCACGAGCCGATGTCGAACAGCGCCGTCTGCCAGTCGCCCTTTTTAATATGAAGGACTATCGACACGATCATGCCGGCGATGATCTGTAAGAAGCCGAGACCGCAGTAGACGAGTATCGCCGTCATCTGATCCTTCATCGGGTCAAGGAGCGGGAACGGGAAGCTCTCGCTGAACAGGTCGTACCAGTTCATGCCGAAGAACGTGCCGGCAAGCAGGCCGAATATCGCGGTGGACAGGCCGCCCCACACGAGTATCTGCGCGACCTGGGCGGTGCCGCCCGTCGGCTTTTTGATCTTGAGATAGAGGAAAGCGGCAAGGCTCATCACGATGCCGTAGCCCGTGTCGCCCATCATGAGCCCGAAGAAGAGGAGGTAGAACGGCGTCATGACGACGGTCGGATCGAAGCCCCTCGGATCGGGCGGAGAATACATATTCGTTATAAATTCAAAGGGAGCGAAGAATTTGTTGTTTTTGCAGTATGTGGGCGGGAGCTCGTCGTCAAACGGATCGCGCGTTTCGAGGCAGTAGGTCTCGGTCACGCCGGAAAGAAGCGCCTTGAGCTTCTCCTCCTCGTCGGAACGCACCCAGCCCTCGAGCGAGAACGTCTCGCGCGTGGCGAAAAGGGAGCACTTCGCCTTTTTGGAGCTTTCCTCGATGAGAGCGCCGTCGAGTCCTTTTTTCAGCGTAGCGGCGTTCTCCGCGAGCGCGGCTATGCTCTTCGAATTCTCCGCGCTTTCGAGCGCGATGCTTTCGAGCTTCTCCTCGAGCCTTTCGTAATTGTCCTCGGCAAGTCCCTCGTATCCGGGGAGCGACGCCTCGTTAAAGCCCAATTCCTTAAGCGCGGCAAGCGTTTCCTCCGGATCCTTCTTCGGAACGGCGGCGAGCACGGCGACGCGCTGACCTGCGCCGAACGAGTCTGCCATTACCCCGCTGTCCTTAAGCCTTTCCGCCCTGTCCGCCTTCATGGTGCCGAGGAGGAAATCCGCGGAGCGCGTGGGCTTTATGATCTCGAGAGGAACGTCCATCGCGCGGAACGGCGCGAGCTGCTTTAACGCTGCGGCCGTCCTTTCCTTTTCGGTGCGCAAGGCGGCGGCTTTCTTCATAAGAGCGTCAAGCTCGTCGCAGACGGAAAGCGCCCCGGGCACGGAGGAGACGAGCTCCTCGTCGGGGTACTCGGGCGCGGCGGCGAGCATGCCCTCCTTCGGAAGGTAAACGGTCAGCCTTCCGAGGCAGGACTTTATACGGGAAACGTTCGCGGAGGCCTCCATAAGCTCCGTCTCGCAGCTTCTTTTATATAGCTCCGAGGCGGCTTTGAGCGCGGCGTCGTCGGTAGTGGGATCCGGCTGCTTCGTCACCTGAACTATCCCGTTTCTCTGAAGCGTTTTCATTATGCGCTTTTCGTCATCCTTGAGGGCAAAGAGCGATATGTGCTTCATTGGTACTATCATAGATTACTCCCGGCAGAACCGACGGAACCGTCAGTTCAGTATTTCGTCCATTATAAGATCGACGGCTTTATCGAGCTTCTTCTCCGCCTCGCCCAGAACGATATCCGCGCGCATGCGGCTGGCGTTGAATATCCTCGCCCTTTCGCTCGAGGCCTCCTTTTCGGCCATGGCGGCGGCAAGGGCAAGCCCCGCCTTCGCCTCTTCCCTTGCGATCTTTAGGGACTGGGCGGCGTCGTCCTCCGCGGCCGCGACTGTGCCTGCGGCTGCCTCGCGGGCGTTCTTTTTCAGGGTATCCGCGTCCGCCTCGGCGGCGGCGATCCTTTCGATAACGGTGGGCATTTCTCAGTATTTCCCTTCAAATGATTTAAGATTATAAAAAAGGTCATATTGATCTGTATATAATTATAGCAGAAGCATACCTCCATTGCAAGTAAAAAACAGGTAAAAAAAGCCCGCCTGTGAAGGCGGGGGAGAATTAGCAATGAGCAATTAGCAATTAGCAATTAGCAATTAGCAATTAGGGGCGGAAACGAACTAATCCCTAATCCCTAATCCCTAATCCCTAATCCCTAAATCCTACGGCTCGACGCCTTCCTTTATCTTGTGGAAGGTCTTGCCGTCCTCGGAGATGTAGAGCGTGTAAAGCGTTGAGCCGTTCGACTCCGCGGGATCGGTATAGACGAGGAGCTGACCCTTGCGCTCCTCGAAGCGCACGGCGTTCTCCATGAGCTTTACGCTCTCGCCGCCGACGGTATAGAAGAGGGTGCCCTTATCGGAGCGGACGTCCTTTATGTACGCGCAGTACGAGCGGAACACCGCGAGCTTGGATACGCCCGTGTCGAGCTTATCGGAGCGGGTGCCGCACGTTTTAAAGAGCGAGCCGGACGCGGCAATGTAATAGACCGCGGTGCCGTCCTCCGTAATGCCGAAATCGTTAACGTCCTTCGCGAGGAGAGTCGCCTTGCCGTTAAGGACCGTCTCGTAGAGGCTGTTGTCCGGCCCGAGCCAGAAGATTTTCGATGCGTCGGGCGCGATCTTGTATTTCAGCGCGTTCTCGAGGAGCATGGTGAGCTTGCCGTCACCGTCGATATAGCCCACGGAATAGACGTTGCCGTCCGTGGGATCGAAGAGGAAGAGCCCGTTCGTAAACGTTTCGACGTCGTTGATATAGCAGAATACAGTCACGTCCGATATCGAGAAGAGATCGGTCTTGAGCGTGTAGCCGAAGCCGGTGCCGAGCTTTATGAGCTTATCGTCCCTGAGACGGTAAAAATACTGCGTGTCGTCGTCGGCCGTGAACGTGACCTCGTCGAGCCCGACCGTGAAATTGTAGTTCGAGCCCGCGCCGCAGCCCGTGGCGACGGTCTTTTTCTGACCGTTCTCCGAAACGATGAGGCTGCCGGACATATCGGAATACCAGAAGCGGTTCGCGTCGTCGGTGACCGCCATGACGACGGAGTTTTCCTTTTCGATGACCGTCGTGAGAGTCCCGTCCTTATAGAGCTTCGTGCGGAGCTCTTCGGGGGCGTCCTGATACGTCGCCGTGAACATGACGCACCCGCTGTGCGGGGAGACGGCGAACTGATAAATGCTGTCGATGCCGCTGTCAACGACCTTGCTTTCGCGCGTGTCGCGGGAGTACATATAAAGATCGTTCTCCATAACGTAGAGCGCGAGGCGTCCGTCAAGGGAGATCTCGGCGGTGCTTATGCCGGTGCCGAGGAGAACGGGGCCTTTTTCGTCGATAAAGTAAAGAACGGTATCCACCCAGCCGAGAGCGCTGTTGCCGTCGGCTGCGGTGGTGAAGAAGAGCTTGCCTACGACGGAGCCTGCAAGCATCTCACCGTTTTTGACGAAGAAGGATTCCCTCGTGCCGGGCGTGTATACGCGGGCGATGTTGTCCTTGATCATCTTTCCGGTCTCGGCTTTGCGCGCGCAGGCCGTGAGCGCGAAGAGCGCCGCGAGGGCAAGGAACAGAGCCATTGCTTTTTTCATGATCGTTTTCCCTTCGGTCAGTCGGCTGCGCCGGGGAACACGACGCCCTCAAGCGCGAGCGTGAAATTTAGCCCGTCCGAACTTGAGTATACGTCGCAGACCTTCGTGCCGAAACTGTTTTCATAAATATCGGTGTACAAAAACTGCGAACCGGGCTTTACCGAAACGTGGGCGGTGCTGTCATTGACAACGACGAGCGGGAGCCTTCCGTCGGCAAGCATCAATTTGCCGGTCTTGGAATAATCCTTGAGGAACAGGCACCTGTCTCCCGCGAGGACCTGGTGTATGACGTTTTCCGCAAGGGGGATCTTCGTGCCGTCAGTGTAATAGCTTAAGGTCTTGTCGAGCGAGAGGATATAGAGTTCGCCGTTCTTCTTAACGCTGAAGGAGTAGACGTCCCGGGCGACCGTCTTCGCCGTGCCGGGATCGTCGGAGTTCATGATATAGAGCACGCGGTCGACCGTTACGGCGAGCTTATTGCCGTAGACCGCGAACGCTTCCGCGCCGATCGCAAGCTCCCTTGAGCGGCAGAACCTGTCGACGTAATAGAGGTTATAGACCTTCACGGTCTGATCGCGCGATGATGTGAGCGGAGTATAGAACACGCAATTGAAGAGCGTCGAGCAGTCCGCCACGGAGCCGGTAGCCGAATCGCCGCCGTTCGTCGCGGCGCATTCGGGCTTCGTGGTAAAGACGGAGGCGTTCTCGACGAGGACTTTCGCGCGGGAACCGTTCTTCGAGTAATTGGTGACGCCGGAGACGTCGAATATCGCCTCGGTCAGATCGCGGTTGAACTCCACGAGTCCCGAAACGTTCTCGGCGACCTTCCTTGCCGAGGAGCCCTTCTTGTTATAGAGAGCGGAATTTGCGGGATCGACGTACCAGACGTTCTTCGCGCCGGAGCCCACTGCGAGCACATACGCGTTCTCCGCGGCGAGACGGCTTTCGCCGTTCTCATAAACGTAGGTCAGGTACTTGCCGTCCGTCGTCTTTACGGTGTAGGCGGCGGTCGCGCCGTCGTTCGAGACCGCTATCGAGGGTATGCCGGAGATACCTTCGGGCTTGACCGTTTCGATAGAATCGGTCGAGCTTTTATAGATATGAAGCTGAGTCGCCGTAGTGAACACTATGGTGCTGTTGTCCAGGGACAGGACCGCGCGGAGCACGCCCGCGGGGAATATCTTGACTATGCCCGCTTCGCTCACCCTGTAAAGCTCGGTGCCGGCGGAGAAGATCCCGACCGTGCCGTCGCAGGTGAGGAACGCGCTGACGTAGCCCGCGACCGAGCCCGAGAGGAGCCTGTCGTCATAGAAGAAGCGCGTAGAGCCCTCGTCATCCTTATAATAATAGGAAATGCTGTGCTCGCAATGTTTCACGGTCTCCTTCCCCGCGGCGATATCCGCTCCCACAGCAAAGGCTATGGCAAGGACCGCGAGAACGGCAAGCACGGCTGCGATCATCGTAACGGCAGATTTTTTCTTCATTGGCGAATTCCTCGGATCAACATATTTCTTCATTATGGGATTATACAACAAAACACCTCCGATTACAAGTGCCGCCGGGCCCTGCGCGGCGCCGCCTGCGCCCCAACTATATATTTTGATTTTTTCTTCATTTTTTCCTTGACAGGGCTTGGAAAAGATGTTACAATGGCGCTTGCCCCTGTGAAGGGGTATTATTTGGCTTGTATAATTGTACGGCTGAATAAGCGGAAGACCGCAAAAACGGTCGTTAGGACCGCAATCTTTCAAGGAGGATAAAACCATGCGCGTAAAGATCACACTTGCCTGCACCGAATGCAAGCAGAGGAACTACAATACGTTCAAGAACAAGAAGAACGATCCCGACAGGCTCGAGTTCAACAAGTATTGCCGTTTCTGCCGTAAGCACACCCTGCACAGGGAAGCCAAGTAAAAGAGGAAAAAACTATGGCTAACGTTCAAGCTGCTAAAAAGCCCGGTTTCTTCGCGAAGATAGGCAACTTCTTCAAGGGGATCGGCAAATATTTCAAGGAAGTCTTCTCCGAAGTGAAGAAGCTCACCTGGCCCACCAGGAAGGAGCTTATAAGCTATACCCTCGCGGTATTCGCTTTCTGCGCCCTGATGGCGATCATCATCGGCCTTCTCGATCTCGCCTTCGGTTCCGGCTTCCAGTTCCTTGCCAATCTCGGCAAGTAAGGAATAGAAGATGGCAGACGAGGTAAAGAACAAAATGGAAAGGGCCGTCACCCTGAGTGAGAACCCCGACGCCGCAAGCGTCAGCGAGGACCGCACTCATTACGATGACGAGACCCCCACGGAGCCCCGCTGGTACGTAGTGCATACCTACTCCGGCTACGAGAACAAGGTCAAGGAAGATCTTGAGAAGACGATCGAGAACCGTAATCTTCAGAACCTCATACTCGAGGTCAAGTATCCGACCGAGACCGTTTCCGAGATGCCGGAGGGCGCCAAAAAGCCCAAGGTATACCAGCGCAAGGTGTATCCCGGCTACGTTATGGTCAAGATGATAATGACCGACAGCACCTGGTACATCGTAAGGAACACCCGCGGCGTAACGAGCTTTGTAGGCTCGGGCAACAAGCCCATTCCCCTCACCGACGAGGAAGTGACCGCGATGGGCGTCGAGCGCATGACCCTGAAGCTCGACATCGAAACGGGCGAGAACGTCCGTATCGTCAACGGCCCGTTCGCCAACTTTATCGGCACTGTCACCGAGCTCAATCCCGAAACGCAGAAGGTCAAGGTTCTCGTTTCACTGTTCGGTAAGGAGACTCCGATGGAGCTCGACTATATCGACATCCAGAAACTGTAAGCACTGTATGTTTTCCCCTTTTAGGGGTCTTCATAGTGGGAGGAACGGAAGCGTTTCGCTTCTATACTCCGCAAGTACCACATTTTTGCGGCCGAAGGCCGCCGCGAGCCAAGCGAGCCGCGCGGGCCAGCGCGTACGCACCGCGACAGGTGCGGAACCGCGATCACGCAAGAATGTAAGGCTGCTCCTGCGAGACATATCCGGCGGAAGCCGGAGGCAGGAAGTAAGCAGATCACTGTATGTTTTCCCCGTATCAAGGGGTCTTCATAGTGGGAGGAACGGAGACGACGAGTCTCTATACTCCGCAAGTACCACATTATTTTAGGAGGAAATTCAATCATGGCAAAGAAAGTTACAGGCTTTGTCAAACTGCAGATCCCTGCAGGTAAGGCTACACCCGCACCGCCCGTAGGTCCCGCTCTCGGCCAGCACGGTCTGAACATCATGGGCTTCTGCAAGGAGTTCAATGAGCGCACCGCGAAGCAGGCAGGTCTCATTATCCCCGTTGAGATCACCGTTTATCAGGACCGTTCGTTCACATTCGTGACCAAGACTCCGCCCGCATCCGTCCTTATCAAGAAGGCCTGCGGCATCGAGTCCGGTTCCGGCGTCCCCAACAAGACGAAGGTCGCCAAGATCACCAAGGCTCAGGTCCGCGAGATCGCCGAGACCAAGATGCCCGACCTTAACGCCGCCTCCATCGAGGCCGCGATGAGCATGGTGGCCGGTACCGCCCGTTCCATGGGCGTCGTCGTTGTAGACTGAGAGGTAGAATATGAAGCACGGTAAGAAATATAATGACAGCGTAAAGACCATCGAGCGCCAGAAGCTCTATGATCCCGCCGAGGGCATCGAGGTCGTTCTCGGTACCGCCAAGGCCAAGTTCGACGAGACCATCGAGGCTCACATCCGTCTGGGCGTTGACTCCCGCCATGCCGACCAGCAGGTCCGCGGCGCGGTCGTCCTGCCCCACGGCACGGGCCGCGTAGTCCGCGTTCTCGTATTCGCCAAGGGCGATAAGGCCCGCGAGGCTCAGGAAGCCGGCGCCGATTTCGTAGGCGATGAGGATATGGTCAAGAAGATCCAGACCGAAAACTGGTTTGGATTCGACGTCTGCGTCGCGACTCCCGACATGATGGGCGTCGTCGGCCGCATCGGTCGCGTTCTCGGCCCGAAGGGCTTAATGCCTAACCCCAAGAGCGGCACCGTTACCATGGACGTGGCGAAGGCCATTTCCGACATCAAAGCCGGTAAGGTCGAGTATCGTGTCGACAAGACCAACATCTGCCACTGCCCCATCGGCAAGGCCAGCTTCGGCAAGGATAAGCTCGTCGAGAACCTGAACGTCCTCATGGACGCCATCATCAAGGCGAAGCCCGCTGCGGCGAAGGGCACCTACATCAAGTCCCTCGTCCTCTCCAGCACCATGGGCCCGGGCGTCAAGTTCAACGGCACCCGCTTTGGCAACTGATAAAAATGAACGGGCGGCATGCATTTAATACGGCATGCCGCCTTTTTATGTTTACGGAATATTATGAAACAGTTTTTTACAGACCTTTTTTCTTCGATAGCATTTAAGTTTACGGAGACTCCCGGCGCCTGGGGACTCGCGCATATCCTCTATATCGCCATCGGCCTTACCGGTGCGGTCGTTCTCGCGCTGCTTCTTAGGAAATCGAGCGAGGAGCGCTTCAACCGCGTGCTCCGCACCGTCGGCTTCGTGCTTGCGGGAATGGAGGTTTTCAAGATCTCGTTCTTCCATTTCGCGCTGAACGGGGGCGACATCGTCAAGACAGCGGGTCTTTTCCCGTTCCAGCTCTGCAGCCTGCCCATCTATATGGCGCCGCTCGCGTCGTTCCTTAAGAAGGAGAACCCCGTGAGGAAGGCGCTCCTGACGTTCATGATGACGTATACGCTCATGAGCGGCTTCTCGACCTTCATCGAGACCTCCGGGATACTGCAGGAGCACGTGATCCCGACGCTCCATTCGTGCATATGGCACGCGCTCTTGGTGTTCATCGGCCTCCTCATCGCATTCTCGGGCAGGGGCGGGTATAAGTTCCGCGACTTCTTCCGCGGCTTCGTCTGCTTCATCGTGTGCTGCAACATCGCGCTGTTTTTGAACATACTCCTCGAAACGCTGATACCTGGAGCTTCGGTCAATATGTTCTACATCGGGCCGAACCGCTCGTCGCTCGTGATATTCAATACGATATTCGACCGCTACGGCTGGGTGGTGCAGATGAGGATCTACGAGATGGCGCTGTCAATCGGCGCGTACGTCGTGTTCCTGCTCGCAAGACTCGGCGCAAGACCGAAAAAGGCAAAAGAATAACAGAAAAGCAGGCGCAAAGCCTGCTTTTTTGATCCGGGAGTCAGTCGAACGACACTATCCGCACATACCGCATTAGCGGCATCTCGCCGTCGTGGGGCAGGCCGCAGTAGGTCTCGCTCATGCGAGCGCCGTCGGTTATCCTGGTTAAGCCGCAGGAGGCGAGGAGAGCTTCAAGCTCCGCGCGTTCCGATTCGGGGCATAGGAGCGCCGCCGTCTGGAGCCGTCCCTTGTGCTTTATCAGCGCGTCGGGGACGAGGCTTCTCGGAAGGGGTTTCACCCAGGGATTGCCGAACATATGCGACGGGGCAAGCTCCGAGTCCCTGATCACCGTGACGGAGACGAGCCTCTTTTTTATAATGCGCGCGCCGGTTTTTTCAGCCTCGAGCCCGTCGGTATAGAGCTCCAGCGTCTTCTGCGCGCGGATGAATAAGTCGTGAGAAAATCCCGCCTCCTCCGCCTTTTTTTCGAGGATATCGGCGAAGCGTTCGGCGAAATAAGGAAGCTCGTTTTCGTCCTCTGTATCCACGAAAACGCCCTGGCAGGAGGAGCAATAGAGCTGGTCGGTATCGAGAATGTTGTAAGCGAGCCCCGAAAGCGCCTCGTCCGTGACAAAACCGGAGACGTAGGCAAAGCTCAGTCTGTGTCCCCATTCGATTATCCGCGTGTCGGGCGAGGCAAGCCGCCGCACGGCCGTGACCGCCTCGTCGCCGCCCCATACTATCACCGCGTCGGCGACCGCAGCGGTCTTTTTGAGCGCGTCGATATTTTCCGAAGGGAAGTCGAAAACGAACACGCGGCCGCGGATCGCGGGCTCATACTCCATCAGTTTAAGGAGGATCGTGACGGACAGGCCGCCGTCGTCCCGCGGGAGCTTAAGAATGTTGACGTTTCCCGTGAGGAGTCCCTCCAAAACGCTGAAAACGGGCAGGGCGTCGACGTTGCCCGCGGCAATGTGCAGAAGCGTCCCAAGGGGCAAAAGCCTTTGCCGCACGGGGGATTTTTGACCGAAGGGTACGAAGGAAGCCTCGTCAAACGAGACGCCCTCGCGGGCGAGGCGCTCGCGAAGATATTCCTCGGAGAGCATTTCGCGGGCGAACTCCAGCTCGCGACGCGCCTTTTCCTCGCGAATGCCCATGCCCGTAAGAAGGGCCAGATGCTCCTCGCCGAGCTCGCGTCCGAGCCTGCCGCAGGCGGCGATCACCCGCTCGGGAGGGAGGAAGGGCTTTTTGCGTTCCTCAAGGATAAGCGCGGGAAGCTCGTCGAGCGCTTTCAGCGCGGCGTCGTTATCGTAAAGTTTTCCGTTTATTAGATTCATTTTTTTACCGCCATTTCCGCCGCGCTCGCGGCGCAGGTCTTGATGCCGCCGACTCCGGCGCGGCCGAGAAGATCGAAATACGGCGCCTTGTTCCCGCAGGGGCAGGGCGAAGTGCCGTAAACGGCGATGTCGTCGGTGAGGACGGACGCAAGGGGCATCGAGGAAACGAGGGGCGTTATGAAGTTGAGAAGCCCCGGCGTGCCCTCGGGAACCGGCTCGAGGGTGTCCGCGTCCCTTATGATAACGCGGGTATACGAGGGTATGTGAAAGTGCCCCGACGGGCAGCGGACGTAGGCGTGCGGATGCTCGACGGCGCTGAAAAACTCAAGGCAGCGCTCCTTTTTTATCCCTAGCGTCTCCTCGATGAGCTTATGAAAGCTCCCGCGGTCTATCTCCTCGCCGGAAAACTGCTTCCAGCCGCCGCCCAGGAGGACCATCGAACGCTTCGGGAGCTTTAAGGAAATGCCTTTTTCCTTAAGGCTTTTTGCCAGAAAGTACATATACGCGGGAAAGCCCACGAATCTCACGGGAAAGGGCTGCCTTGAATACCTCATGAGCGCGCGGAACACGCCGTCGGGATTGAGCTCATATCCCGTGCCCGTGTCGCGCAGGGCATATTCACGGTGCAGCGCCGGGGCGAACTTCGTCGTGCCGTAGGCGGTTTTTATCGCGCCCATATCGGAATGCTTCGACGGCTCGTATCCGACGACAATGTAATTGGTCGGAATGGGCGAGATCACTCCGTGCAGGGAAAAGAGGCGGAACATCATCATTATCCCGTATAAGAGCGAGGAAAGATCCAGACCGACCTCGCTCCTCGCCCCCTTCGTGCCCGAGGAAAACGCTTTGACCACGAGCTTTTTTTCGGGCACGGAGAAGATGCGGTTCCGCTTGAAGAACAGCGTCGGGAGCGGCGGGAGCCTGCCGAGATCCTCCTCCGATACGAGTTCGTCGGGAGAGAAAGATCGCGAAGCGAGTATCGCCGCGTACTCCGGCGAACCCGCGGCGTTCCTTTTTACCTGTTCCCTAACGGCGCGGACAAAAAGACCTTCGTCCTTACCGCGCGAATAGGGATCCCTTTTCAAAAACAGCTTTCGGCGAATATCCATGTTTTCCCTCCGATCCTATTATAAGCCCGCGGCACTTCCATTTCAACGGGAAATAGTTTATAATGATGGGGACAAAACAGAAAGGGAACAAAGTCCATGAACGAAAAAATGCTTTGGCAGTATGCGCGCCTCGTGATCGGGGTGGGCATAAACGTACAGAAGGGTCAGCCCGTAATGGTGAACTGCCCCGTCGAGTGCGCGGAGTTCGGGAGGCTCCTCGCAAAAGCCGCCTTCGAGGCGGGCGCGAAGGACGTATACATGAACTGGCGCGACGATTTCATCTCCCGCGAGCACTGGCTGCACGCCGACGATTCCGTTTTCGACGCGGCGCCCGTGTGGGACGTTCTGATGAGGAACGAGCTCGCGAAGGAGGGCGTCGGCTGCATCTCCGTTTCCGCGACCGATCCCGAGAATCTTAAAGGCGTCGATCCCGACAGGCTCCGCCGCTGGGGCGCCGCCGCGGGACGCGACTACAAGGATTTTTCCAAGAAAATGATGGCGAACGTCCTCCCCTGGTGCGTGGTCTCCGTACCCATACCGAGCTGGGCAAAAAAGGTCTTCCCCGGCGTTCCCGCGGAAGAGGCGATGGAGAAGCTGTGGGACGCCATATTCAAGACCGTCCGCATCACCGAGGACGGCGACGCCGTCGAGGCGTGGCGCGGGCACTGCGCGAACATCGAGGGCAAGGCGAAGGCCATGACAGGATTCGATTTCGAGGAGCTTCATTACGAAAACTCCCTCGGCACGGATCTTTACGTCAAAATGCCCGAGAACAACGTCTGGCTCGCGGGCGGCGATATATGCAGGACGGGCGTGAAATTCGTCGCGAATATGCCGACCGAGGAGGTCTTCTCGGCGCCCCTGAAGACGGGCGTCAACGGCGTGCTCTACGCGTCGAAGCCCCTCGTGCTCCACGGCAATATCGTCGACGGCATCAAGCTTACATTCAAGGACGGCAGGATCGTCGATATCCATGCCGATACCAATGAGGAGACGCTGAGAACGGAGGTCGAGCTTGACGAGGGCAGCCATTACCTCGGCGAGATCGCCCTCGTGCCCTACGATTCGCCCATCTCGAACAGCGGGATCCTCTTCTTCAACACCCTCTTTGACGAGAACGCCTCCTGCCATTTCGCCTTCGGCGAGGCGTACCCCTCCTGCGTGAAGGGCGGCGAGGAGCTTTCCTCCGAGGAGCTTCTTGAAAAAGGGCTCAACGCCGAGAGCAGCACGCACGTCGACTTCATGGTCGGAACGAGCGACCTTACCATCACGGGAAGGACGCGTGACGGCAGGACGGTAAAGGTTTTCGAAAACGGCAATTTTGCGATATAAAACGGGAACCGAAGGCGGATCCGTCACGTTATATTATGGAATAAGGTCAGCGGCGTTCATCTCTCCCCGACGGCGTTCCGATCGGGCGGTGCGGACGCCGCAGGCCGGTTTTTTAGGAGGTATTATGAAACGCATCTTATCTTTCGTTCTCGTTCTTTTTCTGACCGCCTTTGCGGCGGCATGCACCCCCGTGCCCGCGCCGGCCGATCCGACGGCGGAACCCACCGCCGAGCCGACCTCCGTGCCCACGGAAGTCCCGACCGAGGCGCCCACGGCCGAACCCACGGAAGAGCCGGCCGCGGCGAGGCCCTCGTGCGAGTATTCCGCCTACCCCAAGGTGGACGGCTCTACCGCAAACATACCTATGGCGCTTGCGCTCATAAGGCTCGTCACCGGCTGCACCGAGGACGATGCGGACAGATCCATCGATTTCTCCACCACGGACTACGCTTATGAGGCTCTCGACGAGAAGAGATGCGATCTGCTCCTCGTTTACGAGGCGAGCCGTACCACCAAGGAGCGCTTCGATCCCGAGAACAGATTCGATATGCACCCCATCGGACTTGACGCGCTCGTGTTCATAACCAATACCGACAATCCCGTCGATTCCCTCACGATCGACCAGATCCGGGGCATATTCTCCGGAGCCATCACCAACTGGAAGGACGTCGGCGGACTTGACGCGCCCATCAACGCCTTCCAGCGTCCCGAGCTTTCCGGCTCGCAGACGCTCATGCTGAACCTGTGCATGGGCAATACGCCCATGGCGCCCGTCGAAAAGATCCGCGTATCGGAATCCATGGCCGACGTTATCGACGATATCGCGGCCTACGACAACTCCGCGAACGCGATCGGCTATTCCGTGTACTACTACGCGAAGAATATGTACACCTACCCCAACCTCAAGTTCATCACGGTGGACGGAGTCGCGCCCACGAACGAGACCATCAATTCGGGCGAATATCCCTTCATCAACCCCTTCTACGCGATACTCCCGAAGACTCACCCGAATCCCATCGCGGAGGCGATCGTCGCATGGCTCGAGACGAGCGAAGGACAGCTCTTCGTATCTCAGTGCGGCTATGTCCCGTATATGAAGGGGATCGAATAAGGAGAGCGGCTTATGAAGCGCATTTCGATACTTCTTGCGGCGGTCATACTTCTCTTCGCCGCGTGCACGCCGCCCGACGGCTGGCAGTATCCGACCGCCGCGCCGGTCCTTCCGACCGAAGAGGCGGCGGAGCCCTCCGTCACCACGGAGCCGACGGCAGTCCCCGAGCCGACGGCAGTCCCGGAGCCGACGGAAACACCCGATTTCTCGGCGCTTTTGCCGAAGACGGGCAGGCTCGTCGACGGGCCGATTTTCCCCGAGCCCTTCAAGTACCTGGTGCTCCCGGGCGAGAGCAATATGCACTACGTCTATAACAACATGGGCGAGCTTTTATACTCCTTCGCCGCGATGACTGACGAAGAGGACAGCTGGAGGGACTGGGGCCTTTATACCGAGGACGGCATATGCTGCTGGATAAGGCTCCGCGACCGTACGCCTGTCACGCCGTTCATGATGTTCGACGGCATGGCAATAACGACGCGCTGGGTCGAAAATGGGGACGACTGGTATTGCGAGATCAGCCTTATCCGCGACGCCGCGCTCGAAAACCCGAAGGAGTTTTCAAAGGGCAGGCTCGTAATAGGACGTAACGGCGGCATACTTAAGATCGACGGCGGCTACCTCGTCCTGAACAGGAGCGTTGATTATTCGATCGACGGCACCCCCCGCTTCAACGAGCCGATCATCCGGCTCGACGAAAACTTCAGAAAGGTCGGCACGATCGATCCCGAGCCCTTCGGAATGATACGGGGAGTGTTCGGCGGGAAATACATACTCGGCGTCACGTATCTCGGTGAAGAGGAGCACGTCGGCGCATGGGAAGATGAATGGTACGGCGGCGACGAAGTCCTGTTCCGCACCGATCTTTACACCCTCGACGGGAAGCTCGTGATGGAGGGCGTCGAGCCGATCCAGGACGGGAGGTACTTCACCCTCGACGACGAGCGCTGGGACCTCCGCCTCATCTCCTCCTGTTATCTTAAGGACGCCGACGGAAACTGTTACGATAAGGACCTTGACCGCGTTGAGGAGCCGGAAAGATCGCTTTCGGTCGAGGACGACGTGCTCTCCGCCGAGCACTACTATAACGGTGTGGACGAGTGGCAGGAGATCAGGGTGTGGTTCTGGCACGCCTTCGCCGGGATAAGATACAAGGACCGCGAAAACGGGGAAGGCGTCTGGGAACACGGCGAATGGCTGTTCAGGATCTACGACCCCGCATGGGCGAACGACAACGACAATACCGAGTGGGACTGGTCGGAGGCCTGGGACTGACACGGCGGGATATGTGGAAAACCCGAGCGGCTTCCCCGGGTTTTCCGAGTTTTCCACAAAAAACCCTGTGAGTTTTCCACATTTGACCGAATATTATAATCACTTGCGCCGCCTTGCGTTTTTGATCCCCGACCGGCAAACGGCGCAGGACGCTCCGCTTTTTATGTGGAAAGGATGACTTAAAATGAACAAACGCTTCCGATCCCTCGCGATAATCGTTTACATACTCGTCTGTACGCTCGTGGCGTCGGTATCCGTCATAGCCGTGCTTGTCGAGCTTAAAGCGCCGTGGCTTTATATCGCCGTCGGCGCTTCCGTCGTTATCGGCGCGGCGGTGCTCTACCTCTTCACCGCGGCGCTCATGCGCGAGGACAGGAGCTATCACGGCGCGGACTACGCCGCCATGATCGACTCCATCACGGGCGGCATTCTCGTTTTCGACGGCAACGAGCAGATCTACACCGTCAGCGAGGACGCTCGCCGCTATCTCGGCCTTCCCGAATACGCGATAGGCATGAACAAGACGGACGCGATACGCGATCCGGAGCTTTTAAGGTGTCTCGACCTTGCGAAGCAGGGGCAGAGCACGCTCACGGAGTACACGAGCCGCGGGACGACGCTCCGCGTGCTGATCGATCCGGTCATATTCAGCGGTCAGATCGTCGGCACGATGATGCTGCTCCTCGACATGGGCGAGCAGCTTACCCTCGAAAAGCTCAAAAGGGAGTTTGCGGCGAACGTCAGCCACGAGCTGAAGACGCCGCTCACCAGCATACAGGGCTATGCCGAGATGATCGCGACGGGGCTTGCCTCGAAGGAGGATATCCCCGATTTTGCCGAGAGGATAAGGAAGGAATCGAAGCGGCTCTTAGCTCTCATCAGCGATATCATAAGGCTATCGAGCCTTGACGAGGGCGCTCCGGAGTCCGAAAGGGAGCCCGTCGATATGGCCCAGATCGCCGACGAATGCCGCGACGTGCTTTTGAAATCCGCCGAGGATCACGGCGTCGCGCTTAAGCTCGATACGGAGAGCTTCGTGATCGAGGGATCGAGGAGCCTGCTTTCCGAGATGGTCTACAACCTTATCGACAACGCCATCCGCTACAACGTGCCCGGCGGAAGCGTGACCGTCACCGTAAAGGACAGGCTCGTCTCCGTCCGCGACACGGGCATCGGCATTCCCGAGGAACACCGCGAGCACATATTCGAGAGGTTCTACCGCGTGGACAAATCCCGCTCCAAGAACACTGGAGGCACCGGTCTCGGCCTCGCGATAGTCAAGCATATCGCCATGAAGTACCGGGGAAAGATCTCCCTCGAGAGCGAGGTCGGGAAGGGCACCGAGATAAAAATCGTATTCTGAACGGTTTAGCCTCGGGTTTTGGCCAAAATATACCGAGATTCGGCTCCGAAATCCAAAATAAATGCTTGACAAATCAAGGGTTTATCGGATATAATACTTGTCTGTGACAATGTGGGGTAAAGCCCTTCGGGTTCCCCCTTGAACCAATATCGTAAAGGAAAGAGGTGTACATCCATGAAGATGACATACCAGCCCAAGGTAAGGCAGAGGAAGAAGGTCCACGGTTTCCGTCAGCGTATGTCCACGGCTAACGGCAGGAACGTTCTTGCCAGAAGGCGCGCAAAGGGCAGGAAGAAGCTTTCCGCATAACCGAATGTGATAAGGCGGACCACGGCGCAATCAAACTGTGTCGTGGTTCGAATACTATTTATACATTCTGCGGAAAAAGGGACGTAATTCCCGGGAAAAACAATCACTGCAATGAAGCGCTGCTATTCTTTAAAGCGGAACAAGGAGTTTCACCGGGTCTTCAGGCGGGGGAAGTCCGTCGGAAGTCATTTGCTGGTACTTGTTCATTTATCGTCCCGCGGCACCGACAGGAAGATCGGGCTCGCGGTGAGCAAAAAAATCGGCAGCGCGGTCGTCCGCAATCGCGTGAAACGCAGACTGAGAGAGGCTGTAACTCCTCTCTTGCCGGAGATGCATCCCGGCTGCCGCCTCATTTTTATCGCGCGTACACCGATAAAGGACGCAAGCTTCAAGGAGATCGAATCCACCGTGCGCCGCCTCATGGCGAAGGCGGGCTTGCTTGGCTGACAGAGTCCGATATTTTACTTTGATAGGAAACGCATTAAAACGCTTTCTCATATATCTCATCCGCTGCTATCGCGGCTTAAGACCCGACAGAGCTCCATGCTGCCGGTACACGCCGTCCTGCTCGGAATATGCCATACAAGCCATTAAGGTTCACGGTGCTGCCAAGGGCTCGATCCTCGCCCTTTGGCGGCTTTTGCGCTGTAATCCGTTCTCAAAAGGCGGATATGATCCTATCCCCTTAAAGGGAAGGTGGAGATCTCCCGCTCTCGGACCCTACGAAAGGAAAACAAGATGACGTTTTTTCTCACACGCTGGTTTTACTGGCTGATGCAGTTTCTTTACGGACTGTTCAACAACAGCTACCTTCTTACGATACTCGTCGTAACGGTGCTGTTGAGGCTCGTCCAGATATTCCCCGATATTTCCAACCGCAAGACGCAGATCAAGATGGCGGTCGTCCAGCCGAAGCTCAACGAGCTCCAGAAGCGCTACGAGAACGATCCGCAGAAGCTCCGCGTCGAGCAGCAGAAACTTATGAAGGAGCACGGCGTTTCCACGCTTTCGAGCTGTCTGCCGATGCTCATCACACTGCCCCTCTTCTTCTGCTTCCTGGCCGCGTTCCGCTGCTGGGGCAACGAGGAGACGGTAAAGCTCATGTACGAGACCGCGGTCGCCGAGACCTGCACGGTCGAGACCGAGCGCGAGGCCGCCGACGAAACGGCGATGGACACCTTCAAGAGCTATAAGTTCCTGTGGGTAAACAACGTCTGGCAGCCCGACAACTTCATCGACGCGAACGTCCTCATCTTCCGCATGGACGGCGAGGTCATAACGAAGCCGAGGAACCTTACCGCGCTGAGCTCGGTATCGCTTGCGAACATGCCGATGCTCCAGAACGGCTATACCGACGCGAACGGCAACCGCATTTCCGGCGAGACCATCTGGGCGAAGCTTAAGGAAACGGGTCTTGCCGCAGGCGAATACGGCGACGCCGGCGCGAAGACCGGCTGCAACAGCTGCTCCTCCTGCGCGACGGATAGATCCGGCATGAACCTGCTCCCCGACGAGGTCGACGCCGAGGCCGCCCTGAAGATAATGGGCGAAAACGCCGAGGGCACCGGCACGGACAACGCCGTTACCGGCTCCGACATCTATACCAAGATCATGAAGCGCTATCCCGACGCGCTCGCGAAGGACGGCAAGATTCCCGCGAACGGACTTATGATACTCCCGTTCCTCGCGGCCGGCATGCAGCTCGTGTCCTCGCTCATCCTGATGAAGCGCCAGAAGAAGGACGGCAGCGGTCAGAACCAGAACAACAAGTCCATGAACTATATGATGTACCTCATGCCGGTCATGAGTATTCTGATCTGTATGAGCTCCACTGCGGCGTTCGCGTTCTACTGGACGGTATCCGGCGCGGTGCAGATCGTATCGTCGTTGATCATCAACGCGGTATTCGACAAAAAGGCTAAGAAGGACGCGGAGGTCAAAGCGGCATAATGGAAGACAGCGAAGTAATGAGCCTTGAGGCGACCGGCAAATCCGTCGACGAGGCGATATTCAAGGGATTACAGCAGATGGGGATCTCCATTGACGAGGTCTCGATCGAGATATTAAGGACGGAGACCAAGGGCATTCTCGGCATCGGCGCGAAGCCCGCGATCGTCAGGCTTACGAAAAAGCCCGCCGAGGATATCCTCAACATCTTCTCGAAGGAAGAAAAGCCCACGAGGAACGACGAGCGCGCAAGGGGCGAGCGGAACGACAGACGCGACAGGAAGAACCGCCGCGAGAGAAACGACCGCAGGGAGCCCGAAGCAAAGGATCCGAAGCCCGAGGCGAACGAGCAGGAAAAGGCCAAAAAGCCTGAGCCCGAAAAGAAAAACGCCGAGGACAGGAAGAACCGTCCCGAGAAGAAGGAAAAGAAGGAAAACAACGGCGCGAATATTTCCCGGGAAATAATTCCCGCTAAGACGCAGAAGCAGCAGGCCCCGAAGCAGCAGGCCGAGAAGCCCGCTCCCGCCGAGGCCGCCGCGGAAAAGCCCGAAGCTCCCAAGGAGCCGGAAAAGGTGCTGAACTATACCGAGGAGGCAGCCGAGGGCAACCCCGCAGCCGAATTCGTAAAGGGACTTATCAAGCGCATGGGCGCCGAGGGACGCGTTCTCGCCGCGATGGACGACGACTGTCTGAGGCTCCGCATCGATTCCGAGATGATGGGCATGCTGATCGGTCACAGGGGCGAGACGCTTGACGCGATGCAGTATCTCACCGGACTCGTCGTGAACAAGAACCGCAAGACCGAGGGCTACACCCGCGTCACGCTGAACACCGAGGAATACCGCGAGAAGCGCGAGGAGACCCTCAAGAGGCTCGCGAAGAAGGTCGCCGCGCAGGTGCGCGCCACCGGCCGTCCCCGCGTGCTCGAGCCGATGAACCCCTACGAGAGGCGCGTTCTCCACGCGACGCTCCAGTCCAACCCCGACGTTACCACCCATTCCGAGGGCGAAGAGCCCAACCGCCGCGTCGTCGTCACCCCCAAGAAGCGGGGCGGCAGGAACGGCTATTCCAGGAACAGGGGCGGCCGCAGGAACGCGGAAAGGCGTCCCGCGCCCGTCGAGGAGGAGTCCGCGGGCGATACCATCAGCCGCGAGGAGTATGAAAAGCTCTACGCCGCCGCGAGGGCTGCGAACCCCATGTTCATGAACACCCCCTCAAAGGAACAGGAATGATCAATAACGACACAGTATTTGCACTGTCCACTCCCGTGGGCGGTGCAATTGCAATTATGCGCATATCGGGCCCCGACGCCCGCCGCGCGCTCGAGACCGTGTTCACGGGCAGGATCGAGCCGAGGCGGATCTCGTACGGCTCCGTTACCGATCCGGACGGCTCCAAAATAGATTCCTGCTGCGCGGTCTTCTTCGAAGCGCCCGCCTCATATACCGGCGAGGACATGGCGGAGATCTACTGCCACGGCTCCCGCGCGGTCGCCGTCAGGCTCACGGAAAGGCTTATGTCCGTTGGGTTTTTGAGGCCTGCGGAAGCGGGCGAGTTCACGAAGCGCGCCTACCTTTCAGGCAAGATGGACCTTGCGCAGGCCGAAGCCGTAATGGATCTTATCTACGCGCGCGCGGAGCGTTCGAGGAAGGCGGCTCTCGGTCAGCTCGAGGGCAGACTGAGCGCCGTGATAAGCGATCTGTACTCAAGGGCGAAGATCGCTCTCGCCGAGCTTGCGAATTACCTCGAGGACGACACGGACGAAGTCAGCCTCGACGCGCCCGCGCTTAAAAACAGGATCGAAGAGCTCGGATCCGGGATCCGATCGCTTGCCGCAAACGGGATGCGCTCGCGGATACTAAGGGATGGTGCGCGCGTCGCGATAATCGGAAGCCCGAACGTGGGCAAAAGCTCGCTTCTGAACGCGCTTCTTCTTCGCGAAAGGGCGATCGTCACGCCCGTTCCCGGCACCACCCGCGATACATTGGAGGAGGATCTCGCGATCGACGGGATCCCCGTCGTGCTCGTCGACACCGCGGGTATCTGCGAAACGCCCGACACGGTCGAATCCATGGGCGTTGCACGCTCCCGCCGCGAGGCCGAGGACGCCGATCTCGTGCTGTGGCTCGCGGACGGCACCCGCGAACTATCAGACGGCGACAGGGAGATTTTAGGATCGCTATCGGGCAAACGTACGGTCGCGGTCATCACCAAGGCCGATCTCGACAGCGTGTTTTTTCCCGATGACAACGGGACTTTCTGCTCCTTCCCCGCCGTGCGGACAAGCGCGGTCACGGGCGAGGGACTGACGGCGCTCAAAAAGCTCGTCGCCGACAATCTTCTGCCCGGCGGCACCGACGGCGCTGAGGATCTTATTACGAACTCGCGCCATATCTCCGCGCTCGAAGGCGCGGCGGACTCGCTTTCGGACGCGGCTGACGCGCTTACCGCGGGCAACTTCGACGGCGCGTTCTTCTCGCTCCACGAGGCGATGGAAAGCCTTGCCTCTATACTCGGGAAAGACGATCCGACCGAGGATCTCGTCGATTCCATTTTCGCTGATTTCTGCATGGGAAAATAACAGATGCCCGATTTTGACGAACAGTTTGATATTGCGGTCATTGGCGCAGGTCATGCCGGCTGTGAGGCTGCGCTCGCTTCTGCGCGTATGGGACTTTCCACCCTCGTTCTGTGCATGGATCTCGACTCCGTTGCGCTTATGGCGTGCAATCCGTCCATCGGCGGCACATCGAAGGGGCATCTCGTACGCGAAGTCGACGCGCTCGGCGGCGAAATGGGACTTGCCGCCGACGACTGTCTGATCCAGATGCGCATGCTGAATACGGGCAAGGGCCCCGCTGTGCATTCTTTAAGGGCGCAGGAGGACAAGCGCCGCTACCACGAGCGCATGAAAAAAACCCTTGAGCTGAATGAAAAAATCACGCTCAGACAGGACGAATGCACGAGGATACTGGTCGACTCGGGCAGAGTCTCGGGGATCGAGACCGCTCTCGGCGCGAAATACGCCTGCCGCGCGGTCGTGATATGCTCCGGAGTTTATCTCAATTCCCGCACGCACACCGGCGAATTCAACCGTTTCGGCGGCCCGTCCGGCCTTTCCAATTCCACAAGGCTGTCCGGCTCTTTAACGGAGCTCGGGTTTGTTCTTCGCAGGTTCAAAACGGGGACGCCTCCCCGCGTCGCGGGCAGGAGCCTTGACTATTCCAGAATGCAGCCGCAGTTCGGCGACGTGCCCATCCCGCATTTTTCGTTCATGACGGACGGGATAGAAAGGGATCAGGCGCCCTGCCATCTGACCTATACCAACGAAAAAACCCATAGGATCATTAAGGAAAATCTTGATCGCTCGCCCATGTACGCTGGCGCGATACACGCGACCGGCACCCGCTACTGCCCCTCCATCGAGGATAAGATAGTCCGATTCGAGGGACGCGACCGGCACCAGCTCTTTATAGAGCCCGAAGGACTCTCGACCGACGAGATGTACGTGCAGGGACTCTCGACGAGCCTTCCGCGCGACGTGCAGGACGCGATGCTCCGCACCATCGAAGGCATGGAGAACTGCCGCGTTATGCGTTACGGCTACGCGATCGAGTACGACTGCATCGATCCGACCGAGCTTAAAGCCGGTCTCGGGTCGAAAAGGATACCCGGACTGTATTTCGCCGGGCAGATCAACGGCTCCTCCGGTTATGAGGAGGCCGCCGCGCAGGGCATCTATGCCGGCATAAACGCCGCGCTCTACGTGAAGGGCGAGGAACCCTTCATACTCGGCAGGAACGAAGCCTATATCGGCGTCCTCTGCGACGACCTTACCGTAAAGGGCACCAACGAGCCGTATCGAATGATGACCTGCCGCGCGGAGTTCAGAATGCTTCTTAGGCAGGACAACGCCGATCTGCGCCTTACGGAAAAGGCGATGAGGACGGGACTGATCTCACCCGCAAGGTTTGACCATCTGATGCGGAAGAAGGAGCTTATCGCGTCGGCAAGAACGGCGCTCGACCGCTCCGTGCCCGCCGATGAAAGGCTGAACGCGCTGCTTGAATCAAGGGGCTCGTCCCCCGTCCGCGGGAGCGTAAAGCTCGAAGCGCTTCTGAAGCGCCAGGGCATAAGCTACACGGATCTCGCCGGCTTATTCGATCTTCCGGACGTCGGCGCGGAGGCCTTGGAGGAGGTCGAGGTCGACGCTCTTTACGGCGGCTATATCAAAAGACAGGACGACGAAATACAGAAGCTCCGCCGCCTTGACGGCGAAAAAATCCCCGAAAACATTGACTTTTTTGCGATCACGAATCTCCGCACCGAGGCAAAACAGAAGCTCTCCGCGATAAGACCGGGAAGCCTTGGCGAGGCCTCGCGCATATCGGGCGTCAGCCCTGCGGACGTTGCCGTTTTGAGCGTTTATCTGAAATCACGGGAGGCAGATACCGATGGACGAAATGAATGAAGCCCTGCTCGTTTCCGAAATGCCGGGATTGAACGAAGACCAAATAAGGCAATTTATAAACTACTACAATATGTTAATAGATTGGAACTCCCGCATGAACCTGACAAGGATCACGGAGCCCAATGAGGTCGCAAGGAAGCATTTTGCCGACAGCGTGCTCGGCGCCTCCCTCCTTAAGCAAAACGCGAGAGTGGTCGACGTCGGCACCGGAGCCGGATTCCCGGGCATTCCTTTGAAGATCGTTCGTCCGGATATCGAGCTCGTTCTTGTGGATTCCCTTGCGAAAAGGATCAATTTCCTTAAGGAAGCCTGCTCCGCGGTCGGCATCGAAGCCGCCGCCGTCCACGCACGAGCCGAGGACGCGGCGCGCGATCCCAAGCTGCGCGAGAGCTTTGACGTTGCTCTCTCCCGCGCGGTCGCGCCTATGAACGTTCTTCTTGAGCTGACCGTTCCCTTCATCAAGGTCGGCGGCTGCTCTCTTATGTACAAGGCTGCGAGCGTCGACGAGGAGCTGGGCGCCGCGTCGTCCGCCCTCAGGATCCTCAACTGCCGCGCGGAAGTCCGTTCCTTTGACGTAAGCTGGGGCACAAGGAGCATCGTCAGCGCCGTCAAGCTCAAAAAGACCGACGGCAAATATCCCCGCAAGGCCGGCTCGGTCGAAAAGAATCCCCTGTAAAAGCTTTGTCGGAAATCTTCTAATAATGCTTTTTAGCAGGGAACCGGCACGCGCACGGAGAATTTCTTAATCAGGAAAACTGCGCGGAGGTCAAGATGGCGATATTCGGAACGAAAAAGGATCATAAGCAGGAATCGGATCCGCGGATCCTTATCGAAAACATCCCGACGGGTCGGATCCTTCCGAATCCGGATCAGCCCCGCAAGGCTTTTGACGACGAGAGCATCTCCGAACTCGCGGCTTCCATTCAGCAGGTCGGTCTTATACAGCCTCTTATCGTACGAAAGAACGGCGAAAACTACGTTCTTATCGCGGGCGAAAGACGGCTCCGTGCGGTAAAGCTGCTCGCGTGGCCGACCGTTCAGTGCATCATCTCCGAGGTTTCCGGTGAAGAGGACGCCGCGCTCATGGCGATCGTCGAAAACCTGCAAAGGGAGGATCTTCATTTCTTCGAGGAGGCGGAATGCTACGCCGCGCTCCTTGACAAGCTCGGAGTCACGCAGGACGAGCTTGCGGTAAGACTTGGAAAATCGCAGAGCTTTATCGCGAACAAGCTCCGCATATTAAGGCTCTCTCCCGAGATCCGCTCCTCGGTGACCGAACTGGGACTGACCGAACGCCATGCCCGCGCGCTTCTCAGACTCAATACCGACTCCGAACGCGAGGCTGCCGTTTCGAAAATCGCGGCGAAGTCGCTCTCGGTTAAGGAAACGGAAAAGCTTGTCGACAGTATGCTTGCCTCTTCCGAAAAAACATCTTCCGGCGCCAAGCCCAGGCCGAAGATTATCAGGATCTTCCGCGATTACAAGCTCTTTATCAACACCGTCAATTCCGCCTGTGACCAGCTTCGAGACAGCGGGCTCACCGTTTTCGTAGAGCAGACCGACCGGGAAAACGGGGTCGACATTACAATCAGGATCTCGCAATAATTATTCGTGCTTTATTTGGAAGGCGTTGACCTTCCTTTTTTGTTTCACGTGAAACATTTTGCGGATTGTTTCACGTGAAACAATTAAATTGGGCGTTGCAAGAGTGACGGTTATGCATTATAATTAGAGGTGTAAGCTAAACCAAGGAGCGTGATGCGAAAAATGACCAAGATTATTGCGATAGCGAACCAGAAAGGCGGCGTCGGAAAGACGACGACCGCTGTCAATATGGCGGCTTGCGTCGCACAGCACGGCAAAAAAGTGCTGCTTGTGGATATCGATCCGCAGGGAAACGCGACGAGCGGCGTGGGTATAGATAAGCTCGCCTGCGAGTACAGTATATACGACGTGCTCATCAACGACGTCAAAACGGAGGAAGCGATACTGCCGACCCGCATAAAGACTTTGAAAGTGCTACCGTCGAGGATAGACCTTGCCGGTGCGGAGGTCGAGCTCGTTCCGATGATGGCGAGGGAAAGAAAGCTTAAAAACGCCCTCAAACCTGTATCGGCAAACTACGACTACATCTTTATCGACTGCCCGCCGTCCCTCGGACTGCTTACGCTTAACGCGCTGACCGTCGCGAACACGCTGCTGGTTCCAATACAGTGCGAGTACTACGCTCTCGAGGGGCTCGCGCAGCTGATGAATACGGTCAAGCTCGTGCGTCAGCATCTCAACGAAAACCTCGAGGTGGAGGGCGTCGTCATGACCATGTATGACGCAAGGACGAATCTTTCGCCACTTGTCGTCAACGAGGTCAAAAAATTCTTTAAAAACAAGGTTTACGAAACGGTGATACCGAGGTCTGTAAGGCTAGGAGAGGCACCGAGCTTCGGTCTGCCCATATCGCTGTACGATCCTAAGAGCGCCGGTGCAAAGGCGTATGAAAATCTCGCAAAGGAGCTGCTTGACAGAGATGGAAACGACGAATAAAAGAGGGCTAGGGAAGGGTCTCGAATCCCTGTTTTCGGACTTTGAACCGCAGGAAAACGACGTGGTAAGGTCGATACCGGTCAACCTTATCGACAACAACCCCGGTCAGCCGCGCAAGAGCTTTGACGAGGAAAAGCTTTCGGAACTCGCCGAATCCATAAAGCGTCACGGCATAGTTCAGCCGCTCATACTTATGAAGAAGGGCGAGCGGTACACGATAATCGCGGGCGAGAGGCGCTTCAGAGCGGCAAGGCTTGCGGGAATCGACGAGGTACCCGCAATACTCAGAGAGATGGACGGCAGCGAGATCATGGAGGTCGCGCTGATCGAGAACATACAGAGGGAGAACCTTAACCCCATCGAGGAAGCGGCGGCAATACGGTTCCTTATGACGGAGCACGACCTCACACAGGAGGAGGTCGCGAAAAGGCTGTCAAAATCAAGACCCGCCATCGCGAATGCGGTAAGGCTTCTACAGCTTCCGGACAGCGTTCAGATGAGGCTTCGCGACGGTAGCATACAGCCCGGACATGCAAGGGTGCTCGCGTCGATAACGGACGAGGAGCTGCTTGAAAAAACTGCGGAGAAGTGCGCGCAGAACGGATGGTCCGTGCGCGAGACGGAGGAGCAGGTCAAAAAGGCGATGACGCTCGCGGAGCTTCACAGGCGTCCGAGGAAGAGGCGCACGCTCACGAACGACCTCGCTGAGGCGAGAGCAAGGCTTCGCGAAAGGCTCGGAACGAGGGTCGACATACAGGGCGACGAGAAAAAAGGCAAGATAATCATTGAATATTTTACCGACGAAGGATTGCAGTCGATCTACGAGACCATAATGGGTCAAGAGGAATGACCGAATTAAAGACAGGCGAAAAAATCGAGGATCTTCAGTTCAAAGGGCTGAAGATCATTCAGAACGAAAAAGGCTTCCGCTTCGGAACGGATTCGGTGCTGCTCGCGGGGTTCGCTAATGCGAATTCGCGCGAAAAAGTGCTTGATATGGGCGCCGGCACGGGCGTCATCGCGATCCTTCTTGAGGGAAGGACGGGCGCGAAGCTGTCCGCCGTCGAGATACAGGGCGAACAATGCGATATGGCGCGCCGCTCGATTTTGCTTAACGGGCAGGATATAGAGGTCGTCGAAGCGGATATGCGTACGGCGCACCTTATTTTCGGCACCGGGAAGTTCGATGCGGCGGTGTGCAATCCGCCCTACTACCCCTCCGGAGGCGGCGCGGTATCGGAAAAAGGCGAGGACGGATTCCGCGGAGCCGCGACGCACGATCTGTACTGCACTCTCAAAGAGGTAGCGGAAAGCGCGTCAAGGCTGATAAAATACGGCGGCAGATTCTTCATTTGCTGTCCGGCGTCAAGGCTAGCGGAAGCCTTATTTGAACTGAAGAACGCCGGACTTGAGCCGAAAAGACTCCGGCTAGCAGCTTCGAATGCAGAAAAAGTCCCGTATCTTGCGCTGGTCGAGGCGAAGAAGGGCGCGGCGCCGGGGCTTATCCTCGAAAAGCAGCTGAACATTATGAATCCCGATGGAAGCTATACCGAAGAAGCGAACAGGATCTATCACAGAGAAAATGACCGATAACGAGAACAAAAAGGAAGCGAAGCTTTACCTCTGCGCAACGCCGATAGGAAATCTGGGCGATATTACGGAGAGAGTGATAAACGCGCTTAAAGAGGCGGACGCGGTGTTCTGCGAGGACACGAGGAACAGCTCCGTTCTTCTTAACAGGCTCGGCGTCAAAAACAGGCTTTTCAGCATGCACGAGCACAACGAGGAGCGCGAAGCGGAGCGTATTGCGGCAATGGTTGAAGAGGGTAAGACCGTCGCCTATATCTCGGACGCGGGCATGCCATGCATCTCGGATCCGGGCGAGAGACTCGTGCGGGTGTTTATCGAGAAGGGACTTCCCTTTACCGTTCTGCCCGGCGCGAGCGCGAGCCTGACCGCCGCGATAATAAGCGGGCTTAAGACAAAGCGCATCTATTTCGCCGGATTCCTTCCGAGGGAAAACCGCGACCGCACGGAGCTTATCTCCGAAATAAAGCGCGTGAAGGCGACGGTCGTGATCTACGAGAGCCCGTATCGCGTCGCCGAAACGCTTAAGGAACTGAAGGAGCTCCTGGGCGACAGGGACGCGGCGGTCGTCCGCGAGCTGACGAAGCTCTTCGAGGAAACGAAGCGGGGAAAGCTCTCGGAGCTTTACGAGCTTTACCGCGAGACCGCGCCTAAGGGCGAGTGCGTCATTGTGATCGCCGGAGCCGAAGGCGAAGAAAAGCCCGTCGAGGGACTCGACGAGATGCTTATGAGGCTTATGAAAAGCGGAATGAGCGCAAAGGACGCTTCGAAGCAGGCGTCGCTCCTCCTCGATATTCCCAAGGCGGAGGCATACGCACGCGCGAACGAGCTGAAGCGCGAGCTATGATGAGTAGACGAGCCTCGAGATCGCCGTTCCCGTATAGAAATGCGCGAGTATCGCCCTGAAATCGGAGCCGTCCTTTGCCATCTCGTTGGCGCCGACCTGGCTCATACCCACGCCGTGACCGTACCCCAAGCAGGTAAAGGTCACTTTTTTTTCGTCAAAAGTAACAGTGAACGACGCGCTCCTGAGCCCGAGAGCCATTCGAAGCTCGCTGCCGGAGATAACGGAGTTGCCTATCCTTACGAGCTGCACCCTGCCGGAATCGGATCGTCCCCAGATGTCGAAATCGGTCGGGCTCAGCGGCGCCTTCATCTCCGCCTCGGGGTAGAGGCTGTTGATCTTTTTTACGATATCCTCAACTGCGAACTCCTGAACGGACACCATCTCCGCGTCGCCCTCGCGGCTGTCGACAGAAACTAGATACGGAAGCGCCACGGCGAAGACTTCCTCGCTGTTCTCCGTCGCGGGGCCGCTCGACGCATGATAAAGGGCGGAGATCAGCTTGCCCTCGAACGTTACGACGAGCCCTTCAGTTGACCTGACAGCATCCAGGATCTTCGCCATGTATGAGTCAAACTTGCTTCCCCAGGCAGACTTTAGAACATCTGTTCTTTTATATGCCTGGCAGCAGCGGTGGTCGCTGCATACGGTGCAGCCGGAGGGGCATTTTGCGCTCCCCTGCATGTGGAGGGCGGTAAAGGTGCGGGCGGCGATCGCCTGGGCGCGGAGCGCGTCGGGCTCGCTTTTGACGCTCATCTCCGCAGCGACGACGCCTACGAGGTAATCCTCGAGCTCCATCGTTTCGGGAACGCCGTCGACGCACACGGTGATCACTGATGAATCGAGCCGGACGACGCCCTCCTGCTGGGGAATGGCGGTATCGGACGGCGCGTCGGTTTCCGTCGGGACGAACACGGAGCCATTTTCGCCGGTCGGGACGGCGGCGTCCGGCGTGAGCGGAAGCACGGGCGCGGGCTTATCAGGCTCGCTCCTCCCTAACATGCTTCCGAAGAATATTCCCACGCACAGCACGGTCACGAGAGCGATCCACGCGCGGATCCCGTATAAGCCTCTCTCACCCGAACGCCTTCGTGCGGTCCTGTTTTTCATATGCTTGTACATGGTACTCTATATGCGTTTGTACGTCCGGTTATTCCGGCGGGCGGCGAAAGCGGGAGCTCTTGACCGGAATGAGGTTATGTGAGATAATAATTATATGAACATATTCGTAAAAACCATAGCCGTCACGCTGATTTCAGCGATGCTTCTGAGCGTCGCCTGTTCCTGTACGCCCGCGGGAAAAACGGAAATAACGCCTGCGCCAACGGAAAAAGAGGCGGCGGTCGAGATACCGACGCGCCAGCCGGACCTGACGCCGATCGTCACCGATACGCCTGA
Source organism: Clostridiales bacterium (assembly GCA_024691085.1). Lineage (GTDB taxonomy): Bacteria > Bacillota > Clostridia > Christensenellales > CAG-138 > UBA3857. The sequence continues at coordinate 13,812 of JAILNX010000034.1, read as the reverse complement.
ACCCACGCCCGAGCCTATGCCCGAACCCACGCCGGAGCCCACTCCCGAGCCCACGCCGGAGCCTACGCAGGAGCCGACGCCAGCGCTCACTCCCGAGCCGACTCCGAAGCCGACAGCGGCGCCGGCCGCACATACGCCGATGACGGAAGCGGAAAAGAGCATGCTTATCAATTTCTCTCACAGGCTGCCGGACGGCTACGTCCCGCACGATCTTGTGAACTTAAAGGAGCTTCTCGGCAGCTCCGGCACGGTGAAGAGCTCGTCGATACTGATCCCGTACGAGGTCGGGATCCACTTGAAGGAGATGTTCGAAGCGGCATACAGCGAGGGGATCACCTGCAAATACCGCGTCAACAGCGCCTACCGCACCATGGAAAGGCAGTGGCAGATGTGGAACAACAAGCTCGCCGCCGATCCTCATTATGCGGACGATCCGTTCACGAATCCGGTCGGAGTGATGCCCGGAAACGCGAGCGAGCACTGCGCGGGGCTTGCGGTGGATCTTGCGTCCACGGATTTTCCGCAGGAGAACGCCGCGTTCGGCAACACTCCAGAGGGGATATGGCTCTACAATAACGCGTGGCGGTTCGGATTCATTCTGAGGTATCCCGCCGACAAGACGCATATTACGGGCGTAAAGAGCGAGCCGTGGCATTTCAGATACGTGGGAGTGGAGCTTGCGCGCCTCATCCACGAGAGCGGTCTCTCGATGGAGGAGTATTTCGGAGAATAAATCGCTGATAAGAAAAAGCGTTTTTCCGTATGGAAAAACGCTTTTATTATGTGCAGCTTGCCTTGTTCAGTTGAAATGCGCCATAAGCTCGGAGTTTAAAACGCCGTCGGGATCTTCGATAAGCACTTCGCTGTAATCAAGATACAGCTCGAACTCCCTGGGCTCTTCGAAGGAGACCTCGCCCGGCGAGCCGGGAGTTATTATCTGCTTCTGCCAGACGTAGTACGCCTTTCCGTCGTGAACGGCAAGGGAGCTCAGACCGTAATCCAGCACGAAGCCGGAAACGGCGACGCGGGTAAGACCGCCGTCTTTTACGCCGAACACCTCGAAGATGAGCGAGAAGAATCCGGAGAGAGGCCCGGTTTCGAGGAATACCGCCTCGAATGATCCGTCGCCGTCGATATCGGCGGCAACGCAGTCGAAATACCGCACCTCTTTCGCGCCGCCCGCGCCGATCACGAAGGTCCGGGGCGAGAATCTTTCCGCTCCGTCCGCTTCGAAAACGTAAAGCGCGCGGAATATTGAAAGCCCAGTCTTTTCATAAAGGCCTTCGGGCGTTATGCAGATCAAGTATGAGAAATCGCCGTCGGGACCGTCGGGATCCGACCAGTAGTACTCGGCGGAGGCTATAGCGATCATCGCCTCGTCGCGGACCGCGCCCATATCGGAACGGTCGAGTGTCACCGCGATCTCGCAGCTCGAGTTCGTATCGGTATTGTCCGCAATCTCGATCCACGCGTCGCCGCGTACGAGGGCCTTATAGTAATCGTTGCCCTCGCCCAGAAGAAGCGTAAAGCCCTCGCTTTCGCGGAGACTGATGAAATCGCCGAGCATCGACGGGCTTACGTTTTCGTAGACCAACCAATCGCTCTCGAGGCTGTCCGTCGGCCAGTCCGGAAGGAGAGCTAGACGGGGATCGGACGGCGCGGGAGCCGCAGTGGGAGAAGCGGAAGGCTCGGCGGACGGGTCCGCAGACGGTGTCACCGTCGCCTTATTTGTAGGTTCGGTCATACCGCCGGGGACGTCTTCCTGCCCGTTCCTCCTGCATCCTATGGTCGAAAGAACAAGAAGCAGAGACAGAAGCAGAAGAACAGTTCTTTTCATCGCCGCCTCCTTTTACGGGTTTTCTTTATCGTTTATACGTTGAATCTGAACACGACGATGTCGCCGTCCTGCATGACGTAATCCTTGCCCTCGGAGCGGATAAGCCCCTTCTCCCTGCAGGCGGTCATGGAGCCGTTTTCGATGAGCGTGTCGTAGGGAACGACCTCCGCTCTTATGAAGCCGCGCTCGAAATCGGTGTGGATCTTGCCCGCGGCCTGCGGAGCCTTGGTGCCCTTTTCAATAGTCCACGCGCGGACCTCCTTGGGCCCGGCGGTCAGGAAGCTGATGAGCCCCAGGAGTCGGTAGCCCGCCTTGACGAGCTTGTCAAGGCCGCTTTCGCCTATGCCGAGCTCCTCGATGAAGAGCTGCTTTTCATCAAGTGAGAGCCCCGAAAGCTCCTCCTCGACCTTGGCGGAGACGACTATCACCTCCGCGCCCTCCTTCTTAGCCTGCTCCTTGAGCTTTTTGACGTTCTCGGTCTCAACGCCGATCTCGTCCTCGGCGATGTTCGCGGCGTAGATGACGGGCTTGGTCGTCAGAAGGAAGAACTGCGCGATCTCGGCGCGCTCCTCGTCCGTTTGAGGCATCGACCTTACGGGGAGCTGCTTTTCAAGATGCGCGTATATGCGCTCGCACAGCTCGATCTCGTGAAGATATTTCTTGTCGCCCGACTTCGCGGACTTGCGCGCCTTGTCGAGACGGCGCTCCACGGTCTCCATATCGGCGAAGATAAGCTCGATATTGATGGTCTCCATGTCGCGTATGGGATCGACAGAGCCGTCGACGTGTACGATATTGTCGTCCTCGAAGCAGCGCACGACGTGCACCACCGCGTCGACCTCGCGGATATGCGAGAGGAACTTGTTGCCGAGACCTTCGCCCCTGTGCGCGTCGCGGACGAGACCCGCGATATCGACGAATTCGATCGTCGCGGGGGTGTATTTCTGCGGATCGTACATCTTCGCGAGAACGTCAAGACGCTCGTCGGGAACCGCGACGACGCCGACGTTCGGCTCGATCGTGCAGAAGGGATAGTTCGCCGCCTGCGCGCCCGCCTGGGTGATAGCGTTGAAAAGAGTGCTCTTTCCCACGTTGGGAAGACCGATGACTCCGAGTTTCATAGACCAAATCCATACCTTTCATAAAAGGATCGCTGATATTATCCGTATTCTAAACCAATTCCCGCTGGCCGTCAAGTGCGGCACGAAAAATGCGTTTTCGCCTTTACTCGGGTCATACTCTGTGATATAATTATAATGTATAATTATGTGCCTGTGCTTTCGCCCTGCGGGCGGAAAGGAGTAATATGGGAAAGAAAAAGGAAAAAGCGCCCGTCGTTCGCCGCTGCTCTGTCGGCGGACAGGCCGTTATGGAGGGCGTTATGATGCGCTCCGAAGCGGGCATCGCCATGGCGGTGAGGAAGCCCGACGGAAGCATTGCGAAGAGCTATAAAAAATTCGTTTCGAAGGCCAAGAAGGGTACCTTCTGGGGACTTCCTGTGGTGCGCGGCGTGGTCGCTTTCATCGAGTCTTTGAAGACGGGTATGGACACGACCTCGAAATCCGCGGAGCTTCTCGGCGAGGGCTTTGAAGAGGAGCCTTCGAAGTTCGAAAAATGGCTTGCGGATAAGCTCCATATCGACGTGATGGACGCCGTCATGGGCGTCGCTATAGTGCTCGGCGTTGCGCTCGCGGTAGGGCTTTTCATGTTCCTGCCCCAGCTTATCGCGCAGCTCATATTCGGCAAGGCCGCAAAGGGCGCCGCGGACAACTACTACGTCTGGCGTTCGCTCGTCGAGGGCGGCGTGAGGCTCGTGATCTACGTGGGATATCTGTTCCTCATCTCGCTTATCAAGGACATAAAGAGGCTCTTTATGTATCACGGCGCGGAGCATAAGACGATCGCCTGCTACGAGGCGGGCGAAGAAGAGCTCACGCCCGAAAACGCCATGAAGTATAAGCGTCTGCACCCCCGCTGCGGCACGAACTATCTGTTCCTCGTCATGGCGGTATCGATAATCGTGCTGACGCTCGTCGATATCGCGATGCACGCGCTCGGATTCCCGCCCGAGGGAATGAACAGGGCGCTCGCGTTCATCATCCGCTTCGGAGTGAGGATCGTATGCCTGCCCTTCATCGCGGGAATAAGCTATGAGGTGCTTCGCGCTGCCGCGAAGACCGACAACTGGTTCACCAAGGCGGTGCGCGCTCCGGGTATGGCGCTTCAGCTCATAACCACGAGGGAGCCCGATCCCGATATGCTCGAGGTCGCGATCTGCTCGTTCTATCTCGCCATGGGCGAAAAAAACCCGCTTGAGGAGAAGAAGCTCCGCGAGGAAGCGGAGAGGAAGGCCCGCGAGGAAGCCGAAAAACAGGCGGCCGAAGCGGAAGAAGCGCCCGCAGACGAAGAATCCGCGCCGGACGATGAAAACGAGTGACGTTCTTAAAATACTGAAAGCGAAGCTCGCCGCCGTTTCCTCTGAGGCGGAGACCGAGGCGAAGTTCCTTATCGCGCATTTCTTGGGGTTAAGCCCGTCTTTCATTGCGTTCTCCGATGAAGAGATAAGCGGCGACGCCCTTGATCTGATCGAAAAGGCCGCGGAGAGAAGGCTTTCCGGCGAACCTTTGCAGTACGTGCTCGGCGAGTGGAGCTTTATGGGACTTGATTTCACCGTCACGCCCGACGCGCTGATCCCCAGGCAGGACACGGAGACGCTCGTCGAAACGGCCATAGGGCTCATAAAGGAGCGCGGATACGGAAGCCTTCTCGATATCTGCACCGGCACGGGCTGCATCGCCGTGTCGCTTTTTAGGCTTACCGGGATCAGAACCGAGGCGTCCGATATCTCGCCCGCGTGCGCCGCGCTTGCAAAGAAAAACGCAGAAAAAAACGGCGCGGAGATGACAGTCCGGACGGCGGATCTTTTCGATGGCGCGGGCAGGTACGACATTATCACCGCGAATCCACCCTATATCACCGATAAGGATATGGATTCGCTCCAGAAGGAGGTCCGCTTCGAGCCGGAGCTTGCCTTAAGAGGCGGCAAAGACGGGCTCGACGTCATAAGAAGGATCGCGGACCGCGCCGGGGATCACGTTAACCCCGGCGGCGCGCTGCTTATTGAGGTGGGTTACGGCGAGGCCGAAAGCGCGGCGGCGCTCTTCCCCGGAAGAAAAACGCGGATAATCAAGGATCTTAACGGGATCGACAGGATCGTCGAAATAGATTTTTAAAGGATAAAAATGCTGGACAAACTCAAAAAAATGAAGGAGCGGTACCTGGAGCTCGGCGAGAAGCTTTCGGACGCGGAGGTGATCTCCGACCAGAAGCTCTTCCGCGAACTCGCGAAGGAGCATTCCTCCCTCGGCGAGATCGTCGGGGTCTATGACGAATACCGCGCCGCGCTCGATTCCTGCTTAGAATGCCGCGAGCTTATCGTGGGCTCGGACGACGCCGATATGCGCGAGCTCGCTCACGAGGAGCTTCGGGCGTCCGAAGCCAAGGCTTCGGAACTCGAGGAGAAGCTCAAGATAATGCTCCTGCCCCGTGACCCGAACGACGACAGGAACGTCATTATCGAGATTCGAGCGGGCATCGGCGGCGACGAGGCGGCGCTCTTCGGGGCGGTGCTGTTCCGCATGTATTCCCGCTATGCCGAGCGCCACGGCTTCAGACTCGAGGTCATCGACATGAACGACACCGAGATCGGCGGCGTCAAGGAGGCCGTTTTCCAGATAAACGGCAAGGCGGCGTATTCGCGCATGAAGTTCGAAAGCGGCGTGCACCGCGTTCAGAGGGTGCCCGAGACCGAGTCCCAGGGGCGCATACATACCAGCGCGGCGACCGTCGCCGTGCTTCCCGAGGCGGAGGACGTCGACGTCGTTATCGACCCGAACGACATAAGGATCGACACCTACCGCTCGTCCGGCGCCGGCGGTCAGCACGTCAACAAGACCTCGTCCGCGATAAGGATAACGCATATCCCAACGGGCATCGTCGTGCAGAGTCAGGACGAGAGGAGTCAGATACAGAACCGCGAAAAGGCGATGCGCGTTTTAAAAAGCCGCCTCTACGAGCTGTATTCCTCAAGGGCGCACGAGGCCGAGGCCGACGCCCGCCGAGCGATGGTCGGCTCGGGCGACCGCTCGGCGAAGATAAGGACGTACAACTTCCCGCAGAGCCGCGTGACCGATCACCGGATCGGGCTCACGCTTTATAAGCTCGAGGCGTTCATCGACGGCGATATGGACGAGATGATCGACGCTTTGATACTTGATGAAAGAATGAAGCTCTTAAAGAATGAAGACTGAGATATTTAACGCAAAAACCCAAAAAGAAAACGGAACGAACGTCTGCGGCAGGATAATCCGCGAGGGCGGACTTGTCGCGTTCCCGACCGAGACGGTATACGGCCTCGGGGCGAACGGGCTCGACGGCGCCGCCGTCGAAAGGATATTCGAGGCGAAGGGCAGGCCGCAGGACAACCCGCTCATACTCCACGTCGCGAAGAAATCCGACGTCAAGGATCTGTGGCTCCACGTTCCCGACGACGCGAGAAGGCTCATGGACGCCTTCTGGCCGGGGCCTCTTACGCTGATATTCGTGAAGAGCGACATAGTTCCCGACGAGGTGACGGCGGGGCTCGATACCGTCGCCGTACGCATGCCGGAGCATAAGACCGCGCTCGCGCTCATCCGGGCGGCGGGCGTGCCCATTGCCGCGCCGAGCGCGAACCTCTCGGGGCGTCCCAGTCCCACGACCGCGGAGCACGTCCTTGAGGATCTCGACGGGCGCATCGACGCCGTTATCGACGGCGGTCCCTGCCGCGTTGGCGTCGAATCGACGGTGCTTTCGCTCGTCGGGAAGCCCACGATATTAAGACCGGGCGGGATCACGCGCGAGATGCTCGAACAGGTGATCGGGCACGTCGAGGTGTCCCCGGCGGTGCTGCGCCCATTGAAGGAGGGCGAGGTTGCCGCGTCCCCCGGAATGAAGCACAGGCACTACGCGCCCGACGCCGAGGTGATCGTCGCGGTCGGCTCGGTAAGGAAGATCGCGTCCATAATCTGCCGCGAATACGACATAGCCGAGGCGATGGGCAAAAGCTGCATAATACTCGCCACGGAGCAAACTCAGGCTTGTTATCACGGCATGCATTGTGATATAATAGGCGATAGGGACGATCCCGCGTCGCTTTGCCGCGAGCTGTTCGCGGCGCTGAGACGGCACTCCGGCAAGGTCGACGTCATCTTCGCGGAGGGCGTTCCCGAGGACGACCGCGGACTTGCTTATATGAACAGACTGCTCCGCGCGGCGGGGTTCGAAGTTATAGAAAACTAGCAATTAGGAATTAGCAATTAGGAATTAAGGACGGGAAACATTATGAAAATCGCTGTTTGTTCCGATCACGGCGGGTACGAACTCAAGACGAAGATAATTGCCTATCTCGGCGAACTGGGACACTCGGTCATGGATTTCGGCTGCTATTCCGATAAATCCGTCGATTATCCCGATTTCGCATTTCCCATGGCGAAAGCCGTCGCGACTCACGTGTTCGAACGCGGCATCGCCATCTGCGGCACGGGCATCGGCGTTTCCATCTGCTGCAACAAGGTCAAGGGCATCCGCTGCGCTCTCTGCGGCGACGTGCTCTCTGCCGAGCTCACAAGGAAGCATAACGATTCCAACATCCTCGCCATGGGCGGGCGCATAATCGGCGTCGAGACCGCAAAGGCGATAACGAAGGTTTGGCTCGACACCCCCTTCGACGGCGGCAGGCACGAGGGCAGGATAAACAAAATCACCGAATTTGAGAATAAATAATCATTCAGGAGGCAATACATGAGCGAATTCAAGAACGTAACGGTCATTGACCATCCGCTGGTACAGCACAAGCTCGCGCTTTTAAGGGACAAGAACACGGGCACGAAGGATTTCCGCACCCTGCTGGGAGAGCTCTCGACGCTCATGGCGTATGAGGTCACCCGCGATCTGCCTCTTGACGAGGTCGATATCGAGACTCCCGTTGCGCCCACCAAGGCGCATATGCTCCTCTCCTGCAAGGTCGGCGTGGTCCCCATACTCCGCGCGGGCCTCGGCATGGCCGACGGCATAATGAGCCTCATCCCGACCGCCAAGATGGGCCATATCGGTCTCTTCCGCGATCCCGAGACCTTAAAGCCCGTCACCTATTACTGCAAGCTCCCCGCCGACGTTGAGGACCGCGACATAATCGTCGTCGACCCGATGCTCGCGACCGGCGGCTCCGCCTGCGAGGGCATAAGGAAGGTCAAGGAGGCCGGCTGCAAGTCCGTCCGCCTCATGTGCCTTGTCTCCGTTCCCGAGGGCATCAAAGCCGTGCAGGAGATGCACCCCGACGTTAAGATCTACACCGCCGCCATCGACGATCACCTGAACGAACACGGCTATATCGTACCCGGCCTCGGCGACGCCGGCGACCGTATCTTCGGTACGATGTAACGCGAAGAAAAGAGGAGACAATGAAAAGATTCCTGATTTTACTCCTTGCCGCGCTCACGGCGGTTTCCGCAGCGGCGTGCGTAAAGCCCAACAAGCCCGATCCCATAGCGACTATGCCTCCCGAGACGACCGGGGCTCCCGCCGTTACCGCTGAACCCGGAGACGCTTTTGCGTTCGTGACCGACGGAAGCAAGGTCGGCGTACTGCAGAATGCAGGCGATCCCGCCTTCTTAAGGATAAACGGTCTCATCATAACCACCGGCAGCGGTCACCATGAGTATCCCGCCATTGAGGAGCTCGCGGAGGCGGGCTATAAGACCGAAGGACTCTATGCCGAGTACTATCTCTCCGAGTGGTTCGACGTTTACGCGGATATTGAAGGCGACGGCGCGATCGGGGTCTACGTGCTCCCGAACGATCCGAACGCGGATTATTCCAAGATGAAGGACGCGGATCTTCTCGCCGTCCACGAATCTCTCGATTATCCGGTCTATCATGACGTTCCGCACTGCGATGCAGAAGACCACGGCCTGCTTTTCGAAGCATACGTGCATGAGGAAAACGGCCCGGGGCTCTACAACATCATCTTCACCGACGGCGAGAACATCATTTATATGGTCCAGCTGCGTATCCTTCCCTTGCCCGAAGAATAATCGAAACAAAAAAAGGGATCCTTGGGGCACACTTCGTATGGAAGTTGCTTTGAGGCAGCTATTACCGGCTAAAAAGGACATGAAACGGGCGTGACCGCTATGGTCACGCCCGTTTTGTCGCCATGCTCCGGATTTTGGGGTCAAAATCCGATGCTCGCTATCAATGCGGACAGCATAAGGGCTCCCCGACAAACCGGAAGCTTGCTTTATGTGCAATTTAGAATGGTATCGGGTTCGCTTTTCTTTTCTGGTAAAAGACGAATCCATCCTCAACCTTTACGATCCGATAGCCTAATATTTTGTAAAAAGTATTTGTCCGCTTATTCCAACTTGGGGTATCCAGATTGAACGCAGCAGCACATGGAAAAGCCTTTTCTATGCATTCCATCAGACGAATGCCATACCCTTTTCTATGATAGATACTATCGATAAAAATCCTGCCAATGTATACGCTTTTTCCTGTTTCATCCTGGAATACAATGGCAGCCCCTACCAAATCTTTTTCTGCCATTGCCAGATATAAATGCCCCTCCCGGGCCATTTGTTTATGCCATTCCACCGAATCATATTCGGGAGGAAACGCACCTTTTGCTCCGCCAACATCTACGTCTGTTTCAAAAGCTCTGATAGACATTTCTACAATTTGTTCTGCCTGCTTTTCCTCTGCTTTGATAATATCCATCGCACGTCTCCTGATTGCCTTATCGATCCCGATCTGTTTCAGTCATTATACTTATGCTGACCGACGTAGTCAATGATCCTGCTTTTGCAGCAAAGGGAGGCGCTTCGTATAGAAGCGCCTCCCTTGACGGGATCCCTTTTTTTCCTGTATCATCACAATAATTTCTTCGTCTGGATATATACGTCTCCGGAGCCGAGGGTGACGACGATATCGCCGGGGACGGCGTTTTCGCGGAGCCAGTCGGAGATCTCCTCGAAGGTGGGGATATAGACAGCGTTCCCCGTCGCGTCGTTGATGGCCTTCGCCATATCGCGGGCATGGACGGAGCCGTCGTCGATCTCGCGCCCGGGGTAAATATCGGGCACGAGCACCTTTGTGACGCCCTTAAAGCAGTCGCCCTGCTGACCCGAGAAGAGGGTCTTCGCCCTCGTGTAGCTGTTGCACTGGAACACGCACCAGACGTGCTTGTGCGGCGTGCGAAGCGCCGAATCGACCGCGGCGCGGATCTCGGCGGGGTGATGGGCGTAGTCATGGAATACGCGCACGCCGTCGCGCTCGCCGTAATATTCGAAGCGGCGGCGGGTGTTTTTGAATTCAGCGAGAGCGTTCGCCGCGGTTTCGAAATCCGTCCCGTGGGAGAGCGCGACGGAAAGCGCCGCGACGGAGTTCAGCATATTATGCTGCCCGGGAACGTGAAGCCCGACGTGTCCGACCTTCCCGCCGCGGAACATAAGATCGTAGGACGGACAGCCAAGCTCGTCATACACCGCGTTTTCGGGATAATAATCGGGCTCGTATTCCCTGTCAAGGCCGTAGGTGAGCTCGTTCACCCTGCCCTTGAACTCGGCGACAAGCCCGCGCACGCGCTCGTCGTCGGAGCAGCCGATGAACAGGCCGCCCTCGGGGATCAGCCTTATGAACTTCCTGAACGCGTCGGTGATGTGGTCGATGTCGCGGAAATAATCAAGATGGTCGTCGTCGATGTTGTTGATGAGCGCGACGGTCGGATGGAGCGTCAGGAAGCTCTCGACGTACTCGCAGGCCTCGGTGATGAACAGATCGTGCGAGCCGATCCTCGTGCCGCCCTTCAAAAACTCGACGAAGCCGCCCACGTGAACGGTCGCGTCGAGGCCGCCTTTTTCGGCGATGAGGGCAAGCATGCTCGTGATGGTCGTCTTGCCGTGACAGCCGGCGATGCCGACGACGTTATGGTAGCGTTCGCTTATCCAGCCGAGCGCCTCCGACCTTTCCATGTCGGGGATGCCGAGCTCCTTCGCACGGGCGCGCTCGGGGTTTTCGGGCTTTATCGCCGCCGACCAGATGACGAGATCCGATCCTTCAACGTTCTCCGCCTTCTGACCGATGGCCACGGGAATGCCCAGCTCCCTGAGCCTCTCCGTAAACGGGGACTCCGCTTTGTCGCTGCCCTTCACCTCATAGCCGCGCGCGCGGAGTATCTGGGCAAGACCGTTCATCGAACAGCCGCCGATGCCGATAAGATGTATCTTTTTGATATGATCGAGATTACCGTTCATGTTATTTCCTTCCGATGGCAGTATATGCACTGATTATTCGTCAATGTCCACAAACTTTATTATACTACATCCCGGCGCAGGAACACAAGTGCAAACCAAAAAACCGTCGGTGCAAGATTATTCTACAAATTTTGGGAACCTTTTTTCGTTTCATACGTTATATAATCAGCAAAGAGGAGTGCGAGGACCTCTTGATATAAACGGGGACAGGCATATCCCCCGGAAAAAATGTTGGCTTTCCTTCCTGAAAAAGACGCCGCGGCCCCGAAACGGGCCGCGGCAATTCTTTTCATCACGCCGAAACGGGGTTTCGGACGGAGGACGGCGCGGTTTATGTCTTGCCGACGGGGGAAAACCGTGATATAATAACTATAACTATGCGTATTCGGGGGAAGGTATGCTCGAAACACTCTTGAACTCGCTTGCGGCGGTCGCGATAGTCATGGCGATCGTGGCGGTCGGCTGGCTTTTCGCCCGCAAGGGGTATATAAAGCGTGAGCACAAGGGGCTCATGACGAAGCTCATCATCAACGCCGGAATGCCGGCGCTGGTCATGAGCAATATCTTAGGCTCCCTTGACCTCGATTCGCTCGAAAACCCGCTTATGCTGATCGGGATACCGGTCGCAGGCATGGCGACGACGCTCGCGATCGGGCTTCTTCTCGCGAAGATTTTGAAGCCCGCGCCCGCGCGCCGCGGCGGATTCATCGTGATGTGCGCCTTCTCGAACTCCATCTTCGTGGGACTGCCCATGAACACTGGCCTTTTCGGGAACGCCGCCGTGCCGTACGTCATGATATTCTATATGGTGAACACGACCTTCTTCTGGACCGTCGGGAATTACCTTATCAACAAAAGCGGCGAAGCGGCAAGGGGCGAGACCGCGAAGGCCGGCATAAAGGGAAGCCTCAAGAAGCTTCTCTCGCCGCCGTTGATCGCGCTCATGATCGCGATACCGCTCCTCGTCGGCGAGTATTTCTTAAGGCGCAGCGCGCCGTTCATGGAGGGCTTCCGCTCCTTCCCCGCGTACGGCGTCATCACCCTCGTGCAGAGGTCGTTCGTGAAGATGTGCGGCTACGTCGGCAATATCGTGACGCCGCTCGCGCTCCTCTATATCGGCTCGGCGCTCTATGAATACGGCTTTAAGTCGCTTCGCCCCGACAGGGACATGCTCGTTTCGACGGGCGTGAGGTTCGTGATCGCGCCCGCGACCATGCTCCTCCTCTGCAAGCTCCTCGGGCTATCGGGCGTCGGCTCCGGCGTGTTCGTCGTCGAGGCGGCGATGCCGGTAATGACGCAGGCGGTCGTGCTTGCCGCTTCCTGCGACGCGGACGAGAGCTTTGTCGCCGCGGGAATGTGCATAACGACGCTGGGCTGCTTCGTACTTGTGCCGGCGCTTATGCTGATAATGAAAGTCATGGGACTGGTATAAACTGTTTATTGAAAGGATAGATCGAAAAATGACTGTCAGGACACGCTTTGCTCCGTCGCCCACGGGCTTTATGCACGTGGGAAATCTTCGCACCGCGCTCTACGCGTGGCTGTGGGCGAAGAAGAATAACGGCGTTTTCATGCTGAGGATCGAGGATACCGACCAGGCGCGCTTTGTAGAGGGCGCCGAGGAGATGGTCTATAAGACGCTCCGCACCGCGGGACTTAACTGGGACGAGGGTCCCGACATCGGCGGCGATTACGGCCCCTACGTTCAGTCCGAAAGGAAGGATATGTATCTGCCCTACGCCAAAAAGCTCGTCGAGATGGGCAAGGCGTACTACTGCTTCTGCACAAAGGAGGAGCTTGAGGAGCGCCGCGCCGCGGTCGAGGCCGAGGGCGGCACCTTCAAGTACGACAAGCACTGCCTCAATATGCCGAAGGAGGAGGTCGAGAGGAGGCTTGCGGCCGGCGAGCCCTACGTCATCCGCCAGAACGTTCCCGCCGAGGGCAAGGCCGATTTCGACGACGCCATATTCGGGCATATCGAGGTGGACTGCTCCGAGCTCGACGACATGATCCTCATCAAGGCGGACGGCATGCCCACCTACAACTTCGCCAACGTCATCGACGATCACACCATGGGCGTGACCCACGTTCTTCGCGGCATGGAGTATCTCTCCTCCACGCCCAAGTACAACCTGCTTTACGAAGCGCTCGGCTGGGAGAAGCCCACCTACGTGCACCTCACCACCATTATGCGCGACGCGACGCACAAGCTCTCAAAGCGCGACGGCGACGCCACGTTCGAGGATCTCATCAACCTCGGCTATCTGCCGCAGGCGATAATCAACTACCTCGCCCTCGTGGGCTGGAGCCCCGGCGACGAGCGCGAGTTCTTCACAATGGAGGAGCTTATCGAGGCGTTCAGCCTGGAGGGGCTCTCCAAATCCCCCGCGATATTCGACCACAACAAGCTGCGCTGGATGAACGCGGAGTACATCCGCCGCATGGACGGAGAGGATTACTTCGCCCGCGCGCTGCCCTGGCTTAAGAAGGCCGGGGTGGGGGAGATCGCGGTAAAGCCCGAGAACCGCGATATCCTCATCCGCATACTGCAGCCGAGGACGGAGATATTCTCGGATATCGCAGGCGTGGTGGATTTCCTCGCGGAGCTTGACGAGAGCTACGATA
>JAILNX010000015.1 GCA_024691085.1 Clostridiales bacterium | reverse complement strand
GGCGGGACGTTACCCGCAAGGTCGAGCTTTGCCTTGAACGTTTCGTAAATCTCGGAGAAAGGTTTTAACGGAGCGTTGCGTGAGCTCACGCCGTCGTTGTTGTCCGAGGTGCAGCTCGTCCAATGCAGGTATAAGATCCTGCCGTTATAAACGTAAATGCGCAGCACGTTCGGAAGCCACAGCGCGCCGAAATCCATACCGGAGGACGTGTTCCTGTATTTGAGCCTTGCGGTGCTCACGGTATCGTCAATATCTATCGGCGCCATGCGGGCATTGCCGACCTTGGGCACGAATGCAAAGCCCATTGCCTCATAGCTCATGGTGGGCAAAGTGGTGTTGAGGCGGGATTTACCGGAGTATGCAAGGGTCAGGGTGTCTGAAAGCCCGACCTTACTCAGAAACTCCTCGGCGATCTTCAGCGCGTCCTCCGGACTCGTTTCATTGCGGCGGAGCTCCCTTTCAACGGGCTCCACGCCCTCTATCCCTTCATACATGCCGCCCTCGCCGTAGTAATCGAAAACATAGTCCGGCAGGCCTATCACGTCCCCTCCTGCGGCGCCGTGATTCGTGGACAAGGTGCGGTTTTCACTTGCCGCAAACAGCAAATACTCCCTGTACGAATAGTCTTCGTCACTGTAAATGCCTGCCTTGCCTTGTAACAAATAGAGATCATGCTCTATGTTTGCTCCGTTAACATAGCACGGACTGTCGACTAATCTGTCATCCGAATCGAAGCAGCCCTTCTCATAGCTTCTCCCGTCAGGAGCGCAATATTTGCCCTCGCAGCCCTCAAACAGCACGTTAACGAACCGGTCGAAAAGGTCCTCGTCCATATACTTTGCCTTGGCGACGCCGTACACCGGGAATATCCCGCCCGCGGGAACGATGACGTCGGCGTCTATATTGACGGTGTAATCGAGCCTTTGATGTGTCCCCGCTCCGCCAAAGTCGGGGTCTCCGAGCGCCTGCGTCCAGCTCTCCGTGATATGCTCCGGCTGTCCCAGCTCCTGCGGCGTCGGAGTGCCGTCCTCCGATTTCACTTCGCCCACGTGCAGTCCGTCGATCTTCGTCTTTGCGGCGACCGCTTCGCCCTCCGGCGTCTTGACGCAGACCGAGGCGACTAATATCAAGCAGGCAATCAGCAAACAAGCTATTCCTTTGATCCGTTTTTTCATGTTCATTCCACTCCTCCGTTCATTGGTGTTTACTTAAGGTTAACGGAGAAGAGGGTCGTTTTCATTCATAAACTTAAAAAAGGAGCTGCGTCGTGAAACGCAGCCCGTTGATGAGATCATTCCAACACTATTTCTCGAATTACTTGTTCCTCGGCTCGTGCTCGGCAGGAGTTCATTCTTCGGATCCACTCGAGCTGATCGCGGGCTTTGAGGTCTTCGGTGACGCCTTCTGCCTTGGCGAGCTGGGAGGCAATGAGGTCAATCTGCTCATTGGCTTCACGGTCGATATCGATGAGGTGCTGCGTCAGGGTGTTTCCCATCAGCATTAACGCGAAGGTGTCGGGCTGATGCTCTTTCAGATACTTCTTCCGCATACGTCCGGAGCGGCCGATATCCCCAGTCGGCTGGGGAGGGAGCATGAGGTCGGGATAATAATAATCTCCGCGTTTGGTGTAAGCGATGTCCATTTATTTATCCTCCTTATGATTCAATGTATTCTTTGATAGGTTCCTGCGCTGCTTCCAGTAGGCCAACGATAAAACCTGCAACGAGCGGAATGGCAATCAACATGCCGCCGATTATTAGCAACTGGAGCATAAGTTCCTTAGAGCTGTTGCCAATGATCATTAGAAGCAAGTCGTACACGAGCAATAGCCCTCCTCCTATTGCCAGAACAAGAGCCGCTGCGCCTGTCGCAAGATTAAAAGCGAGCTTCAATACTGCGAGCAGCAGCCACACAGGGGCAAGCAGTATTTTGAAAACGATTCGCATTGTCATGTCCTCCTTTGCCTTTCTGAGAACATGATAGCAGAACGTGACTGATTTGACGAATGTGCGAAATGATAATTGGAAAAGAGAAACCTGAGAAAAGCTTTGTAGCTAATCTCAGGTCATCTTTGCCTTGCTGTGTCCAATCGTGATTAGTGTTAAATTACTTCCTTATCACGGTCGGGCATTTTCTCGGGGTTTTTGTTTTTTGGATAATTATACGACGGATGGTTCTGTGAAAAGATTTCCCTCGGCGAAGCGGGAAAGCCTGAGCCTCGACGCGTCGATAGTGGGCTCCATCCCGAGAATCATTTCTGCCATTACGGTACCGGTGACGGGGCCGAACATGAAGCCATGGCCGCTGAAGCCGACTGCAACGAAGAAGCCCTCGACGCCCTCGACCTTGTCGTAGATGGGCTGACGGTCCGGCGACATGTTATAAAGGCCGGCCCACTGACGGACGACGCGCAGCTTGCCGATCGCGGGGAGCACGTTGTCTATCGTCTTTGCCATCTCCTCAAGGAAGTGCCAGGAGGAAGTCCTTCTCAAGTCGCGCGGCTCGGAGGAGTCGCTTCGGCCCATTATAAACGAGCCGTGCGGCGTCTGCTGAACGTACAGGTTCAGATTAAACGCCATTACCATGGGATCCTGCATGTGGTCTACGGGCTCGGTGACGAGTATCTGATGCCTCTCGGAATACAGCGGAAGCTCTACGCCGACCATCTTCGCGATGCCCTGAGACCATGCGTTCGCCGCATTGACCACCACGCGGGTCTCGATATAGCCCTTGTTGGTCTCAACGCCGACGATCCTGCTGTTCTCGACCTTGATCCCGGTGACCTCCGTGAAGGTGTTGAACTCAACGCCGAGCCTCTTCGCGGCCTTATAGAACGCGTCGGTCGTCTTGTGGGGGTTCAGGAAGCCGTCCTTCTGGCAGTAAGCGGCGCCGGAAAGGATATCGGTGTTGAGGTGGGGAACGATCTCCTTGGCCTCCTCAAGGCTGACCATTCGCGAGGGGATTCCGCAGGCGTGCTGGACCTCAATGTTCTTTTTGAACTGGGTGAGCTCCTTTTCGGTATCTGCAATCATCAGATAACCGCTCTGACGAAGCTCAATGTCGCCGTCGTATTCGAGGATGTCGTTCGCGTGCTCAAAGAACTCCGTGGAGAATTTGGACATACGGCAGTTCATCTCGGTGCCCCACTGCATACGGAATCCTGCGCCGCAGGCGCCTGTGGAACCGGAGCAGATGAAGCTCTTTTCAAGCACCACGATATTCTTTGCGCCGCGTATGGCAAGGTTATAGGCTATGGAACAGCCGGACATTCCTGCGCCGATTATTACGATATCAGCTTTAGTCTTCATTCTTTGCGGCCTCCTCTGCGATAAGATGGAGCTTCACGCCGACCACAGGGGGGCGGATGTTGTGGAACTTAAGATCGGCAATGTTCTGACCTGTCGCGTTGGCGATCTCCCTCAGGACGAGTTGTCCGCATGTCTTGCCCTGGCACGGGCCCATACCGATGCGCGTAATGCGCTTGATTTCGTCATATGTAACGTAACCCTGGGCGATAAGGTCTCTTATGTCCTTCAGAGTGACGTCGGAACAGCGGCAAATGATAGTGTTCTCATCCATATGATCACGCCTCCCTTCTGAAGTTTCTGAAGTCGTAGAGGAACTCGCGGCCAACCTCGAGCGTTACGACCGGAGTGCGGTCGAAGGACGGGGGATTCATTACCTTTATGACCTTTGCTTCGCAGACGGGGTTCCCTGCGCGGTCAAGGCCAACGACCTTTTCGCCGACTTCGGGCAGCGGCATGAACTCATAGGGGATGCGGAACTCGACCGTATCCTCTGATTTGGAACCGTCGACGATCATAATGGAAAGCCCGGGGCATTTCGCAACGCACATACCGCAGCCGGTGCAGACGTTCTCATCCCTTTCGGGAATGTTGTTGATATCTTCGCCTATATGTATCGCACCGAAGGGGCAGGCGGTCTGGCAGGGGTTGCAGGGGATCTTCTGATAGCATTCGACTATCGCGATGGGTCCCTTGTTGATCCTCTCGATGGGAGGAAATTTCGTCATGACCATTTCACGTGTGGCCACACCTGTTTTCTCAAACATATTCATTCCTCCTTAAAGCTGACTTGATTTCATTCCCGCGCGGATGCGGTCGCCGACGGGGCCGGACCTTAAGCCTTCAAGCTGCTTAAGATATTCCGCCTTACGCTTCTCGAAGTCCTCGGGAACGTGACCGAGCTTCGCGGCGGCGCACAGGCCCGCAAGATAACCTTCGGCCATTGCAGAACTTGCCTCCTCAATGCCGGAGGCGTCGCCCGCAACGAATATGCCGGGGATGCTGGTCTCGCAGGATTCGGTCCTCATGGGAACGGAACCCGACAGCTGAGGAACGTATTTCATTTCAACTCCGCGCATAGCGAGAAGCTCGTTCAAAGGACTCAAGCCGACGGAGATGCACATTACGTCTACGTCATAGCGCTTCTCGGTACCCGGAATGGGCTTGAAATGATCGTCGACCTCGCAGACAACTGCGGCCTCGAGGCAGTCCTTTCCGATTGCTTCCTTGACGGTATGTGAGGTAAGTATTGGCACGCCCATTCTTGCGAGCTTAGACGCGTGCACGAGATATGCTCCGATGCGCGGCGCGGCGTCGAGAACGGCAGCTACATCAATGCCTGCCTGCATGAGCTGATAGCTTACGATAACGCCGATGTTTCCCGCGCCGACCATAAGGACGCGATTGCCGGGGCGGATACCGTAAACGTTCATCAGCGTCTGTACGGCGCCTGCTCCGTAGATTCCGGGCAGGTCATTGTTGGGGAAGGCGAGGGACTTTTCGAAAGCGCCGGTTGCGCAGATAGCGGAATCGGCTTTGATCTTGAAATACTCTTTCTCATCCTTAAGCACGGTGACAACGTTGTCCTCGTAGAAGCCGACCGCAGTCGCGTTGAGCATTATCTCGATCTTGTCGCCGAATTCCTCGACCTTTTTAAGCAGTATGCCGGCAATGTCGACGCCCCTGTGGGAAGCGTACTGGCTCTCGGAGCCGAAGAACATATGCGTCTGCTTGACGAGCTGTCCGCCGGGCTTGAAGGTGCGCTCGAGGATGAGCACTTTCGCGCCGGAGGACGCAGCAGATATGGCGGCGCACAGACCGGCAGGGCCGGAGCCGATTATTAAAAGTTCAACCTCTCTCATTTGATCCTCCCTTTGCCTTCCTGCGTCTCTACCGTCATGCCCTCCTTAAGGAGAGTGATACAGGTACGGACGTTAGGCTCGCCGTCTACGATCATCTGACATGAAGCGCAGTTGCCGATAGCGCAGTAAAATCCGCGGGGACGGTGCTTTTCAAGGCTCTTGCCAAGCACTTTCACGCCTGCGGCATGGAGCGCCGCCGCGATCGTTTCGCCTTCATAGCCCTTCATAGGCTGACCGTTGAAGGTGAAGTTGATCTCCTTGCCGCGGTCAAAGGTAAGTATCGGGTGTTGGGTAATCCTCATATCCGCATTTCCTTTCAAAAACGATTATGCTGCTAAATTACTTTTCCGACATATACGGGTAGACGATCGCGTCGGAGGGGTTGAAGGTCTCTTTTACGCAATGCGGGCTCATCCAGCGGATCATATTGAGAGCCGTGCCCGCTTTGTCGTTAGTGCCGGACTTCCGCGCGCCGCCGAAAGGCTGCTGACCGACAACAGCGCCGGTGCACTTGTCGTTGATATAGAAGTTGCCCGCAGAGTGCAGGAGCGCCTTTTCCATCATGACGATAGCTTCGCGGTCCTGACCGAAGATCGCGCCGGTCAGAGCGTAGGGGGAGGCCTCGTCGCAGATCTTGAGCGTCTTTTCAAGTTCATCATCGGGATAGACGTATACGGAAACGATGGGCCCGAAGATCTCGTTCACCATGGATTCGTAATCGGGCTTCTTGCAGACGATTACCGTAGGCTCGACAAACCAGCCCTTCGAATCGTCGCAGCCTCCGCCGATAACGATATCGCAGTCGGGACTCTCTTTCGCGCGGTCGATATAGCCCTTGCAGCGGTCGTAGGACGCTTTGTCGATGACGGCGGCGAGGAAGGTGTCGAAATCCTTAACGTCGCCCATCTTGACTTCCTTCATCATTTCTTTCATGGTCGAAAGCACGTCAGGCCAGATGCTCGCGGGAATGAACGCGCGGGAACAGGCGGAACACTTCTGACCCTGGAACTCGAAGGAGCCGCGGATGAGTGCCGCGGCGAGCGGGCGGATCTTTGCGGTGTTATGAGCGAATATGTAATCCTTGCCGCCGGTCTCGCCGACGATGCGTGGATAGTTGTTATAAGAAGCTATGTTCTCGCCGATCTGCTTCCAGACGCTCTGGAAAACTTCGGTGGATCCTGTGAAATGGAAGCCGGCAAGTTCCTTGCGGGAGATGACGTATTTCGCCATGTCGCTGCCGCTGCACGGAACGAAGTTGATAACTCCCGCGGGAAGACCGCAGTCCATAAGCAGCTTCATGAAATAATAATTGGAAAGCACGGCGGTGCGGGAGGGTTTCCATACGGCGACGTTGCCGACGATAGCGGGGGCCATGGGAAGGTTTCCGCCGATGGAGGTGAAATTGAAGGGCGTGATCGCGCAGATGAATCCGTCGAGAGCGCGGTAGTCCTGGCGGTCCCAGATGCCGTGGATGGATCCGGGCTGATCCTTGAATATCTCCTGGGCGGACCATACGCCGAAGCGCAGGAAGTCCGCGAGCTCCGCGATATCGATCTCTGCCTGGAACACGGTCTTGGACTGGCCGATCATGGTAGAGGCGTTAAGGACCTTGCGGTAGGGGCCGGTGATCATATCGGCAGCCTTGAGGAATATCGCCGAACGGTGTTCCCACGGCATATCCTCCCAGGCTTTCTTGGCCGAAAGCGCGGCGTCGACAGCCATGGCAAGCTCACTTTCGCCGGCCATTGAACATTCGGCTATCACGTGACCGTGATCGTGCGGCATGGTGACTTTGATTGTTTTCTCTGTGAAGATCTCTTTTCCGCCGATGATCAGCGGGATCTTAACGACTTTTGCGGACTGGAGCTCAAGCTCTTCCTTTAATTCAGCGCGTTCTTTCGATCCGGGCAAATAGCCTCGGAAAGCGTCGTTGTCAGGTCGTGTGATGGTGAAATAAGCGTTTGACATGAATCCTCCTTTTCGGCTCATACACATGAGAGAGACCGCGTTAATGCCAAGTCATTTGGAACATCCTCGAAAAAAGCATTTCAGAACTTTTTCCTTGATATAATATAACATATCATATTTTTTTTGTCAACGAAAAGTACTTTTGAAGGAAATAAAAACCAGTCATCGCCGCAAGAAGAGGCTGTATTTCGATAATTCAAAGATTTTTTCACACGGGTATTGATTTTTCATCTAATCCGTAATATTATATACATACCAAATATAGGAGGCATCATATGAAAACTTTCAAGAAACTGATCGCCGAATTCCTCGGCACTTTCTTCCTTGTGTTCTTCGCCTGCGGTATCGCCTGCGTCATCCCCAATGACAACATGGGCGTCTTCAGCATCGTCGTCGCTCTCGGCTTCGGCCTTGCGCTTATCGCCAGCATCTACACGATCGGCAACATCTCCGGTTCGCACATCAACCCCGCCGTGTCCATCGCCATGCTCATTGACGGGCGTATGAAGATCGGCGAGTTCATCGGCTACGTTATTTCCCAGTTCCTCGGCGCTATCGCCGGCGCGGCCCTGCTTGCCGTATTCGTACCCGCGACTCCTCTCGGAACGAACTCCATCGGCAGCCTTGCCATCTGGCAGGCGATCATCATTGAGGTCGTTCTTACCTGCCTGTTCGTTTACACGGTACTCTGCACCACCGCCAAGGCCGACTTCCACGGCGCGGGCATCGTAAACGGCTTCGCTCTTACTCTCGTCCACATCCTTGGCATCTCATTCACCGGCACTTCCGTCAACCCCGCCAGGACCTTCGGACCTGCCTTCATCAAGATGCTCCAGAGCGACAATGCCGCGATCTCTCAGTACTGGGTATTCCTCGTGGCTCCTCTTGCCGGCGGTATCCTTGCGGCTCTCATCTATAAGCTGCTCCATAAGGATTGCTGCTGCAAGAAGAATTGATCTGATTTGATAGGATAAGGGGCTATATGCCCCTTTTTATTTTTCTATAAAAGTGGTATAATAAGGAAAAGTGCTGTTAAGGAGCCTATTTAATTGAAAAAACGTTACCGCAGAAAGAGATACAATAAACGCCGCAGGTCTTTGAACGCAAGCAACTGGTGGCCTTTTGTAAAGCTTGCTCTTTTTGTGCTTGCAGGACTAGCCGCTCTTGCTTTCTTGACTCTTACGGTAATGGTCGTTCTTGAATCGGTTTTCCACGTTGACACGCCGCTTCCGCCCGACGGGATAATCGCAAGCATAACCAAGAAGCTTGCAAAGGAAGACGTCCTCGTCGTTACTCCGACTCCTTACTATACTCCCGAGCCTACTCCGACGCCTCATCCCATGACCTTCTTCGATCCCGAGGAGGAGGAGAGGGAGGTCGTACTGCCTCCCGATCTTCAATACTATTGGTTCGGGGATCCCTCGTTCAGCGGAGGTAAGATGCTCTTTTCGGCAGGCAAGATCGTCGGGGATAACGTGCGCATGTGCGCGCTTCTCCTGTACGATCCAACGATAGGTTCAGTGACAGAGCTTCCAATAAGACCGAAAAACGTCCATTTCATCTATCCTGTTTTCAATGACGAATGGCTCGTTTTCCTCGACGCCAACTCGAAGGGCGGCGGGGATATCTGTGCGTACCGCTTCGGTCAATTCGATTCGGATCCGATAATTATAAAGAAAGTCTATACCGGTCAACCGGAGCTTAGGCTCGACGGTCACTATATCACGTGGATCGAGAGGACCGGCACGAGCCGCGACAAGCTGTTTGTTTGCGACCTCGAGACCGAGGAAACTACCGTCGTCGCGATGTTCACTTCCTCGTCTTACGGAACGAGCGCTCCTTATATGAACGACGGCGTGCTAATATGGGCTGCCGAGGGCACTCAGCGCTATGAAGACGGGAGGATGTCAAGCGTTATCCGTCACATCTCTTTATCAAGCTCAGGCATAAAGGATTACAATATCGACGGATACGTCCACGACCCCGAGATCAACGGACAGTACATCGCGTGGATTGACGCACATCACAGCGAAAACTCAACGCTGTTCGTCGCAAAGATCAACGGCGACGAGATAACCGATATCAAACAAATCGCCAATGGCGCGGTCGATTTCTTTATCGACGAGTACTTCGTCGCGTACAGCATTGACGAGGCCGTATACGTTTATCTTTTCAACTCCCGCGAAAGCTTCCGCATCTCGCCCGAAAGGGAGCTCGTACAGCTGCTAGGCGCGGGCGAAGGTTACGTTATCTGGATGGACGTAACAACTAGGGAGCGCGACGTTCTGAAATTCGTCAAGATACCGAAAGACTGAGAAGGATTCAACCGATGAGCAAAGAAAAAACCAAGTTTGTCTGCGGCGAATGCGGCTATGAGACCGGCAAGTGGTTCGGCCGCTGCCCTTCGTGCGGCAGCTGGAACACGCTTGTTGAAATGAATGTTTCAGAAGCTCCTAAGCGCAGCGCGATAACCTTCGGCTCGGGCGCCGTCAAGCTGAAGGACGTCGACTGCAAGGAAGCCTCGCGCACGAACACCGGCATTGCTGAGTTCGACCGCGTTCTCGGCGGAGGCATCGTAGCGGGATCCGTTATTCTTCTCGGCGGCGATCCCGGTATCGGAAAAAGCACGCTCCTTTTGCAGGCTGCGGGCAATCTTATCAAAAACGCTCCCGTATTGTACGTTTCCGGCGAGGAATCCAAAGCTCAGCTCAAGCTTCGCGCCGAGCGCTGCGGAGTATCGGGTGACCTTCTCGTTATGACAGAGACGAGCATTTCTGCCATAGAAAACGAGGTCGAGCGTACCAAGCCCGCTTTTCTTATCATCGACAGTATCCAGACTATGATCAGCACCGACGTCGCGTCCGCCGCAGGTTCAGTGACACAGATCAGGGAGGTCACCGCTTCGCTTATAAGGATCGCCAAGGTCAACGGCTGTGCGGTGTTTATCGTCGGTCACGTTACGAAGGAAGGCGCTATCGCAGGCCCCAGGATGCTTGAACACATGGTCGATACCGTTTTATACTTCGAAGGAGATCGCCATGATTCTTTCAGACTTCTCCGAGCAGTCAAAAACCGCTTCGGTTCGACTAACGAAATCGGCATTTTCGAGATGCGCGGCGACGGTATGGCGGAGGTGTCCGATCCTTCCCGGATGTTCCTTTCGGGCACGAACGATTCCGGATGCGCCGTCACCTGCATTATGGAGGGCAACCGTCCTATACTCGTTGAGATCCAGTCGCTTCTTTCGACAACGATTTTCGCCAACCCGAGGCGTATGGCGGCGGGCATGGACAGCAGTCGTTTGATGCTCCTTCTGGCCGTTCTTGAGAGAAGGGCAGGCGTCCGCACTGGCGACAAGGACGTCTACACCAATGCCGTAGGCGGGATCAGAGTCGACGACAGAGCGGCGGATCTTTCCGTGCTCCTTTCGGTAGCCGGATCCGTGTTTGACAAGCGTCTTCCCGAGCGAACTGTCGTGATCGGCGAGGTCAGCCTTACCGGCGAGATCCGCTCCGTGGACCGCCTTCTCAACAGGGTTAATGAGTGCGCGAGGCGCGGTTATGAAAACGTGATCGCACCGAGATCTTCAAGCCTCAAAAAGGTCGAGGGCGTGAATCTTATTACAGTCAGGAATATTCGCGACGCGCTCAAGCTGCTTGTTTAAATGGTATCAGATCGGTTAATTCGGGTATTTTCAAATACCATCTTCCGTCTCTGAATCTAACGCGTGGTGTTATTATGAACTCATGCGTTTCTTTATTTGTTTCGACCGTAATTCGTATCTCGAGCTCTCTTTCCGAATCGTCTCCGCCTGAAACGTCTTTCGACGAGATCAATTCATAATCTATACCTGTGATCTCGCCGGAAAGCATTGACATTACTTTCGATCTTATCAGTTCAGCAGTATTCTCTTTCAGCTCGCTTATAAGGTTAATTTCGCTTGCGTCCGGCAAATCTATCCTCTGTCCGGGATCCATTGCATCAAGAAAATACCTGGTTTCTCCTGTAGCGATGAAGTCGATTATAGACCTTATCGGTCTTAACTCACCAGCGTCTATATCTGAATAATCTTCTGCCTGCAGGGACTTTTCCGGCTTTGACGTGCCAATTTTTTCCGTCTCGCTGCTTTCTTTCGGTTTTTTAATAAATTTCATGACCGTACAGAACGCGAACGAGTAAATAATTAAGCATGCCGCTGCTGTTATCAGTGCGGTTATAAGACACTTGAAAAATGAATCTTTCATGTTTTTGATCTCCTTTTTAAGAAGTATTGGCATTAGGAGCGATCGGATACAGTCAATATTTGTTACCTTACGGCATAATATCTAATCAATAAATAAAGGGAGAACGGTCATGGCAGAAACAACTTTTTCCGAATTAAGACGAAAAGAGATCATAAATGTTTGCGACGGGGCGAGGCTCGGATGTATTTCCGATCTCGAGCTTGATGAATCCACCGGTCAGATCACGGCGATCGTGGTTCCCGGCCCGTTAAAGTTCTTCGGACTTATCAGAAGCGGAGACGAGATAGTTATCCCGTACTGCAAGATTCAGAAGATCGGCGACGACGTTATACTCGTTCAGGCTGAAACCGTCAGCTGACAGATTATTTTAGATTACATATAGCGTTTTTAAAAAAGATGTGATACAATATCTATGAACGAATGAAAGGAAGGAACGCGTATCATATGAAATGCAGATTCTGTCAGTGTACCGACAGCAAGGTCGTTGATTCAAGGCCGACCGAGGACGGAACGGCGATAAGGCGCAGACGCGAATGCATGAACTGCGGCCGCAGATTCACCACCTACGAAAAGGTTGAGGAGATGCCGATAATCGTCGTCAAGCGCGACGGTACTAGAGAGCCCTTTGACAGCAGCAAGATCTTAAGAGGAGTACGCAAGTCCTGCGAGAAACGTCCCGTCTCCGCAGCAGCAATGGACGCTCTCGTTGAGGACGTCGAAAGGGAGATCAACAACACTCTCGAGCAGGAGGTCACCACCATCAAGATCGGCGAGCTCGTGATGAAAAAGCTCAAGGATCTCGATGAGGTCGCGTACGTAAGGTTCGCATCCGTTTACCGCGATTTCAAGGACAGCAACACTTTCTTCGAGGAACTCAAAAAGCTGCTCGGTGATCATAATGCCCAATAACGCGAAAAAACTCCTTTCAAGCGTTGTTAAGGACGATTATTACGTTGAATCAAATGGGGTCGGTTTGATCCGATCCCGTCGTTTTTCTGACGAAAAAGGTATTGACCACGGTTTCTCAACGAGGATAGGCGGGATAAGCGCTCCGCCTTTTGACACGCTCAATCTCGGGACGAGCCGTAATGAGCCGATTTCGAATATCCTTAACAATTACCGCATTCTTTGCTCCGCTTACGGTCTTGACTATGACGATCTTGCGCTCGTAAGGCATGAGCACGGATCGAAGATACTGAGGCTGACAGGAGAAGACAGAGGCAGGGGACTCGACAGGGAACCGCTCGAGTACTCCGACGGGCTTGTGACCAACGACCCTTCCGTTACGCTCGTTACCTGTCATGCCGACTGCAGCGCGTTTTTCTTTTACGATAGTAAGCATAAAGCGATAGGGCTTGCTCATGCTGGTTGGAAGGGGATGTTTGCGCGCATCGGTCAGCGCACGGTCGAAAGAATGCAGAAAGAATTCGGGTCCGATCCTTCGGAACTGATAGCAGCGGCAGGCCCATGTATCTGCGAAAAATGCTTTGAGGTCGATCTCGAGCTAGGCAAGGCATTCGAGAAGGAGTTCGACTGTCCCGATATCCTCACTTATGGCACCGGAAGTAAATCTGATAAGGCTTATGTTTCGCTTCATGCGGCGGCAGTAATTCAGCTTCTTGACGCAGGGCTTGACGAAAACAATATCTCCTTAATGAATCATTGCACTATGGAGGAAAAAGACCTGTTCTATTCTTACAGGCGCGACGGGAAGGATACCGGATCGATGGCCGCATATCTGAAGCTTAAATAATTATATTTTCAACTTACCTCGCAAATACTTTTAAAAAATGTTGCGAGGTATTTTTTATGTCGATAAGCACGATGCTGATACTTATTGCGTCCATTCTGACGGCATCCGGAATTGGATCGAGAACTCTTTACGCGTCAGGTGCAGACCGACGCAGCGTCTTGTTTTTTCTGCTGTGCACATGCGCTTTAAAGACTTCCATTATCACGGTCCGAGATGAAGCTCTTATTTCCGCCGCAAGCATTCTGATTGTTGTATGGTTCTTCGGAAACTCGTTCAACCGCGAAATTAGTCTTAGTTCATGGTTCATTATTCCATTATCAATGTTTATCGCTCTTGCCCTTATCCCGCTCACAAACGTAAACGGAACCATCTCCTCAATAATACTTTTGATTGTTGTAGGCATAGCGGCATATTTCACCGGCTTGAGATTTGCTCTCGGTTTTGCGGGGATGCTTCCGCCTGCTTTCCTAACGGCAAAATACTTCTATGAAGTTCTAAATTCAGGGTTCAGTTCATTGCAACTGACGGAGACGTGTCTGTTTCTTCAGCTCTCAGGGATTATCATTTCCGTTCTTTGCGCAATCATAAAAGCAAGCGCCAACGGAATTGCTATACGACCGTATAGAAAAATCAATACACTCGTATAACAGAACCGTTTATCATATAACCATCCTCACTTTCATAGTATTCATCGAAATCTAAAGGAAGGAGAGGATCATTTGGAAGCGTTCTTAAGTAATCAACTTAAATCGATCATTTCGCTTCTTCCGAAATCGTTTGCGGATGAGGTAACTTCGGTTTGCTCCGGTCGATCCGTTGAAGAGATAAGGTTAAGATCCGGAAGACCTCCTCAGATCGTATTCTCCGACGGCGAGTACATGCTCGAAGAACTTGTTTTCACAAAAAAAGATTCTTCCGATCTGCTTGAAAAGTTATGCAGACATTCTATCTACGCTCACGAAGACGAACTGAAACAGGGGTTTATATCTTACGACGGCGGTATACGTGTGGGCGTGTGCGGCAAAGCGGTTTCGGACAACGGAAAGATCATAAGGCTTACAGATGTAAGCTCGTTCAATATCCGCGTGGCTAACGAGGTGATCGGATGTTCGAAGGACACCATCAGCTTCATTATCGAAAAAGGATCCCCTGTGTCGACCCTTATCGTCTCAAGACCGGGAGGGGGTAAGACGACGCTGCTTCGAGACATAGCAAGATGCCTCTCTGACGGAATAGGCGCAGACGCACATAAAGTATGTATCGCGGACGAAAGATGCGAGATTGCGGGCTGCATTGACGGCGTGCCCGCTTATTCTATTGGCGCAAGGACGGACGTTTTTGAGCTTACGCCAAAGGCTGAATCCATTTCGATGTTCATCAGAACGATGAGTCCCGAAGTCATAATTACCGATGAGATCGGGTCACAAAAAGACGCAGAAGCCGTTAAGGAAGCCTCCGGATGCGGTGTATGCATTATTGCAAGCGCGCACGCAAGAAGCAGAGACGAGCTTAATATGCGCGGACCTATCCGCGATCTAATTGAATCCGGCGTATTCAAACGGATTCTTCTACTTAAACGGAACGGCAGTCTATTGAGAATCATTCCGTTAAAAGTATGAGCTTCTTCAGGTTTACATCCGCAGGTCTGCTTTTCTTGACATGCTCACTTTACGGGATCGTTTTCAGGGAGAGAGAAAAGAAAAAACGTGAAACTGTATCAGGACTGATCACAGATCTGAAGGAGATGGAAAACGAAATACGTTTCGGCAGAAGGAATTACGAAGATGTCCTGTATCATCTATCGAAAAAAGGGCTTCATAAACAGCTGTGGAGCGAAATATATGACGCAACGAAAAAAGGCTATTCGTTCAGAAATGCGTTCTTAAGATCCGCGGGATCAAGGATCGATCCTACTTTGCCAGATCTTTTTGAAAAGCTGCTTCCGGAGACATGTGCTTTCGAGAGCTCTGCAGAAGCAGACCGGATAAGGATATTAACGGAAAAGCTTGAGGAGTATGCTGCAAAAGCAAAGAAGTCAAGCGAGGAAAGGGTCAGACTTACGCTTTCTCTGTCACTGCTTGCAGGCGCTGCAGCTGCGATCATCGTAATGTAGGATGTAATTGAAAAAATGGGAATAGAAGTTGTTTTCAAAATTGCAGGAATCGGAATTGCCGTTGCAGTAGCTTGTCAGCTGCTGAAACAGTCGGGAAGGGACGACATATCGATGCTGACGGCTCTGGCGGGGCTTATTATCGTTATTACGATCGTATTGAGCCTTACCGGTTCGCTCTTTGATAACTTAAGAAAACTGTTCGATCTATATTGATTTATGGACGTATTCAGGATTGCCGGAATTGCTATCGTTACCGTTGTTCTTACGGTAACGCTGAAAAACATAAAGCCGGAGCTCGGTATGCAGACTGCGATAGCGGGAGGAATCATTCTTGTAGTTTTAGCCGTATCTGAATTTACGGGGATCGCAGATCAAATAACGAAATTTGTCAAAAATACAGGCATTGATGGCGAAGTACTTGAGACCGTATTCAAAGCGACGGGTACGGCATACATAACTCAGTCGGCCTCGGATATCTGCAAAGACGCGGGAGAGAGCGCTCTTTCTTCAAAGGTCGAGATCTGCGGAAGAGTGATCATGGCGTCAATGGTAATTCCGTCGTTTATAAAGGTGTTTGGCACAGTACTTCAGCTTGTCGGAGATTACCTATGAAGAATCTGAAAACGATCATATTGATACTGACGTCGGTATTGCTTATTATGTTTTCATCCGAGGTGTACGCAGAGGCTTCGGGTGAAGAAGATATTGAAGAAGAAATCAAAAGGCAGCTTGAAGGAATAGACTTTTCGGATTGGGACGGATACTTTGAAGAGATAGCGGCGTCAGGTTCGGTCAATGCGGGATCTATAACGGAATATGTGTTCAGGCTTGTCGACAGCGGAACTTCTGAAAACCCGGGATCCATATTCGATACGGTCGTATTGATGATTAAAAATGAGTTTAGAAAAACCGCAGGGGCATCGGCTTTGCTGGTATCTTCCGCAATCCTTACGTGCTTCTCCGTTGTGATACCGGACGAAGGAGTAAAAAAGACTCTGTCGGTAGCTTTATGCGCGTCTTCCGTGATCATATCCGTCGGCATGCTCGGCTCATATATTACCGTTGCCGAGAAAACGATGACGTCGATGTCGGATCTGTCCGAAAAAACCGCGCCTATCATAAGCGCTTCGCTTGCGGCAGTGGGGTCGGGAGCGTCATTAAGGATATTCAGCCCTGTTTTCACACTGCTTAACCATGGCGTGATCATGACTGTCAAGCGAATCGTTTTGCCGCTTGTTGTTGCGTTCGGTGTTCTCTCAGGGGTTTCGGTAATCACCGAAGGAGAAAGGCTCGACGGGCTTATCTCGTTTTTAAGAAAGTCCGTTAAATGGATACTCGGTTTGATCTCAACCGTCTATTTCGGCGTGATAGCCGTAAACGGCCTTACTGCAGGAGCAAGGGACGGAGTTATGATCAGGACTTCAAAGTATGCATTGGGCAAGATGGTTCCTATCGTCGGGGGGATGATAGGCGGCACTGTCGACAGCGTAATGGGATGCGCGCTTCTCGTTAAGAACGGTATCGGCGTATGCGCTATGTTGATCCTTTTGTTTAAGATAGCAAAGCCGGTGATCGTCCTTGCGTCCGGAGCATTCGTGTTCCGCGTATCCGCAGCGGTAAGCGGAGCGGCATCCGATAAAAGGGTTGTCAAGCTGTATAAATGCTGTGCTGAGACGGTTACGAATCTGTTTGCTTGCGTCGCTGTTTCCGGAGCTATGTTTTTGCTGACGATCCTTATGATATTAGCGTCGGGCGGGATCGCGGCTGGTCTCTGGTGAGCGAAATGTATAAGATTGCTGCCCGGCTTATCGGAATGTCGTTTCTGATTCTTATAGCGGATATGCTTTTTCCTGACAAAGGAGTATACCGCGGAGTAAAAACCATTCTGTATCTGTTGGAAACGCTGCTTCTGTTAGAGCCTTTGACGAAATTGATCTTGTGAGGTGCCATATGAATAAAGGTTTGATAAAGGATTTATTGTATAAGCTCCGCGACAACAGGAAACTCGAGATCACGGTTTATGCGATCGCAATACTTTTTGCAGTATTCATATTTCTGGTAACGGGCGGCATATCATGCGGTAAGAGGAAGGACACTGCCATCTTAGAAATGCCGTCCGAAACACCTGCCGCCTTTTCTGCTTCGGAACACGATCTCGAAAAGAGACTCGAGATAATACTCTCCGAGATAGACGGTGCGGGGAACGTTTCGGTAATGATAACCTTTGAAAACGAAGCGACCGGTAACGCTTCGGACGATATTGAGACCGGGATCCGGCCGAAAACCGTCAAAGGAGTTATCGTCGTAGCGGAGGGAGCAAACGACCTGAAAGTAAAGGCCGCGCTGATAGAAGCCGTAAAAACGGTACTGTCAATAGAGCCTTCGAAAATAAACGTATTTCATAAGAGGTAAAAGGAGAAAAACATGGGCAAATTAAGAAAAAACAAAAAGTT
The DNA here is from genome assembly GCA_024691085.1 of Clostridiales bacterium. Classification (GTDB taxonomy): domain Bacteria; phylum Bacillota; class Clostridia; order Christensenellales; family CAG-138; genus UBA3857. The sequence goes on along the minus strand of JAILNX010000015.1, from coordinate 88,248 downwards.
CATCATTGTGCTTGCGGTCGCGCTGCTGCTTCTTGCCGGGTCGGTATGGCTGAACCTGAAGCTGAATCGAGACGGTGTTACAAACGTGCTGGGAGCTGATCCGACGGCGGTTCCGGACGACGCGTCCAAAGAAACGTCCGCGAACGTGTTCAACGATTATTTCAACGCGTTCAGGACTGAGCGAAGCGAGGTGCGCGCGCAGGAGATCGACTACTTAAGATCGATCATCAATTCTGAAATGACCGATGCGGAAACGATGAAGGACGCGCAGGCAAGGCTTTTCGAGCTTGTAAGCAAGATGGAAAAGGAATTCGCCATTGAGAGTCAGATAAGGGGCAAGGGGTTCACCGACGCGGCAGCGACATATCAGGGAAACTCTATTACAGTTATCATCGACAGTGAAACATTATCCGACGAAGAGGTCGCGAGGATACTCGACATCGTCATGACCGAAACGGGACTGCCCGCGTCATCGGTCAGAATTTCGCTCGGAGCATAAAGTAAACAGGATTTTGTTATAAAATAAGCCGGCAATGGACACTTTACAAACAGGCGAATATTTGTTATAATTTATTATCAATACATTCAGGAGGTCTTTACCTATGGAAATGGATAAAGAAGTTGTAACCGATATCAGCGTAGCGGAAAACGGCAAGGTCGTTTTCGCCCCCGATGTAATTGCTACCATTGCCGGCCTGGCCGCTTCCGAGGTTGACGGCGTTTCCGGTCTTTCCGGCACCGTAATAGAAGGCATTTCGGGTATCTTTACGAAAAAGAACCTCACAAAGGGCGTTCACGTTGAAGTCGGTCAGGAAGAGACCGCCGTCGATCTCAGCGTAAACGTCAAGTACGGCTACCGTCTACAGGACGTCTGCGCCAACATCCAGAAGGAAGTAAAGAACGCCATCGAGACCATGACATCCCTCCGCGTTGTCGAAGTCAACGTCGTCGTTCAGAGCGTTACCTTCGAAGAGCCCGAAAAGGTCGACAAGAAAAAGGATAAGCCCGAGATCGAAGCAAGGGTTAAGTAACCATTTATTATTTACCACAGAAAGGGGTCACAAATGAAACCTCGTTTGATCGACAGATTGCTTCTTGGTTTTCTGCTTCTTGTTTTCATCGCCGCTATGACTTTCATTATTCTTTGTCTGGTCGGCGTTTTTCCCGCTGACAGCATAATCTATACGATCAATGAGATCATTACCGGCAGCGGTACGTTCCTCTACATCCGCATAGGCGTCATAGCCGTATGCGCGATTCTCGGGATCATTGCGATCAAGCTGCTCTTTACCAGCGGAAAACCCAAGGTCAAGGAAGAAACGAACAACGCGTCTCTTCTCGTTTCCGACGAAAACGGCTCAGTTTATATCAGCGCGGCGTGCGTTGACAGCATGGCGCAGAAATACGTCAAATCCCAGAACCGTATCCGCGAGTGCTCCAGCAAAGTCGCTATCGCACCCGACAGCACCGTCAGCATTTCGCTCAAAGCCATCGTGCTTGCCGACACCAATATTCCCGAACTCAGCGAGAAGGTCCGCAAGGAGCTCAAGGAATACATCGAGACCTATGCAGGCGTGACCGTTACGCAGATCGCCTTTATGGTCGTCAACACCTATACTCCCAATACGGCTGCCAGGATCAGCTGATCGAGGCACGTATCATGAGCAGAAAAGCAGCAAGAGAGATCGCGGTCAAAATGGCTTACGAAAAGCTGTTCGGCTGCGACGATACCTATGCGACGGTCTCTGAGATCTCCGGGATCGATGCTGAACCTCTCGCCGAAGACGTCGAGTTCGCGAACTCCATCGTCGACGGCATCAGCATGAACAGAGAGGCGATCGACGAATTGATCAGCTCAAAGTCCAAGGGCTGGGCGATCGATCGTATGCCGAAGATCGATGCGTCCGTGCTTCGTGTCGCCGTATACGAGCTTTTATACGACAAAAAAGCGCCTCGCAAGGTAATTGTAAACGAGGCCGTCCGTATCGCGACGAAGTACGGCGGCGATGATTCCCCCAAGTTTATCAACGGCATTCTTGGCAGTATTCTGCGCTCTAACGAAGAATAAATCATGGCAGAGAAGATCGTCATTACCGTATCAGAGCTTAATAGATATGTTGACGGAGTGCTCGGAAGCGATCCCCGTTTAAGAAGTGTAAAGGTGTCCGGTGAAATCAGCGGCTTTAAGCGTCACTCATCCGGACATCTCTATTTTACTTTAAAGGATCAAGACGCATCCGTAAGCTGCGTGATGTTCAGAAAATACGCATCTGTTCTGGACTTTCCGCCTGAAGACGGTATGAAGATCATCGCCCGAGGTTACGTCACCGTCTATCCCAAGGACGGCAAGTATCAGCTTTGCGTTGAGAGCATGGCAAAGGACGGCGTCGGCGAGGAATACTTAAGGATCGAGCAGTTAAAGAAAAAGCTTCTTGCGGAGGGTGTTTTCGATAACAAACGTCCGCTTCCTGTTCTGCCGAAAACGATCGGTGTTGCGACGAGCGCGACGGGAGCGACGATACACGATATTGTTAAGGTCGTAAAAAGGCGCTTTCCGATGATGAACATTCTGTTCGCGCCGTGTTCCGTTCAGGGCGTAAACGCGCCGAAGGAGATCGTTTCCTCAGTCGGAACGCTGAGCCGCTCGGGTAAATGCGACGTAATAATCGTCGGACGCGGAGGAGGAAGCAACGAGGACCTGAGCGCGTTCAACGACGAGGCTGTCGCTAGGGAGATCGCGGCTTCATCCGTTCCTGTCGTGAGCGCCGTCGGGCATGAGATCGATTATTCCATTGCCGATCTCGCCGCGGATCTCAGGGCGAACACCCCGTCCGCAGCGGCGGAGCTGTGCTGTCCCGAGTATTCGGCTCTTTTATCGAATGTTATTGCAAGAAGAGATACGCTCAATATGATCGTATCCGACGCCTTGTTCGAGGCAAGAAGCTCAATCGGGCGCATACGGACCTCCTCGGCTATGGCGAACCCCGCTCACGTTATCGGGATCTACCGTGAAAGACTTGAAAGAAACCGCGTGATTATCGATAACGCAGCGTCATCCGGGTTATCGTCTGCCGGAAACGTACTGAACGGACTCAAAAGCAGGCTCGACGCGATGGATCCCGATAAGGTCATCAAAAGGGGCTATTCGGTCATCACCGACGAGGACGGGAAGCTCTTAGGGAACGTATCGATGCTTCAGCCGGATAAGAAGATCGGAATTAAAATGGCGGGAGGTTCCGCTTCCGCGCTTGTTACGAATATTACCGAATCGGAGTAAAGAAATGGATCTTGATCTTACATACGAAAAAGCGATGGAGGAACTCTCGGACATCGTCGAAAAGATGAGTTCCGCGTCCGTTCCTCTTGACGAACTGATGAAGCTATATGAGCGCGGTATGGCGCTTACGGCTCACTGCGAGAAGCTTTTAAACGGGTATGAAGCAAAGCTCGAGCAGATCTCAAAACGCATAGATACTGCCGAGAAGGAATGAAACGATGACTAACGAAGAGTACAGGGCGGCATTCGACCGGTATCGCCGTCTTACAGAAAACGAGCTGACGAGGCTTTTTGCCGTCGAGGGACAGTGCATTTATCCGCGTCTTAGGGAAGCGATGTATTACAGCCTTGATGCAGGCGGGAAACGCATTCGTCCGTGCCTCGTTCTTGCGGTCTGCGAAATGCTCGGCGGCGACGTGCAGAATGCTCTGCCGCTCGCTTGCGGACTTGAGATGATACATACATACTCCCTTATCCATGACGATATGCCCGGAATGGATAACGACGATATGCGCCGCGGAAGGCCTTCCAATCACAAGGTTTTCGGCGAGGGGATAGCTCTTCTCGCAGGCGACGGTCTTCTGTCGTTTGCGGCTGAGGTCATGCTGAACGCCGCAATTGATTCGAAAGATCCCGGCGTTCTTATGGGCGCAAGGGAGATCATCAGACTTTCCGGAGCTTCCGGCATGCTTACGGGACAAGCCTCGGACAAGATGAACGAGAACGCGCCTTCGGTAAGCCCGTCCGTGCTCGATTACGTTCATAAGCACAAGACCGCAGATATGCTCGAGGCGGCTGTGATCGCCGGCGCGTACGCCGCCCACGCGGACGTAGCCGTGATAAAAGCGCTCAGATCGTATTCCTATAAAATGGGACTCCTGTTCCAGATCACCGACGATCTTCTGGACGTTCTCGGCGACGAGAAAGCAATGGGCAAAACGCTCGGAAAGGATAAAGAGGAAGGAAAACTTACCTTCGTTACTATTTACGGAATCGACGGAGCCATGGCTTGCGCCAGAATGGCCGCGGAAGAAGCAAAGGAATGCTTGTCTTGCGTTCCCGGTTCCGGGATACTGTCAACGTTTATCGACGAAATGCTTAACAGGAACAGATAACGTTCCGACTAAAGACATTTTCCGGAGTAGAAAATGATGACTTACGAAGAGCTTGATCTTTTAAAGGGGATAAGATCTCCCGAAGACCTTAAAAAGCTCAGCGAAAAAGAACTGAATGATCTGGCTGAAGAGATACGCAGGTACATGGTTTCGACCGTGTCGAAGACCGGCGGACATCTTGCCTCAAACCTTGGCGTAGTCGAGATCACTATCGCGCTGCACCGCGTTTTCGATTTGAAAAACGACCGCGTTGTATTTGACGTCGGTCATCAGAGCTACGTTCACAAGCTCCTTACCGGTCGAGCCGAAAACTTCTCAACGCTCCGTCAGCGAGGCGGAATAGCCGGCTTCCCGAAAACGACCGAGAGCGAATACGACGCTTTCAATACAGGCCACTCCAGCACGTCAATTTCAGCCGCTATCGGCATCATGCGTTCCGATGCGATCAAGGGGATCAAGCGTTCCGTGATCGCGCTTATCGGCGACGGAGCGCTTACCGGAGGAATGGCGTACGAGGCTCTTGACGACGTGGGGCAGCAGGGTCTGCCTTTGATCGTTATACTTAACGACAATGAGATGTCGATCTCGGGCAACGTAGGCGGCATGAGCAGACATCTTGCCAAGATGCGTTCGGCAAGGGGCTACAGAAGCTTTAAAAAGGGGTTTGCCAGCGCTTTAAGGCATATACCCCTGATCGGCAAATGGCTCAGCAACAGGCTTGAACGCCTTAAAAACAGGATCAAATATTTCGTGCTCCCGAACGTCCTGTTCGAAGAGCTCGGATTCACATATTTAGGACCTATCAACGGACACGATCTCCATTCCATGACGCAGGTCCTGGAGTTCGCAAAGCAGATGGACAGGCCAGTCGTCATTCACGCGATAACCAAAAAAGGCAAGGGTTACGCCCCCGCAGAGAAGGATCCCGAAAGGTTCCACGGAATAGGCAAATTCGACGAGGCGACGGGGGAGAGCGTGTCGTCTATAGGCAACTCTTCGATCTTCGCCGACGAGCTCGTTAAGCTTGCCGGGACCGATAAAAAAATCGTCGCGATCACCGCCGCCATGGCCTCCGGTACAGGCCTCAGCGCTTTTAAGGATAAGTATCCAACGAGATTCTTCGACGTCGGCATTGCGGAGCAGCACGCCGTTACGATGGCCGCCGGAATGGCTCTCTCCGGGACCGTCCCCGTGTTCTGCGTCTATTCGTCTTTCCTGCAAAGGGCATATGATCAGGTGCTTCACGACGTCTGCCTCCAGAATCTCAAGGTCGTCTTCGGTCTCGACAGGGCAGGACTTGTCGGAGCGGACGGCGAAACCCATCACGGCATTTACGATATCTCGTATCTTATGTCCCTTCCCAATATGGTCATTCTGTCTCCTTCTTCGAGGGAAGAGCTCCGCGCGTCGTTAAGGTGGGCTGTATCCGAGAACAGTTCTCCCTGCGCCATAAGATATAACAGGGGCGTTCTTGAGGACAGGCCTATGGATGACGGCAGCATACTCTCGTGGGAATGCATAAAGCCGTTCAGAAGCGTCTGCGTGATCGCGACAGGCAGGACCGTCACGACCGCAATAGAGGTTTGCACGGATCTCAATGTTGGTCTTTATAACGCAAGATCCATCCGTCCCATGGACGAATCCGTGCTCGAAACGGTTTCCCGCGCGCACTATATCGTTACCGTCGAGGACGGAGTCGTTAACGACGGGTTCGGGACTCAGGTCGCGGCATACATGAGCATGCACGGTTCCGGCGCGAAAGTAATTCCCGTCGGCGTACCGAACAGGGTTATCGAACAGGGTACCGTATCCCAGCAGGATGACGAATGCGGCCTAAGCAAGGAAAAGCTTGCGGAAACGGTAAAGTCCCTTATCGGAGGGATCTATGCCTAAACGCGCCGACATTCTGATGGTTGAACAGTCGCTCGTCCAGAGCCGCGAAAGGGCTAAAGCTCTCATCATGGAAGGCGTCGTTTACCACGGCGAGAACAAGGTAATGAAGCCTTCCGACACATTTCCCGACGACGCGATCCTTTCATTGAGAGAGAATCCCATACCGTTCGTTTCAAGGGGCGGTTTGAAGCTCGACAAAGCGATAAGAAAGTACGGCATTGACCTTAACGGAGCCGTATGCCTTGATGTTGGCGCGTCGACAGGCGGTTTTACGGACTGCATGCTGAAGAACGGAGCCGAGCACGTGTACGCCGTCGACGTCGGTTACGGTCAGCTTGACTGGAAGCTCAGAAACGACCATCGTGTTACTTGCATGGAAAGACATAACGCGAGGAACATGGACGCTTCATGGTTCGATTCGATGCCGTCCTTCGCGTCCTGCGACGTTTCCTTTATATCTATCAAGCTGATCCTTTCTAGGATCTATTTGTCGCTTACGGATTCGGGTTCCGCGGTTATACTCGTTAAGCCTCAGTTCGAGGCAGGCAAGAACAAGATCGGCAAAAACGGCGTAGTAAGGGATCCCGAAACTCATTATGAGGTGTTGAAGGAAGCCGCGGAATTCGCCGTGCAATGCGGCTTTTCCATACTAGCGCTCGATTATTCGCCCATCACCGGACCGAAGGGCAATATCGAATATCTGATGTATCTTACTAAAAGCAGCACTGGCGAGGCTTTTGATATTCCCGCATCCGCAAAGGAAGTCGTCTCGCTGTCGCATACGGAGCTATGAAGATGAACCTGATCCTATTCGCAAACAAGAATAAGCCGGATACTTTCGAGCGAATGCTCGAGATAAAGAAGACCGCGGAATCAAGCGGAGTCGGCTCCATAGCGCTTAACGGCGAGGAGCAGCTTTGGGAGCTTTCTCCCGATCAATGGAACGATGCGTTCTGCATCGTAGCAGTCGGCGGCGACGGCACTGTGCTTCGTGCGGCGACCGCCGCTTCGCGCTTTAAAAAGCCTGTTCTCGGCGTAAACATGGGCAGGATCGGTTTCTTCAGCGAGATCGGAGCGGACGAGTTCTTTTCTGCTCTTAACAAACTGAAAAGCGGAGAGTACTTCATTGAACGCACGAGCATGCTGAACTGCGAACTGAACGGAAAACTGATGGGCGCCTGCCTTAACGATTTCGTTATTCACAGGCAGGAGCTCTCTTCGATCACGCATCTCGATCTTGAGATCGACGGAGACGGCGTAGGCGACGTTATGGCTGACGGTCTTATCGTCGGAACGCCTGCCGGCTCGACCGCATATACCATGTCAGCGGGCGGCCCCGTTGTCGCCCCGAAACTCGACTGCATACTCGCGACTCCCATCTGCCCGCATTCTCTTACGGTCAGGCCGATAGTCGCGTCTTCGTCTTCCGAGATCGTTGTACGCGTAAAGAGCGCATGCCGTCTCAGCATGGACGGTCAGGACCTGAAGATCCTCGCTCCCAACGACGTTCTTTACTTCAGACGCTCGGATACTTCCGCAAGCTTCGTCCGTTTCAACAATCGAAACGTATTCAAACTCATCAGAGAGAAGCTGAAATAAGATGCTTGAAAGACTGATAATCGAAAACGTTGCGCTCATCAACCGGCTCGATCTCGAGCTCGATCGAGGCTTGACCGTACTTACGGGCGAGACCGGCGCGGGAAAATCGATCATTATCGACGGTTTGAACCTTGTGCTCGGCAGCCGAGGCAGCAGAGAGCTCATTTCTTACGGCAAGCAGAAATGCAGGGCGGAGGGCGTTTTCGACGTGTCTGAAATGCCGGAGCTGAACGATCTGCTCCGCGATATGGATTTGAGCTCCGACGACGGAGAACTCATCATTTCGCGCGAACTCAACGCAAACGGGAAAAGCCTTTGCAGGGTCAACGGCGTTGTCCTTCCGCTTGCTTCATTAAAACAGATCACGGATATGCTCTGCGATATTCACGGCCAGCATGAGCATCAGTCGCTTTTAGACGAGTCGAATCATCTTTCCGTTATCGATAAATACCGAGCGCAGGAAATCGACCCGATCAGAATCGAGGTCAATTCTATCTGTTCCGAGTACAATGCAGTTAATATAAGGCTCAATTCGGGCTTTCTTTCGGAAGGCGAACGCGAGCGCAGGATCGATATCCTTAAGTATCAGATAGGAGAGATCGAAAAAGCCGACCTTAAGGAAGACGAAGAGGACAGGATCAAGGAAGAGCTTACCATCCTCATGAATTCCGAAAAGATCGCCGACAGCGTAAGCTCCGCGTCAAGCAGGCTAAACGGCGACAACGGCGCGGTCACGGCGCTTAAGAAGGCCGTTGACGATCTAGGAAGGATCGCAGACCTCTCTTCTCAGTACGGAGATGTCCATTCGAGACTCAGCGACCTATACTATGAAATAGAGGATGCGGCGTATTCGGTACGCGATCTCACATTCGATCTTGAATTCGATCCGAGACGGGTAGACGAGCTTGAAACGAGGCTCGACGTCATCGAGTCGCTTAAACATAAATACGGCAAGACCGTATCTGAAGTCCTTGCTTTCAAAGAAAAAGCCGAGACGGAGCTTAACGGACTTACGGGAGACGCATCCGTTCGCGAGATGCTTTCATTAAAGCGTGCGGAGCTTGTTAAATCATACGACTCTGCCGCCGAAATACTCACTCGGGCGCGTGAAGCCTCCGCTTCGGAGCTTTGTTCGCTTGCGGAGGAACAGTTAAAATCGCTCGGAATGAAGAAGGCAAAGCTCTCAGCAGACTTCGAGCATTATGACGGAGAGCCCAGATCAGACGGGCGAGACGAAGTAAGACTGCTCCTTTCGGCAAACGAGGGCGAGCCATTAAAACCGCTTTCAAAGGTCGCTTCCGGCGGCGAGCTGTCGAGAATAATGCTTGCACTTAAAACCGTTATCAACGACGCGGACGGGATCCCGACTCTCATATTCGACGAGGTCGATACGGGCATAAGCGGAACAACAGCCAATACCGTCGGAATGCGTATGAAAAAGATCGCGGGCAGACATCAGGTGCTGTGCGTGACGCATTTGCCCCAGATCGCCGCGTTTGCGGATTCGCATTTCGTTGTTTCAAAACATGAGGAAAACGGCAAGACCGTGACGCATGTTCGAAAACTTTCGGATGAAGAAAAGCCGTTTGAGCTTGCGAGAATAATGGGCGTCGGTTCCGAAAGTCAAGCGGCCGTAGAACATGCTAAAGAGCTTATAGAGAAGGCTTCAAGGGAAAGCCTTTGACTGAATTAAATCCGCATCGCGTGCAAGAATAATCCTATTATTCTTGTTGGCGGGTGGATATGAAAAGCTCTGTTGTTTTTAATCGTAAGATCGACATCTGCGTCGTTAAAAAGACTCTCGCGGTAGTACTGTCTTTTATAGTTTTCGCCGTTAATTTCGGAAGCTATTTTTCGGCGTTAAGGGAAGTTCCGGAAGAGATATTCGCGGAAAACAGGGAAGACCTGATAAGAAAGCTCGAAGGAAGCTTTTCCTTCACGGACTCCGCTCTTTCTGCTGACAGCTCATTCGACGAAACGGTTGGCAAAACATTTGTCTCCTGCCGGTTATTCGGCTTTCTGACGGTAAAAAAGGTCACGGCGTACGTTTCCGAAAGAGCCGTACTGATCCCCGGAGGCCAGGCGGTCGGGATAAGCATTTATACGGACGGCGTACTCGTCGTCGGTATAGGCAGTTTTCTCTCATTGGAAGGACGCAGCGTTTCGCCTGCGAAAGACGCCGGGATCGAGCCGGGAGATATTATTCTCTCCGTCAACGGCGTTCCGATCGCGACCTCGATCGATCTTTCGAAGGATCTGTCTTTAAACAGCGGTCACGCAGAGCTTCTTATTGAAAGGAACGGCCAAAGGAAAACCGTATCCGTCGTCGCCGCTAAAGCTGACAACGGCGAATTCAGGATCGGCGCGTGGGTGCGTGACAGTACGGTCGGCATAGGAACGCTTTCCTTTTATGATACGGAGAGCTGTATCGCCGCTTCTCTCGGTCACGCGGTCGTCGATTCCGACACGGGATCGCTCCTTAAGGTAAAGGACGGTAAGCTCGTTCTTGCCGAAGTTATCGGCGTCACTCCCGGAAGACAGGGTTTTCCCGGCGAGCTGCACGGCACCTTCGACGAATCAAGTCCGGTGCTCGGAAGCATCGAGGCAAACACCGAGCTCGGGATCTTCGGGATCCTGTCTAACGACGCGATGATCGATCTCGGCGGGACACCGATCGAGATCGCGTTTCCCGACGAGGTAAGAACGGGCGACGCGGTTATACTGTCGTCGGTCGACGGAACGCTAAAGCCTTATGCCTGTCGTATCATAAAGACCGGGAGACAGTTTGAGCCCGCTCCTAAGGGCATCGTGATAGAGATCACGGACGAGCGCCTCCTTGAGATTACGGGCGGCATCGTACAAGGCATGAGCGGAAGTCCGATCATTCAGAACGGCAGGCTTGTCGGAGCTGTCACTCACGTTTTTATCAACGATCCCATGCGCGGATACGGCGCATATGCATATTGGATCTATAAACTAATCGGAGGCTTGTAAAGTGGAACGGTCACGCCTTATTATTGAGCAGCGGGGATTAATCCTCGGCGAGGAGAACGAATACTACAATAGCTTTGACCGTGAGATGAACGCTCTTGCGAGGATGCGGTTTCTTTACGTCTCAAGCAAAGATCAGCTTATCGAGAAATGCTATGATTACGAACCGATGCTGATCGTTATGGAGCTCGACCCGAAGAATCTTTCCATTGCCATCAATGCGGCGAGGCTCGCGAAATACCGTCAGGCTGTTTCGATCGGACTTGTCAATGCCGAGAGCGAGAGCTTCGACAGGCTTATCGACGAAAACATCATCACGGGTTATTCGGTGAAGACAGGCGTGCCGCGGACGGATTCATTGAACGTCCTGCGGCTTTACAGGCAATTCGTCAAGTACGGCGTCAACCTTCATACGATAGCAAAACAGATGCCTGTAGTGAACGAGCTTATGTGGCATGACGTCGCATATGACGAACGTTTTTTGAGATCCTCGATCTCGGACAAGCTCGACAGGCTCGGCGTCAGAAAAGAACTCGCCGGGCACAAATACCTTATCGCCGCCATCGCTATGCAGTCGGCAATCAAGGACGCGCCCGAGCCCAAAAGACTGTATGGAAACATAGCGGAATACTATGATACTACACCGCTTGCAGTGGAAAAGGCCATTCGGTATGCTATCGAGACCGCATGGATAGTGGGCGATATAGAATATCAGCATGAGATCTTCGGCATAAGCGTCGACGAAAACAGAGGCAAGCCGACGAACGCCGAGTTTATTGCCAGACTTGCAATGGATTATTGACGGAGGGAATCTATGAAAAAAAGAGCGACGATCATTGTTCTTGACAGCGTGGGCATCGGATGTCTTCCTGACGCCGCCGAATTCGGCGATAAGGGCGCGCACACTCTCGGGCACATCTATAAAGAGAGGGGCATGAAGATCCCGAATCTTATCCTGCTCGGTCTCGGCAACATCGAGGATTCACGCCTCCCGAGCGTTAAGTTCCCTTCCGCCGCATACGGCAGAGCGAAAGAGGTCACGAAGGCGAAGGATACGACGAGCGGTCATTGGGAGATGGCTGGATTTCCCATGGATATCCAGTTCCGCACGTATCCGAACGGATTCCCCAAAAGGATAATCGACGCTTTTGAGAAAGCGATCGGTAGGGGCACTCTCGGAAACGAAGTCGCCTCGGGTACCGAGATAATCAAGCGTCTCGGCGACGAGCACGTGAGGACGGGAAAACCGATCGTCTATACCTCCGCCGACAGTGTTTTCCAGATTGCCGCTCACGAGAGCGTCATCCCGCTTGAGGAGCTTTATACAATCTGCGAGACCGCAAGGAAGATGCTCGTAGGCGACGATCTTGTTGGCAGAGTCATCGCAAGGCCCTTCTCCGACAGGGACGGAGAATACTACCGTACGGAAAACAGACGCGACTATGCGCTCGCACCGATGAATGATACCATTTTAGACGGGCTTACCGCAAAGGGAATGGACGTCGTCGGCATTGGAAAGATCGAGGATATCTTCGCGCACAGGGGCATAACGACCGTCGACCATACCAAGAACAATCACGACGGCATTGAATCCACGATAAGGTTTTTGAAAGAGGGCGTGGGAGATTTCATCTTTACGAACCTCGTTGACTTCGATATGCTCTACGGTCACAGGAACGACGTCGAAGGCTACGGCGCCGCTCTCGAGTACTTCGACAGCAAACTGCCGGAGATACTCCGCGCCATGACGGAAGAAGATCTCTTGATAATCACCGCCGATCACGGATGCGATCCCGCTTATCCCGGAACCGATCATACCAGGGAATACATTCCCGTGATCGCGCTAATTGGAAACGGAAAAACCTGTTCTCTCGGAACGCTCGAATCCTTTGCCGATCTCGGCGCTACGGTTTACGAGTATCTTACCGGCGAGAAATGGCACTGCGGGACTTCGTTCCTCGATAAGCTGATCTGATAAAAACAAATAAATAATCCGACCGGCGAATAACCGGTCGGTTTATTATTATACGCACCCGGCGAGACTATGAACTCCGCACAGCGAGTCATTTCGTGTAATAAAGCATGTATGTCGCTGTGCTGTGACTTTGGACTCATCCAAAGTCGGAGTTCAAGTCTGTTTTTGCAATAAAACAAAAGCGAAGAGCAACGCTCTTCGCTTTTGTTTTGGCGCACCCGGCGAGACTCGAACTCACTGCCTTATGCTCCGGAGGCATACGCTCTATCCAGGTGAGCTACGGGTGCGGAACGCAAAAAGGATTATAACACCTTTTTGCGGATCGGGCAATCCATTACTTTACGATATCCGAAACGAGCTCGGCCAGCGAGTCGTCGTGGGGAAGGCTGCTGTCGATCTCTTCTTTCAGTTCTTCTGACGCCTCGGGCTCGGCCTCGGCCTCTGCCTCTTCGTTGTTATCTTCGGCGGGGGAGTCGTCTTCGGCGCTCTGTTCGGGAAGCTGGCGCTTGAGAATATGATAGATATTCTGCATCAGCTGAGCGGGGCTGTCATAATCCTCGGGAAGATCGTCGGGTTCGGCTTCTTCGGTCTCCGCTTCGGGTTCCTTCTGTTCCTGGGAAGGCGTATTCTCGGCGGATTCCTTTATCGAGCAGTCGTTCTCGCAGTCCTTGCAGGAGCAGCTGCATTTCTCGACGTCGTAGCAAAGATCGCGGACCTCTTCCGACTTTTCTTCAACGACCGAATTCAAAAGCTCAGCATACTCGTTATTCTTCGAGGTCAGGAATGCTACGGTCTCTTTAAGAAGCTCGTTGAGCTTTGAAGAAACGTCCTTGCGTTTCTTGACTTCAAGCTGGGACGCTACGATGGTGCGCTCGACGTAGATATTTACGTCGGTACGGGTGTTCTCCGCGTAGCTCTCGGCGTCCTTGCGCTGAATATTGCAGTATTCCTCGGCCTTTTTCTTTATCTCGTCAGCCTCTTCCTCGGACTTTTTCACCGTGGCGTCGGCGTTCTCGTGAGCAAGTTTTACAACTCTTTCTGCTTCCTCAAGGAGCTCTCCGCGCTTTTCTTCGGCTTCAGCCTCGATCCTCTGTGCGGCGTCGCCCGCTTCCTTGATTGCGCGCGCAACGGACGCTTCCTGCTCCTTTAATCTTGCAGTTTCGGTCTCAAGCTCCTCAATTCGGGCTTTGAGAGCAACTATCTCATTATTCTTTGCTTCAAGCTCTTTCTGTAATTCCTTTGCTTTCTTTCCGAACATTTTAATTCCCTCCGGATCATATTAATAAAGTTTCAATTGATTGCTGTCGCCTTCGGGGGCGGGGTAGCCCATATGCTCGTAAGCGGCGGGAAGCAGTATCCTGCCGCGTGGAGTCCTTGCTATAAAGCCGAGCTGGATCAGATACGGCTCGTATACGTCCTCGATCGTTGTCGCGTCCTCGCCGGTTGACGCCGCGATCGTATCAAGGCCGACTGGTCTGCCGCGGAACTTGACGATCATAGCTTCGAGCATGCGCCTATCGACGGAGTCGAGACCAAGCTCGTCAACGCCCAGCATCTCGAGAGCGCGCATGGAAGTTTCGCAGTCGATGACGCCCGTGCCTTTAACCTGGGCGAAATCGCGGACGCGCTTCAAAAGCCTGTTGGCGACTCGGGGTGTGCCGCGGGATCTCGACGCGATCTCGAGAGCGCCGTCTTCGGTTATCTCAACGGCAAGAATTCCTGCGCTTCTTCCGATGATCTCCTTAAGGTCCTCGGGCGAATAAAGATCGAGCTGTTCCTTAATGCCGAACCTGTCGCGCAGCGGAGAAGTCAGAAGACCGAGCCTCGTCGTCGCGCCGACAAGAGTAAACTTCGGAAGTTCCATCCTCAAAGATCTCGCGGACGGGCCCTTGCCGATGACTATATCATACGCGAAATCCTCCATAGCGGGGTAGAGGATCTCCTCAACGCTCGCGTTAAGGCGGTGAATCTCGTCTATAAACAGGATATCGCCCTCGTTGATATTGGAAAGGATCGCGGCAAGATCCCTGCTGTGCGTAATGGCGGGGCCGCTTGTAACGTTAAGTTTGCCGCCCATTTCGTTCGAAATGATTGACGCAAGCGTCGTCTTGCCGAGGCCCGGAGGCCCGTAGAGGAGCACGTGATCGAGCGCTTCGCCGCGCAGCTTAGCCGCGCGCATGTAAACGCTTATATGCTCCTTGACCTTTCCCTGACCGATGTACTCGTTCAGAAAACGGGGCCTTAAGCTGTATTCGATCTTTTCATCCTCCTCCTGGAAGGAAGAGGAAATAATTCTTTCATCGTAATCCATAGGTTACCTTTTCGAGAACTCCCTTAATGCGGATTTGATCGTTTCTTCAACCGTCGAAAGCTCGGGAAGCTCGGATACGACACGACCTGCTTCTGCACCGTCATAACCGAGAGAAACGAGCGCGGCGATAGCTTCGGACTTCATGGACGCTGCAGACGGAGTGCCTCCTGAATCGGAAGGAGCAGCCGCTTCGACTTTTTCCTTAAGCTCGAGGATAACCCTCGCGGCGGTCTTTCTGCCCATGCCCTGGACCCTGTCGAATGCCGCAACGTTATCCGTGATAACGGCAAGCGATACGTCCTCGGGGGTAAGCACCGATAGAACGCTTAAGGCTACCTTCGGCCCTATCCTCGAAACGCCGAGGAGCTTTCTGAACATCGTTCTTTCGGATTCCGAATAGAAGCCGTAAAGCGCGACGGCGTCCTGTGAGATATTCAGGTGCGTATAGAGCTTTGCCTGTTTTCCCTCTATAAGTTTATTCAGCGTCTGCGAGCTGCAGTTAAGCTCGTACCCGACGCCGGAAGCGTCGATGACAGCCTTGTCGGCAGTAACCGAATCTACGATACCCTTTATATGAGCGTACATTACTTTATTCTGAACTCCTCCTGCGCCGGTCCTAATGTGCTTGCGTGGCATATTGCCGCGCCGAGCGCGTCCGCTGCGTCGTCGGGCTTGGGGATATCCTTAAGCTTCAGAAGCAGCTTTACCATAGTCTGTACCTGGTGCTTGTCCGCGTGACCGTCTCCGGTAACGTTTAACTTGATCTGCATGGGAGTGTACTCATAAAGCGGAAGACCTGCCTGTTGAGCCGCGAGGAGCGCAACTCCGCGTCCCGCCGCGACCTGGATGGCGGTCTTTGCGTTGTGATTGAAGAACAGCTCCTCGAACGCGATATAATCCGGTCTGAACTTTTCTATCAGAAGCATCATGCCGCGATGCAGAACCTCAAGCCGCTCCGGGAAGGTCTTATCGGCCTTGGTCTCGATAACTCCGTAATCGATAACCGTGATCTTTCCGCGGTCGAAAGAGATCAGACCGTATCCTAATATGGCGTATCCTGGATCGATTCCGAGAATAATCATATGCACCTTTCCAAATTCAAACTCTTTCCTTTTATTTTACCATGAGAACAAATATTTTACAAGCGTTTTGAGAAAACTAAAATCTATCCAGAGGAACGGACGATGAAACAATGATAATTCTGTTGTTGGCCGCAGCGGCAGTAATACTCTTCATACTGCTGCCGAAGAAGACGGATGTCGAAATAAGGATACGCAGGCGCGGAATACATTTACTCGTTAAGCCGAGAATACTTTTCGGTCTCATTCCGATACCCATAAGAACCAAAGTTTTATTTGTACCGCCTTACGGATTCATATTGTACTCGAACTTTTTTAAGCCGAAAGTCATCGGCGATAAAAAACCGAAAGCCGACATTTCCATTCTCAATTCGGTTATTGTTCGAGAACTGTACGTCACCGGCAGGATCGGTTTTCATGACGCTCCGGATAAGTCCGCGGTGGCTGCGGGAGCAGTTAACATTGCCATCATTCAGGCAGTACTGTGTTTATTCAAAATCAAGCCGGCAGTAAACATCGATCCGGATCTTACCGGTTCGTCTTTCGCGATCAATGTAAATGGTATAGCAAAATTCAATTTGGGGAAATTAGTTTTAGGATCAATAAAAGCCAAAAGGAGAAAGAAAGATGAGTCATCCAATAGAGAACATAATGCAGTCGTCAATGGAGCACGTGAAGAGGCTCGCTGACGTAAATACAGTTATCGGCACTCCGATAATGTCCGACGACAACACGATGATACTTCCCGTATCGAAGGTCAGCCTCGGAATGCTGGTCGGCGGGGGAGAATACGTCGCCGTAACGCCCGTAAAGAAAAGCTCGATCGAGGTCAATTTCGACGGAAGTCTTCCGTTCATCGGCGCATCCGCGGTCGGAATGAGCCTTACTCCGCTTGCTTTCCTTGCCGTGCAGAACGGAACGGTCAGAGTCCTTCCCGCAAAGCAGGATTGCGCTTCCGACAGGCTCGTCGATCTTATCCCGCAGATGATCGATACGGCTGAGAGGCTTATTAAGGAACTCGCTTGCGGCTCAAAGAGCGATAAAGCTCCGCTCGGGGAAGACGATACTTCCGAAATGTCCGGTAAGTCTCATTCAATGAAAGACGAGTATTCTTCCTACGGAGATATGGACTGATGAACAGGAAGTGGATCCGCGCATCTCTCGCGCTGATAATCGCGTTCTGCATGATCTATATGACCATAGCGGCGAAGGGTGCGCCCATGATCGCAACTAACGCTTCGGCTATGGCGGTGATAGAATGCGAAACCGGTCAGATCCTTGCGTGTGATAATCCGGACGACAGGCTTCCAATGGCAAGCACTACAAAAATCATGACAGCTCTCGTCGTGCTAGAGAACTGCGCTGATTCGGAGATCGTTGAGATTACAAAGGAATCGGTCGGGATCGAGGGCTCCTCGATCTATCTTTCGCTCGGGGAAAAGATGACCGTAAAAGACCTGCTTTACGGGTTGATGCTCGCATCCGGTAACGACGCCGCCGTCGCGCTCGCTGTCCACGTGAGCGGTACAGTCGACGGATTTGTTGCTCTTATGAACAAGAAAGCAGAGGAGATCGGGCTAAAGAAAACGCATTTTATAACACCGAACGGACTTCATAACGACAAGCACCTTACGACCGCATACGAGCTTTGTCTTATTACGCGTGAGGCGCTGAAAATACCGGAGTTCAAAGAGATCGTATCAACAAAATACTATACGACATCAAGCGGCGACAAGGTCAGAACGTTCAAGAACAAGAACAGTCTTCTGTGGTCGTATAACGGAGCTTTCGGAGTAAAGACGGGCTATACCTCCGCAGCCGGAAGATGCCTCGTATTCGGCGCTGAGCGCGACGGGATGACGGTCGTCGGAGCGGTTCTGAACTGCAGGCCTATGTTTGAAACTGCCGCAAAACTGCTCGACAGGGCATTTTCGGATTACAGCGTAGAAACCATAGTTCCCGAAAATACGTGCGTCGGTAAAACATTTGTTGAAAACAGTCCCGAAAAGCTCTTGGAAGTTATAACAAAAGATAGTATAATTACAGTGATGCAAAAGGCGACCGAGTCTTCGTTCAGAACGGAAACTGAGATCTTTTCACCGCTTACAGCGCCGATATCAAAAGGCGAAACCGTCGGAGTGCTCCGGGTTTATTCACAGGATAAACTTGTCGGCGAGACGGATCTTATCGCCGGATCCGATATGAAAGCGATCGGCTTCGAGTATTGGTGGAATGCGCTCGTTCGGCTTTTTGCATAAAGCCTCATTAAGGAGCAATTTAAATTGAGACTGCAAAAATATCTTGCCGACGCGGGGATCGCTTCGCGCAGAAAATGCGAGGAGATCATTGCAGAAGGAAGGGTCACGGTGAACGGTTCGACCGCCGCCGTCGGTTCTTCCGTCGAAGAAAACGATATAGTAATGCTTGACGGGAAACGGGTCGAACCTGTTTCCCGCAAGGTGGTTTATGCGTTCTATAAACCCAAGAACGTTATCTGCAGTTCTTCTTTGACTGAAGACAGGGTCAAGGTAACCGATTATTTCAAGGATATTCCAGTAAGACTTTATACCGTAGGCCGTTTGGATTATGATTCCGAGGGACTTATATTTGTAACAAACAACGGCGAATTCGCGGACAAGCTCACCCATCCGAGATATGAGAAAACGAAAACATACCGGGTATTCTGTTCGGGCGAGGTCAGCGACGCTGAAGCTGACGCGCTAAGGAACGGAGTCGAGCTTGACGACGGCATGACCTCACCTGCAACCGTAAAGATCGTTAAACGTAGCGTAACTGGAAGCCTGCTTGAGATCACGATTCACGAGGGCAGGAACAGGCAGGTAAGGCGAATGCTCGAAAAGGTCGGGCACGCTACGTTAAGGCTTTGCCGCATTTCCATAGGCAGCGTCCGGCTCGGAAGCATGAAGCCGGGGGAGAGGCGGTTGTTATCGGACGGCGACATAAACGGGTTTATCAGATAATATATTTTTCTTTTGCGGTATATGTGCAGGAAAAAAGGAATCCGTGTCGAAATAGTAAAATAGGGTAAATAAAGGCATAAACATTTATGCACCAATTATTGTTTGAGGTGAACTGATGGATCAGGGTTCTTTGGCAGTAGTGGGAATTGGCTTCGGCGTAGTATTTGTCGGGCTTATTTGTCTTATCGGGATAATTTATCTCATGAGCTTCTTCGTAAGGCTCTCGAAGCTTGAGTACAGCCCGAGAAGGAAAAAGGATATTCCCGAAGTCCTTCCGGAGCATCTTCCCGTTTCCGTTCCGGCAAGCCGTCCGTCGATCCTTGCTCCCGGCGCAGCTGACCGCAGAGCGGTCGTTGCAGCAGTTTCCGCCGCTGTAGCCGAGTACATGGGAGAATCTGTCAACGGCATAAGGATCAGTTCTATCAAGATGGTCGGACAGGCTCCCTATGCAAATCAGAGGCGCGAACTCATTGCGGTCATTTCCGCTTCGATCGCGGCTGAAATGGGAACCGACGTCTCCGCCATCCGTATTCACAGCATCAAAAGGGTATAATCAATTCAGTAAATTATCGGCGTAACGCCGTTTTCGGAGGTATATATGCGCAAGTTTTTAGTTAACGTCAACGGAACTTCCTATGAAGTCGAGGTCGAGGAGATCAACGGTTCCGAAGTCAAGTCCCAGGCGGCCATTCCCGCACCTGCGGCTCCCGCTGCAGCTCCCACTCCCGTTTCCGGCGCGGCTGAGACAATCTCCGCTCCGATGCCCGGAACGATTATTGCCGTCAACGTAAAAGTCGGCGACAACTTCAAGCGCGGCCAGGTTCTTCTTGTACTCGAAGCCATGAAGATGGAAAACGAGATCCTTGCTCCGCGTGACGGCGCAGTACTCAATATCAATACTCAGAAGGGTGCAAACGTTAACTCCGGCGACGTTCTTATTGCTTTTAAATAAGGGAAACTTTACAGCATGGATTCAATAATCAGATTTTTACAACAGTCCGGTTTTTACCAGCTGTTCAATTCGGATACTGAGTGGTGGACCACGTTGATAATGATCGCGCTGGCCTGCGGACTTCTGTATCTTGCGATTGTATGGAAATTTGAGCCGATGCTGCTTCTGCCGATAGCTTTCGGTATGCTTTTGAGCAACCTGCCGGGCGCCAATATGTATCATTCCGCGCTGTTTGAGGGCGGACACGTTCACTGGGACGCGTTTTCGAGTGAAGCCGGACTGATCGATTATCTGTACCTCGGAGTCAAGCTTGGCATTTATCCCTGCCTCATATTCTTAGGCGTCGGTGCCATGACCGATTTCGGTCCCCTGATAGCCAACCCAAAGAGCCTTCTCCTGGGCGCCGCCGCGCAGGCAGGTATTTTCATAGCTTTTATCGGCGCAAAGCTCCTTCATTTCACCGACAACGTCGCGGCCTCCATCGCGATCATCGGCGGCGCTGACGGTCCTACGGCTATATTCGTAACGTCAAAGCTCGCTCCCGATTACCTCGGACCGATCGCTATCGCCGCGTACTGCTATATGGCGCTCGTACCGCTCATCCAGCCTCCTGTGATGAAGCTTCTCACAACGAGGAAGGAGCGTATGATCGTTATGCAGCAGCTTCGTCCCGTTTCCAAAACAGAGAAGATCATATTCCCGATCATTGTCACGATCTTCACGTCGTTCCTCGTGCCTTCCGCGGCAAGTCTTGTCGGCATGCTTATGCTCGGCAATCTTCTCCGTGAGACCGGCGTAGTCGACAGGCTCTCCAAGGCGGCACAGAACGAGCTTATGAATATCGTCACGATATTCCTCGGCATAAGCGTAGGCGCGACCGCGACCGCGCAGATGCTCATAAGGCTCGATACGCTCGGCATCGTCCTGATGGGCGTTGCGGCGTTCATCTTCGGAACCGCAGGCGGCATACTCCTCGGCAAGCTCATGTGCCTTGTCACACGGGGAAAGATCAATCCTCTGATCGGCTCCGCCGGCGTTTCCGCCGTACCTATGGCGGCGCGTGTTTCCCAGGTCGTCGGACAGAAGGAGAATCCTTCGAACTTCCTTCTCATGCACGCCATGGGTCCGAACGTAGCCGGCGTTATAGGTTCCGCTATCGCCGCGGGCGTATTCCTTGCATTGTTCCAGTAAAAGGAGAATGATATTATGTCTAAGCTCTTGATAACAGATACGATCCTCCGTGACGCGCATCAGTCCCAGGCGGCTACGCGTATGCGTACCGAAGATATGCTGCCCGCCTGCGAGATCCTCGATTCAATCGGCTACTGGTCCTTGGAGTGCTGGGGCGGAGCGACGTTCGACGCATGTCTCCGTTTCCTTAACGAGGATCCTTGGGAGAGGCTCCGCACGCTCAGAAAGGCGCTTCCGAATACGAAGCTCCAGATGCTGTTCAGAGGTCAGAACATACTCGGCTACAAGCATTACGCCGACGACGTTGTAGAGCAGTTCTGCCGCAAGGCTATCGAGAACGGCATCGACGTCATCAGGATTTTCGACGCTCTTAACGACGTAAGAAATCTCGAAGCCGCGATCAAATACACGAAAAAATACGGCGGCTGGTGCGAACCCGCGCTCAGCTATACAATAAGTCCCGTCCATTCCGAGGAGTATTTTGTAAAGCTCGCCAAGGAGCTCGTCCAGATGGGCGCCGACTCAATCTGCATAAAGGATATGGCGAACCTTCTTCTGCCGTATTCCGCTTATTCGCTCGTAAAGAAGCTGAAAGCCGAGGTCGACGTTCCCATACATCTTCACACTCACAACACGACAGGCACAGGCGATATGACCATACTCAAGGCCGTTGAAGCGGGTGTTGACATCGTCGATACCGCACTTTCGCCTCTCGGCAACGGTACGAGCCAGCCAGCGACAGAGCCCCTCGTAGCTACGCTTAAAGGCACAGAAAGGGATCCCGGTCTTGACCTCAACAAGATGGCCGAAGCCGCGAAGCATTTCAGAACCGTCGCCGCGAAGCTCAAAAAGGAAGGCATACTTGACCCGAAGGTGCTCTCCGTCGATACCAACACGCTCATGTACCAGGTTCCCGGCGGAATGCTTTCTAACCTTATCTCGCAGCTCAAACAGGCTAACGCCGAGGATAAGTATTATGACGTTCTCGCCGAGGTGCCCCGTGTGCGCGAGGATTTCGGCTATCCGCCCCTTGTAACTCCCACGAGCCAGATAGTCGGTTCTCAGGCTGTGCTGAATATCCTGAGCGGAGAACGCTATAAGATGTTCACCAAGGAATCGAAGGGCCTTCTTGCCGGCGAATATGGCCTTCTGCCCGGAACGGTTAACGAAGAAGTCCGCCGCAAGGCGCTGGGCGAAAGCGGAAAGGTCATCACCTGCAGGCCCGCCGATCTTCTCGAGCCGGAGCTCGGCAAGTACACCGAAGAGCTCAAGGGAGTCGCAAAGTCCGAAGAGGACGTCTTGAGCTACGCTCTGTTCCCTCAGGTAGCGAAAAAATTCTTTGACGCTCGCGATGCTGCCGAGAAGACAGTTGAGGTCAAGGCTTCCGCGGCTCCCGCCGAAGCGCCGAAGCCCGCGAGCGTTCCCGCTGTTACCTACAACGGCGTTCGCACTTTATACGTCGAGGACCTTACCGAGCAGCTTTGATCAAACACACCGGCTCCGCTTCACAAGCGGAGCTTTTTTCATTTTATCGTTGAAGAAAAGTCCGCGATTTGGTATAATATCATTTAGATGATATTAGGAGCGCAGATGAACATCCTTCTTACAAACGACGACGGTGTCTATGCCGCGGGAATCTACGAACTTGCTCATGCCTTGAAGAATGCGGGCCATGACGTTTTCGTTGCCGCTCCGTGTACTGACCAGAGCTGTATCAGTCACAGCCTGACTTTAAGAAGACCTCTTTATGCAGACAAATGCGTGCTTAATGGACTTGAAGGCATTGAGTCATACGCAATAAACGGGACACCTTCCGACTGCGTACGTCTTGCTGTCGGCAACCTCGGTGCCAGGCCGGACGTTATCATTTCGGGTATTAATCAGGCTCCGAACCTCGGCACCGACGCGGTCTACTCGGGAACGGTATCCGCTGCGATCGAGGGCTTTATGATCGGCATCCCGTCGATAGCTGTATCAAAGGATACGTTCGTCCAGGATCACATGGACGACGCCGCGAAGTATTTTGTCCGCATCCTTCCGAATCTAATGAGTTATTTCCAGGGACGCCCGGGTATGCTGAACGTCAATATTCCTTCATGTACCGAAGAAAACTATAAGGGCGTCAAGGTCGCGAAAACCGCTCTGCAGGAATATCATCTCGCTTTTACCGAGGAGCAGGACGATACGGGAAGGACCGCGTACAGAGTCAGATCCGAAAAGCTGACCGCATGCGACGACAGCGACGAAACCGACGAACTGTTTATGCGCAAGGGCTTCGTAGTGATCACGCCTCTCACGTACGATATTACCGATTATTCGTGCATGGATAGGGCAAAAAAGCTGTTTGAGTCTTAAGGAGGTTAGATCATTTGTGAAAAGGATCGCTGTGATCGGCGCGGGACCTGCCGGAATGCTCGCCGCCGCGTACGCCAAGACCGATAAGACCGAAGTGTTTCTGTTCGACCGGAACGAAAAGGCGGGGAAGAAGCTGTATCTTACCGGCAAGGGCAGATGCAATATTACCAATTCCGCCGACAGGGAAAACTTTATTAACAACATTCCGCGAAATCCGCGCTTTTTATTCAGTGCGCTCGACGGATTTTTCAATAACGATATCATCTCGCTGATTGAATCGCAGGGGGTCAGGACAAAGGTCGAGCGCGGAGGACGCGTATTTCCCGAGAGCGATAAATCAAGCGACGTGATCAAAGCTCTGCTATCTTTCCTCGCAAAGCGCGGAGTCAAACCTATCCTGAACACACGGATAACGTCCGTGGGTTCGGACGAAGGCGGGTTTATACTTAAATCCGAGGACGTTGATACGATGCGCTTCGATTCGGTCATACTTGCAACCGGAGGCAGAAGCTACCCATCGACCGGCTCCACCGGCGACGGCTACAGATTCGCTGAAGCGTTCGGGCATACCGTGACCAAAACCGTGCCTTCGCTGATCTCACTAATTACAGAGGAAAAATGGCCGGGAGAGCTTACAGGACTATCGCTCAAAAACGTTACGTTAAAGGCGGTAAAAGGCGGCAAGATTGTCTATTCCGAGCTCGGAGAAATGCTGTTTACCCATTTCGGAGTATCCGGCCCGCTCGTATTGAGTTTAAGCGCAAGGATAGCGGACGATCCGCCCGGGACAAAACTGTTTATCGATTTAAAACCCGCTCTCGACCAAAGCACTCTGGACGCGAGGATATTACGGGATCTTGCGGCGAACAGTCACAAACAGCTTAAGAACGCGCTGCTCGGGCTTATGCCCTCGAGGCTTTTGCCCATCGTCCTTGGTTTAGCCGGCATCGATCCCGAGAAAACCACGGATAATTTCTCAAAGACTGAACGAAGGAATCTTGTAAACGTATTGAAAGCGATACCCCTTACCGTAAGCGGGACTTCGCCGATAGACGAGGCTATCATCACAAGGGGCGGCGTGAGCGTTAAGGAGATCGACCCTAAAACAATGGAGTCGAAGCTGAAAAAAGGTCTGTATTTCGCAGGAGAAATAATCGACGTTGACGGTTTTACGGGCGGCTTCAATCTTCAGATAGCATATTCGACAGGCGTTGCTGCCGGAAGATCGGCGGCCATAATAAACGATGAGGTGTAAGTTATGAACGAACAGATCTATTCAATTGCCATTGACGGCCCCTCCGGCGCGGGAAAGAGCACGATCGCAAAAGGCCTCGCAAAAAGACTCGGCATCGTATACGTCGATACCGGAGCCATGTACCGCGCGATCGGTCTTAAGGTGCTTAGGATGGGCGGCTCTCCCGACGACAGTTCTTTCGTCATAGGCGTTCTTCCGACGGCGGAGATCAGTCTTAAGTTCATCGACGGCGTTCAGCACATATTCCTTGACGGCGAAGACGTCAGCGGGCTTATCCGTACGCAGGAGGTATCGAACGCCGCTTCAAAGGTGAGCGCGATACCCGAGGTAAGATTCAAGCTCGTCGAGCTTCAGAAGAAGCTCGCTGAGGATACCTCCGTCACTATGGACGGCAGGGATATCGGCACCTACGTTCTTCCCGGGTCGAAATACAAGTTCTATGTCACGGCGTCTCCCGAAGCAAGGACTATCCGCCGTTATAGAGAGCTTGAAGAAAAAGGCAAGCTCTTCGGTATGAATTTCAACGAGCTCCTTCTTGAAATGGCCGAACGCGACAAGAGGGATTCCGGCAGAGACTGTATGCCGTTAAAGAAAGCGCCGGACGCTATACTGATCGATACGACGTATCTTTCCATAGAGGAGTCCATTGACGCCGTAATGAAGTACATAAAGGTCGGAGGTTAAGTTTTACTATGCTTTACATCATCCTTTATTTTTTCAAGCCGTTGCTTTGGCTCATGTTCAGGCCCAAGGTCTACGGTAACAAAAAAGCCCTCGGAACAAAGGGAAAAGCGATATTTATATGCAACCACGTTTCGATGGAGGATCCTCTTATGCTCGCGATAATCTCGCCGAGGATAATCCATTTCATGGCAAAGAAAGAGGTGTTCGACACCAAGCTCGGCAAGCTGTTCTTCAGCTCAATGTTCGTTTTCCCCGTCGACAGGGGAACCGCCGATCTCAAGTCGCTCAGGAACGCGCTTAATCTTTTGGAGAAGGGCAAAGCCTTCGGTATTTTCCCCGAGGGAAGAAGGATGGTAGCCTATCGAATGGACGAGTTCGAGCTAGGCACCGCATTCATTGCGATGCGTTCCAATGCGCCCGTCATCCCGATGTATCTTCATAACGATTCCTATAAAAAGTGGTACACGAGACCGAAGATCATTGTAGGCGATCCCATTTACGCAAGTGAGACGAAGCTGAATTTTTCGAGGCGCGAGAACGAAGTCATTTTCATGCAGAGGCTCCGCAACACCCTTGAATCGCTGAAAAAGGAACTCGAGAAAAAATGCAAATAATCACTGCAAAGAATATGGGCTTCTGCTTCGGAGTAAGGCGGGCTGTCGACCTTGCTTTAAAGAAGGCGGGGGAGAAGGGAAAGGTTTATTCCCTCGGCGAGCTCATACACAACCGAAACGTCGTCAGGGAGCTTGAAACAAAAGGGATCGTCCCGATCAATTCTCTCGACGAGCTTCCGGAAGGAGGATCTCTCGTCATCCGTTCTCACGGCGTTCCGCCTGCGATCAGCGACGAGTGTAAGAACCGAGGGATCGACGTCATCGACTGCACCTGTCCGTTCGTTATCAAGATCCATGAGATAGTCAAGGAGCACTACCGAAAAGGTTATTCCATTCTTATATCCGGCAATCCCGAACATCCAGAGACGATCGGCATAAACGGCTGCTGCGAAAACTCCGCTCATTTCATTTCGAAGGAGGAGGATCTTGATAATATAGAAGGCGGCGGGAAGCTTTGCCTGGTTTCGCAGACGACTTTCGATCTGAACGAGTTTTTGAGGATAAGAGACAGATTTAAAGAACTTTTCCCGGACGGAGAGGTCTTCAATACCGTCTGCATAACGACCGAGCAAAGGCAGAAGGAAGCGAAGGAGATAAGCGAAAAGTGTGACGCCGTGCTTGTTTTGGGAGATATACACAGCTCTAACACTCAAAAACTTGCCTCCATATGCGAAAAACAGTGCAAAATTGTTAAAAGAATTGCAAATATTAATGATTTTCCTATTGATATTTTCGATATAAATGATATAATAGTAGGAGTTGTTGCCGGTGCTTCAACACCGGATTCGCTGATTAGGGAGGTTATTACAAGAATGAGCGAAATGGATAAGGCTAATGTGGAAACTGTAGCCGAAAACACTGAGACCGTGACCAACGAGGTCACAGAAACCGCGGCTCCCGTTGTGGAAGCTGTGAAGGAAGAGCCCGTCGTTGAGGAGGGCGAGACCACCTTTGAGGAGGCCATAGAGAAGACGCTGAGACGCATCCATAACGGTCAGATACTTACCGGTTCCGTCGTTCAGATTGTCGATGGCGAAGTTTGTGTCAACATTGGATATAAGTCCGACGGCTTTATTCCCCGCGACGAGTTTTCCGATGATCCCGATGTTGATCCTGTAGCCGTTGTATCAGTAGGCGATACCATCGAGGTCGAGGTTCTCAAGGTCAACGACGGTGAAGGCAATGTACTTCTCTCCCGCAAGAATGTCGAGAGCAAGAAGGTATGGGAGCAGTTCTCTACGGAAGCCGAGTCCGAAGGCAAGGTCGTGGACGCTGTTGGTAAGGAAGTCGTTAAGGGCGGCCTTATCGCGACGATCAACGGCATCAGGGCTTTCATCCCCGCTTCCCAGATCGCTACCAAGTACATTGAAAAGCTAGACGAGTTCGTCGGTCAGCCGATGAAGGTCAAGATCATCGAGGTCGACAAGCAGAGGAAGCGCGTCGTTGCTTCCCGCAAGGCCGTTCTTCTCGCCGAGGCTGAGGAAGCCAAGCGTCAGAAGTGGGCTGAGCTCGAAGTCGGTTCCAAGGTAAACGGTATCGTTCGCCGCCTCACCGATTTCGGTGCCTTTGTTGACATCGGCGGTATTGACGGTCTCGTTCATATCACCGACGCTGCTTGGGGCCGCGTAAAGAACATCAACGAGGTCTTCAAAGTAGGTCAGAACATCGAAGTTGTTATCCTCAACGTTGACGTTGAGAAGCAGAGGATCTCCCTCGGTTATAAGCAGCTCCAGCCCAAGCCCTGGACCATGGCTGCCGAGAAGTATCCTGTCGGCTCCGTTGTTGAGGGTAAGGTCGTACGCATCGTGACCTTCGGCGCTTTCGTAGCTCTCGAGCCTACGATCGACGGTCTGATCCACATCTCTCAGGTGGGTCCCAGGCGCATCACCAAGGTCGAGGACGAGCTCAAGGTCGGCGACATTGTTCGCTGCAAAGTCCTTGAGGTCAATCCCGAGCAGCGCCGCATCAGCCTCAGCCGCAAAGAGGTTATCCTTGAGGAAAACCCCGAGATCGCTGAGGAGATCGCCAAGGAGAAGCAGGAGCGCGAGCGCGAGCGCGCAGAGCGCGCCGAGAAGCGTGCCCAGGAAGAGCAGAACCGCCAGCAGCAGGCTCAGCAGCGCGACGATAAGCGTCGTGAGCGCACTGACCGCTCCGGCGAGCCCCGTCCCGAGAGGCGCCGTCGTGAGGACGCCGATTACGAGCTTCCTCCCGTACAGGCTTCCACCACTTCTCTTGCCAACCTGTTCGGCGCTATCAACGTAAGCACCGAAGAAGAGAACAACTGATTAGATGATCAAAAACCGGGTCCGTGATCGGGCCCGGTTTTCTTGTTGCTTTGTATTATCCGACAGCGGGTTCGCCGCCGTCATCCTTGAAAATTATAGCCTTTATAGCGTCAAGATCTGTATTGATCTCATACTTCTCCTTCCACGAATCAAACAACTCCTCGAAACGCTTTTCCGATACGCTGCTTATCGCTGCGTTCTTCCAGGAAAGCCATTTCTCGTCGCCCTTTTCGTATTCGACTTTGCCCTTTGTGTACTCCTTATTCAGAATGATATAGTGAACGCCGGACTTCGTGTAGACCTTGACGACCTTCGTGCCGTCCTTAAGCTCGAAATAGTTAAGTTCCGGTATCTCGTAATCGGCGTCCTCGGCGGGAGTCCATTCGCCGTCGTGCAGATTCATAGCGGCATAGACGAATCCGGGGAAGTAGTAATCGTCCATAGAAGGATGAATGACGTAACCGTTTTCGCGATAACCGTCATACGTCATTCCGGGATCCTCGCCGAATTCGGCAACAAGCTCCATAAAGCCGTCAAAACCGTCCGTTTCGGGAAGCTTCGCTTCGATCTGCTCCTCGACGTCCTTTCGGCTGTCCTTGTTGTAAACGGGGTTCTGTTCGTCTTCGGCTTCATTCTCAAGCTCGAGATACAGATGATTTACGGAGAAACAGTCCTCGGGAACGTGAACGGGGTAGGGGGAGTTGCCGGAATAGTACGCCCTCAAGAGCTCCGAAAAATCGGAAACGGTGTTTTTCTTTTCATCCGTGAATCTGTCCTTATAATACTGTTCGACTTCCTCATCGCAGACTTCTATGCTTTCTGTGATCGAGTTATAATACTTTTCGGCGATTTTGTACATGCACATGCTCTTGACGGTCAGCTCGACAGCGGAGTTGTAATCTACGCCGTATGAAGCAATATCCGCTTCGAAAAGTTTGAGCGCTTCAGCGCGTTTATCTGCGGAAGTATCCGTGACCTGCGTTTCGTATCTTGCCAAAAGCCTTTCGAACTGATCTGAAACAGACTTGTTTATCTCCTCGTTCTCCTCGGCGGTAAGTTCGAAGCCCTCGTCATACGCGGCGTTTACAAGATACATAAACGTCGACATATCGTTTACTATCATATTGAGATAATCGTCCTGCGAGATCAGTCCGTACATATAATACTGATAGTAATCATTATTATTGAACGACTGAAGAAAATCGTACATCGTAATATCCACGTTCTTGGAACTCATGACAATCTTCAGTCCGAACAGCTTATCGGCAAGATTCTCCTCCGAAGGATCCGTCAGTTTGCACGCCGAAAACAGGGAAGAGACGATCACGACGCACAAAATCAACGCAAACAGTTTTAAAGTGTTTCTTTTCATATCATGCTCCTTTATTCAGCATAGTTTTATTATACCAATTCACGAATTCAAATCAAGCGCTTTTTATACTGAAAACTTGAATGTGAGCGTCATTTGATGTATAATTACATTTGTATAAATATGTACGGAGGAAAGAATGAAACAGGTATTCGTTGACAAAACCGTTCTTGACGAAAGTTTTGCCGCCATACGCAGGATCAGGGAAATGCTAAACGGAGTAAGTCCGCGCTATTATATAGAAACATACGGCTGTCAGATGAACGAGCACGATTCGGAAAAGATCGCCGGAATGCTCGAGGCGATGGGGTATGAGAAAGCTCTTGAAAAAAGCTCCTCCGATCTCATCCTTTTCAATACCTGCTGCATTCGCGATCATGCCGAAAAAAGGACCTTCGGGAACGTGGGTTTTGTTAAGGAGATCAAGGAAAACAATCCTTCGCTGATCACCGCGGTATGCGGCTGCATGATGCAGCAGCCTGAAGTAGCGAGGACTCTTGCTTCGCGTTTCCCGTTCGTCGATATGATATTCGGTACGAACGAGCTCCATCTGTTCCCGGTCATGCTTGAGAAAGTTATGAACGGAAACAGAGTTATCAGCATAAAAGAGCCTAACGAGGAAATTGCGGAAGGTCTTCCCATCAAGCGCAATGAAGGCTTCTCCACGTTCGTAAACATCATGTATGGATGCAACAATTTCTGCTCCTACTGCATAGTGCCGTATGTCCGCGGCAGGGAGAGATCGAGACGCTCCGGCGATATTATTGAAGAGGTCCGCCGCGTAGTTCGTGACGAAGGCTTTACAGAGGTCACGCTTTTGGGGCAGAACGTCAATTCATATAACGATAACGGACTTAAGTTCCCGGAGCTTCTCCGCATGGTCAACGAGGTCGAAGGCCTTAAAAGACTCCGTTTCATGACCTCGCATCCCAAGGATCTTTCGCACGAGCTCGTTATGGCTATGGCCGAATGCGACAAGGTCTGCGAACACATCCATCTGCCCGTTCAATCGGGCAGCAACCGCATACTCGAGCTTATGAACCGCCGCTATACGCGTGAGCATTATTTCGATCTCGTTCAGGATCTTCGCGAGAACGTCAAGGGGATCGAGCTCACCACCGATATTATCGTCGGTTTCCCGACCGAAACGGACGAAGACCTTGAGGACACGCTTGAGCTTGTAAGAAAAATCGGGTATTCATCCGCGTATTCATTCGCCTATTCCGTTCGTCCCGGCACGAAAGCGGCCGTAATGGACGGGCAGATCCCCGAACCCGTCAAGAAGGAAAGGCTCAAAAGGCTCAACGACGTTATAGCAGAGACCGTCGTAAAAGCCAACGATAAATACATTGGCACCATCGACGAGATCCTTATCGAGGGAAAGGATACGCGCGGCGAACCCATGATGTTCGGAAAGCTCGGAAGCCTGAAGATGGTTTACGTCAAGGGCGACGAGTCTATGATCGGAAAGTACTATAACGCAAAGATCACCGGCACGCGCTTCAATTCGCTCAGCGGCGAGATAATCGACTGATTTAACGGGAGATACAGTATGGCTTCATTAACTCCGATGATGCAGCAATACCTTGAGCTTAAGGAAAAATACAACGACTGTTTGCTTTTTTTCAGACTCGGCGATTTCTACGAGATGTTCTTTGACGACGCTCTGACCGCATCGAGAGAGCTCGAGATCGTGCTGACGGGAAGGGACTGCGGAATGAAGGAACGCGCGCCGATGTGCGGAGTGCCGTATCATTCCGTAAACAGTTATATCAATAAGCTGATCGAGAAGGGCTATAAGGTCGCGATCTGCGAGCAGCTAGAGGACCCCTCGCTTGCGAAAGGGCTTGTCGAGCGTGACGTCATACGCGTTATCACCCCCGGAACCGTTATCGAGGAGCAGATGCTTCCCGAGAACGCGAACAACTATATCCTTTCGATCTTTGCTTCAAACGGAGTATTTGAGCTGGCTTACTGCGACGTTTCCACCGGCGATTTCTATTCGTATGAGCTCGCCGGAGATAAGGCGCAGACAGAATTGATCGACCAGCTCGCGAGGATCGAACCGCGCGAGATCATAGCTAACGAGTACCTGTTCACGAGGGAATTCGTTTATAAATGGATCTCCTCACATTTTTATCTTGAGAAGAAAGAGGACAGGTTCTTCGAGACTGAGAAGTGCCAGAGGATCCTCCTCGAGCATTTCAACGTGACAAGCCTTGCCGGGTTCGGTCTTAACGACCGCTCCATGGCGGTCGCAGCAGCCGGCGCGCTCCTTAAATATCTTGACGATACTCAGAAAAACGCGCTCTCGCATATAACCAGGATCGTCCTTCAGCAGTCCGGAGAGTACATGGGGATCGACGCAGCGACCAGGCGTAATCTTGAGCTCTGCGCGCCAATGCGCGTCGACGCCGGCAAAAAGAGCACCCTCCTCGGCGTGCTCGACAGCACCAAGACTTCTATGGGCGCGAGGCTATTAAGAAGATGGATCGATCAGCCCCTTCAGGATATCGAAGCGATAAACGGAAGGCTTGATTCGGTCCAGTGCCTATTCGACCATCCGTCGGAACGCGGAAGGCTCCGCGACGCGCTTGACGGCGTTTACGATATCGAGAGGCTCGTCAGCAGGATCGCCTACGGAACCGTAAACGCAAGGGACTGCGACTCTTTAAGAAAATCTCTCTCAAAACTGCCTTTCGTTCAATCGATACTTAATTCATTCCCAGGCTGCGAGAGCCTGCGTGCTCTCTCCGAAAAGCTCGATCTTATGGAGGACATTAAGCTCCTCCTCTACAGCGCGATCGTTGACGAGCCGCCCGTATCCGTAAAGGACGGTGGCATCATAAGGAACGGCTATTCAAGCGAAGTAGACGAGCTACGCGAGCTTTCGCACGGCGGAAGGTCGATGCTCGCTCAGCTCGAAAACAGCGAAAAAGAGCGCACAGGCATAAAGAATCTTAAGATCGGCTACAACCGCGTATTCGGCTATTACATTGAGGTCAGCAATTCGAATAAGCAGCTCGTTCCGCTCGATTATCAGAGAAAGCAGACTTTAGCCAACGCTGAAAGGTATGTTACGCAGGAGCTTAAGGAGCTTGAGGAGAAGATACTCGGAGCAGAGGACAGGATCATTACCCTCGAGTACAATCTCTTCACCGAGATCCGCACGACGCTCCTCAACTGCATAGACAGGCTGAAGGGCGATTCCTTCGTGATATCGACTCTCGACTGCCTTCAGTCGCTTGCTTCTGTCGCGGCGTCGAACAGATACTGCAGGCCGAGGCTTACAAAGAGCGGCAAGCTGAAGATCGTCGACGGGCGTCATCCTATCGTCGAGAAGAGTGTTAAGGACACGTTCGTGCCCAACTCGACCGAGCTTGACGACAAGGACGACCGCATCATTATTCTTACCGGTCCCAACATGGCCGGCAAGAGCACGTATATGCGTCAGGTCGCTCTCATAACGCTGATGGCGCACATGGGGTCGTTCGTACCCGCGGCATCCGCAAGCATTCCTTTGACCGATAAGATCTTTACAAGGGTCGGCGCATCCGACAGCCTCTCAACCGGTCAGAGCACGTTTATGGTCGAGATGAGCGAAATGGCAAATATCCTGAACAACGCAACGAATAAAAGCCTTTTGATCATAGACGAAATAGGCCGCGGCACAAGCACGTTTGACGGACTGAGCATTGCCTGGGCGGTCGTTGAACATATCTCCGACAAGCGCAAATGCGGCGCGAAGGCGCTTTTTGCGACGCATTATCATGAGCTGACCGAGCTTGAGGGCAAGCTTGACGGCGTTAAGAATTACAGGATCACCGTTAAGGAGCACGGCGACGACATCATCTTCTTAAGAAGGATAATGCGCGGCGGAGCCGACAAGAGCTTCGGCATACAGGTCGCGAGGCTTGCCGGACTTCCTTACAGCCTTATCGAGCGCGCGAAAGAGATACTCGGACAGCTCGAGGACTCCGACATCAACAACGCCGCGTCAAGAGTCAAAAACAGCCTTGCGGAGCAGATGAATCTTTTGGGTTCTTCCGACGACGGAGACATCTTGAGAGAGCTTCGCGAGCTTGACGTTAACAGGCTTACGCCTATGGAGGCGCTTAGCAAACTGTATGAACTAAGCACGAGGGCAAAGATATGACAATAAGAAGGATAGAGGTCCTCGACCCTCAGCTTGCGAATAAGATCGCTGCGGGAGAGGTCGTTGAAAGACCCGCTTCGGTCGTTAAGGAGCTCGTCGAGAATTCGCTCGACGCCGGCGCGACATCCGTGACCGTCGAAATAAAGGAGGGCGGCGCCGAGTATATCCGCGTTACCGACAACGGCTGCGGCATTCCAGCTGAGGACGTAAAGACGGCTTTTTTACGGCACGCCACAAGCAAGCTTCATTCGGTCGAAGGACTTGACGAGATCGAAACTCTGGGATTCCGCGGCGAGGCGCTTGCGTCGATCGCGTCCGTTTCTCATGTTTCAGTCAGAACGCGCACGGAGGACGAGGACGCCGGAACCGCGATCAATATTGACGGAGGCGTAATCAGGGACTGCCTTCCCTGCGGCTGTCCTGTCGGAACTAACTTCGAGGTAAGGGAATTATTCTATAACGTTCCGGCAAGGCTTAAGTTCTTAAAGAACCCGCGTTCCGAGGCCGCAGCGGTCGGCGATTATCTGCAAAGGCTCATTCTGGGCAGCACGAACGTGTCCTTCAAATTCATAAGCGGAGGAAAGCCCGTTTATCACAGCGCTGGCGACGGTTCTCTCGCTAACGCTATCGTTTGCGTTTACGGCCCCGACGTGTCGGAGCATCTGAAAAAGGTTCGTTATGACGACGGATACATCCTTATCGACGGCTATTGCGGCGACGAATTCCTTTCGAGAAGCAACAGAATGCAGCAGAGCATCTTCATAAACGGAAGGTACATAAGATCCCAGCAGCTTAGCTTTGCCGCGCAGAGAGCATACGAAACAAGGCTGATGGTCGGACGTTTCCCGTTCTTTGTCCTGAACATAAAAATCTCCCCGCGCGAGGTGGACGTCAACGTGCACCCCAACAAGCTGACAGTTCGCTTCCGAGACGAGGAAAGGGTGTCTTCCGCCGTACTGTTCGCAGTCCGTGACGCTTTGAACGGAAATAACGAGTTTCCGGAAACGGCCGAACCCATGATAGAATCTCCTAAACTGACCGCCGTCGACGTATACGAGGCGCTCGGGAAGAAGGCCACGCCGCAGGATCAGTCTTTAGCCGACTCTTTGAACGAAGTAATATCCGAGGTCAAGGAAACACCTCCGGTAAAACCTGCGGCTCCTGCCAAAAAGCCTCCCGTATACGTACGCGACGTCGCCGCCTCCGAGCCCGCTGTCAGTACTGCGGACGTGAACGGTGTCGTTCGTTATTCTTTCATTGAAAGGCCTTCATTTGTCCCGGAAGAATCAGAAGCGATCACCTTCGGGATAAGTCCCTATACGATTATAGGAACGGTTTTTGACACGTACATAATTGTCGAGCAGGGCGATTCGGTATTCTATATCGATCAGCACGCGGCGCATGAGAGGATCAACTACGAAAAGCTGATCAAAGGCGAGCTGAAATTCGAGTCGCAGATACTTCTTACCGCTAAGGTCCTTACGCTTTCCCCGACGGACTACGCCTGTCTTATGGACAATATCGAGAGGTTTACGGAGCTCGGATTCGACATTGAAGAATTCGGTGCGCTTTCCGTCAGCATCCACGCCGTACCCAACGGGATAAAACAGGAATCGGTCGAAAGACTTGTCTCCGATATGATAGGCATTATCAGAAAAAATGGCGGGGTAGAGGAACTCGACCTTGTAAGGAGCTCGCTCATCCAGCATTCCTGTAAACACGCCGTAAAGGCCGGCCAGACGCTTTCGTTGAGAGGAATAGAGGAAATACTAAGCCATTACGCCGACGGCTCTACGCCGCTCACATGCCCTCACGGAAGGCCGGTTATGGTGCGCGTGTCCAAGCGTGATTTCGAGAAGATGTTCAAGAGGATCCAATGAAAAAGCCGCTCGTATTCTTTATAGTAGGGCCAACGGCAAGCGGCAAAACCGATGCCGCTGTCTATGCCGCAAAAAAGCTCGGCGGAGAGATCATCTCGGCTGATTCGATCCAGATCTATCGCGGGATGGACATAGGCACTGCTAAACCCGACGAGGCGGAAAAAGGCGGCGTTCCGCATCACATGATCGACGTCGTCGATTATCTCGATGAAAGCTACAACGCCGCAAGGTTCGCGTCGGATGCCTCGGCGCTTATTTCCAAGATCACGGAAAGGGGAATGGCTCCTGTAATCGCCGGAGGCACCGGCCTTTATGTAAATTCGCTTCTTTATCCCCTTGATTTTACTAGCGTAAAACCCGATGAAGAGCTCCGCGCAAAACTCGGCAAAGAGGAAGAGGAGGAGCCCGGCACCCTTTATAAGAGGCTTTCAGAGAATGATCCTGCCGCTGCCGGAAGGATAAACCGCGGCGACATCAAGCGCATTATCCGCGCACTTGAGATCCTTGAGGTCACCGGAAAGACAATGACCGAGCAGGGAGGGGACTTCCTCAATTCCCGCGGAGAAGAGATACCTTTCGAGCCCGTAATAGCGGGCATCAACATGGATCGCACAGTATTATACGACCGTATAAACAGACGCGTCGACAAAATGATCGAAAGAGATCTGTGCGATGAAGCGAGAAGGCTTTATGAGGAAGCGGGGAAGAGGCGCGTACTCTCTCTGCAGGGGATCGGGTATAAGCAGTTCATAAGCTATTTTGAGGGCGAATGCACTTTTGATGAGGCGGTCGAACTGATAAAGCGCGATACAAGGCGATACGCAAAGCGGCAGATCGCATGGTTCAAAAGGGATAAAAGGATCAGATGGTTCGATCGAGGCGAATACGCGTCGTCCGAAGAACTCAATAAAGCCGTTGCCGATTACTTTATAGGAGAAAGAGTAAAACATGGCGGACAACAATAACAAAAGCATTCAGGACAGGTTCCTTAGCGCGGCAAAGAAGACGGAGTGCCCGGTCTCGATTTTCGTCACAAACGGATTTCATATCAACAAAGCAAAGATCATCGGGTTTGACAGCTATGCCGTTATAGCCGAAGCTGACGGAAAGCAGATGCTGATCTATAAGCACGCGATCTCAACTATCACTCCCGAGAAGGATCTTGCCGTATTAAAGGAGGAAAAATGAACTTTTCCAATAAAGAACTTATCATTGAAGCCGAAAACGAGCTCGCGCCCGTGTTCAAAAGGATGGAGAGCGTTGAAAACGTGTGCATGCAGCGCGTGCTTTCCGCTTTCAGAAACAACAGGATCGCGGCGAGACACTTTAACTTTACCACAGGTTACGGCTATGACGACGAAGGCCGTGACGCGCTCGACAGGGTTTTCGCCGAGGTGATGCAGACGGAAGCAGCGCTTGTTGTGCCTCAGCTTTCCTCGGGTACGCATACGATCTTCACGGTGCTCGCGTCTCTGCTTCGTCCCGGCGATACAATGCTTTCAGCCGCGGGACGACCCTACGATACGCTCGTAGAGGCTATAGGAATCGAAGGCGAGGCGCAGGGGTCGTTAAAGGAATTCGGAGTTGAATACAAGCAGATCGAGCTTACGGATGATGGAAAGATTGATCTCGGCGCATTAAGCACTGCGCTTAAAGACAAGCCGAAGATCGTTTATTTCCAGAGATCGAGGGGATATGCGTGGCGTAATTCGCTTCTTCCCGTCGAGATGAAGCACGCTTTCGATCTTGTTAAGGAGCTTTCTCCCGAAAGCTTCATCGTAGTCGACAACTGCTACGGCGAATTCACTCAGCCCGACGAGCCTACCGCCTACGGCGCGGACGTTATTATGGGCTCGCTCATCAAGAATCCCGGAGGCGGTATTGCGCACACCGGCGGATACATAGCCGGAAAACAGAAGGCGATCGATCTTGTCGCGAGCAGGATAACCGTTCCCGGTATCGGCCGTGAAGCAGGCTGTTATCCAGGGGGATACCTGCCTTATTATCAGGGTATCTTTATGGCGCCGCACACTGTTTGCCAGGCTTTAAAGACTGCTGCGCTCTTTGCCGGAGTGTTCGAAAAGCTCGGGCTTGAATCAATGCCGTCTTCGAAGGCCGAGAGATCCGACATCGTTCAGGCTCTCAGGTTCGAAATGAAGGAGCAGCTTATCGATTTCTGTCAGGTTATACAGTCGGTTTCTCCTGTTGACAGCTTTGTCGTCCCCGTGCCCTGGGCAATGCCGGGATACATTGACGAGGTCATCATGGCCGCGGGAACGTTCATCCAAGGCGCGTCTATCGAGCTTACAGCAGACGCACCGATAAGGGCTCCGTACACTGCGTACATCCAGGGCGCGCTTACATATTCTCACGGACGCATCGCCGCCGAATCGGTTCTCGAAAAGATAAACAAGTAAGCTGTTTCATACAAAACAAAGGAGCTCAAGTTGAGCTCCTTTGAATTATACGACCGTATTAATACGATCGTATTAAACCTATTACCTTGCCGATCAGCTCGACGTCTTTATAGTCGACGATGATGGGCTCCATCTCGGAGTTTTCCGGCTGAAGTCTGATGTGCCCGTTTTCACGGAAATAACGTTTTACGGTCGCAGAATCCCCGCCGATCCTCGCCACGACGATATCCCCGTCGCGCATTTCGAACGATTTGGTAACTATCAGCATATCCCCGGTGTAGATACCGGCTTCGATCATGCTTTCGCCGTCTACAGTAAGTATGAACGTTTCCGTAGGATCGGCGCTCCTGATCATTTCCTTCGGAAGATTGTAGCTCTGGCGGTAATCATCGAACGCAAGGATGGGGGAGCCTGCTGCGACAGTCCCTATGACGGGAACCTTTACGTTTGCACCGGCGGCCTTTTTCATTTCTTTTTCTGCCGCGGCGTTCTTTCTGAAAGCCTTGGTCTTTTCGGGGATGAGCGAGGTAAGCCTGACGGTGCGCTGAAGGTTCTTATCAAAGTCGATATAACCTTCTTTCTGCAGATTCAGAAGATGGAGATGCGCGGTAGAAGTTGATTTCAGTTTCAGCTCGGCACAGATCTCACGAACAGTGGGAGCCGGATATCCGCTTTTAATCCTGTCGTAGATGAAATCGTAGACTTCCATTCTGGTTTCGCCTTTTTTGCTCATGCTTCCCTCCGAAAAAAGATTTTTGACAGCTTTAACGAAAATAAAAACTGTGGTATACTTGTTAATATGAAAGCATTATAGCACATCAAATGCGAAAATGCAAACGTTTGTACTGTAAAAGAGGAAAGTTTTTATGAAAGTTATAAGAATGTGCGTCCTTGACGATAAAAAAGTTTGCGACGACTGCGGCGAATGCAACCGCTGCGATCTCGATCCCAACAAGATCTGCGATAATTGCTGCAGGTGCATTGCGATGGAGGACGAAGGCAACGAGTTCCGTTCAAGAATTATCCCGTCCGACGGATCCGGCCTTGTTCGTCCGAAGGATAAAAGCGTTAAAAAACATCCCTTAGCAAAGAAGCCGGACGAAGATGATAAGTGCGAAGAACTTGATAACGAACCTTCGGAGCTGACTCCAGAGCTTGTTGACTATTGGGAAAAGAAGCTTCTGGAATACGGAGAAGCTCCCGCTGACGACGGATTCGGAGAGATCGACGTCAGCGTGAAGAACCCTGTTTACGGGAAAAGGCCGGCAAAACGCAGGCGCGGCGAAGACTGAAGTCTTCAGCTTCCGAGCCTACTGACGATCGCTCCGATCGAGATAAGGCACTGCAGGGCGAACAGCCCTATGCATACGGTTTTTCTGATGCGGTCGTTATTCTTCGTGTAATGAACCACGCCGTAAAGAGGAACAGCCGGTATCATTGCCGTATAAGCAACAAAAAGTATAGTTTTGATCATATTATCACCTCGCGGAATATGATAACATTCATCAATAACGGTTCACAATCGTGGAAGTATGGAAAAACGGGCATATTATTGAAAAGATCTTTTCGGTCTTTCAATGCCCGTTTATTCGTGTTATAATTATTTGATTCGATAAAACACATGGAGAATGCAGTCGATGAATGTCTTTAAAGCCGTATCAAAATTTGAGCCGACAGGCGATCAGCCTCAGGCGATAGACAAGCTCGCCGAAGGCGTCAAAAGAGGCGACAGACTGCAGGTTTTGCTGGGCGTAACGGGTTCCGGAAAAACCTTTACAATGGCGAAAGTCATAGAAAAGGTCCAGATGCCGACGCTCGTTATCGCTCACAACAAGACTCTCGCCGCGCAGCTCTGCTCCGAGCTAAAGGAGTTCTTTCCGGACAGCGCAGTGGAGTATTTTGTTTCGTACTACGACTATTATCAGCCCGAAGCCTATATCGCTTCTTCCGACACTTATATCGAAAAAGACGCTTCCATAAACGAGGAGATCGACAGGCTTCGCCACAGCGCGACCTGCGCCCTGAACGAGCGAAAGGACGTTATTATCGTCGCTTCCGTATCATGCATATACGGACTCGGCAGCCCCGAAGAGTACGAGCGTATGAGCATCTCTCTGCGCGTCGGCATGAAGATCGAAAGGGACGCCATACTCCACAAGCTCGTCGATATGCAGTATCAGCGCAACGACCTTGATTTTTCGCGAGGCACGTTCCGCGTAAAGGGCGACGTGATCGAAGTCTTCCCGATGAGCGAGAACGAGAAGGCTATCCGCATAGAGCTCTTCGGCGACGAGATCGAAAACATTTCCGAGATCACCGTCGTTACAGGCGTACCCATACGCTCGCTCGCGCACGTCATCGTTTTTCCCGCGACGCACTACGCGGTCGACAAGGAAAAGACGGAACAGGTGCTTGCCGAGATAAAGCGCGATATGATTGTCTCCGCTGAAAATTTCAAAGCCGAAAACAAACTGATCGAGGCGCAGAGGATCGAGCAGCGCACGACATATGATATGGAAATGATACGGGAGATCGGCTACTGCCAGGGCATTGAGAACTATTCGCGCTATTTTGACGGCAGAAAGCCAGGCGAGCCGCCTTTCACGCTGATGGATTATTTCCCCAAGGGATTCCTGACGATCATCGACGAATCGCACGTGACTCTGCCTCAGCTCAGAGCAATGTACCGCGGAGATCTTTCAAGAAAGACGGAGCTCGTCGAGTACGGCTTCCGCATTCCGAGCGCTTACGATAACCGCCCTTTGACGTTTGACGAATTCGAATCCCGCGTAGGGCAGATGATATGCGTAAGCGCAACTCCCGGAGACTACGAACTGGGCAAGGCTTCGCAGGTCGCCGAACAGATTATCAGGCCGACAGGGCTTGTAGATCCCGAGATCACGATCCGTCCCGTCACGGGACAGATCGACGACCTGCTTGGCGAAGTAAGGCTAACCGCCGAAAAGGGTTACAGGACGCTCGTAACAACGCTAACCAAGCGCATGGCGGAGATGCTTACCGAGTACCTCGACGGAATGGGCGTAAGGGTCAGATATATGCATTCCGACATACAGACGATCGAGCGCATGGAGATAATACGCGATCTCCGTCTCGGCGAATTCGACGTGCTTGTGGGTATCAATCTTTTAAGGGAGGGCCTCGACCTTCCCGAAGTCGGTCTTGTAGCGATTCTCGACGCGGATAAGGAGGGCTTCCTCCGTTCGACGACTTCTCTTGTTCAGACGGTAGGCAGAGCCGCACGAAACGTCGACGGAAGGGTGATCATGTACGCCGACACGATTACCGATTCGATGGAGCGCGCGATCAGCGAAACCAACCGCCGGCGCGAGATCCAGAGGCGTTATAATCTCGAACATGGGATCACGCCTCAGTCGATCAAGAAAGCGGTCCTCGACGTCATTGAGATCAGTTCCCGCGCAAGATCTGACCGCAGCGGAATGACCGATAAGGAGCGCGAGGAAAAGATCGCTCTTCTGACCGAGCAAATGAAGCAGGCAGCCATGGAGCTCGAGTTCGAGGAGGCAGCCAAGCTTCGTGACGAGCTTTTCAGACTCCGCGGAACGGATGAAGAGTGGCACGAAAAGCCCGCTCCCGGCACGGTCGGATCAAAGAAAAAAGCACGGCAAAGGACCAGAAAATGAAGAACAGTATTTACATAAAAGGCGCAAGAGAAAACAACCTTAAGAACGTCTCGCTGGAGCTCCCGCGCGATAAGTTCATCGTTTTTACGGGCGTTTCCGGATCGGGAAAGTCTTCGCTCGCGTTCGACACGATCTACGCAGAGGGACAGAGGAGATACGTTGAATCCCTTTCCGCATACGCTAGGCAGTTTTTGGGACAGATGGATAAGCCCGACGTCGATCATATCGAGGGTCTTTCGCCCGCGATCTCGATCGATCAGAAAAGCACATCCAACAATCCCCGCTCGACAGTCGGAACAGTTACGGAGATAAGCGATTATCTTCGTCTTCTGTACGCCAGGATCGGCCATCCTCACTGTCCGAACTGCGGAAAGCCCATTGAGAAGCAGAGCATCGACCAGGTCGTAGACCGCGTGATGGAGCTTGAAGACGGATCGAAAATACTAATTATCGCTCCGGTCGTCCGCGCAAGAAAGGGCGAGCATAAGAACGTACTCGAGCGCATCCGCAAAGAGGGTTACGTAAGGGTCAAGGTCGACGGGACGGTCTACGACGTCAACGAAGTACCCGACCTCGATAAAAAGAAAAAGCATACCATCGACGCCGTCGTCGACAGGCTTGTCGTTCACGAGGGGATCGAATCGAGGCTTTCCGAATCCCTTGAGACCGCTTTTTCTTTCGGCGAAGGCCTTGCCAAGGTTTATAAACTCGACGGAGAGGAGCTGCTGTTTTCTCAAAAATACGCCTGCCCTGACTGCGGCAT
Organism: Clostridiales bacterium; assembly: GCA_024691085.1. Classification (GTDB taxonomy): domain Bacteria; phylum Bacillota; class Clostridia; order Christensenellales; family CAG-138; genus UBA3857. The sequence goes on along the minus strand of JAILNX010000015.1, from coordinate 45,444 downwards.
TAGCATCGAAGAGCTTACTCCGAGGATGTTCTCGTTCAACAGTCCGTTCGGCGCCTGCCCTGAATGCACCGGCCTAGGGTTCATGCTCACGATCGACGAGCAGCTGATAGTTCCCGATACGAGCCTTTCGCTGAACGAAGGCGCGATATCCGTTACAGGCTGGCAGAGCAATTCGAAAAACACGATAGCGAATATGTATTTCAGCGCCATCGAAGAAGAGTACGGATTCTCCGGCGATACTCCGTGGCGCGATATCCCGAAAGAGGGCCGCGACGCGCTTCTTTACGGCACAGGCGACAAGCGTCTACACGTTCAGTATCAGAAAGAATACGGCAGCGGTACGTTCGATACTCCGTTTGAGGGCGTCATACCGAATCTTAACAGGCGCTACCGCGAGACTCAGTCTGACTGGTCGAAGCAGGAGATCGAGGCGTATATGCACTCGACGCCCTGCCCGAGCTGCGGAGGAAAGCGTTTAAGGCCCGAATCCCTGGCCGTGACCGTAGGCGGCATTTCTATCGCTGAACTCAGTGATATGTCCATCAGAAAGGCAAAGGAGTTTATAGCCTCCCTTGAGCTTTCAAGCTCCGAGAAGATCATCGCGTCGCAGATAGTGAAAGAGCTTGATTCTAGGCTAAGATTCCTTATCGACGTGGGTCTTGATTATCTGACACTCTCGAGGGCGTCTTCGTCGCTCTCGGGCGGCGAAGCCCAAAGGATCAGGCTCGCAACTCAGATCGGCTCCGGTCTTGTTGGCGTTCTCTACATACTTGACGAGCCGAGCATAGGTCTTCATCAGAGGGATAACAGAAAGCTGCTTGACGCGCTTTGCGGCTTAAGAGACCTCGGCAACACGCTTATCGTCGTCGAACATGACGAAGAAACGATTAGGAGCGCGGACTATATTGTAGATATCGGTATAGGCGCCGGAGAACACGGCGGCAAAGTCATCGCCGCAGGTACGCTCGAGGATATCATGGCTTCCGAGGACTCCGTAACAGGTCAGTTCCTTACGGGAAAACAGCGCATCGATATCCCTAAAAAGCGCAGACCTATCGGCGATAAACGGCTCACTGTCCGCGGCGCGCGCGTAAACAATTTAAAGAACATCGACGTGAGCATTCCCTTGGGCGTGTTCGTATGCGTGACCGGCGTTTCCGGATCGGGTAAATCGAGCCTTGTTAACGAGATTATCAAGAAGTCGCTTCTTCGCAATCTTAACCGCGCAAGGATCAGATCGGGCGATCACGACGGCATCGACGGCATCGAAAACCTTGACAAGATAATCGACATCGACCAATCTCCGATCGGCAGAACGCCGAGGAGCAATCCCGCGACGTATACGGGCGTGTTCGATCTTATAAGGGACGTGTTCGCACAGACTCCGGACGCGAAGCTCAGAGGCTACAACTCCGGCCGTTTCAGCTTTAACGTCAAAGGCGGCCGCTGCGAAGCCTGTTCCGGCGACGGTATCATTAAAATCGAAATGCATTTCCTTTCGGACGTTTACGTTCCGTGCGAGGTCTGCAAGGGCAAACGTTATAATCGGGAAACGCTCGAGGTTCGCTATAAAGGGAAATCGATCTCCGACGTTCTTGAAATGACCGCCGAGGAAGCTTATAATTTCTTTAAGCCTCTTCCTAAGATCGCAAAGAAGCTCGAAACCCTTTGCGACGTCGGACTCGGTTACATAAAGCTCGGTCAGCCTTCCACGACGCTCTCGGGCGGCGAAGCGCAGCGCGTGAAGCTTGCGACGGAGCTTGCGAGGAAGAACACGGGCAGGACGCTCTATGTCCTCGATGAGCCTACGACAGGTCTTCATTCGTCGGATGTAAAGAAGCTCCTCGAGATACTTCAGAGGCTTTGCGAAGGCGGAAACTCCGTGATCGTTATCGAGCACAATCTCGACGTAATAAAGACCGCCGACTACATAGTCGATCTTGGACCCGAGGGCGGCGACGCGGGCGGTACGCTCGTTGCGTGCGGCACTCCGGAAGAAGTCGCAAAATGCGCCGAGAGCTACACTGGACAATTTCTTTCTGAAATACTTAACAAGTAAACTACAGGCGGGGGAGAGCAATGGACAATACGATGGAAAGATGGTATAACGCCATCAAAAAGAGGGTTTCGATCCGCAAGTATACGGGCGATCCCACAAAGGAAGAATTTGAGGCTTTAAAAGAGACGGCGAAGTATTTAAGCTGTCCTCAGGCAAGGATCGTAGTAAGAAGAAAGTCCGGCGTCTTCGATCCGCTTATCGGAAAAACCGTATCGGGCACAAGCACTTTTGCCGTCATTATAACAGGCGGCGGCGATGACGAGGATTATATGGCCGGAACGGTCGGCGAAGCTTTCGTGCTCGAGTGTACCGCTATGGGACTCGGAACGTGCTGGCTGGGACTATCCTATAACCGCGGAGTCGTCAATTCCGGCGTAAAACTGAAAAGTAGGAACGAAAAGATCAGATGCGTCATTTCCATCGGTCATTTCTCTGAAACTCCTTCAAAAGGCAGGACAAGAAAAACAATATATAATCTTACGGGGATGGAGGAAAGCGTTTATAAAAAGCTCCCCGAATGGCAGAGACGCGCGGTTGAGGCGGGCAGGCTCGCGCCGTCGGCTCGAAACGCCCAACCGTGGGAATTTGACATTTTGAAAGATTCCCTGCAGGTCGCCTGCATATCCGCCAATTTCGGCTACGGAGCGCTCGACTGCGGCATAGCGATGCTGCATCTTGAGCTCGGCGCGGCGCATTGCGGCGTCTACGGCAGCTGGGAGATCAAGGACAGGCTGCCGTTGTTCAAAGCGGAGATCGAAGAATGAAGACTGTAACGCTTTACACGGACGGAGCGTGCTCGGGAAATCCCGGTCCGGGCGGCTGGGCGGCCGTGTTGATCTACAAGGACGTTAAGAAGGAGCTTTCCGGCGGCGAGGCGCATACAACGAATAACCGTATGGAGGTCTTGGCGGCGATACGCGGTCTTGAAGCGCTCAATCAGCCGTGCAAGGTGAATATCTATACGGACAGTTCATATCTGTTCAACGCGTTTGACAAGGGATGGCTTTTCAACTGGTCGAAAAACAATTGGAAGAAAGCAGATAAAAAACCCGTAGAGAATCAGGATCTCTGGGAAAAACTTTTATCCGTCGCAAGATCGCACGTTATCAAATGGAATAAAGTCAAAGGTCATTCGGATAACGAGCTGAACAACCGATGCGACGAGCTTGCGAGGCTCGAGATCAAAAAGCTCCGGGAGAACGCCGAGAGCGCCTCCGACGCTTAAAATAATATATTTCGCGATTTTGCCGTAATAACGTTTCGTTAAACTTGTCTTTAACGAAGAGTTGCGTTATAATGATGTCATAAGGAGGATTACTTCCCTATGAGCGAATATTCTGTTGAAAAGACCAAAAAATACACTCTTAAGCTCCGTGAGCTTATCAAGGTGCTTCCTCCGTGCTGCGCTGATTTCTTCCGCGGGATCGAATTGACGACCGGTATTATGACGCGTTACGGTTACGCGGTCGATCTTAAAACCTTCTTCACGTATCTGCTCGACACGGATATCTGCAAAGGCGCCGATTCGATGCGCGATATCGATTATTCCGTTCTTGAAAAGGTCGATTCTGTTCTTATCGAATGTTACCTCGAATACGTTTCGCTTTATCAGCCTGACGAAGATTCGGATATGAAGATAAACGGCGAACGCGCTAAGGCCAGAAAGCTCTCCGCGATTCGTGCGCTCTTCAAGTATCTATATAAAAAAGAACGCATCAAGAACAACGCCCCCGCCCTCGTCGACACGCCCAAGCTTCATGAAAAGCCTATCATAAGGCTCGAGCCGGACGAAATGGACAGACTGCTCTCAACTGTCGCAAGCGGCTCGGGACTTACAAAAAAGCAAAAGGAGTTCCATCAGCAGAACGCGGTCCGAGATACCGCAATTATTACATTATTTTTGGGGACGGGAATGCGAATCAGCGAGCTTGTAGGGATCGACGTTGACGATTTGAACTTCATGTCAAATGAGGTCCGCGTAACGCGCAAAGGCGGAAACGAGGAACAGCTCGTGTTCGGTTCGGACGTTAGGAAGGCGCTTTTGGAATACATGGTCTACCGCGAATCCGTTGTACCCGCGGAAGGTCACGAGAAGGCTTTGTTCCTTTCGATGCAGAAAAAGCGCATGACGGTTCGCTCGGTCGAGCTTCTTGTTAAAAAATACGCGCAGATCGCCGCTCCTCTTAAGAAGATCTCCCCGCATAAACTCAGAAGCACGTACGGCACGATGCTTTACCGCGAGACGGGTGATATTTATCTTGTTGCCGACGTTCTCGGTCACAAGGACGTCAACACGACAAGAAAGCACTACGCCGCGATGAGCGAAGACAGGCGCAGATTTGCCGCCGAGGTGATAAAGCTTCACCCGTCAGAAGATAACGCGGAGCCCGTCTCCCCCGCCGTTTCGGATAAGAATAAGGACAAGACAGAATAAAACCGTTTTCCGCGTCGTATTATCCAATATGAAAAAGAAAGATAATGCCCGCGAATCAAACTTTAAACGCAGGATCGTATCAACGGTCCTGCTTGTTTTATCAGCTGCAGCTGTTATTATCCTTCCGGTCTCGTTCAGATCGGGATTTGAAAGAGATCCGTTTGAAGATTTTTTCAGTTCTAAAACCGAGCCTACCGTGGGAATAATCACTGTTTGGCACATAGTGTCTTTTAAACCTTACGTCGGGAGCCTCGGAATCTGGCTCAATCAGCGGGCGAAGGATTTCGTTTCTTCCTATAACAATCTTTACTTTGAAGTTAAATCGTTTTCTCCGGAGGACGCAAAAGCCGAACTCGAGCGCGGGATCACGCCCGATATAATCAGCTTCGCATACGGAACTTTGCAGGCTGACGATCTGTTAAGTAACGAGAACCTTTCTGCGCTGGCTTATCCTTACTGCGCTTCGGGACAGGTCATTATCTTTGATCCCAACAAAACCGATTCGCAAAGCGAAGAAGAAATAATAGGATCGGCAGGCTCCGAGCAGGAATATAAAGCCGGAAAAGCCATTTCCTGCGTAACGGATATAAGAGGCGCAGGAGATCTTACAAGGGCGCAGCTTGTAGGGAAATGCCCTTATTTCGAGATTAAAGCGCTCGGCGGGATGGATGAACTCGTTCAATACATAGGATTGTTCAGATCCATAGCACCCGAAAAGATCCCGTACGCCGCGGCTTTTATTGATTATTTAACAGATAAAAAAGCGCAGGAAACTCTCTCATCGATCGGCCTTATTCCCGTATCGAATGAAGCGAACGCAAACTATGAACAGCAATGGCTGAATGATCTGTATTCTATAATCAAAGGCTCCGGCTTTCCCCCGCCTCTTTAATGCTTGAAATACTCACGATAATATGGTAATATATTAAACAATCAAACGAAAGGAAAAGCAGAATGGATACTTTAAAAAAGACTTTTGAATTCGAGTCGATCCCCGGATCGCTTGAAGAAATGATGAAACTCGAAGGCGCCGGGCTCAACGATCCCTATGCCGTGACAGCCCTTTGCGTGCTTGCATTCAACGAGTTTCCAAAGAATCGTGAAGCGTGCTTCGAGATGCTGAATTATCTTAAGGGGCCCCGTCCTCTTACTAACTTCGATATCTCCTTTATCAAGGACAGATTCATGGACGGAAATGATTACGTTCCCCGTTCCTATTTTGCCGGTACTTCGCCCGACAACAACTATACTCCTTCAATGCCCTGTTCCATAACTGTCTTCGAAGGCGCACACAGCCGCGACCAGTTCAATGAAGGCTATCTCAAGATCTTCTTAAGGTCCTCCGGCGCCGATTCCGACAGGTATATAGTTCTGCGTCATAAGCCCTCCACGGATCAGTGGTTCGTATGGCAGTTCGAAGGTCTGCTTGTTGGCATAAGGCAGCCGAAATCCTCGGATCCCTGGGCATAATCATCGATTAGCATTTCATAAAAGCAGCTGAATTATATTTCGGCTGCTTTTACTGTTTCAGGAAAATATAATCTTTGGATATACCGTTTTGCGTTTGCAGTATGAGGCATGATATGGTATAATTTATAATTAGAGTTTTATAAACAAAACTAATCTTTTTGGAGGTTTTTATGGGAAACGTTAGAGTTGCGATTTGGGGCTTCGGCGCCATGGGTTCGGGTATTGCCAAGATGCTCCTCGGTAAGAAGGGCGTTGAGATTACAGGCGTATGCGATCTTTGGGACAAACTGAACGGCGTAAGCATTTTTGAGCGTCTCGGCATCGACAGAGCCGGCCGCAAGGACGTCCTCATTTCAAACGACATCAATTCCGTTATTTATAAAGGAGCGGCTGACGTCGCAATAGTAGCGACCGATTCGTTCGTTCCCGCCGTATTCCCCAAGATCAAGTTCGTTCTCGAGAACGGCATCAACGTCGTCACCACCGCAGAGGAGATGAGCTATCCGAAGGCTCAGCATCCCGATCTCGCCGCAGAGCTTGACCGCATCGCCAAGGAGAACGGCGTTACCGTACTCGGCACCGGCATCAATCCGGGTCTCATGATGGACCTCCTCGCGATATGCCTCTCCGGCTGCATGATCGACGTTGAGAGCGTCATGTGCAAACGCGTTAACTCCCTCTCCCCCTTCGGCCCCGCCGTTATGAAGGAGCAGGGCATCGGAATCACCGTTGACGAATTCAACAAGGGCGTCGAGGACGGCACTCTTGCCGGTCACGTCGGATTCGAAGAGTCCGCCGGCATGATAGCCGAAGCGCTCGGCTGGAAGATCGACAAGTTTGAAAAGCAGATGGCTCCCATCGTGACCAAGGTCGACCGCAAGGCTCCTTACGGATTCGCGGCTGCGGGCAACGTTGCCGGCGTCAATATGACCGCTCAGGCTTACGTTGACGGCAAGATGAAGATCGACCTCATCCATCCCCAGCAGATCGAGCCCGAGATGGAGGGCACTCATACCGGCGATTACGTCGTGATCGAAGGCACTCCCGCCATCCACGTTGCCAACACCCCCGAAGTTGAGGGCGGCCTCGGCACTATCGCAATGTGCGTCAACATGATCCCTCACGTCATCAACGCGAAGCCCGGTCTCAAGACCATGATCGATCTTCCCGTCCCCCATGCTATAATGGGCGACTTCCGCGACTATATTGAGAAATAAAAAGAATGGGAAACGGATCTTACCGTTTCCCGTCATTTGATTCGGAGGCTAACAGAAATGGCAAAAAAAGGCGATTGGGTACAGATACACAACGTTGTTCTTACCCCAGAAGAACGTTCGAACTCACTCCCCGAGGATACCAAGAGCAATCCTCTTGAGATGTGGGTAAAGGGTTACCTCGTAAACGACGCAGAAATCGGCGAGAATGCCGAGGTCATCACTAGGACCGGACGTCACGCCAAAGGCGTTGTCGTCAAGGTCAACCCGTATTTTGAGCACAACTTCGGCTTCTTTATTCCCGAGGTGCTCGAGATAGGCAATACCGTCCGCAAGATCACGTTCGGAGGTGAAGACTGATGGATAACAGCTATGACGCGATAATGGCCCGCAAAAACGAGATCATTAAGAATGCCGTCGGCATGGATTTCGATAAGTTCGAAAAGCCCGGCATAGGTTTCGATTACGAAGCGATGATGGCCGCGACCGGCTACACCATCGATGAGATCAGGCGCGTACAGTCCATGTTCTCCATAGGCAACACTCCTCTTATCGAGCTCAAGAACCTCACCGAGCTTGCGAGGAAATGCGCTCCCGAAGGAAAAGGCGCCCGCATATTCATCAAGGACGAGGCGTCCAACCCCTCCGGCAGCTTCAAGGCCCGCCGCGCATGCACCAGCGTTTATCAGGCAAAGAAACTCGGCTATAAGGGCGTAGTAACCGCGACAAGCGGCAACTACGGCGCTGCCGTCGCCTGCTGCGCCGCCATGGCAGGTCTTAAGTGTATCGTCGTCCAGGAGTGCTACGACTCCAAGGGAATCGGCCAGCCCGAGATAATCGAAAAAGCAAGGAAGTGCGAAGCCCTCGGCGCCGAGGTCGTTCAGCTTACCGTCGGTCCCGAGCTCTTCTCCACAGTTCTTCAGCTCCTTGAGGAGACGGGTTACTTCAACGCCTCACTCTATACTCCGTTCGGTATTGCCGGCGTTGAGACGCTTGGCTATGAGATCGCGGAGCAGTTCAGGGCGAAGATCGGCAAGGATCCCGACGTGGTCGTCTGCACCAACGCAGGCGGCGGAAACCTCACCGGTACCGCGCGAGGTTTAAGGAAAGCGGGCTGCGATGCCAAGGTCATCGCCGCTTCCGTAAACCTTTCCGGTCTTCATATGGCAAGCGACAATCAGTTCAATAAGAAGAGCTTTACCACCGGTCATACCGGTTTCGGCGTGCCCTATTCCGTCAACCCCGACCACTCCGACGTTCCGAGGAGCGCCGCCAGGCCTTTAAGATATATGGACAGGTACGTTACGGTAACTCAGGGCAGCGTATTCTACATCACTGAATGTCTCGCCTCCCTCGAAGGTCTCGAGAAGGGTCCCGCTGGAAACACTTCGCTCGCCGCAGCGTTCCGTCTTGCCCAGGATATGGATCGCGATCAGTGCATCGTCGTGCAGGAGACAGAATATACCGGCGCCGGCAAGCATATCAATCCGCAGCTCTCGTTTGCCCGCCAGAACGGTATAGACATTCACTTCGGCGATCCTAAGGACGAGATCCCGGGCAAAAACATCATTCTCCCCGCTCATCCTTCCCTTATTCAGGTCACCGACCTCGATCTCGATCATATGCGCAAGTCGAGGATCAAGAGGGCTGTCGGTTCACATAAGGACGAACTCACAGACGAGGATATCAAGTTCCTTATCGAGGAGACCAATACAAACGAAGAATTCGTTCGCAACGCGATAGCTTCATTATAAGACTTGGAGGAATCAGAATATGAAACGTGAAGACGATTATCTTGATCGCCGTGAACACCTTAAGGATCTGACCGATAAGCAGCTCGAAGAGCGCTTCTGGGAGCTTGCGAACAAGCTCGTCGATCCGCTTCTCGAGATGGGCAAGGAATACACCTCCCCCGCCATCGAGCGTTCCGTACTTCTTCGTATGGGATTCTCCTCTATCGAGGCGAAAGCCATCGTTGAGGGATGCGTAGAGCGTTCCCTTATGTGCTACGGCGCGGGCAACGTCGTTTACCGTCTCGCCAAGGCCAAGAACATGGAGATCCGTCCCGCAGGTCTTGAACTCGTTGAGGGCAGGCTCTGGGATGACGCCGAAAAGCTTTTCAAAGGAGGTAATGAACAATGAGCGACTATAAGCTTTCTCCCGATGCTCCGATCAATGTAGCGGAGATACTTAAAGACCTCGAGCATTACCGTCCCCGCCGCAGGGGCTGGACGTGGCGCAAACCCGTTCCTAACCTTCACATGGGTCCGTTCGAATACCGGGAAGCGACTGAGCCTCTGAAGCGCTCCGTTCCCCTTCCCCCCGCTCATTATTTCGGTGATATCGATCCCCAGCCCGCTCCCGTTATCACGACCGAGATCGCGTCCGGACGTTTTGAGGACGATATCCGCCGTATGCGCATGGCGGCACACCACGGCGCTGATCATATCATGGTCATCCGTACCGCCGGTCAGAGCCACTTTGACGGCCTTATAGAGGGCACTCCCCAGGGCATGGGCGGCGTTCCCATTACCCGCAAGCAGGTCAGGGCTCAGCGTAAAGCCCTCGATATGATCGAGGACGAAGTCGGCCGTCCCATCAATTATCACAGCTACGTTTCCGGCGTCGCAGGTCCCGATATCGCCGTAATGTTCGCCGAGGAAGGCGTGAACGGCGTCCATCAGGATCCGCAGTATAACGTTATCTACCGCAACATCAACATGATGCGTTCGTTCGTCGACGCTTGCGAATCCAAGAAGCTCATCGCTTGGGCGAATATGGCGCAGATCGACGGCGCGCATAACGCCAACGCCACCGCGCGCGAGGCATGGAAGGTCATGCCCGAGCTCATGGTCCAGCACGGCATCAACGCGATATTCTCCGCAAGGGTCGGCGTTCCCAAGAAGAACATCTGCCTCTCGACGGTCCCGCCGACGGCTACCCCCGCCCCCTGCATTCACATGGATCTTCCCTATGCGGTCGCTCTTCGCGATCTGTTCCATGAATACCGCATGAGGGCCCAGATGAACACGAAGTACATCGAGTCGTCCACCCGCGAGGCTACCGTTACCCACGTCCTCAACATGGTCATCTCGAAGCTCACCAGCGCCGATATCCAGTCGACCATCACTCCGGACGAGGGGCGTAACGTTCCCTGGCATATCTACAACATCGAGGCTTGCGACACCGCGAAGCAGGCGCTGATCGGCATGGACGGCCTTATGGATATGGTGGAGCTCAAGAAAGACGGCTACCTACGCGAGAAGGCACGCGAGCTAAAGGAAAGGGCTGTCCTCTTCATGGAGGAGATGCTCGAGCTCGGCGGCTATTACGCGGCGGTTGAAGAAGGCTTCTTCGTTGACAGCGGCATCTACCCCGAAAGGAACGGCGACGGCATCGCGAGAAAGATCAACGGCGGAATAGGAGCCGGCACGATCGTAAAGCGCGACAAGCAGTACATGGCTCCCGTAACCGCTCACTACGGCTACAACAACGTCGGGCAGTACGGCGGAGATCCCGCTAACCCCTCCGCGCTTATCGGCGGATGCACCCTTGAAGATCCCGACAAGATAATTTATATCGACGAGCTTGACGAGAACGATAACGTCAACGTCCGTATGTCCGAGACCCGCGATTTCACCCCGGGCGGCAAAAAGATCCGTCCCGAGATGGAATGGCTCGCCGACGGTACGGTCATGCTCACCATGTTCTTCCCCGCCCCCAAGCAGATCGCCGAGGCAGCGGCTCTTGAGTGCGCCAAGCGCATGAACCTTGTCGAGTGCGAGGTCATCTCCCGCGAGATCATGCATCCGCAGGACGGCACCCGAATCGAGGTCAAGGGCAAGGTCCCGTTCGAGATCGACGTCGACTCGCTCGTTATCCCCAAAGAGCCCGACGTGCTCTCCGACGCCGAGATCCGCGCAGATATCGAGCGCCGTCCTATGAAGATCGTCGCAGCGACGGTCGGTGAAGACGAGCACTCCGTCGGTCTCCGCGAGATCATCGATATCAAGCACGGCGGTATCGAGAAGTACGGTATGGAGGTCATCTACCTCGGTACCTCCTGCTCGCCCGAGAAGCTCGTCAACGCGGCTATCGAGACGCACGCCGACGCGATAATGGCTTCGACCATCATCAGCCACGACGATATACACTATAAGAACATCGCCAAGATCGACCAGATCTGCCGCGAGATGGGTATCCGCGACAAGATCATATTCATCGCGGGCGGAACTCAGGTCACACCCGAGCTCGCGAGAAAAGCCGGCGCCGACGAAGGCTTCGGCCGCGGCAGCCACGGCGTTCACGACGCGACCTTCCTCATCAAAAAGAGATGGGAAATGGAAAAAGAAGGCAAGATCTAATCAGTTTTTGATTATGGAACCGCCGGCAGCACGGTCGGCGGTTCCATTTCCGGGTAAAACATGAAAATCGACGTTCTCGTTTACGAAATCGGCTCCACAACCACCCTTGTCAACGCGTTTAACGGCATAGACACGGACGATCCCGTATTCCTCGGGCAGGGACAGGCTTCCACCTCCGTGCTTGAGGGCGACGTTCGCGTCGGTCTCAAAGCCGCCATATCCGACCTCGCCAAAAATCTCGGCGTCGATTCCGTTGAATACGGCATCGCTTTCGCGACATCAAGCGCCGCCGGCGGTCTCAGGATGACCGTTCACGGCCTCGTCTACGATATGACCGTTAAGGCCGCCCGCGCGGCTGCTCTCGGCGCAGGAGCCATTATTAAGCACGCGACAGCGGGTATAATGTCCGATTATGATATCGAGGACGTAAGGGCTATCGATCCCAACCTTATTCTTCTTGCCGGAGGTACCGATTACGGCGAGAGGGAAACCGCCGTCGAGAACGCGAAGAAGATCGCGAAAAGCGGCATGAAAGTCCCCGTGATATACGCGGGAAACATTCAGAATCACCACATTATAAAAGACATTTTTGCGGACACAGATATTCCGCTTTACATAACCGAAAACGTTTATCCGAAGCTCGATCTTCTTAACATAGAGCCTGCAAGGAAGATCATTCATGCGGTTTTCGAGGAACATATCGTCAAGGCTGCTGGTATGGAGCACGTCCGCGAAATGATCGCAGGCAACATCATCCCCACTCCCGGCGCCGTTATGGAATCGGCTCAGCTTCTGTATAACGAGATAGGCGATCTTGCCGTGATAGATATCGGCGGCGCGACAACCGACGTTCATTCCGTGACGCCCGGTTCAGATGAGATCGCCAGCATACAGACAACGCCCGAGCCCTTCGCCAAGAGGACCGTCGAGGGCGATTTAGGTCTTTATGTAAACGCTCATAATCTTATCGATATGATCGGCAAGGATAAGCTCGAACAGGAGCTCGGTATCGATATGGATAAGACCGTAAGCGAATATAAGCCCATTCCCGAAACTCCCGAGCAGTTCAAGCTTACTCAAAGGCTTTGCCTCGCCGCGGGTATCACGTCGGTCGAAAGGCACGCCGGCGCATTAAGGTATATCTATACTCCCCGCGGAAGGCAGACCATTGCGGAAGGCAAGGACCTTACCAAACTCAAATACCTCGTCGCGACGGGCGGCGCTCTTACAAGGCTCCCGGACAGGGAAAACCTCCTTCGCAGGATCGCCGACTCAAACGACAGCGGAATGATGCTTTTCCCCAAACCCTCCGTTCTGAATCTGCTTTACGATAACGACTATATCATGGCTTCGCTCGGAGTATTGAGCAAAAAATATCCCGAAGCGGCGCTGAGGCTTATGAAAAACAGTCTCGGGATATAAGGAGATCACTATGTATCCAAGAATCGTTGTAGATCTTAATAAGCTTAATGAAAACCTTGATTTTTTGAACGACCTCTGCCACAGCCAGGGGATCAAAACCGCCATCGTCACGAAGGTTTTCTGCGCCGATGAACGGATCGTCGAGCTTATAAACGCATCGGATGCCGATATGCTCGCGGATTCCCGCACGCAGAATCTCTCGGGAATGAAGACCGAGAAGCCGCGTCTTCTCCTCAGGATCGGCATGCAGTCGGAAGCAGAGAAGATCGTATCCTGCGCAGAGATCTCGATGCAGAGCGAGCTTGAAACGATCATGAAGCTCAACGAAGCCGCAAAGAAGCTCAACAAAACTCACCGAATTATCCTTATGGTCGATATGGGCGATCTTCGCGAGGGCATATTCAACAAGCATTACGACGTTATTCTCAATACCGCTCGTGCAATAAATGATTCGGAACATCTTGAGCTTTACGGTATAGGCGTGAATCTCACCTGTTACGGCGGAATACTTCCCGACGAGAACAACCTCGGCGGACTTGTTGAGATCAAAAACCGTCTTGAACGCGATCTCGGCGTTACGATCCCCATCGTTTCTGGCGGCAACTCGTCGACAATGGGAATGCTCACGGAACGAATCGTACCCGAGGGCGTCAATCATTTAAGGCTCGGCGAGTCCTTCGTTCTCGGAAACGATACCGCAATAGGAAAGCCCGTCAAAGGTCTTAACACAGATTGCTTCGTTCTTGAAGCGGAGATCGTCGAGCTCAAAACAAAGCCGTCGAAGCCCATAGGCAAGTCCGGTCCCAACGCGTTCGGCGAATACCTCGAGTACCCCGACAGAGGCATGATGAAGCGAGCTATCCTCGCGATTGGCCGGCAGGACGTGTCCGTCGACGGACTAACTCCTTTGGATAAGGATATAGAGATCATCGGCGCAAGCTCCGATCATCTAATAATCAACCTTAACGAAGCGAAAAAGGAATACAAGGTCGGCGACGTTGTTCGATTCGTTCCCGATTATGGAGCGCTGCTCCACCTGTTTACAAGCAAATATGTCGATAGGACCTATATCGACCTGAAATAAGAGGTTTAATATGTTCGTTCACAATGTTACTTTCCAGAACAATTTAAGGTACCGCACCTGGGCAGAAATCGACCTTTCCGCGATGAAATCCAATCTCGAGTATGCAAAGAGGATCTCCGGAAAGCCCGTTATCTGCGTCATAAAGGGCGACGCATACGGTCACGGAGCCGTCGAGTGCGGCAAATATCTGCAGGATAACGGCGCCGATATGTTCGCCGTCGCGTGCATCGAGGAGGCGCTCGAGCTTCGTGAGAACGGCATTCATATCCCCATCCTTATTCTCGGCTACACCCCTGCCCTCTTTGTCAAGGAACTTGCATATTACGATCTCGAGCAGACTGTCGTCGACGTATCGCACGCTGACGAGCTCAACGCCGCCGCCGAGGAGGCTCACGTCAGGATAAAGGTCCATATCAAGATAGACACCGGCATGGGCAGGATCGGCCTTTACGCGCACGGTCACATAGGCGGTCGCAAAGTCATAGACAAAGCGATCGACGACGCCGAGCACATCTATAATCTTCCCCACCTTAACGCCGTCGGACTTTATACGCACTTTGCCGTTGCCGACGTTCCCGAGCAGTTAGATTATACAAAAGCGCAGTACAAGAATTACTGCGACGTGAGAAACGGCCTTATCGCTCGCGGTATCCACATTGAGAAATGCCACGTCTCCAACTCCGCGACTATCATGGAATACCCCGAGCTCCACTTCGATTACGTCCGCGAGGGTATCATACTCTACGGCATGTATCCCGATTCCAAGCCGCAAGAGGGAGAATTGAAGCCCGTCATGACGCTTAAATCCCGCGTAGCGCTCGTAAGGGATATCCCGAAGGGTTCCACCATCAGCTACGGCAGGCTTTATAAAGCAGAGCACGATATGAAGGTAGCCGTTATCTCCATAGGTTACGCCGACGGCTTCCCCAGAAGGCTGACAAACCAGGCGATCATGACCATAAACGGTCAGCGATTCCCCCAGATCGGCCGCGTCTGCATGGATATGTGTATGTGCGACGTTACCGGCTCCGACGTCAAACGCGGCGATGAGGTCATTATATTCGGCAAGGGCGGCATCTCCGCGGAGGAAGTCTCCGTAATGGTTAACACCATCAACTACGAGGTCACCTGCGACATCTCCCGCCGCGCGCATACCTTCTACCTCAACCGTTGATATGC
Source organism: Clostridiales bacterium (assembly GCA_024691085.1). Lineage (GTDB taxonomy): Bacteria > Bacillota > Clostridia > Christensenellales > CAG-138 > UBA3857. The sequence continues at coordinate 30,218 of JAILNX010000015.1, read as the reverse complement.
CGGTACTCAGATTCGACTGGAATACGCTTTACGGCGATCTGAACGGATGCAGCAAGTGCAGACTTTGCGAGCACCGTACAAACGTCGTTATTTCCGACGGAAAGCCCGATTCCGAGATAATGTTCATCGGCGAAGGTCCGGGACGTGAAGAGGATGAACAGGGAATACCTTTCGTCGGCGCCGCCGGAAGGCTTTTCAACGTGCTGCTTGAAGAAGCGGGTTTAAAAAGAGAAGACGTTTACATCTGCAACATAGTAAAATGCCGTCCTCCGCAGAACCGCGATCCCTTTCCCGATGAAGCCGAAGCCTGTCTCCCCTATCTTCGGGCGCAGATCGCTCTCGTTCGCCCGAAGGTGATCGTATGCCTCGGCAGGATCGCCGCGAAGTACGTTTACGACAGCGAGATCCAGATCTCGAAGCAGCGCGGACAGGTAAAGAAGAAGGGCCTGTTTTTCATCATCCCCACATATCACCCTGCGGCATTGTTAAGAAGACAGGAATACACGAACGATTTCGTTTACGATCTGTGCACTGCAAGAAAGCTTCTTGATAGGATCAAGAGAAATGAAGTAATAGAGATATAAATAATCCCCGGCGTTCTGCCGGGGATCATTATTTATATGTAAGATCTGTCGATGTTTATTACCGTATAGTATTTCTTTTCGGAGTTCTCGTTCAATTTTGTTTCGATCACTTTGATCAGCTCCCTGTCGCTCAATTTGAAATTGAAAGGAACGACCACGTCAAAGATCAAGTTGGTATGAGTCTCACCGGAAACGATCCTGAAATCGTGCGTCTTAAGCTCCGGGTCGATCTCACCTATTATTCCGATAGTCCGTTCCTTTAGCATATTGGTCTCGGCGTCCTCGGTCATTATCGGATCCATATGCACTACTGCCTCGCAGTTGAACTTCGCGTTGAGCTCCTTTTCGATATTGTCTATAATATCATGTATCTTAAGGATATCGCCGTCGGACGGCACCTCCGCATGAAGCGACATCATCATGCGTCCGGGGCCGTAGTCATGAACGACAAGATCGTGAATGCCGAGTATCTCTTCGTGCGCCAAAACGGTCTTCTCTATCTCCTCAACAAGCTCCTTTTCGGGAGGCTGGCCGAGAAGCGGGCTGATAGTCTCTTTGGCGGAACTGAACCCGGAATAAAGAACGAACAGCGATACGACCATACCGCACCAGCCGTCGATATGGAGGTCGAAAAGCTTTCCGGCAAACATAGCGACGAGGGCTGCAAAAGTCGCTATGCAGTCCGTAAGGGAATCTACTGAGGTCGCTTTCATCGCTACGGAGGATATCTTTTTAGCCGTCAGACGGTTATAGACGAACATATAGAGCTTTACGAGTATCGAAGCCAAAAGTATCCCGACGCTTACCCACGAGAACGACGTCGCTTCGGGGTGTATGATCTTCTCGAACGACGACTTCATAAGCTCAAAGCCCATCAGTATTATGACCATCGATACGATAAGGCCCGAGATGTACTCGAGCCGACCGTGACCGTATGGGTGCTGCGGATCGGGCTTCTGCCCCGAGAGCTTGAAGCCGATAAGAGATACGATTGAGCTTCCCGCGTCGGAAAGGTTGTTGAAAGCATCGGCGGTGATCGCAACGGAAGCGGCAAGCGAACCGGCGATAAACTTGCCCGCGAAAAGCAGAATATTCAAAAAGATCCCGAGCCCGCCGCAAAGAACGCCGTATTTCCTGCGGACTATGGGATCGGTATAGTTCTTTCTGTCTTTAATAAAGATTCTTGAAAGCAAAGAGATCATACAAATTCCTCCGATTTATGTATTATAGTCCCGAATGCATAATTATGCAAGAACGCAATATAATTGTAACGTCGAAAAACAAGATGATCACGGCAACAATATATTTATAAAAGGGGTTGCATTTTAAAAGCCTCTGTCGTATAATAGCTTTCGTCGGAAATGAATATTCCTCCTTAGCTCAGTCGGTAGAGCATGCGGCTGTTAACCGCAGTGTCGTTGGTTCGAGTCCAACAGGGGGAGCCAGCAAAAAGATCCAAGCCTTAAAGGTTCGGATCTTTTATTATTCTAAAGTCGCATCTTTAACTTTTTCTGCCGGATCTTCTTATGCTTTCGAAAGTGTTTTTCATTCTTTCGGCGTCAGAAGCGGAAGGCGCTTCCTTCAGATTATAACGCGCTTTCCCGTAAACGTCCGAGAACGAATCGATCTCCGCATTATCAGCCTCAAGAGCGTCCTTTGCTTTGAGTCCGATCTCTCCGCTGGTGTCGGACTTCCTTAACTTGACAGAAGATCGCTTAAGGTATTTCATAAACTCCATATACTGATAACGGATCCTTAAGCGCGGGTCAGAGCTGCGCTTTTTGGGCTTGCGCTCAGGCCCGTTTTTCTCTTCGGCGTCAACATCCTCCACCGTCTCATTGGGATAACCGCGATTGACCTTGCGTCTTTTTGCCAGTTTGCCGAGTAATGCTGCGAGAATGATCACGCCAATGATAACAGCTACGCCGATCGCGATGTACACGAAATCTTCCGTCCTGAGCTTGATCTCGCTAAGTTCGAATGCGTGAGTCGGAGCGGGAGTACTCTCCAGGATATTCTGCGTGGGATACGGCTCGGCAGTGGGCATCTCCTCTGCCGCTTCTTCAAACATTCTCGGGTCAGCCTTGAAAAACCACTCAATTATACTCGCAATGATCTTCAGAAGCCAGATCACCGCAGGACGAAGAATACTGTTAAAGAAGAAAAGTGCCGCGGATGCAAGATATTTGAACGGGTTGACTGCGTATACGACGGTGACAAGCGCAGCGAATATTCCGAGATCGCGAAGCTGACGGCGTTCCATGACCTTGGGATCGATACCTCCCTGCTCGGAACGGAGCCCGCGCAGAAGCAGTATACCGGTAACCAGAAGCATGATCACGACAGGAACGACGTTTTTTATCACCATAGAGATATCGTCAGCGGCGCTTTTCTTCGGATCGTTCTCGCACAGAACGGGAATAACTATCAGAGTTGCCACGAACGCGGCGATGAAAGCGATAATGATGGTGTTCCTGAATTCGCCGCGGAAGCGATCGCGGGAAAACTCTCTTTGTCCGAAGAAATAGAACAGCACTCCCGAGACCACACCTACAAGGTACATAATGATATGTACCAAATTGCATCCGTAAATGAAAAGCGGAATGAATCCCAGTAAAGCGATCACTATCCCGAGCACGCCGAACAATGCCTGTTTGTCGGCGCTCGGCTCATGGATCGAGGGTAGATGAGCGATCAATACGCCTGAATACAGGCACAGAAATGCCGGCAAAGGCATCTCGGACTCAGTAGCTACAACGCTAAATATAGTAAGATACAGGAATACGTAAGTAACGGAATATGCAGAACGGAGGAATCTGTTCATGCGGCAGTTCCCCCTTCCCGTTCTTTTTTCTTGCTCTTATTTTTTTCGGTCGGAAGCAGTTCATTTGCAAACAGCGTGACTATATTTGCACCGCATATCGAACGCGTGAGTCTTAACGCGTCCGCAGTCTCCGCGTCAGGACGCGTAGAAATAAACACAATAAGCCCATATCTGCCGATCTGCGAGCAGGCGAATCTCATCGTTTCTTCAAGAGAGCAGATCGAGCCGTTTTTCGCCATGCCGAGAGCGTAAAGTATCTTGCGGAATGAACCGCCCATACCGCCTTCGCTTGTAAAGCTCGTGATACGTTCGGACAGAACGGCGTTCGTCACAAGTCTGTAGCCAATATTCCTAAGCTCAAGATCCTCGCATACCGTTCTAGCGATAGAAAAGCAGATCTCCTGCCTTGCGCGATTGTAATCAAGTTCGCCGTGATACTGCATATCGAGCACTATCAGCACCGACTTCTGCCAGATAGGATCGTATTTCTTTACGATAAGCTCGTTTCTTACGGCGCTCTGCTGCCAGCTTATCTTCTTCAGCGGTTCTCTGCCCGTATAAGGATCGTAGCCGCAGACGCTGATAGGATCTTCAAGAAGTTCCTTCCTTCTTGCGATATCGTCCGCAGCGCTGGAGAAAGCTCTGAAATAATCTCTGTTTTCTATTCTTGCAGGATATATGACGATGCGGGAGTCGTTCTCCATCGTATAGGAGAACTCCTGTAGACCGAGAAAATCGCCCGCCTGGAAGTCAGCATAGGAGAAGCAGTATTCACCGCGCTCGGAAATAGAAGCGCGAAGAGAACGCTTAACCTGCTGTTTGGGACGTACGATGACCGAGCTGAAATAGAGCCTGTAACCGTTTTTCAGCACTTTTATGTTGTACTGATCGGCCTCAAGCACGTTAAGCTGCCACGGAAAATGCTCTTCGATATAGATCGACGCAGTTGAGCGGCGCCCGGTATTCATTATGTTGCTCTGAACGAGGAAAACCTCACCCGGCTCGCAGGAGCGGACAGACGGTTTACAGACATACTTTATGTTACGGGTGTCCTTAGCCCGTCGAACAAAGTATGCCTGGAGCACGATGGCAGCCAATATGACAATTATAAGCAAAGCCACCATAGGAGTGATTATTACTCGCCGATCTCTTCTGTGGGAGCCGAGACCTCGTTAAGCATTGAAGCGAAATCGGCTTCAGCCTGCGAGCTTTCGACTGCGGTCCTGTAATACAGGCGATGCGCGATAACGTATGGCGCGAGCGTCTTCACGTCGTCCGGAGTTACGAACGAGCGCCCGTCAAATGCGGCATACGCTCTGGCGGTTTTACAGAGTGCGATCGTGCCGCGAACGGATGAACCGATATTGAATCTCGAGTCGTTTCTCGTCTTCTCGATAATATCCATAACGTAGCCGAGTACGGTCTCGCTGATCTCGATCGAATCGAGCTCGCCCCTCAGACGGAGCGTCTCTTCGGCGGTAACGACAGGATCGATCTCCGCTATGATGTCATTGGTATCGCGGCGCACAGCAACGCCCATCTCCTCGTCACGGCTCATATATCCCAGCTTCAAACGCATCATAAAGCGGTCCATCTGCGCTTCGGGAAGCGGGAACGTGCCGTAAGACTCGATCGGGTTCTGAGTAGCGGCAACCATGAACGTTTCGCTCATAGGTCTGGTAACGCCGTCGACGGAGACCTGTCCCTCCGCCATCGCTTCGAGAAGGCTGGACTGAGTTCGAGGAGTCGCGCGGTTGATCTCATCGGCAAGCACAAGATCGGCAAAGACGGGACCCGGGCGGAACTCGAACTCGCCGGCTTTCATATTATAGAAGTTTATGCCCGTAACGTCGCTCGGCATTACGTCAGGTGTGAACTGTATGCGTTTAAAGCTGCCGCCGCAAGCCTTGGAGAACGCGCGGAAAAGCATCGTCTTGCCCGTGCCCGGAACGTCCTCAAGAAGGATATGTCCGCCGCAAAGATAACAGACGGCGATCAGCGTTATCTCTTTCTCTTTTCCGACGATAGCTTTGGAACATGCTTTCACCAGACGGTCACGATATGAAACGTAATCCTGAACAGACATATTAAACCTCCGATAACAATAAAACGCGACGGATAAACCTTATCCGCACACATAGTTTATACCCGATCATTATAGTAAAAGTCGGAATCGCTGTCAACAGTCTTCGCAGCGTATAGCCGTTTTTTTTCGCTGGTTGTTTATTTATCATTGCTCTTATGATATAATTATCAAAAATGTATGGAGAAAACTATGATTCTGAACAAAAGGGATCTCGGCGGTATTTCTGCTGCCGGCAATAGTCGAGTCAAAAACAACATGCTCATTCGTTCTGGAGATCTGTCTAAAGCCGAGCCGGACGATCTCATTGGTGTTTCTGTCGTGATAGATCTTCGTACTCCCGATGAGAGCGCTGAAAAACCCGATATTACGTATGGAGCCGAATATCGTTCCATGCCGTTTTTTACTGAGTCAACGCCAGGGATCAGTCATGAAAGCGATGACGACACGCCTGACATTCCCGATCTTAACGAGCTGTACGGCTCACTCATCAAAAACTGCACCGAACAGCTGAAAAGGATCATGTCTATTATTATGACACATGATTTCAGATCAGGCGCAGTCCTGTGGCATTGCACCGAGGGAAAAGACCGCAGCGGAATCGTGACCGCTCTGATACTTGAAGCGCTCGGCGTTAGCCGTGATGAGATCGTATTAGATTATCTTAAGACCAATCTGATAAATATTCCTAAGGCCGAGCATCTGAAAGAACAGCTTAAAGGCATATACGGACCGGAATTTGCCGATAAGGTTTATCGGGCGATGATCGCTGACGAAAGCTATCTTAAATCGGCTTGGACGCAAATGGGTAAGAACTATCTTGAAGAAACGCTTGGTATTTCGGGCGAAACCGTTCAGCGATTCAGGTCGATCGTTCTCGAAGAACTATGACCGAGGCCGTTTAACTTTACATATCGGTGTTAACACGGTATAATATGATTTGAGCTTATATGTGAAAGGAACAGGATCATGGGTATTATAATAGGTATCGACGTAGGAGGATCCACGACTAAAATCGTCGGCATGAAGGAGGATCGGACGCTCATCTCCACAATGATGGTAAAGGCGTACGATCAGCTTACGTCCCTCTACGGAGCTTTGGGCAATTACATGGACACGAACAAGCTCCCCCTCTCCTCCGTCGAACGCATCTATATTACGGGCGTCGGAAGCTCGTTCCTTTCGGGAGATATCTACGGGATACCGACCGTGCGCGTCGAGGAATTCTCCGCTATCGGAAAAGGCGGGCTCTGGCTTTCCGATCTTGAGCACGCTACGGTCATCAGCATGGGAACGGGCACCGCGATCGTAAGCGCGGACGGCAATGTGTATAAGCACTTGGGCGGCAGCGGCGTCGGCGGCGGCACTTTGATAGGTCTCGGCTGCAGCATCACCTCCGCGAACGATTTCGAATCACTCTGCTCTCTTGCCGAAAACGGCGATCTTAACAGGATCGACCTTACGATCGGCGCTATTTCTAAGCAGAGCATCTCAACTCTGCACTCGGAAATCACCGCTGCGAACCTTGCGAAGATGTCCAGCTCGACATCCGAGCAGGACGTCGCTCTCGGGCTTATCAATATGGTGCTCCAGACTGTATTCACGCTCGGCATCTTCGCCGCGCGCGGCTCTGAAAACCCCGACGGGCCTATCGTTCTTACCGGTTCGCTTACGGTTCTTAAACAGATCGACGAGACGAGGAAAGCGTTCAGCGCGCTTTACCCGAACAAGATAATCCTTCCGCCTAACGCGGTATTTGCAACCGCGATCGGCGCGGCGCTTCACGGGTGCTGATTATTATCATATAATCTCATCCGGGGATTCACTTTTTGAAAAAAGTGTGATATAATTATTTTGTATGTATTTATTCTTTTTTATCGGAGAATGAAATGGGAAAGATCATTAAATACGCCGTATCAGCAGTGCTGGGTATCGCTCTGATAATCGTTGTATCGAAGTTCATAGGCAAGGTCTACGCCGACAGTATGAACAGATACGTCGAAAATATTAACGCCGACGTCGAAGCGAAAAGAAGCGAGCTCCTTGCCACCGGTGTATTCCACGATGGAATAACCGTAAACGGAGTATCGATAGGCGGCATGACCTTTGAAGAAGCCAAAGCTGCTCTCGTTCCTGTTGAGAAGGATCTCGTAAAGAACGTGGGCTTTACGGTCCGTTACGGCAAAGACGGCGTATTCTACATAAGAAAGGACTATTTTACATTTATTTACGATACTGACGAGATACTCGGCGAAGCTATTATGCTCGCGAGCGACGGCGAATACGAGGCCATTCGTCAGGAGATCGACGATATCCGTGAAAACGGCCGTTCTTACACGATAACGAGCAAGGTAATCGCGGACGAGGAACGAATCATCAACGACGTTAAAAAACTCGGCGACTCGCTTTACGTCGAGCCGATAAACGCCTGCATCGTTCCCAATCCCTTAAGCGTTTTCGACGATACGCTTGAAAGGTTCACCTATAAAGAGGGCATTAACGGTTTCGTAGCCAAGACCGACGAGATCATCGAAGAGCTCCGCGAAAGGATCGAAACCCAGCGATACGGCCTTGTCTATCTTGAGGGCACGATCATCGAGCCCGAGATCAAGGCGGATTCTATCGAGAATACCGTTGTGATGCGCTCAAAGTTTACTTCAAGCTATGCGAGCGGTTCTTACGGAAAACCCAACCGCGTTGCCAACATCATCAAGGCTTGCGGATTGGTCAATGGAACGATGCTGCCTCCCAAAGATCCCGAGAATCCCGACGACAAGAGCTACATTTTCTCCATCAACGCGACTCTCGGCCCCAGGACCGAAGAGCTCGGCTGGCTCATGGCTCCGGGATTCGTAAACGGCGGCGCAAACAGCGTCGACTCCCCCGGCGGCGGCGTCTGCCACGTATCGAGCACTCTTTATAACGCTGTTGTGAGAGCGGATCTCAGAGTCGTTACGCGCATAAATCATTCCTCTCACGTCGGTTACGTGCCGTGGGGACTTGACGCGACGATCGATACGCGCGGTCCCGATTTCAAGTTCTCGAACAATACTTCGAGCAACATCTACGTCTTCATGTGGGTCGACGAGTCAAAGAAGCTTGTCTGCTGTGAGATCTGGGGCGAACCCTTCCCCTCCAGGTTCGATTATATCGACTTCTACGCCGAACTTGTCGAGGAGATCCCGCCCACTTCCACGCAGTACATCCAGACCGGATACCTCTCCGCTCCGCATTGGTACATCGGAAACCAGGCGAAGACCGGTTACAAGTATCAGTCCTACAAGCAGTATTACCGTAACGGCAGGCCCATCGGAGCCCCGATACCCGTTGCAACGTCTGAATACAAGATGCACCCGAAACGCGTCTACGTTTGGAGAGGCTTCGATCCTGCGGTAAACTACCTTGATCCCGCTTATCAGGTACCGCCTCCCAAAAAGCCCTGATCAAAGCTTGGTCTTTGGTCTGAATATCAAAGCGAATAAATATCCGAATACGATCGCCGCGGCAACACCTGCGGCGGTCGATTTTATTCCGCCTGTAAGCGCGCCTAAAAGGCCTTCCTCATTCGCGCCTTTTATCGCGCCCTTAGCAAGCGAATATCCGAATCCCGTAAGAGGTACCGTCGCCCCCGCGCCTGCGAACCTGACTATCGGTTCATAAAGTCCTACGGCGGTAAGTATAACGCCGGCAGTAACAAAAATAACCAGAACCTTTGCTGGAGTAAGCCTCGTAAGGCTGATGAGAAGCTGTCCTGTCGTGCACAGGATCCCGCCGATCAGGAACACCCAGATATACTGAACCAAACTGCTCATACGCCTATCCTTTCGATCACAGCCGCGTGGGATATCGCGGGGATACTCTCACCCTGCAGGCTTGACAGCGGGCTTAAAAGCGCTCCTGTCGCGGCAAACAGGATCCTGTTAAGCTCTCCCGATTCGACCTTTCTTAAGATCTCCGCGCTCAAAACGGTCGCGCAGCAGCCGCATCCGGAGCCTCCGCAGATCACCTTCTGATTTTCGGAGAATATCATCTTTCCGCAGTCGTCGTGCCTTTCTTTAATGTCATATCCCTTGCTCATGCACAGATCATAAAGAAGCTCGCTGCCGAACGAACCGAGATCTCCGGTAAAGATCATATCGAAATATGAAGGGTCCGTATTTAGATCGTTCAGGCAGGCGCATATCGTCGACGCCGCCGCAGGCGCCATAGCCGCCCCCATGTTAGAAGCGTCGGTTATGCCGTAATCGCAGACCTTTCCGATAGTTCCGCCTGTAACCGCGATGTTGTTGAAAAGCGTTTTGCCGTTGTACTCCGTCCCAGCTATCGCGACAGCTCCGGCTCCCGTTACGGTCCTCTGTGCCGTAGGCGGCGACTGAGTGCCCATCTCAAGAGGATAGCGGAACTCCCTTTCGGATGAAGAAAAATGACTGCTTGCTCCGCAAACCGCAAGCCTTGAGAAACCGCCGTCGGTCAGCATTGACGCTATAATGATCCCCTCGGCCATTGTCGAGCAGGCGCCATAAACTCCGAGGAACGGCGACATAAGCTCCCTTGCCGCAAATCCCGAAGCGATGATCTGACTCAGCAGATCTCCTCCCATAAAAAAATCTATTCCGCCGGGATCGCAGTCTAATTTAAACAGCGCGAGCCTTACCGCGCTCTCGAGCATTCTCGTCTCCGCCTCTTCCCAGCTGTCAAGGCCAAGGGTATCGTCCTTCAGCACAGTATCAAAACGGTTTCCGAGAGGGCCCTCCCCTTCCTTGCTTCCGACAAAGGAGGCCGACGATACGATCCTCGGCTTTGACGGAAGGATAAATGATTGCTTTCCGATCCTTTTGCTCATAAAAAAATCCTTATCGTTTGATAAGGATTATTCTTATTCGAATTCGTAAAATTATGTATCAATCGGAAAGCAGTCTTATGTAGCGTTCGGCAGCAGATTTCAAAGAATCGAAATCCCGATCAGCGATGCGGTCTTTTTTGAACAGGCCAGAACTAATGCCGAAAGCGACCGCGCCGGCGTCGCAGAAGCTTCTGATGTTATCGGTCGTAATGCCGGCTACCCCTGCAATTGGAATATGTCTGAACGGGGCTTTTACGGCTTTGAAATACTCTAATCCGAGATTGCCCGCGGGGAACAGCTTGATAATATCGGCACCGCAGCTCCATGCAAAGGCAATCTCCGTGGGCGTCATTGCGCCGGGGATCGAAACCATCGAAAGCTCTTTAGTCGCTGCTATAACGTCCCTCGAAGTATTCGGAGAAATGATAAACGATGCGCCGGCGCCGTGAGCGGCTCGTACCTGCTCCGTGTTCATAACCGTGCCGGCTCCCAAAGCGCAGTCGCCGGGAAGCGCAAAGCGAAGCTCGGCTATCGCCTTCGCGGTCACGTCGAGAGGCTTGTCCTGCTCAAACGTGACTTCGATCGCCCTTATCCCGCCGTCATAGAGAGCGCGTGACGCGAGGATCAAGTCAGATCCGTATATGCCCCTCGCAATGGCTATGATCTTTGAATCGTTGATTATTTGAAGTGTATCCATATCAAATCATTCCTTTGAAGCCGATTTGTCTGAAAGCCTCGTATACGACGATCGCGGCCGAGTTTGAAAGATTAAGCGAGCGCTCGTTGGGACGCATGGGAATGCGCGCAGTCATATCCCTGTGCGACGAGAGAAGCCTTTCGCCAAGACCTGCGGTCTCCTTACCGAACACGAGGAAGTCGCCTTCTTTGAACTCAATATTGGAATACGGTCTTTCGGCGTGAGTTGAGAAGAGGAAGAAGCGTGCGTCCGGGTGCTTCTCCTCCACCTCCTCAAAGCTGTCGTAATAATAAATGCTTAGATCGTTCCAATAATCAAGCCCTGCGCGCTTGAGCTTCTTATCGTCGATAGTAAAGCCGAGCGGCCTGACGAGATGCAGACTGCATCCCGTGACCGCACAGGTTCTTGAAATATTACCGGTATTCTGAGGTATTTCCGGCTCGACCAAAACGATGTTGAACATATTCATATTCTACCACCGTTTTACATTTTTTCAAGTCCGATTATTCCTCTGTATCTTCCTCAGTTTTTCGGAATAAACGTCGCACAGTTCCTTCGAGTATTCCGAGTCGCGGCTCCCGGCGACGATCCTTATCGTTGATCCTTTCGAGCTCGGTCTTACCGTTACCCAACCGGAATCGAACTTAAGTCTTACTCCGTCGACCATATCCGAGACGTGATCGAATTCATTCTCAATAACAGAGCGAAGCATTCTTCCGAAATCACATTTGTCGACTTTTACCTCGTTCGATCTTCTGTATGAGGCAGGAAGCTCGGAAAGCCGTTTCTTCAAGCTCCCTTTGGAAAACAGCTCGCAGAGGCTGATAATCATTGCCTCCGGCTCGAGTATCCTCGGTTCGTAAAGACCTTCCTGCATGCCTTTTGACCTGCGCTTTGCGGGATCGATCGGAGCAGATACTGTCTTGACTCCTTTATCCGAAATATAACGAAGCAGCTCTTCATCCATATCGGACGGAAGGAATGCCTTTTTTATGCCAAGAGCGCTCACAATTACCGCAAGCACGTGTTCCTGCTCGACCGCGCCGACGCCTTGAACATACAAACTCACCCTTTCGTCCTTATCGACGAGTACCGATATAGCGTCCGAATTATGCGTGGGGATCAGCTTCTTAAGCTCGCTCACGGTATCGACAGTCCATCCGAGCTTAAGCATTATTCTCGCTACTGTATCGGAGATCCTTCTCGGCGCGTTTATAATAAGCTTCCCGCAGTGATCTCTCATTGATTCCGTATCGGATATTCGCGTCAAAAACGCCTCGTACTCCATACCGAGACCGGCATTATTTCTGATAATCCCGATCTCCGACGAAGTCGTTGGCTTGACCTCACCCGAGGAAAGAGCCTTTTCAATACTTCTTACCAAAGACGGATCGGCTTCAGCGCCGTTTGTGCCATAAAACCTTATGCTGATCATACGCTCTAAAGCGTCGCTTTCAAAATAGATACCGCCGGATAGTCCCGAGTTTCTGATCATATAGCCGAAAGCGGATCTGCTTATGTTATCGGTCGTCACTGCGTCAACGCCCTGAGAGATGATCCCCGAAACCGCCGCCTGCTTCAGCATTACGGATACGGCGCTTCCGTCGGTCGCGATCCCCGCTGCGGAATTTATCTTCATACCGTGCGCGAAAGCCGCGGCGAGTTTAAGAACTGTTTCCGGAGTAAGCTCCTTATCGGCATAGCCCGATATCACGGGACCGTCTATCCGGAGCCTTTGCCCGCCTCCCCATACGACGTCGTGTATGCAGTTAGTGCCCTGCGGTATCCTCTTTTCCGGCCATACGAGCACGTTCTGAGCCACCGTGACGTTCTTCTCCGTTACGGTTCCAGCTCCAATGACTGAGCCCTCAAGAAGCAGATTTCTCGTGTCAATATCGGCGTCTTCGCAAACGACCGTCCCGCGCAGCTCCGAAAAGCGTCTGACAATGGCGTTCTTCATAACGACAGAACGTTTGACGCTCGCGCCCTCCATTATCTTCGCGCCGTCTGATATTACAGAGTATTCTTCAATTATCGCTCTGCTTCCTATCTCCGCGTTTTTACCGATATAACACGGGGAACTGACGATCGCCTCGGGTGAAACGATAGCGCCTTCCTCGATGAATATTCCGTAATTGTTTAAAGCGTTCGTTTCAAAAGCGATCCTTCCGTCAAGCATATCTCTCTGCGCTCTTTTAAGCTCGCTTATGTCGCCGACGTCACACCAGTATCCTGAAAGGTCAAAACCCAGAAGCTTCTCCCCGTTTGACAAAAGTTTTGGGAACAGATCCTTCGAAAAGTCGTATTCCGTATCCTCAGGGATCATCGAGATCGCTTTTTCCGACAGAATATAGATCCCCGTATTAGCCCTGTCGCTGAAAACCTCGCTCTTCTCGGGCTTCTCGATAAACTTTCTAATGAAGCCGTCTTTATCCGAAACAGCTATTCCGTATTCTGACGGCTCGGAAACGTGATACAGCATTACGGTCACGCATGCTTCAGCTTTCCTGTGAGCAGCAATTGCGGAAGAAAGATCGGCGTCAGTTATGCCGTCGCCGCTTAGAACGATTACTTCCCCGTCGATTTTATCGATCGCCTCCCTGACGCTTCCCGCTGTCCCGAGTCTTTTGGGAGGATCGGAATACGTTACGTTCAGTCCCCATCTTTCGCCGTTTCCGACGGCCTCACGGATCGCGTTTCCCATGTAGCCGAGCGTGATCACGGCTTCATTGATATTGTGCTTTTTCAGAAGATCGAGCGTATAAAAGATCGTCGGCTTATTAAGAAGAGGAACCATCGGCTTCGGCATTGTGCAGGTTATCGGACGGAGCCTTTTCCCGTCGCCTCCCGCAAGGATAACAGCCTTCATATAAAAAAGATACCGCCTTTCTAATGATTACGGTATCAGTATCTGTTGAAAAAAACTATGTATCAGAAGTAATATTTTCCGTAAAAGAAACAGTTCCCTTCGATCGTTTTATAGTATTCCATATAGTCTTCCCATGTAGTTCCGAGATAAGCTGCCTTATAGAAAAGAACTTTTTTAGGCAGCGTCGACCCGTGATCGCGAAACACATATCTTGCGTTCCTCAGCGCTTTCTCCGTGGGTTCCGTGCTCAAAAGCTTATCCCTTCTCACGAACTGATTTCGCTGAAAAAGCACTCCTTCAACGGTGTCGGGGAATCGTCCAGAATTATTGAATACCCTGTTCAGAACTACGCTCGCGACAGACCTCTGCCCTTCGTCGCCTGCGTATCTCGCCTCACAGGTTATGAATCTCGCAACAAGATAGATCTCGTCGTCCGTGAATCTTCCCGGATAGACGGTATAATAGGACGACGCTTGAGTCGTAACCGGGGTCGGTTTCGGCGTCGGAGTCGGCGTGGGAGTAGGAGTCGGTTTCAGATTATCGACGAGCTCACGCGGTATCTCGGTAGGTCTAGGCGTCGGGACCGGCGTCGGAAGCTCGAGTATTTCCGCGTCCGTTTGACAGGGCGGAGCGGTAGTTATCGCGCTCTTATAGTGCTTCTCCGGTATCACGACAACGGCCGCGGATGAAAGGCCGGGATCCTCTCCCGCCGCTTTCCCGCAGCCGATGAATGTAAATACAGTTATCAATAATAAGTACAGTAATCTTTTGCTCATAGGATATTTCTCCTTTATAAGCCTTACTAAAGCCGGCTTATATTAGAGAATACCCGTTACACGATGTACTTATTCAGATCGTCGGCAGACTTAGACATGTTAAGATGACTGTCGACATAGTTTTTGTTGATCTCGACGTCGATCATGGGATGATCGCCCGACGCGTTGAAGGATATGTCCTCCAGAAGGTTTTCGATGATGGTATGCAGTCTGCGCGCGCCGATATTCTCGCTCGTCTCATTTGCGATGTATGCCGCCTCGGCAATCGCATGCTTTGCGTCGTCATTAAAAGTGAGCCTGATATTATCGGTAAGAAGAAGCGCTTCGTACTGTTTCGTGACGGCGTTTTCGGGCTGAGTAAGAATATTCTCGTAGTCCTCTACGGTAAGGGCGTTGAGCTTTACCCTGATGGGAAAACGGCCCTGAAGCTCGGGGATAAGATCGGAGACCTTCGAGACGTGGAACGCGCCCGCGGCGATAAAGAGCATGTAGTCCGTCTTGACCGGGCCGTACTTGGTATTGACGGTCGAACCCTCGACTATGGGCAGGATGTCCCTCTGGACTCCCTCTCTTGAAACGTCGGCGCCGCTTACGTGACCGGATGCCGCGATCTTGTCAATCTCGTCGATAAAGATTATTCCGTCCTGCTCGGCGCGCTCGATCGCGCGGTCGATGACCTCGTCCATATCGATGAGTTTATCGGATTCCTCGGCAACGAGAATACGCCTCGCCTCCTTGACAGGGACCTTCCTCTGCTTTTTCTTTTTGGGAAGCATGCCGCCGAACATCTCGTTAAGGTTAAGATCGATGCCCATGGCAAGCATGGCGTCGGAGCCGCTGTTCGATTCAGTCACCTCAACCGTTACGATACTCTCCTCAAGCTCGCCCTTTCTTAAAGATTCAAGGGTTGCTTCGCGCTTGGACTTTCTCGAATTGACTTCCTCCTCGGTGGGTTCGGGTTCGTTATTCGTTTCCGACCCGGGAGTCAGAAGCATCTGCAGACCGAAAAGGTTTGCGGCTTTGCCCCTTTTCTTCTTTGCGCCCGGTTCTTCGCAAAGGATATCGACAAGCCTCTGCTCGGCCGCGGCTTCGGCCATCAAGCGAACGCGCTCATAAGCGGACTGTTTGCAGAGCCTGATGGAAGCCTCGACAAGATCCCTTATCATGGAATCAACGTCGCGGCCCACGTAGCCGACCTCGGTAAACTTGGTTGCCTCGACCTTAACAAAAGGCGCGTCAACGAGTTTCGCGAGCCTTCTTGAGATCTCGGTTTTGCCGACGCCTGTCGGGCCCATCATAATTATGTTCTTCGGGGTGATCTCATCCCTCATCTCCTGCGGAAGGCGGGAACGGCGATACCTGTTTCGGAGCGCGATAGCGACCTGGCGTTTCGCCTCATCCTGGCCGACAATAAACCTGTCGAGCTGTTCGACTATTTGTTTGGGAGTAAGCATTTTTAAACCTCCTCGACAGTAACGTTGTTGTTGGTATAGACGCAGATATCCGACGCGATAAGTATTGCCTTTTCCGCGATCTCCTTTGCGGAAAGCGAGGTATTGTTCTTTAAAGCCCTCGCCGCGGCAAGCGCGTACATGCCGCCTGAGCCTATCGCTGCGATACCGTCGTCCGGAATAATGACTTCGCCCGTTCCGGAGACTATCAGAAGCTCATCCTTATCCGCGCAGATAAGAAGTGCCTGGAGCTGACGCATAACTTTGTCGCTGCGCCAATCCTGCGCGAGAGCTACCGCCGCGCGCGAAAGTCCGCCGCCGAACTGCTCGAGTTTGGATTCGAATTTGTCGCAGAGTGCAAAGGCGTCGGCGACCGTACCGGCAAATCCTACAACGACCTTGTCGTTGTAGATCCTTCTGACCTTTCTGGCGGTATGCTTCATAATAGTTGTCTCGCCGAGAGTGACCTGACCGTCGCCCGCTATGGCGCAGCCGGTTTCGCTCTTTACGGCAACAATGGTTGTTCCCTTGAATTGATCCATCATAACACTCCTTCTTTTATTTCATCGATATGGGCAAGTGCGCGCTCAGCAAGATACGCTGAGCGTTCCTTTTTTGATCTGATTCGCTTATCGGGCGGATCCATTATTCCGAAGGTCACGTTCATCGGCTGGAAGTCCGAACCGTTATATCCCGAAACGTAATGTCCGAGCGATCCTATCGCGGTGCACGCGCCGAAGTCGACCATGGCTTCGCCCTTGATTCTCCTCGCCATGTTGATTCCGGCGGTCAGACCGGAAGCGGCGCTCTCGACGTAGCCTTCGACTCCGGTCAGCTGGCCTGCGAAGAACAGGCCCTCTCTCGCCTTAAGCTCGAACCACGGCGTAAGCTTGCCCGGAGATTCCATATAGGAATTGCGGTGCATAACTCCGTATCTCACGAACTCAGCGTTCTCAAGACCGGGAATCATTCCGAAGACGCGCTTCTGTTCGCCGAACTTAAGATTCGTCTGGAATCCGACGATATTATAAAGCGTTCCGGCCTCATTGTCCCTTCTGAGCTGTACTACAGCAAACGGCTGCTTGCCGGTTCGGGGGTCGGTCAGTCCCACGGGCTTTAACGGACCGTACGCGAGCGTCATGTCACCGCGCTTCGCCATGACCTCAACGGGCATACAGCCCTCGAAAACCTTAGGCGTTTCGAATTCATGAAGCGGAGCCGTCTCTGCTTTTACAAGCTCCCGCACAAAGCGGAAATACTCCTCGGCGTTCATCGGGCAGTTAAGATAATCGGAGCCCCTGTCATACCTTGACAGGACGAATACCTTATCCATGTCGAGCGAATCGCGTGTCACTATCGGCGCCGCGGCGTCGTGAAAGTGCAGGCAGGCGCCTGTTGTGGATTCGATATCTTGAAGAAGCTCGCCGTCCGTAAGCGGGCCTGTTGCGACGATCGTATAACCGTCGGGGATTTTCACGATCTCGTCTGAAACGATCTCGATGTTTTCGTTATTTAAAAGCTCATCAGTAACGAGTCTTGAAAAGCCGTCGCGGTCGACTGCAAGCGCGCCGCCCGCGGGGATACGCGTCCTGTCGGCGCACTTCATGATAAGAGAGTTTAAACGCCGCAGCTCCTCTTTGAGGAGGCCGACGGCGTTTTCGATATTATCCGACCGTAATGAATTTGAGCAGACGAGTTCGGAGAATGTGCCGAGCTTATGAGCGGGCGAAAGCTTCGTAGGCTTCATATCGTAAAGCCTGACCTTGATCCCGCGAACCGCGATCTGGTACGCTGCCTCGCAGCCTGCAAGCCCGGCGCCTATTACGTTAACGAAAGGCGTGATCATTCTTCTTCGTCGTTCTTCTTTGAGGAAGTCCTCATAACGTAGCCGCAGCCTTCCGTATCGGAGCACTGCTTATAGCTTCCGTTCTTACCTATCTTCTGAACCATATACTTACCGCACTTCGGGCAGTTGTCGCCGGTCGGGCGGAGCCAGGAAACGAATCCGCACTGGGGATGACGCTCGCAGCCGTAGAACGCCCTGCCCTTCTTCGTGTGCAGCTTGATGATATCCGAACCGCATTCTGGGCATTTTACGCCGATCTTTTCGACGATGCGCTTGGTGTTCCTGCACTTGGGGTAATTGGGACAGGCAAGGAACTTTCCGAATCTGCCGACCTTATAGACCATCATTGCGCCGCACTTATCGCAGACAACGTCGGAAACCTCGTCGGCGATCTTTACGTGCTGAACGTTTTTGAAAGCTTCCTCGACGGAACCCTCGAACGGACCGTAGAACTCGCCGATGACCTTACGCCATTCCTTCTTGCCTTCCTCGACGTCGTCAAGCTTCTTCTCCATGTCGGCGGTGAAGGCGATATCGACTATATCGCTGAAATTATCCTTCATAAGCTGGGTGACGACGAATCCGAGCTCGGTGGGAAGCAGCTGCTTCTTTTCGCGGCATACGTAGCCCCTCTCGATGATGGTGGAGATCGTCGGGGAATACGTGCTCGGGCGGCCGATGCCCTTTTCTTCAAGTGTCTTAACGAGCGACGCTTCGGTATACCTGGGAAGCGGCTGAGTGAAATGCTGGACAGGTTTGATCTCCGTTGCGTTCAGTTCCTCGTTTTCGGGAAGCTCGGGAAGAGTTCCCTCCTTCTCCTCGGCGTCGTCATAGGATTCGGTATAGAGCTTGGTGTAGCCGTCAAACACTGTACGCACACCGTTAGCCTTATATGTGCATTCGCCCGCATTGAACGTAAGATGCGTCGTTTCGTAGACGGCGGCAGTCATCTGGCTCGCTAGGAAACGCTCGTATATAAGCTTGTAGAGCCTGTAAAGACCGGATTTGACGGAATCCTTGATCATTGACGGCTCGATAAGAAGGTTCGTGGGCCTTATCGCTTCATGCGCGTCCTGAGCGTTGGACCTGCCCTTGAACACGTTCGGCCTCCTCGGAACGTACTTCTCGCCGTAGCCGTTCTTGATGAACTCAAGCGCCATTGTCTGTGCCTCGGCAGAGATCCTTACGGAGTCGGTACGGATATAGGTGATAAGCGCAACAGAGCCCTTGCCATCGATATCAACGCCCTCATAGAGCTGCTGAGCGAGCGACATTGCGATCTTGGGATTGATGCCGAGCTTCCTCGAAGCCTCCTGCAGCATAGAGCTGGTGGTAAAGGGAGCGGGCGCGTTTTTTAACTTTTCGGAACGCTTGGTATCGGAAAGTATAAACGGCTTCCCCTCGGAGCGGCGAACTGCTTCTTTCGCTTCGTCTTCGTTCTTAAGATCCTTCTTTTCGCCATTATAGCCGTAGAACTTCGCCTCGATGGGCTTCTTAACGTGAGGGGCGGCGAGGCTTGCCGTTACCGTCCAGTATTCCTCGGGGATAAAATCCATTATCTCCTGCTCGCGGTCACAGATGATCCTTGTCGCGACAGACTGTACGCGTCCTGCGGAAAGGCCCTTTCTGACCTTTGCCCAAAGAAGCGGGCTGATCTTATAGCCTACGAGCCTGTCGAGAACGCGCCTTGCCTGCTGAGCGTCGACAAGGTTTTCGTCAATGGGTCTTGCCTTTTTTATGGAAGCCTGGAGAACGGATTTCGTGATCTCGTTGAATACGACGCGGCAGCTTGCGGACGGATCGATGTTCAAAGCGTTCGCAAGATGCCAGCTGATGGCCTCACCTTCGCGGTCAGGGTCGGTTGCGAGCAGGACTTTTTTCGCCTGCTTAGCTTCTTTTTTTATCTTCTCGAGAACTTCGCCGCGTCCCCTTAAAGTGATGTACTTGGGTTCGAAATCCTTTTCTATATCTACGCCGAGCTGACTTTTGGGAAGATCCCTGACGTGTCCGTTCGAAGCGATGACCTTGTACTTGGAGCCGAGGTACTTTGCGATGGTCTTAGCCTTTGCGGGAGACTCAACGATTACGAGTGTGTCCGTCATTTTAATCAATTAGGTCCTTTCAATGATCAAGTTTCATATAAATTCAGCTTTGGATCGAGTACGATCCGTTTTGAAGTCTTTTTATTATTCCCGATAATTCCATTTCTGTCAAGTATATATTTATCTCGGAAACGTCAAATTCAAGTTTTTCGCAGAGCTGATCAGCCGTTTTTTCTCCGAGCACGAGTTCGTCATAGATCTTTTTCTGCTTTAAAGGAAGCTTTAGAACATCCACATTTTTAGTGACAGGATCTTCGGGAATGACAAAGATACCGTATTCAAACAGGATATCGTCTATTCCGAAAACAGCTTTCGCGGAGCCGGATTTGATAAGCTGGTTAGATCCTGCGCTCATCATATCTGTGATCCTGCCGGGAACCGCGAATACATCCCTTCCCTGATCGTGAGCGAATCCGACAGTAATGCTCGTCCCGCTCTTAACGCCTGCTTCTGCGACCAGCACGCCCTTGCTCATTCCGCTTATTATGCGGTTCCTCTGCGGAAAGCTTTCGCGCGACGGGAACCTTCCCGGAGGAAGCTCGGATACGACCGCGCCTCTTTCTGCTATCGCATCGTAAAGCCTGCGGTTTGACGACGGATACACTACGTCTATACCGCTTCCAAGCACCGCGACCGTGGGATAATCGGCGTTTGAGACCGATAAAGCACCCCATGCCGCGGCGGAGTCGCAGCCATCCGCCATACCGGATACAACGCACGCGCCTTTCGCGGCAAGCTCCTTGCCGAAATACTCGGCCATGCTTCTGCCGTAATCGGAGCATTTTCTCGATCCGATAACGGCGATTGGAAGCCTCAAATTTCCTTTCAGCCTGCCCTTGACAAACAGAAGCGTGGGAGGATCGAATATCTCCCTTAAAAGGTTCGGGTAGTCGCGGTTGTCGCGCGTTACGGCAACGACGCCGATGGAGTCGAGCTTTTGAATGACCGCGTCGATATTTCTGTCATCGGAGGTACTTCTAAGTTTATCCTTAAGCGTATCATCGGAAGACTCCGGAAGCCTTATGGGCTTTCCGTTACGCGCAGCTTCAAACAAAGGAAGCAAGCCGTCGTTAATAAATATCAGCTCGTCGGCAAGCCTTACGTTAGTGCCGACGACCGAATTCAGCCATATCCAAGCCCTGTCCCTTGTTCCGTATTCCATCCGTTTATCCCCTGCTGCTCCCCCAGTACTTTTCGTCAAGGCCTCTGAACTGCACGGCTTCAAGCACGTGCTTCTTCTCGATCGAGTCTGAGCCGTCAAGATCGGCGATCGTCCTTGAGACCTTTATGACCCTTGTGAAGCCCCTTGCGGACAGTTTAAGCCTTTCATAAGCAGTATGCAGAAGCTCCTCTGCGTCTGCGGACATTCGGCAGTACTTTCTTAATAGTGCCGTCGAAAGCTGAGAGTTGAACAGCACGCCCTCGTCCTTATAGCGCTCCTTCTGCTTAAGCCTTGCCGCGAGAACCCTCTCGCGTATCCTTTCAGAGCTTTCTCCCGGCGTTCTGTCGGTTAGGTCCGAATAATTGACCTCGTTCATCTCGATATGGATATCGAGCCTGTCGAGAAGCGGCGAACTGATACGGTTCCTGTAGCGCTCTATCTGCGCGGGAGTGCATCTACATTCCTTGGTCTTTGAGCCGTAATTCCCGCACGGGCACGGGTTCATAGCCGCAACGAGCATTATCTCCGCAGGATAAGTCGTCTTTGCCGCGGCTCTCGTAACGGTCACGGTGCCATCCTCGAGCGGCTGACGCAGAGCATCGAGCACGGACGGCGGAAACAGCGGGAATTCGTCCATGAACAGTACGCCGTAGTGAGCGAGGCTGATCTCGCCCGGAAGCGCTTTGGAGCCGCCTCCAACAAGAGAAGGTATCGACGCGGAGTGATGCGGCGCCCTGAACGGTCTTTCCGTAATAACTCCTCGTCCGCGTAGCTCGCCTGCGACGGAATGGATGCGTGTGATCTCGAGCGATTCCTCCATCGTGATCTCGGGGAGTATCGACGGTATGCTTCTCGCGAGCATGGTTTTTCCGGAACCGGGGCTTCCGATAAGAAGCAGGTTATGGTTCCCCGCGCACGCGATCTCAGCCGCTCGCTTCGCCGCATGCTGACCTTTTATCTCCGAGAAATCATAAGAGTAATGCGTCTTACGCTCGCGCCAGTCAAGCTGTGGATACGGTTCTATCGGACTTGTTTCCTTAAAATGACCGCACGCTTCGATAAGATCGTGAACGGGATAGACGCTGATATCGCTGAAAAATGAGGCTTCTTCGGCATTATCGTAAGGAAGCATGATCTTCCTGTATCCGCGTTCATAGGCGTTGATGACCATAGGCAGAACGCCCGTGACAGAGCGTACGCGTCCGTCAAGAGCAAGCTCGCCTATTATGACGCAGTCGTCCGCGGCGTGAAGCGGAATAGCTCCCTTTGCCGCAAGTATGCCAAGCGCTATCGGAAGGTCGTAGACCGTGCCTTCCTTCTTGATATCTGCAGGCGCAAGATTGACGAGCACGCGCATCTGAGGATAGTCGTATCCGCTGTTTATTATCGCGGACTTGATCCTTTCCTTCGATTCCTTCACCGCGTTATCGGGCAGGCCGACAGTGTCGACTGTCTGCGCTCCGCGCGATATGTCGACCTCGACAGTAATCGGGATGCCGTATATCCCGACAAGTCCGTAGCTCATCATCTTCGCAAGCATATTACTTCGTTTCCTTTCCCTTCTTGCCCACAAATACGAACAGCTTGTTAAGTATGAAGTTTACAGGCAGGCAGATGACAGTCGAAAGCAGCGAGCAGAACAGATCGCCCCCGACGATCTTCTTAAGCCATGCAGGAAGAGCGAGACCTTCCCACCATGTATTCAAGCCGAAAACGTTCTTAAACAGGAAGATCAGTCCGAACGAGATGCCGAGCACGATAAGGTTCACTGCTATAAAGCTTATTACCTCGCGCTTATCGCGGCTTCTTTCCTCTTTGAACGTCCATCCGCTGTTAAGAAGATAACTGTTCAGTATACCGCAGGCGTAGCCTATGCCCTTTGCGACGTAGGTTATCCAGCTTCCGCTGAACAGAAGCCTCAGCAAAAACGATACGCCCGTATTGACAAGCATATCGACAAGCGTGTTGCTTGCTCCGACAAGGGCGAATTTCAACAGCTGTACAAGGCTCCTGCCCTTTTGGGGAGCGGTCGTTTCCTCTTTGTTGATGATATCTTTATCCTTTGTTTCCATTTCTCACCTATTTATAGATCTTTGTTACGAACCTTTCGGGATCGTTCGCATCATACCATTCGTACGACGTCAGCGTCCAGCCTATACGGTAGTTTTTGACAGTCTCGTTGCCGTTTTCGTCAGTCGAATGGACCTCCCACCTGTGATACGGAACCCATTCAAGACAGGTTACGTAGTTGGAATTTACCTTGATGCCGGAAATCACCGGGAAATAAACGCAGAACAATAAAAGCGCAATAGCCATCCAGATGTACTTAAGCTTGGGTTTTTTCAGCTTACCCTTCTGTTTATTAAGCTCGTGTTTCTCATATTCAAGGTCCTCGACGAGACCTATGAGATAACCCGCAGCAAGCGAGATGAACGGCACCGACGCGAAGAAATGATAGGCATAGGTACTCCTCGGCACCAATACCCACGGCAGGAAGCTCGAACCGAAGCAGACGAACATGAACCACGGCTCAAGTGGGAACCTGCGTACACGGACGATAAGAAGTACGATCAGTACGACGACGGCAATGTTGCACGCGGTCCATACGAGCGGATTGCCGAACGAGCAGATCGTTCCGACGTAGCTTGCCGAGCCTACGGTGTCTCTCTCTCCAACGTAGAACCAGGTAGGACGGAGATCCAAAAGCCACATCCACCATGTGGACGATGCGGCGTGTTCGGTCTTCAGTTTGCTGTGATAGTTGAAGATATCCTTCTGATTCTTGATAACTCCGTTGACGTATGTCGTTACCGCGTCGGAGAAGCCGAGCTTGACCGAATCGGCGGAAGCATAGGCGTTCGGGTCGGAATTGAACACCTCGGTCTGCCTTGCAGGCAGCCACTGAGCTGTGTAGTAACGGAAATAAGCCGCGGAATAGATCAGCACGGGAACGATTATGAAGAATACTACGCACCACGCGCAGAGTATCCCAAGACGTTTCCAGAACTTCGACGGAAGCTTTTTGTCCATATTCCGCTTGAACCTCGAGAGCTTATAGCTCTTTACGCCCATAAGTATAACTTTTACGAAGAACAGTACCGCAAGGCCCGCTCCCGTATAGATGCAGATCCATTTGGACGCGCAGCCAAGGCCGAAGAATATGCCGGAAAGCGCGAGCGGCTTGAGCATTTTCTTAACGTCATCGCCTATATCCATGCTGATGAACTGAAGCATATAGTAAGTCATCAGCAGTATGAAGAACACGCCGTAAACGTCGATCGTGGCTATGCGGGTCTGCGTAAAGTGCATGAAATCGAAAGTAAAGAGGAATGTCGAGAAGAAGGCGAGCTCGGTCCTCTTTAACAGCCTCTTTGCCATAAAGTAAAGCACCGGCACCATGAAAATGCCGAACAGAACGCCCATCACGCGCCATCCGAACGGCTTCATGCCGAATATCAGTATGCCGAGAGCGATTATGAGCTTGCCGAGAGGCGGATGCGTCCACTCGTAAACTGGCAGGTTCTCGATATGCTCGAGCGCGGTGCGCCCGTGATAAAGTTCGTCGAAATACATGCCGTTATAATAGCTCGGCGACTTCGGTACGGTATCCTGCTCGTCAAACAAAGCCGAGGCGCTCTCGGGCACGGTGCATTCGACAAGCTCGCCGTTCTCGTCAAAGAACCCGAGTTCAAGGAGCACGAGAGCCGGCTGGTTCGGTCTGCCGTAATCGCCGCCCCATACCGTAAGCGTAACGCCCGACGTTTCGCCAGCGTCGAAGACCGCGCTCTGGTTTATGCTCGCCCAGCGGTACATATGTCCGTACTCGCGGTTGGAGTTTTTGTTGTTGGGATCGGAAGAATCTGCAAAATAGATCTCAGTTCCGTCGTCGGTAACGAGATTGTACTTGACGTGAGAAATGCCCGAGACCTGCCAGATATCCTTAAGCTTTATGGGTTTTGAGAACTCTATCCTTACGGAATCTCCCACGTTGGCGTTGAATCTGCTCGTCGGGAAATTAAGAGTGCCAAGCCTTATGAAAGCGATGAGTCCGTACACGCCGGTAAGTGCGAGAACGAGTATCCTGTCGAGTTTTGTCAGATGAAGGCGGGTATCCGTAGGTTCGGGAACGGAATCGCTTCGCATATCGAAGAACGAGCGGTCGCGGAGCGCTGATAGCTCCGGAAGCTTGCGCGCCTTGTCGTCGGCATAGCTTCCGAGAGGCGGGATCGTCTTCGGGTCTTTCTTGTTTTCTGTCTTGCCGAAAACTTTTTTAAGAACGATGACAGTTCCCGTCAGAGCCGCGGCGGCAAGCAACACGATGATAATGACCAATGCCGCGCTGCCTTTTTTAGTATTCTCGCCGTTTGAAGTCCCGGAATAGAACGGTATTATGTTGCCGTCGGCGTCGTCCGCTTTTTCAACAGTAAAATCGTCGAACCACGCTTCGCCCTTTGCTTCCGCGCTGTATCCGCCTACCCGGCAGGATACAACGATGTAATCCTGGTTC
Organism: Clostridiales bacterium; assembly: GCA_024691085.1. GTDB lineage: Bacteria > Bacillota > Clostridia > Christensenellales > CAG-138 > UBA3857. Next base: position 4,474 of record JAILNX010000015.1, on the reverse strand, counting down.
GGGCCCGTCTTTCCAATAAGTTCTACCTTGGTCCAGTCATTATCGCCGTAAAGCCCGTCCGAACAAGCGATAATTTCCCTAAGCGCAATGTTCGCTCCGGCGCCGTCTTCAACACCGTGGGTTTTGATATAGCAGGAAAGCCTATAGACGGTCGAAGGCTCAACGCTGATCCTCTGAAAAACGGCTATGTCGTCGATGTCAAGCGCGTTCAGATACAGGACCTCGCCCCTTTCGGGATCGGTCTCGCAGTACGCAAGGACGTTGCCGGTCTTTCCGTTGTACTCGGTCTCGTAGGAATGAAGCTCCCATGATACGGGAAGCCCGTTCGCCTCGTTGACCTCCTCAAAGCCGCCATTGAGCAAAACGGGGCCGTCGGCCGCATAAACCGTAACGGCCGCAAGGAGCAAAATTACCGCAAACAGCGAAATGATCTTCTTCATCTTTCAGTCCTTTCGGTGAGTTTGAGTCATCCGTTATATGCCTTCTTCGGATTGTTCCCGATCATGAGAACGAGCACAAGCACCGTGAAGAGGGCAAAGATGACGACGTTCGCGATCGAGCACCAGCGTATGATGTTCTTGTCCCAGTACAGTCCGTACTCGAACAGCTCGCTGTAATAGAATGCCGCAAGGCAGTTGACCATTGTCGTGACCGCGTAAGCGACGTATGCCCATATGAGCCGCCTGTCGTTATAGAAGATATAAGCGATCATGATAAGCATAAGCACCGGGAATATGTACCTTTCGTGCATATAATGACCGAAGGTGAATATCCCCGCGAGCGAATATGCCATAGCGAGCGGCAGAGCGCCTTTGGGATTTTTGTGCTTTACAGCCGCGATAACGTAAAGAGCGATCCCGGCCGCAATGAAGAAGCCCATGAAGATCGTTCCCCACTTTCCGTAGGTCAAACCTAAGAACGGCTCTTCGACCGACTTCCAGTTGGCTCCGATTAAAGCCCAGAAATTGTAGCCGTTTACGGTCGCGAACTTATACGAGGTGGCCGTTCCGACGTATTTGTCGAGCAGCCAGAACGTCTCCTGTTCACCCTTGAACGGAAGCGACAGCAAGATTATAAGAACCAGCGCGCCGATCATAGCGGCGAGTACCTCGAATATTCTTAAGCCGACAGTATCCTTTTTGATCTTAAGAAGCTTGACGATGCTTCTTGACGAGAATGCGTTCCCGTAAAGGTCGCCTGTAACAACGTAAATGATGCAAGCAGCGACGAACATAGGCCCGCACATCAGCGCCTGCGGCTTCATCGCGATGCCAAGACCGTAAACGAGGCCGGCAAGTATGGGTCTGCGTTTATAAAGAAGCAGTATCGGAACGATAAGAAGCAGCGCTAAAAGCTGATCGATCTGTCCCCAATACGCCGAAACGTAAGCCATAACAGGCGTGAACGCGACGACCGCAGTAAGCGATAAAGCGGCAGATCTGCTCATGTTCCTTGCCGAATAGCGCCAAACGATCCACGCGCACGCGACGTCGCACAGGATGCTCGGCAGCTTTACAAGGACAATATAAACGCTGTAATCGAGTCCGAAAGCGTTGCTTATGCCCGCTATCGCTCCAAGTACGAGCATATATCCCGGCGGGTAATCGCACCATTGCTCGTAGAAATGGGAAGCTCCGGCTTTCGCGACGCGCATTCCCCATGCGGTAAAGCAGTTGATATCGGTCTTGTGTCCGCCGAGCTTGGTCGTTTCGAGAGCTATTATCGCAAGAACAATTCTGAAAATGAACGCAAGAACGAGTATCAGCGCCGCGTATCCCGAACCGTTCTTCGTAGTCTTTTTAAGGGGCTTCAAGGCGCTCGTCCGGTGCCAGAATACAAGTATCAGCAAAAATACGGTCGTATAGAGAGCGGTAAGTACGATCCTGCCTGTCGGAAACTCTGTCGGAGCACTTGACGAAGTCTTGGAACCGGACGAAGCATTGCCGAAAAACGTGCTCGTCTGAACATCGCCCGCAAGCTCGATCTTTAAGTTGTCAAACCACGCTTTTCCGCTTGCAAGAGAGCCGTGACCGCCGATGCCTACCGAAACGGAAAGAACCGTCTGCCCAGCCGCGGTCTTTCCGACGAGTTCAATCGCGGACCATTCGGTCGTGCCCGTAACGCAGCCGCCTGTCACCGCTACGCCGTAAATGCCGATATTAGCCCCCGCGTCGCCGACCACGTCCTCCGTCCTCACGTCGCAGGTTATGCGGTACGCAGTATTGCCCGAGACCTCAAACTCCTGAATGAGCCTCGCGTCGTTTTCGGACTCCGATGAAATGAAAGCTGTCATACCGCGCACGCGATCGTTCACGGTCGAAGCTGAGCTTACTCCGTCATAATAGGCGTTGAAAGACCATCCGTTCAGGCCGTCGTCGAACCCTCCGTTGTTTACAGCGGGAGTCTTCGGAGCACAGCCGCAGATAAAGAGGGCCGATACGGCGAGAAGTATTATCAAAGCGCTTTTTAATCTCATCAAGCATTCTCCCCGAGAAAAAGGTTTTTATAGGAAAAGCATGGAAAAAAAGCTTATCCTGTGAAGATGGCGCAGAAGCGCATACCCACACAGGGTAATTATAACACATATTCCTTTATTTTAATAGGTATATTTTTTTATTCGGTAAAAGCGTTCGCGATGTAGTTGATCCTTCCCTTGACCGGGACCTCGGAAATATCGAAGCGAATAGACTTATCAGAGACGTCATGTGAGGCGCAGTAAGCCTTTGCCGCCGCTATAATATTTCTCCGTTTTTGGTTCGTGACCGCGGATGCCGGAGCCGCGTTCACCGTGTCGCTGCGCGTTTTGACCTCGACAAAAGCAATCAGACTTCCTTTGGACGCAATTATATCTATCTCCTTGTGACCGGCGGTATAATTGCGCTCCAATATGCGATAACCGCGTAAAAAAAGGTATAGAGCAGTTCTTCGCTCTCCCCTGTCACCGATCTTTTTGTTCCGGGTCAGCTTTTTCATTTTACAAAGTTTCCGATAAAACTCCGTCTGTGGATCGGGCAGGGACCGAACTCGCGCAGGGCCTTGATATGCTCTGCTGTACCGTAGCCCTTGTTCTTCGCAAAACCGTACTCGGGGTACAGTTCGTCCATCTCAGCCATGAACCTGTCTCTCTTAACCTTCGCAAGGATCGAGGCGCAGGCGATGGAATACGAAAGCGCGTCGCCGTGTATGATTGGGATCTTCCTGCACGGTATCTCAAGCCCCTGAACTGCGTCGATAAGCGCCGCATCAGTCAATACGACCGTATTGAAATATGCTTCTTTGAAAGCACGCTTGGTCGCGTTGAGGATATTGATCTCGTCGATCACCTTCTCGTCGCATACGCCGAAGCCCACCGCTATTGCAGCATCCAAAATACGGTCGTATAATAGCTCTCTTTTCTTCTCACTCAGCTTCTTCGAGTCGTTGACGCCCTCGATGAGCCCTTCCCTCGGCATAATGACGCAGCAAGTGACGACCGGCCCCGCAAGCGGTCCGCGGCCCACCTCGTCCATTCCGCAGACGGTGAGTCCCTGTTCCCAGAGCTCTCTTTCGTATTTTGTAAGCTCAAAGAGCCTTTCCTGTTCGTTGATCTTACTCATTGTCCGGAAGCTCAAAAGTCACCTTTGCTATCTTACCGGCGCGGTATTCGTCAAGGACTATCCTCGCGGCGCGTTCCAGATCGTAAACGCCCCCCTGCAGAATGAATCCGCGGCTTCGGGCAACGCCTTCGAGCATCTCCTCGGGAGCCGCCGTTTCGTTATCGGGGAGCTTTTTGAACCTTGAATACAGCGCATCGTGCGAAAGCAACGCAAGGTCTTTAAGAAGAGCGCCTGCGATCTCTTCGACGTTCATTATATCGTCTCTGATCGATCCGAGATACGCAAGATGCCTGGCAAGTATCTGATCGTCAAGCTTGGCCCAGAGAAGGCCGGGAGTATCCATAAGCTCGAGATACGGCGATATCTTGACCCACTGTTTGCCCCTGGTAACTCCCGGTTTGTCTCCGGTCAGCGCTTTATTTATCCCTGCGAGCTTGTTGATAAACGTCGATTTTCCGACATTGGGAATGCCGACGACCATTGCCCTCAAAGTCTTTGAAACGCCTTTGTCGCGATATTTCTTCAAAACCGGCTCCCCCGCCTTTTCTATGAGCGAAACGGCGTTCTTTCTTGCGGAGGAATTGACGGAAACGTATTCCATAACGCTGATGCCCTGCCTGCGGAAATGCTCGATCCATTCGCGGTTCGCGCTTTTATCCGAAAGGTCGCTCTTGTTCAGGAGCATCACGCGTATCTTGTTTTTGAAAAGCGCCTCGAAATCGGGATTCCGGCATGCAGAAGGAGCCCTCGCGTCGACTATCTCAACCACGACGTCGATGAGCTTAAGATCCTCTTCAAGCATGCGCTTTGCTTTGGCCATGTGGCCGGGATACCAGTTGATTCCGACCTTAGTTAACTTTTCATTATTATTGCTTTTC
>JAILNX010000010.1 GCA_024691085.1 Clostridiales bacterium | reverse complement strand
CTCTTGGCGGGCTTGTCTTTGAAAAACGCTCTTTTCTCCGATGCTGTATTCAGTTTCTTTTCGTTCACCGCGCGATAGTATTCGCCGATCCAAGCGTTCATGGTATCCAGCGCCTCATAGGTATACTGCGGCATATGCTTTTTGTTTTCGACCGTTATAACGCGCACATTTGGATTACCGAGCTTCATTGCTTGCGCGGCGTTGTACTTGTAACTGACCACCGGGTCGTCTGTCGAATGGATCCACAGGATGTTATCATGCGTGGACGCAAGATAGGCTCGATTGTCTAAAGCTCCAAAGCGTGGGACGAGCCTCTTTTCATATCTTTTTACTCTGTTGGCAAGGATGCGCAGCTTCATAAAATCCATCATTTCGTCAGCAATATTCATAAATCCCGAGATGATAACCGCCCGCCTCATATCAGGCAGGTAATTCGCGAGGTTCAGTGCAGTATAGCCGCCGAGCGAGTGGCCTACCGGGATGATCTCCTCCTTCGGGTCAAGAAGCTCCAGCAGTTCCAATGCGTCTTGCGTCGGTGCATTGACGGAAGTCAGGCATTCTCCGCCTGAAGCGCCGCAGCCGGCATAATCAAAAGCTGCGACCTTGAATCCGGCTCGGCATAATTGCTCGATATCGACCGTATATGGAGTATGTCCGGGACCGAGGCCATGGCAGAACAGGATCAGGGTATCCTTTCTGTAATCCGCATAATAATAGATACAATAACGGATCATTAAGCCGCCCGAATTCTGAAACGAACCCGGCTCACAGACAAGACCCGGATAATCCGCATAACCGGGAAATGGAATACCTTCATCCATATCATAGCGTTTCATGAAGCTTTCTTTATACTTCTTAACGATCATGTCCTCTGCTTCTCCTTTGCAAAACTCGGTTTATCGCGATTATTTTACCCGAAAAGCATGTATTTTTCAATAGATTATAAAAGTAATGATGCCAGCGAAACAAATTGCCGCGCCGTTGGTGAAATCCGTCCACACACCGCTTCGCACTCGCCCTGCGGCGCAAAACCCGGCCGCGGAAAACGCAACACTGTTGCGTTTCCTTATCGCGGCTTCGAGTCCCTTTATCAATGCCAAATAACAGAGGGTACCCGCTGGGTACCCTCTGTTATTTGGCGGAGCGGGTGGGATTCTGAACCCTGCGCAGCGAGTAACCGAATACATATCCGACTTGCGTGCCGCTGCGCTTAGAATTTGCTGACGCAAATTCGGGGTTCAAATCAGTTCCTCTCGATACGACAATGAGCATCGGCTTTGCCGATGCTCATTGTCGTGGCGGAGCGGGTGGGATTCGAACCCACGGTAGGTTGCCCTACACCTGATTTCGAGTCAGGGCCGTTATGACCACTTCGATACCGCTCCAGAATCTGACGAAGCATATTATACAGCAGGACAAAGAAAAATTCAACCTTTGCGAAAGATATATAAAATCCCGTTTCAGCGGCGTTCCGCGAAGATTATTTTTCTTATCCTGTCGTCCGCGGCGGCAAGAGCGTTCCTTATATTCGTGAGCGAGGTATTGTCCGTAGGCACTATTACGAAATAGACGCCGTTCAGATCGCTGATCACGCGGCAGGGATGATAGATCTCCTCGGTCACAACAGCGCTTTCTCCGTACGCTTTTTCGATCCTGATCTCGGCAATGAATGTATCCTTCGCCGTATCGCGGCTCATGCTGGATACGAAGTTGCCGAGCGAATACATGCACAGCACCTTGCGTCCGTCGTTCGCCGTGAGCCAGACCACGGGCTGTATTGCGTGAGGATGCGACCCTACAATGATATCCACACCGGCGTTGGCATATATCATGGCGTGCTCGCGCACGTGCTGAGGCGGAGTATTCAAGTGCTCGAATCCCCAGTGTGCGTAGGCGATGACCAGATCGACTCCTTCCGCCCTCGCGTTGGTAACGTCGCGCTTTACCTTCTCCTCGGAGAAGGTGTTGATCATGTAGGATTTCCCGTAAACGCAGCCGTTTTTGCCGTTGTAGGACTCGGCGTATGACATAAGCGCTATCCTTATCCCCTTCACGTCGATAATGATATAGCGTTTATCCTCTTCGGAGCGGAATACGCCGGTCGACTGGAAGCCGTATTCGTCGACCGCGTCGAGCGTTTCCAGTATCCCCTGCAGCCCCGCGTCGCAGCAATGATTGTTTGCAAGCGCGAGCACGTCGAAGCCGGCATACTTCACGGCCTCGAGGTACTCCTTCGGAGCGTTGCAGTTCGGCATTCCGTTGTCGGTGCGCTGCAAAGCGGTCGCGTACGGCCATGAATGCGAAAGCGTCGTTTCGAGATTGCCGAACGCGCAGTCCGCAAGGTCGAGTATCGGCTTTACATATTTGAACGAGGGCTTGAAGTCGTACTTCGCTCCGCCCGAAGCGTTCTTCTGTGCGTTGTACTGCTGGCTCGACAGGCACATAAGGTCGCCCACGAACATAAGCGTCGCCCTGATCGGCTCCGGAGTCGGGGTCGCAGTCGGCTCAGGCGTGGGTTCCGGAGTCGGAACGGGAGTCGGAGCTGCGGTCACAAGTTCAGTGCCGCGCGCGTCGATCTCCACCGGTTCGTCTGTCACCGCGGTCTTCTCATCGCTTTCGGTTCCCGCGCACGCGAAAGAGCACGCCGAGAAGAGTGCGGCGAGCAGCAGCGCAAGTGTTCTTTTGAGGATGTGATCGGTCATAATTTATCTGTACCTGTAGATGATCTCGTTTATTCTCTCCTCCGCTTCACGGAGCGAGGTCTGTATGGCGTCGCGCGGATCGGTCACGGGGATTATGACGTACCGCTCATTCCCGACTGCCAGATATACGCGGCACGGATGATAGATCTCGTCGGTGAACTCTATCGAGCCGTCGGGATTCTTCCTTAGATGGATCTCCGCGATGAACGTATCGCTCGCTGTGGGCTGACCGAGGCTTGAAATAAAGTTGCCGAGAGAATACATACAGAGCACCTGTCTGCCGTCATCCGCCTCGATCCATACCACGGGCTGTATCGCGTGAGGATGCGACCCTGCGATTATGTCCACTCCGGCGTTCGCGATCGCGACAGCGCGCTTCCTAACCTCCGGCAGTGGCTCGTTCTCATACATCACACCCCAGTGCATGTACGCGACTATTACCTCCGCTCCGTCGGCTCTCGCGGCCTCCACGTCCCTTTTCAGAGCTTCCTCGGAGTATTTGTTGATCATGTAGGGGCAGTTCCAGACTACCCAATTCCTGCCGTTGAACCTGTCGGAAAACGCCATAACTCCGACCTTGACGCCCTTTACGTCGACGATGAGATAGCGTTTTTCCTCGGCGGTCCTGAAAAGCCCGGTATAGCTTAAGCCGTACTCGTCCAGAGCGTCGAGAGTCTCGATTATTCCCGTGACGCCCGCGTCGCAGCAATGGTTGTTCGAAACCGAAAGCACGTCGAAGCCCGCGTATCTGATCGCTTCCAGAAACTCCGCGGGGCCGTTGCAGTTCTGCGTTTCGTCCACGAACATCTCCTCTGCGGCGTACGGGGACGATGAGGAAAGAGTTGTCTCGAGATTGCCGAAAGCGCAGTCCGCGCTCTCTATGATGGGCTTGACGTAATCGAACGACGGACAGAAATCGTATTCCGAGCCGCCCGAGGCGATGTACCTTGCATAGTTCTGCTGACCGCGAAGGCACATAAGGTCTCCTACAAACATCAGCGAAATCTCTATCGGCTCGGGCGTGGGTTCGGGCGTGGGCTCCGGAGTGGGTTCCGGGGTGGGTTCCGGGGTTGGTTCCGGAGTGGGGATCGCCGTCGGTGCGGCAGTCACGGCCACGGCGGTACCGGAGGGCTTGTCTGTCGCTGCAAGCGCGTTTTTGACCTCACGGCAGGCTGCAGAAAAAAGGATCAGCGCGAGCACGGCGATCAGAAACGCAAGCTTATGTTTCATTTACAGACCTCCGAAACAGATCAGAGATGATTCCTTTTTTCGGGATCGGGCAGCAGACACCAGACGGTCTGCGGTGTTCCGCCGGCTTCGGCTGACTCCGTCATATAGGGAGGAAGCTGTCCCAAGTATTCCTCAAGGCAGACGCCGGATTCGTAGATCTCGGTCGCCGCCTTGACTCCGACGTAGCGGAAATGCCAAGGCTCGTAATGAATGCCGGTGATGCTCTCCTTCTCCTTCGTGTATCGGAGAATGAATCCGAAGCGGTGCGCGTTCGCGCTCATCCACTTCGCTTCCGCCGTTCTGCCGTAAGTGATTGCGGTAGCGGGATTCAATTCGCTCGTAATGTCGACCGCAAGGCCGGCGCAGTGCTCGCTCGCGTTATACGGCATGGTGCCGACGGGATTATGGTACGGATCTTCGCCGTAATGCGGGTTCGAGGCTATCCTTCTGTTCCACAGATTTCTCTGCATGGTCTGCGTCCTGTACGCGCTGACGAGCAGATACCTGGTCTTCACGCCCTCGGCCTTCGCGGCTTCGAGCATCAGTTTAAGCTGATCCGCGACCTCGACCTGGATCATGGTATTGTAGTACTTGTGCTTGCAGACGTCCTTTAAGTATTCGCACGCTCTGACCAGATCGTGCGGAACATAATCGTCGTCGAGCCTTTGCTCGAAGTTTACAAGCATGAGCTTCTCCTCTTCGGTAAGGTATCCGGGAGGCAGGGGCTCGGGCGTCGGAGTCGGTTCCGGCGTAGGTTCCGGCGTGGGTTCGGGAGTCGGCTCTTCGGTCGGAGTTTCGGTCGGCTCGTCTGTCACAGATGGCGTTGTGGACGGCGCGGGAGAAATGACGGGCTCGTCCGTCTTTTTATCGGCGTCCGCCTGCTTTACAGGCGCGCAGCCGAGAGCCGCTGTCGCCGCGGCAATCAGAACGATCGCAAGTATTATATTAATAGTTCTCTTAAATCTCATTTGTTTGCTCCGTATCAAAGCTTCATAGTATTTTATCACCTGCGTGCCGGCATGTCAAACAGATTGGTTTTTATAAACAGTTGATGCAAAACGGCAGGTTTTGGTGTATAATTGTATCAGCAACAAGGAGTACCCGGAGAATGAACGAACAGATCGCTTTTACTGATGAAAACCTGAAGCAGCCCCTCCCCGCCAGGCTGAGGCCCGAGACCATCGACGAGATAGTCGGTCAGAAGCAGCTTTTGGGCGAGGGCCGCGTACTGCGCCGCATGATCGAGCACGACGCGGTCTCTTCAATGATATTCTGGGGCCCTCCCGGCGTCGGAAAGACAACGCTCGCGAACGTCATCGCGAATCATACAAAGGCGAGCTTCATCGTGTTCTCCGCCGTGACGAGCGGCATTAAAGAGATCCGAGCCGTCATGCAGGAGGCAGATCACAACAGACGCTTCGGGGAAAAGACGATCGTATTCGTGGACGAGATACACAGGTTCAACAAGGCGCAGCAGGACGCCTTTCTTCCGTTCGTCGAAAAGGGGAGCATCATCCTTATCGGCGCTACGACCGAGAATCCGTCTTTCGAGGTAAACAGCGCGCTTCTGTCAAGGTGCAAGGTGTTCGTTCTGAAGGCTCTGTCCGAGGACGATATCGTGACGCTGCTCAACAGGGCGGTCACGAGCCCCAAGGGCTTCGGCAGGCAGAAGCTGGATATCCCCGAAGAAGTGATAAGGATGATCGCCGTGTTCGCGAACGGCGACGCGAGGACCGCGCTCTCCACTCTCGAAATGGCTGTGCTCAACGGCGACGCGAGGGGCGATACGACGTTCGTTACGGTCGAGACCGTCGAGCAGTGCACCTCCAAAAAGTCGCTTCTTTACGATAAAAACGGCGAGGAGCACTACGATCTTATCTCTGCCCTGCATAAATCCATGCGCAACTCCGACCCCGACGCGGCGGTCTATTGGCTTGCGAGGATGCTTGAGGCGGGCGAAGACCCCATCTATATCGCAAGGCGCGTGACGCGCTTCGCGAGCGAGGACGTCGGCCTTGCCGACCCGCGGGCGCTCGAGCTTGCCGTCGCGGCATACCAAGCGTGTCATTTCATCGGTATGCCGGAGTGCAGCGTGCATCTTACGCAGGCTGTCGTGTACCTCTCCCTCGCCCCCAAATCGAACGCCATGGAGGCGGCGTATATGAGCGCGCGAGAGGACGCGCTGACGCAGCTTTCGGAGCCTGTTCCGCTTAATATCAGAAACGGCGTAACGAAGCTGATGCGCGACGAGGGCTACGGCAAGGGGTATAAATACGCGCACGATTACGAGGATAAGCTGACAAGCATGCAGTGCCTGCCCGATTCGCTCGTCGGAAAGGAGTATTACGTTCCCACTACGCAGGGGCTTGAGGGGCGGTTCAAGGAAAGATTAGAGCAGATAAAGCAGTGGAAAAAGGAGCATCAGTAAAAATATATTTCACTTTGAGCGATATTTTGAAAAAAAGTTCGTGACAAGCGCCGCTTAATCTGTTATAATATCTAACTGTGCAAGCCAATGTAGCTCAGCTGGTAGAGCAGCGCATTCGTAATGCGCAGGTCCAGGGTTCGAATCCCTGCATTGGCTCCAAACCTTATTGGCTCCCAGAGCCAATAAGGTTTGGTATTTCGAAGGGATTCGAAGGTTGGCAACCGGTTGCTAAAGGCAATTTCGGGCATCCGGTGGATGGCCGAAAAGGGTGCCGATGGGCGGCCTTGCAAGCGAAGCGCAGCAGTCCGCCCTGTTCGAAAGCATGAAAAGATAACAGTTTCGGGGTGTAGCGCAGTTCGGTAGCGCGCCTGGTTCGGGACCAGGAGGTCGCGAGTTCAAATCTCGCCGCTCCGACCATCAAAAAGTCCTTGAAAACATCAGGTTTTTCAAGGGCTTTCTTTTTTTGCTCATCGCCTCTTCCGGAACGACTTCGCCTACTTTTCGCCTACTTTTCATAAAAAAACATCAAAAAAAGGACAACGCACGTTGTCCTTTTTAATGCTGTGTTCGTTTACTCAGCCATTACGATGGGAGAATCGACCGCGTTCTTCTTAACGGAGTTGATGCCGTTTAAGCAGCTCGCCATTGCCTTATAGCTCTCGGATACGGCGATGATCTGGCCGTTCCTTGCCTTTAAGCGAAAACGGAACTCGCCGCCTTTATCGGTGTAGATCTCGAACTTCGGATGCTTCAGGGTCTCGTAACCCTCGACGGTCTGATCCTCTATGCCCGCAATGGGAGCGTTCTTGATAACGCTCGCGATGCCCTTGCGGCAGGAAGCCTCTGCCTCGTAAACCTCGGAAGTGGCAATGACCTCACCGTTGGTTGCCTTAAGGTCAAATTTTATACCGGTGTTGGTCTTCTTGACGACAAATTTGCCCATAACAAAATACCTCCTATTTTGGTTATCTATAATATACAGCAATTCATTTCCGTTTTCAAGGGTTTTCGGCAAAAAAATCGCGCGCTTGACCGCATTTCACCTATGTGATAAAATTGTAAAAGCTCTATTGATCGGAGGAATCATTTTAATGGCCATAACCGAAAGCTCGTTTTTTGCGTGGCTGATGGAAATGCTGAGGAGCATTGTCGGCATCCGTTCGCCCTTTATGAACACCGCTATGAGCGGGATAACCGTTCTCGGGCAGGAAGCGATCCCCATCGTTATCGCGATCGTGCTCATGTACTGCTTCAGCAAACGTTCCGGATACAAATTCCTTTTCATGATGTCGTTCGGAACGCTTATCAATCAGGCGCTCAAGTTCATATTCATGATCCCGCGTCCCTGGGTCATCGATCCCGAATTCGAGATCGTCGAGTCCGCCCGCGCCGGCGCGACGGGCTGGTCCTTCCCCTCGGGGCATACGCAGTCCGCGGTCGTGGCATACGGCGGCCTTGCCCTTGAGATAAAGAAAAAATGGGCTTCTATAGTCGCCGTCGTGCTGATACTTCTCATCGGCTTTTCGAGGATGTATCTCGGAGTGCACACGCTTCTCGACGTCGGCGTATCGCTTGTGACCGGCGTAATCACCCTCATTCTTGCCGAAGCGCTGTTCAGAAAATTCGGCGACTCGCCCGCCTTCCCCAGTGTCATAATCGGGATCGTGTCCGCGCTTTCGCTCATTTTCCTGATAGTTATTCTGGCCCTTGACAGGACCGAACTTTACGCCGATAACCTCGGCAACGCTGCGATGCTGTTCGGCCTCACGTTCGGCGTATTCTGCGGAAGCATTATCGAGAGGCGCTTCATCAATTTCGAGACGAAGGCCGTGTGGTGGGTGCAGATAATCAAGGTCGTGCTAGGAGCGGCCATCATTTTCGGCATAAGGATCGGGCTCAAGCCCCTCTTCAAGCTCATCTACGACTCTCCCATCATGAACGCGCCGCGCTACTTCCTTATGACCTTCGTCGGCATCGCGGTCTATCCTGCTTCATTCAAGCTCCTTAACGCTCTTGACAGAAGCAAATAGGCGGAAGAATAAACCACTATATAAAAAAGAGGCGGGACGCAAGGCACTCTAAAGGACAGTTAATGAAAAACCGGCTGAAGTAAGGAAATAATCCTTATTTCAGTCGGCTTTTTGTCGCAAATCGACACACATGTGCAAATCGTCGAAGGAGTCAGTGATGTTTGCCCTGCCGGACATGTGATGCAGTTTGCTTTGCGAACCGTGATGTTTTGCGGCTTTGCCGCTAAGTGATGTGATGCGTTCCGCCAATGTGCCGAAGGCACACATCACTCGCGAAGCGCACATCACGTCCAAAGGACGCATCACGTTCCGCTGTGCGGAACACATCGTTCGCCGAGTGTCCTTAAGAACACTCGGCGGATACCGCCTCTTTTTTATTCGTCCTCCATGCCCCTAACCGCGTTTTCGAGTTTTTCAAGGGCTCTTGTTTCGATCCTCGAAACGTACGAGCGCGAGATCTTTAAAAGCTCCGCGACCTCCCGCTGTTTGAGCGGTTCTCCCCCGTCGAGCCCGAATCTTAATATGATCACTGTGCGCTCGCGTCCTTTGAGGCACTCGTCCACGGCGTCGCGCACGCCTTGAGCGCGCATAGTCCTTTCCGCGGTCTCCGTAACGCTCTCCTCGTCTGAGCCCAGTACGTCCCCGACCGTGATCTCGTTGCCGTCCCTGTCCGTGCCGATCGGCTCGTCAAGGCTCACCTCTCCCCTGTGCTTCCTCTCCGATCTGACCGACATCAGTATCTCGTTCTCTACACAGCGTCCGATATACGCCGCAAGGCTTCTGCCGCGACCGGGCGAATACGTGTTGACGGCCTTGATCAGCCCGACGGATCCGATCGAGATAAGGTCGTCAAGATCCCTCCCCGGTGTCCTGTATTTCTTCGCTATATGAGCGACAAGCCTTAAGTTATGCTCGATAAGCTCGTTCCTCGCCTCCCCGTCCCCCGCAAGAAGCAGTTTGACAAGCCGCTCCTCCTCTTCCTTCGGAAGCGATCCCGGAAGCTGTCTTCCGATCGCTCCCGCAAGGACGAAAAGGCTTTTAAGAAACTCGATTATCGCGCTGAGCATAGTCCCCTCCCGGTTTTTGCTATGCAATCATTATGCGGCGATCTTCGGCATTATTCGGGCAAAAGCGCTAAAAGAATCCCGCCCATGACGAGCGGGAAAGATGCGGTTCCGTTCGCGGTATGCAATTATTGATCAGACCTTTTCGAAGAAGGTGTCCGGCCTGTTCGGATCGAAGATCTCGTTCGCCCACATGACGGTAACAAGGTTTTCGGTTTCCGAGAGGTTAATGATATTGTGCGTGTATCCGGGCAGCATATGTACAGCCTGTATGCGGTCGCCGGAGACCTCGAACTCGATGATCTCGTCCGAGCCGATCCTGCGCTCCTGTATGAGCCCGCGGCCGGAAACTACGATGAAGAACTCCCACTTGGAGTTGTGCCAATGCTGGCCCTTGGTAATACCAGGTTTCGAGATATTTACGCTGAACTGACCGTGATCGGTGGTTTTGAGAAGCTCGGTGAAGCTGCCCCTGTCGTCGCAGTTCATCTTAAGATCGAACGCGACTTTCTCCTTCGGAAGATATGAAAGATACATGCTGTAAAGCTTTTTTTCAAAGCTTCCGTCGGGAATGGCGGGCATAACGAGCGTCTTCGGCTGATCGTGGAACCTGTTCAAGCATTCCACGATATAGCCCAGCGTCGCCCTATGGGTGACAGGAGCGGCGCAGTATCTGCCGTTTTCGGTCAGAACGGTTTCGATCCCGTCGAATTCGCAGTGATGCTCCTTCCCCTCAAGGGCGTCGAACATCTCGTCGACCAGATCGTCGATGAACAGAAGCTCAAGCTCTACGCTGGGATCGTTGACGGTTATCGGAAGATCGTTCGCGATATTGTTGCAGAATGTGCCGACCGCGGAATTGTAGTTGGGACGCACCCATTTGCCGACGAGGTTCGGGAAGCGGTAGACGAGTACCTTTGCGCCCGTTTCCTTCGCGTAATCGAAGAACAGCTCCTCCCCCGCCTTTTTGGACAGTCCGTACTCCGACGTTCCGAAACGGCCCCGAAGCGTCGCCTGTATTGAGGACGAAAGCATTATCGGGCAGGCGTTGTTATGCTTTTTAAGCGTGTCGAGCAGTTTTGATGCAAAGCCGAAATTGCCCTCGCGGAACTCCCTCGGATCCTTCGGACGGTTTACGCCCGCAAGATTGAAAACGAAATCGCAGTCCGTACAGTATGCATCAAGCTGCTCAGGCGTGTTGTCTATATCGTATTCGAAAATATTCCCGACGCTGATCCCGGGACGCGTGCGATTCTTCCCATCGCGGACGTTTTTTAAGTTCTCAACGAGATTGCGCCCGACAAATCCCTTCGCTCCGGTGACGAGGATATTCATACGTCCTTCCTCCAGACCATCTTGTTGACCACGCCCACGTAGCTCTGTATGATCTTGACGACCTTGTCGGATACGTTGATATCGGTATAGTCGGGAACGGGAACGGCGCCGCCGTTCTTTTCTTCTTTGACCATTTCGACGGCGGTATCGACCGCCTGCAAAAGCCCCTTCGTGTCGATGCCTGAGAGGATAAAGCACGCCTTGTCGAGGGCTTCGGGCCTTTCAGTGCTCGTCCTGATGCATACGGCGGGGATGGGATGACCTATCGAAGTGAAGAAGCTTGATTCCTCCGGAAGAGTGCCCGAGTCGGAAACGACGCAGAACGCGTTCATCTGAAGGCAGTTGTAGTCATGGAAGCCGAGAGGCTCGTGCCTGATGACGCGCTGATCGAGCTCGAAGCCCGACGCCTCGAGGCGCTTCCTGCTTCTCGGATGGCAGGAATACAGTATCGGCATATCGTATTTCTCCGCCATCCTGTTTATCGCGGTGAACAGGGACGTAAAGTTCTTCTCCGTGTCGATGTTCTCCTCGCGGTGAGCGGAGAGCAGTATGTACCTGCCCTTTTCAAGGCCGAGGCGCGCGTGAACGTCCGACGCCTTTATCGCCTCAAGATTCTCCGTAAGGACCTCCGCCATAGGAGAGCCTGTGACGTAGGTGCGCTCCTTCGGCAGCCCGCAGTCCGCAAGATATCGGCGGGCGTGCTCGGAATACGCCATGTTGACGTCGGAGATGATGTCCACTATGCGGCGGTTCGTCTCCTCTGGCAGGCACTCGTCCTTGCATCTGTTGCCCGCCTCCATGTGGAATATGGGAATGTGCAGACGCTTCGCGCCGATGACGGAAAGGCAGCTGTTCGTGTCGCCGAGCACCAGCACGGCGTCGGGCTTAAGCTCGACCATCGCCTTGTAGCTCGCGGCGATGATGTTGCCCATCGTCTCGCCGAGATCTGCTCCGACGGCGTCAAGATAAAGCTCGGGATCGGACAGCCCGAGATCCTTGAAGAACACGCCGTTCAGATTATAGTCGTAGTTCTGGCCCGTGTGGACGAGTATCGTGTCGAAATACTTCCTGCACTTTTTGATCACGGCCGCAAGCCTTATGATCTCGGGGCGCGTGCCGACGATGATCATAAGCTTTATCTTTCCGTTTTCTTTCCAATTCGGATAGTTCATATTCATTTGCCCGCCTTAGCAAGTTCTTCTTTTACGTAGTCGGTGGTGAGTATCTTCCTGACGACGCCGTCGATGTCTAGAAGCTTCGTGTTGTGGCTGGTATAGCTCTCCTCCGCCTCGGTCACGACCTTGCCCTTGGTAAAGTACTGATCGTAATTGAGGGAGCGGTTGTCGGCCGAAACGCGGAAGTAATTGCCCATATCCTCCGAGCGGAGGCGCTCCTCGCGCGTCATCAGCGTCTCGTACAGCTTTTCGCCGTGGCGGGTGCCGATGATCTTCGTGCCGGTATCGCCGAAGAGCTTCTGCACGCCCTTCGCAAGATCGCCGATGGTCGAGGCGTCCGCTTTCTGAATGAACAGATCGCCGGGATCCGCGTGATTGAACGCGAACTTGACAAGCTCCACGGCCTCGTCGAGGTTCATGAGGAAGCGCGTCATTTCGGGATTCGTAATGGTGATGGGGCTGCCTGCCTTGATCTGGTCGATGAAGAGCGGAATAACCGACCCGCGGGAGCACATGACGTTGCCGTAGCGCGTGCAGCAGATGACCGTGCCTCCCCTTTCCGCGGCGACGCGGGCGTTCGCGAATATGACGTGCTCCATCATCGCCTTCGAAATACCCATGGCATTTATGGGGTACGCCGCCTTGTCGGTGGACAGGCACACGACTCTCTTGACGCCGGCGTCGATCGCCGCGTGAAGTACGTTATCAGTACCCTCGACGTTCGTCTTGACCGCCTGCATCGGGAAGAACTCGCAGCTCGGCACCTGCTTCAATGCCGCGGCGTGCCAGATATAGTCGACTCCTGGCATGGCGTCCGCAACGGAGCGCGGATCCCTTACGTCGCCTATGTAGAACTTGACCTTCGCTGCATGCTCGGGGAACCTCGCCTGCAGGTCGTGCCTCATGTCGTCCTGCTTTTTTTCGTCACGCGAGAATATGCGTATCTGACCGATATCGGTTGAAATGAAATGCTTCAGCACCGTGGACCCGAAAGATCCGGTGCCTCCGGTGATCAAAAGTGTTGCGCCGTTGAATTCCGACATAAACAATTCTCCTTACTGAATGGATATATATCAGGCTCTTTTGAACTTGTTTGAGATCTTTTTAATCGCTCCCGTGACCATACCGACAAGGTATCTGCATTCGTCCGTCTTCCAGAACAGGAGAGCGAATACCGCAGGTACCGATATGCCCGTGAACAGGACGTGAACGGCAACGGAAAACCAGCCGTGACCTACAAAGACGTATTGACAGAACAGCACGTCGCCCGCTCCGACCGCCGCGATAATCAGTATGTAGAGTAGATTCTTCCCGTAGTATTCCGAAACGGGTTTTTCACCGTTGAACGTGTATTTGTGGATGAGCTGCGGGTCTATCATAAAGTTGACGAACGCAAAAGTCACGATCGTTCCGATGACGACGCCGTTGATCCCCCAGATCTGGGCAAGGACGATCGACACGACGATGTTTACGACTATGCCTATCAGCGGACGGTACCACATCTGGCGGAACACTCCGCTGACCTCCCTGATCTGAGACAGGTTGACAATGATCCCGCCGAACAGCATCTCTATGCCGATCAGGATCGGCAGCGGCTGCGGGATTACGTAATCCGCTCCTATCCAGCAAAGTATGACTTCGTTCGAACAGGCGGCGAGCCCCACGGCTGCGGTGCCGTAAAGCACCATCGCGGCAAAATTGGATATCTTGAAGAACCTGTACTTCGTCTCCGCCGACTCGACCGCAAAGACGTTGCCCATGCTCGCCCTGATCGCGTCGAAAAAGTGTCTCAGTATGCTTGCGCAGGTCGTGTACAGGAGCAGATAATTCGAATACATGCCGACCGTTTTAAGGCCTATGAAAGCGCTGAGAACGATATTGTCCGTCGCTTTGATGACCACGGTGTTGGCCTTATAGACGAACAGCGCTCCGCAGTCCTTGAAAAGTCCCTTTATCTCTTCCTTGCCGAGAGAGTCCTTTTCTTTCTTAAAGAATTCGGGATAATACTTTTTAACGATTATTCCGTTGACGATGCTTTGCAGTATCAGTATTGCCGAGGATACGACTTTATAGATGATAAAGTCCTTGAATACGACAAGGATAACTATTCCTACGACGTGAACCAGTATCGTTACTCCGAAGCCTATGATATCGAGGATATACCTCTTCTGGTTCGCTCTCATTACAGAGCTTCTGTAAGCCAGGAAAAGATAGGACGATACGTTGCTGAGAAGGAATATGAAGAACAGGAGGACCGCATCGATTCCGAGCGCGGCAAGCGAGTCGTAATCCTTTATGAGCACCCGCAGGAACGGGACCATCAAAAGTCCGAGCAGGAATATCACAACACCGATAACACGGTATGCGGTCTTATAGAACTTGAGCAGGACCCTTACCCTCTTCTCGTCATTTACGGCGAGAGGCTTGTAAAGCATATATGCCATAGCCGTTCCGAGTCCGAGCTCTGTAAGCGACAGCATCGAGAGAATGTTGGAAAACAATCCGTTGATGCCAAGATATTCCTTGCCAAGAGTTCTAATGAAAACCGTCCTGACTACGAACCCGAGAACGGTAGTAAGGAGCTGGCCGCCAAGTCCGGTCAGCAAATTCAGAAATGAGTTTTTTGTTCTTGATCCTGTTATCATCTTTTTCCTCGGTCACATACGAAAAGCTGTGCTGAAAAGCACGGTCACCCGACGCTTATGGGATTGCCCGATCGGGATGCTCTTTCGGCGATCTCCTCAATGGGCTTCTTGTCATTCGAGTAATTGTAGAACAGGTCTACGCAAGTCCCGTCGACCATGTCGGGATGAACGTACACTTCAGCGCGGGAGTTTTTCTTGAACTTCCCGTTTTCAATATTCTCGAAGAACTCGCTCGGACAGCCGCTGAAGCTTTCCTTTACACGCAGCTTTAGCTTGATAAGTGAATAAACCCTCCTGCAGTATTTCCTGTTCTCCCCCTCTATTGAATTGAGATAGTGTCCCTCAAGGCTTCGGGTGGTTTTAAATTTGTACTTTCTCAAAAGAGGCCATATAGCTAAAAAAACAGGCAAATTGCAGATTATCCATCTGTGGGCGTCAATATGTTCGGAGGTGAAGCCGAAGGCCCGAAATTTTATCATCTGAGCTTCGCATTCTTTCCTGATTTTTGCAATGACTTCTCTCGACAACGCGTACTTATGGACCTGATAATTGGTCACGCCATACCTGAACCGTCCTTCGGAATTGCAGATATACGTCGTTTTAACTTCCTCGGTAAGCGGATACCAGACGGTCAGGTTGAGATGGAACGCGATCTTATCCATATATCCGTGTTCGCGTGCAAGAGTGACAGCTTCATCCGTCCCTTCCATATTCATCATCAGGCTCGCCCTTTGGATCCAGCCTTTTCTGAATGCCTCGTCTGTCGCCATGTTAATGGAATGGTTGTAGCCGAAATCATCTGCACTGATAAAAAAACGCATAGCTTTCTCCCAAATTATAACTACGTCAGCTGAACAGTCTGTTTTTTATACTATTGATATTCTCCGATTCCTTCTCCGCTTCAACGACGTGAGCATAGTGATCGGGATCCTCCACGCATTTCAGGATCGTAACGGAGGTGTTCGCTATCTTCTTGTCGTCGCCGATCTCGATGTGCCACGCGGCGCTGTACTCGGGCAGCGACTCGCGCACAAGATACTCGCCGCTTGGAGATAAGCAGTATCCGCCGAGCGAAAAAGCGATGTGTGTGTCCCCCCGCTTCTCTATGCGCTGCGTCGTATGCGGGTGATGCCCAACGATAACGTCCGCGCCGAGGCCGCAGAAATGATCGACCATATACTCGCTGAACTCGCCGGGCTCCGTGTTGAACTGGCCGCCGATATGGAGCAGTATCACAAGGATATCCGACTCCTTCCTTGCCTCGGCGACGGTCTCGTCGATCTCTTTGAGCCAATCCTTGTTGATGCTCCACTCACGCAGTTTGTCCTTATACGCGGGGATGATCGTTCCCTTCTGTTTTTTCAGACGGATCTTCTGAAGCTCGGGGCGAAGCCTGACCTGCCAGAACCTTTTGAGAGGGTTCCTGCTGTAATTTGTCGGCCTGTAGCCTATCATGTTGACGTATTTATGAACGTCGCCTGCGAGGAACGCCTCGTAATTGGAGTTGACGCTGTACGTCACCGAATAGAAAGCGATCCTGATCCCGTTCTTCTCAATGACGAGATAGCGCTTCT
This sequence comes from Clostridiales bacterium, assembly GCA_024691085.1. Lineage (GTDB taxonomy): Bacteria > Bacillota > Clostridia > Christensenellales > CAG-138 > UBA3857. The sequence goes on along the minus strand of JAILNX010000010.1, from coordinate 65,910 downwards.
CGTCCCCTTCGCCGCGATAGGTGCCGGTGTGAGCTATGCCGTTTTTGTCAAGGAGGTCGAGCGTTCTTACAAGGCCTTTGACCTCCTCGTCAAGGCTGTGGTTGTTCGCAGTGCCTACAATATCGAAGCCCGCTTCGCGAATGGCGTCGCAGAAGCTGTCGGGAACGCTGTAATGATAGGGCTTCTTGCCGTAATGAGCGCCGCCGAAGCACGACTCGAGATTGCCGATAACAAGATCCGAATCTCTGAACACGTTTTCGGTTTTGAACACACGGGAAAAATCATATTTGTTCCCATGCTTCGCCGCCTTCAGAAGCGGGCGGTCGCAGGCGATATCGCCCGTAAATGTCAGTTTGATCATTATTATTTACCGCAGTCCGCAAGTATCTTTCTGATGTTCTCAACGCCGAGCTTCTCGGGAGTCCTGCCCTCGGCGCGGAGATCGCGTCCGAGAGCCGCGGAGGCTATGGAGATAAGTCCCGAGCAGATGGGCGTGGGAATATCCATGGACTTCGCGATCGCCTCGAGCATTACGAGGCCCTGCGGAACGTCCTCGGAGATGTAGCGCGAATCGACCTTCGTCGGACCCTTGGCGCGGGTTGGCATCTCGGCGTAATCGAGGAATACCTCCCTCGCGTTGATGCCTTCGTCGAGCGAGTTCCTGTACTTGCATGCCTCTACGTAGCTTAAGCGCGGAAGACCCATGGCATCGAGCACGTTCATCTTCTCGGCATCAAGCGCCTCGAGTATGCGCCACGTTGCGGGGTTGTCCCTCGTGTACGCCTCATGGTACAGGCAGAATTCGCCCTTGGACTTCTCGATCCTCGGTATGCTCATTACAGAACCCACGGTATGCACGATCAGGTTCGGGTTATGGAGCGCCGCTTCCGCTACGGAATTGAGGTATACGAAACGCTCTCCGAGCTGATCGAGCTTTTTAATGGCCTCTTCCTTCCTTGCAGCGGGATAGATACCGATGGGATTCCTTACGTTGCGGAAGCCGACACGGAAGAGTCCGGGCTCCATGATGCGTCCGTCGATGAAGGAGCTCTCCGCTTCGGCGATGATGATGTTCTTGCTGCAGTGCTTAAGAACATACGCCGTGGAGAAGTATCCGGGATTGATGAGCAGGATCTGATCGTCCTCAAGATACGGCGCGATCCTCTCGATGAGCTGCTCATGGAAATTGGTCTGGATATAGATTATGACTATCTCGCTGCCTTTGACGTCCGCGACGTCGCGGCTGAGCTTATGGATGTTCGCGGTCTTCATATCGCCGAACTCGTTAAGCGTCATCTTGCCGTGGTTCTGCTGGAGATAGAAGAAATTGTCGTCGTGCATCGCGTGGGACGTCTTGATCAGGGTGACCTCGTGTCCGTTAAGGGTAAGGTCGGCAGCGACTGCGCAGCCGGCGTTTCCGGCTCCGAGAATAGAAACTTTCATATTATTTCTCCCTTCGTTTCTGTTTTATGTACTATGTTTATTTTTTCAGCTTTTTGAGGAACACGTCGTCAAGAGCCTCTTCGGTCAGATCGCCGAAGGTCGGGCCGCCGCTGACCTGGTTCTGCTCGGGAAGAAGATTGTACTCGATCATTACGGGATCGCCGCTCTCGTCGACGGCAAAGTCCCATCCGACCAGATCGAAATACGGGAGCTGGGAGTGCGCGAGCTTGGCGGTCTCGATGACGCGGTCGAAGCTCGGCACCTTGATGTCCTTGAACAGAATGCCGCTCGACTCATGCCTGTCCATCCACTCGGACTTGCGGTTGACCGCCTTTTCAACGAGCCAGCCGTCGGGCTTTATCGGGCACGCGCAGCCGCCCGCAGTGGTGTTGTCGACCCTCGCGCCGGATCTGCCCATGCGAAGCACGGTCGAAAGCACGTGGAATTCGCCCTTGAAATGAAATGTGATGACGCGGATCGAGTTGACGGAATCCTTGTTGATCTTCGCGAGATCGGGGTGCTGCTTTATAAGCCTCTGCGCCACGAAGCCGTTCTTCAGTCTCTTCAGAACAGCGTCAAGGTCGAAGTTCTCGGCATTATCGCGGTCATAGAAAACGATGCCCGAACCGCCGAAAGTTTCAAGCGAGGGCTTGAAGATGAGGTGCTCCTCCTGAAGGATAAGGCGCCTTGCCTCCTCCTCGGTAATAAGGTTGTCGCCGTCTCCGTCGAAATAATACCCGGCGATATTCTTTACGACGGTCTCCGGCTTCTTGATCTTCGGCATGAAATGGCTGTACATTCCCTTGTTCGTATAAGCGAAGCGCTCAGCAGGATCGTTGAAATGCTCCAGAACGTTGATAAGCCAGATCGAGTTGGGGATATACCTCGGATCATAGGACTTTTCCCCTAAGCAATAGAGATCGTACCAGCACTTCTCGGGGCGCTTTTTATACTTTTTCCAGTACTTGAGGACGACATCCTTGTATTCTTGATTGCTTCCGTTATAACCGCCGCCTATGGTCTTCAGCCTGTTCTTGATCTTCTTGGCCTCTTTTTTCGAGAGGATCCTGTTGTTGACAAGATTGTGGTAAACGGATTTGGTTTTCGCAACGAAATCTACAAATTTCGAACGGGGATTGATCATACAAATACCTCTTTCTAATGATTTTCGAATTAATAGGTTCTACTTTCCGAGGAATACTTCGTCGAGCACCTTGTCGGTAATATCGCCGAAGGTCGGGCCGCAGCTGATCTGGTTCTGCTCCGGCATAAGGTTATATTCGATAAGCACGGGATCGCCCGATTCGTCGACCGAGAAGTCCCAGCCGATAAGGTTAAAGTTCGCCATGAGCCCGTGCGTTTTTTTCGCAGCCTCGATGATCCCCTCAAAGTTGGGGACTCTGATATCCTTGTAAAGGATGCCGCTCGTCTCGTGCCTGTCCGTCCACTCGGACTTGCGGTTTACCGCCTTCTCGACGAGCCATCCGTCCTGCTTAATGGGACACGCGCATCCGCCCGCGGTGGTGTTGTCGACCCTCGCGCCGGAGACGCCCATCCTCAGAACGGTGGAAAGGATGTGGACCTCGCCCTTGAAGCGGAACGAGATCACGCGGATGGAATTGACCGAATCCTTGTTTATTCGCGCAAGATCCGGATGCTGCTTTAAAAGCCTCTGCGCGACGAAGCCGTTCTTGTAGCCGTCGATAACGCGGTCCAAATCGAAATCCTCCGCTTTATCGCGGTCATAAAAGACGATGCCGTGTCCGCCGTAGGAGTCAAGAGAGGGCTTCAGAATGAGGTGCTCCTCGTTAAGAATAAGCGCCTTCGCCTCTTTCCTCGTGATGAGCTCGTCACCGTCGCCGTTATAGAAAAGCCCCGCGATGTTTTTCACGACGGTCTCGGGTTTTTTCACACCCGGCAGGAAGCGGCTGTACATGCCCTTGTCCGCGTAGGCAAAGCGATAATCAAGCCTGTTGAAATGAGGGATCACGCTGTAAAGCCAGATATGATTGGGTATGTACCTCGGGTCGTACGAGTCCTTACCCGCGCAGTAGAGGTCGTACCAGCACTTATGAGGCTTGAGACCGTATCTGCTCCAGTATTTCAGCACGACGTCCTTATACTCGGCATTGCTTCCGTTATAGCCGCCGCCGATGCTTCTGAGTCTCGGGAGGATCTTATCCTCCTCCTCTTTAGCCAGCTTTCTATCAAGAATGTGTTTGCGGTAAAAGACCTTCAGTTTATCCACAGTGGATTTTTTTGAAGACGCGCCGGTTTGTTTCATTGATTATGCCTCCAATATCTTAGACGGATATTTCATCCGTATATGGCGTTAATTATTTAAAATACCTGATCCTGCCCATCTTTGACGCTGCATCGGAAAGGACTTCGTCCGTCATATCTCCGAACAGCGGCCCTGTCGTTATCTGATAAGCGAGCGCCTCGGGAGATCCGGTATTGTATTCGATCAGAACGGGCTCGTCCTTGTCGTTGACGCAGAAGTCCCACGACATAAACCCGAAGTACGGGAACGATCTGTGCGCTTTTTTGATGATCTCGCAGATCTCGCCGTGATGAGAGAGCTTTCTTCCCTTTATGGGTTCGCCGTAGAAATCGTTAAGCGTTTTCTTTCCGAAAAGGTTGACGCCGTATTCGCCGGTCTGTCCGTCCTCCGATATTCCGAAGATATACACCTTTCCACCGCTCGCGTTATCCGTCAGCGCGCCTGGAGCTCCGACACGCATATGAGCGGACAGGATATGCACCTCGCCCTTGAACATGAAGCTCAGCACCTTTCGGTGTTTACGGACGAGGGATTGAACGCCGCCGTCTCGGGACTCTGTACGATGGTCTTCTGGACGATGAAGCTTGATCAGCCCATGGCCTTGGGTACTTCTTCCGGGTGAGCGGGATCGACCTTCATTACGCCTCTGCCGCCTCCCGACGCCAGAGTCGGTTTCGCGCCCGCGCTTTCGCAGTCTCCGATCATGGACATTGCCTCTTCCTTGGAGATCATGTTCCTTTTGCTGTCAAAGTAATAGCCGTTTACCCGGAAGCAGACGGTCTCCGGGAATCTGACGTCTTTCAGTATGAACGGCATAAACGCCTTGTCTTCCCATCCGCCGAGGCCCTTGACGTTGTAGACCCGCTCAAGAACGTTGTGGAACAGATCCTCGGGGATCATCCTGGGAGAGAACTCTCCCGTGATACTGTAAATATACCTGTGCCAGTCGGGTCTGATATCCTTGATGCCGAATCCGGCATAGTACTCTTTGATCGCCTTCTTCTGCTCGGCCGACAACTCCTTTACGGGGATCACGGCTTTGTTCTGATAGCCCTTAAGCTCTTTGTAGAAGTACCTTTGATACCTGTTCTTATACGCTTTATTGATCACGTTTGAGATCGTTTTCTCTATTCCGTTCATTTCCGGTTCCCCTTATGATCCGCTTATGTTTTCATTCTGCGTCGGGCAGCTTCAGCATCTCACCCATGAACTTGTCCGTCTCGGGAAGTCTTGCCGTATCCATTCCGCCGGCGGGAGTAAAGGTCAGCTCGCCGAAGATGACCCGATCCTCATGGATATAAAAATCTGCTCTTACGAACGGGAAGGGCTTTGAAAGCGTCTCCGCCGCGCCGAACAGCTCGTCCATGCAGGCGGGCTTCGGGATAGTGAACCCTTCCGGCGCGTTCTTGCTGTCCCTGTTGATCCTCGCGAGATTCCAATCACGGTCCAGGAAATAGTATTTCGGGATGTCGCCGCTCTCACGGCCTACACAGACCAGAACGAATTCCGCCCTGCCGTTGAAGCAGTAGACCTTGTAGTCCTCCGGGAAGGTCTTTTTCTCCGCATTCCCCAAGTATTTTTCGACGAGCGCGTAGGGCTTAACGTCCCTGTACTGCAGCTCCGAGTAGCCGAGCCACTGCGTTCTCGACGCCCTGAACCATTTCCTGACTTCCTTCCTGAGCGCTTCCGGATCTTCCGCGCTGTAGTCCGATACTATGTGATTCATACCGCAGCCCACGTTCATCTTCAGCGCGAACCTGTCGGGCAGCCTGTCCCACTCGATCTTCTCTGGCGAATCGTATGCCGCGATAAGCTCGTTCAGTATCTGCTTAAGTCCGCAGTCCTCGACGTACTTTCTTACCGCATACTTGTCGGCGCACTGCTTGACGAGCGGATCGTCGCGGTACGTATTGAACTTCAGCCACTGGATCTTCTCGTTCAGAGTCTTCGGGTCGTTAAGATCCAGCTTCCTGTGGAATTTCATCTTGTATGTAACCTTCGTGTTCAGCATCGGCGAGATACGGCACAGAGCTCTTCTGAACCGTTCCGCAAGCCACGGGTATTTCTGCATCTGATGATCTCTCCTGAAAAATATTTTTACGCAGTCAGCTTGCGCTCACGGCGTTTTTTCGCGATCTTATCAATAACAAAGTTGGTTGCCATCGTGATAACGGAAGCGATGATCATTGTTGCGATGAACACGATTCCGGAATAAACGAAGCTCCTTCCCACCGCTTTTACGGTAACGTGGAATACCTTTGCGGCAACGGTCACAAGGAAGCCCTTGATCGGAACGTGCACCGCCATGAAGCGGAAGCTGTTCTTGCCGATCCATTTAATATAGTCCGTCACCTTGTTGAGAAACTTAAGGCGAGTATTTATCGACGCGATCTCATAGCTTAACAGGAACATCATGAAGATGCCCGAAAAGGCGCCGAAATACAGTACCAGCGGATGGCTGCCGAGTCTGTCGGACCCGAACGAAATATGCCTGTTTACCCGCGAGCACGCAAATACCGTACCCGCAAGGAGCAGGATGCCCAGAATCCTTAAGAAAACGTTCTTCCCATGCAGGAAAGATATGAATCCGACGATCTTCTTCCCGAAGATGCTGCCGACGGCATAGAAGGCGAAGGCTGCAAACGCGACCTCGAGGCTCCACGGCAGAAGATTGAACGGGAAGAAACCGAAGACCGCTATCATCAGGTATCCGAGAGCGGTTATCGCGAAAGCGACGATCAGCTTAAGCGCGAGGCTCTTTATCTTGTTTACGAAATAGTACAGTACCTCGACCGCGAACAGGCAGGTGACGAACCAGAGAGGCACGTTATGTACAAGGAACCCGCCCGAGCCCTGCGCGATGACCGTCTGAAGAAGGGGCATCCAATAGCTTTCGACCTGTTTTTTGGCAGCGATCGAATAAACAACCCATACGATCCACGTGACGACCGAATAGATGACGTACGGGATCAGGAGCGTGCGGATCCTCTTCTTTATCAGTTTTAAGCAGCTGTCGTACTTTGCGGGATTATAAAGGACTCCCGAAATAAAGAAGAACAGCGGCATATGGAAAGCGTAGATGAACCAGTTAACGGATCCGGAGACAAGGATATGCGCGAAAACCACCAGCAGCATACCGATGCCCTTTACGACGTCTATATAGTCCAGTCTGTTGTTATCTGAGCAGTCCGCCATGTTCCATTGCACCTTTCTCATAATTTGCTCTGGATCCCGTATGCGCGGTCGCCAATCCGAACAGAAGCCAAAGCAGGAAATTCTTCGTGCCGGGGCCGAACGGCGGAAGCCCCTCGAAGAGGCCGTTAAGGGAATAGCTTACTGCGATCAGCATCAAAAGCCATCCGTACGGAAGGCTCCTGCGCCTTACCCTTACCTCTCTCAGCATAAACAGAACGTAGCCCCATAAAAACAGGCCGAGAGGAATGCCGAACTGAAGGATCGCAGAAAGGAAGAAGCTTTCGTAATACATCGGGCCCAAGCCCATCAGCTCATTCCCCTTAAGCATGGGGAAGAACCTGTTGTAGATGGTCAGTCTGCCCGAGCTCAGAGCGTCAATATCGCTCGCGTCACGGTTTGCGAACAGGATCTTGTTGACCAAAGCGTTGCGGAAGCCCGGAACGGCGATCAGCACGACAGCGAAGACGATGACCGCGAAAGCGATCCATCGCTTCACCTTCCTGTTGGTATACCTCGAAGCCAGCATAAGCACGACCGCCACGGCAAAGCAAAGGATGGAAGTCCTGGACCTTATCAGGAAAAGCATAGTGACCAGGACCGCTACCATGGCGAGGCGGATCAGGGTGTTCCCCTTCTTCTTTTTAGCGGATACTCCTACCATTAAGACCATGGCCGCGGAAGAAAGGATCTGACCGACAGAGTTCTTGTTCAGTCCCAGATATTGCCTTTTGTCAAGGTTGAAATCACCGCCGGTATTGATAAACAGAACGATCGACAGAAGGACCGCGCCGAGCACGTACCATCTGCAGATGACTTCCACGTCGTCAGGATCGAGCTTGTTGCCGATCAAAGAACCGCAGATAAAAACGAGGAGCGCTACCAGTATTGCGTAAACTATGGAACTCTTATAATACTGCAAATCGCTGAAAGCGCTGAAAATAAGAACGATCAGCAGGAACACCGCGCCGTACGCGATGTAGAAAAAGGCAGTCCTGTTGATCCTTAAGGGACAGGTAAACAGGCACTCCAGCAGTATCACGCCCCATGCGACGTAGGACAGATTGTATCTGATCACGCTCGGGAAGAAATCGACGTACGTCATAATTACCAGAGCGCATACCAGCGGCAGAAGGGTGCCTCTTTTGCATTTTAACTTTTGTATCAGCGTTCTTATCATCTGAACTGTTTCCTGTTGACAGATCGGGAAATTCGGTCGTAACTAACTTATAACGGCAAGAGCCGTCATTTCCAATTCTCCGCGTCCGAAAGATAGCTGCGGGCAACGTTAGAATCCGTAAACCTTACCGCGGTCTCGAATCCTCTGCGGGCAAGCGCAGTGCGCTCTTCGGCGGACATATTCATTAATCCCGAAAGCGCGTTATAAAGGCTGCCCTCGTTTCCGGGCTCGACAAGCAGCCCGTTCTCGCCGTTTCTTATGATCCCGTCGATGCCCTCTCCGACGGAGCCCACGGCGATGCAGGACGACACCATGGCCTCAAGATACACAAGCCCGAAGGCCTCGTTCTTGCTCGGCATGATAAAGCACTGCGATCCTGCGAGAAGCTCGAAGACCTTCTCCCTGGGGACGCGCCCGTGGAAGGTCACGCGGTCGGATACGCCCAGACTCTCGGCGAGCTGCTCGAATCTGCCTCGGTCGTTGCCTACGCCTATCACGTCGAAACGCCAGCCTGGGACGTTGAGCCTTGCGAGCGCCTTAATGACAACGTCGCAATATTTTCTTTGGATAAGCTCGCCGACGTATATGAAGCGGTTAAGAGGCTCCCCCGCCCTTTCGGGATCGAAGGCCGCCGTGCTGACTACGTCGTCGGGGACGCCGGAATAGCAGATGAACGGAGAGCTTTCAAGCTTCAGCTGCTTTTTGACTTTTTCGGCAAGCGTGACCGATCTGCACCCGACGGCGTCGATGCGGCGCATACATTCGATCATCTTCGCGTTGAACGCGCCGGTATAATAATCGTCATGGAAGACGATGGACTTTCTGCAGTTATAGTATCTGTTCAGCTCGTTCAGAAGCTGAACGCTCGGTGTGGCCCAGTGTCCCAGAATGATGTCGGGTACGAAGCCGGTCTTCTCGAGGAAAGCATTTATATCCCTCGCGGCAGCCGCGATCTCCCTGTCAGAGGACAGCTTCCTCGGGATGAGCTTGAAGACAGGCCTGCGGAAGGCATTGATCCCCTCGAACGAATACTCTGCCTTTTTCGTGATCTTGACGTCGGGGAACTCGTTTCCCGTCTTTGCCTTAAGGATATTCTTGATCCACTGCGGCATTACGTAGAAGATCTTCATCAGCCTGTTGGGAGTATGTATCACGCAGACGTTATGCCCCATTTTTCTCCACTCGTCGGCAAAATAATGGATGACCTTCGTCGCGGTGGTGTTTTTCGGGGCGTCCGTTCTGGGATAGATCGGAGTCACGACAAGAATGTTCATTTCTCTTCCTCCAGTGCCGCCTTCAATGCGGCGGGATCGTTAAAATACTTCGCGTACTTCTCTATCTTTTCTTCTTCCCAGTCCCACCACCTGATGTCGCTTAAGAACCTTATGGTTTCGTCGTCAAATCTCTTTCTGATCGGTCGTGCGGGATTGCCCGCCCACACCTCGTAATCGGGGATATCGTGAGTTACGACGCTCCCCATTCCGACGACCGCGCCGTTTCCTATGGTGCAGCCGCCCTTGATGATAACGTTGTTTCCGAGCCAGACGTCGTTTCCGATCACCGTCACGGGCGGTTCGACCGCAGGGTGAGGATAATAGACCTTCTTCATCGAGTTTCTCCCCTCGTGGAAAACGGGGCTCGAAGAAACGTAATCGATATGGTGCTGGGGTCCGCCGATGATGCAGCCGTCGGCAATGGAGCAGTATTTGCCTATCACGGTATTGATCACCGTGCAGTTGCTGCCGACGTACGAATACCTGTTTATCACGGTATCATAGGCGCGCGATCTGCTGCAGACCTTCGATCTTTTATCGACCGTGCAGTTTTTCAAAGCGGCTATCTGCGTCTTTTCGATTATCTTTGCAATGACAAATCTCAGGTTCATAATAACGTCCTCTTAAGTTTCGCAACGCTTGTCCGTGGTTTTCCGGCGTGATCATTCGGCGCATTCCGTTAGGATCCGCTCCCAGTCGTTAATGCATTTGTCACGCGTAAAGTATTCAAGGAAGTACTCCCTCGCCTTTTCGCCGCAGCCAATAAAGCTCTCGGGCGAATCAATAAACGCGAGCATATTCCTGGCGAGAGTCCCGGCGTCGGAGGCAGGTCCGCAAAGACCGCAGCCGGACTCCAGTATGACCTCCTGCGCGGCGCCGTTTATCGCGCCGATTATCGGTTTGCCCGTGGTCATATAGGTCTGAAGCTTGCCCGGCATAGTATCGCCGACCGCGTTGTCGCCCCTTAAAGTCAGGATCAGGGCATCGGCCTTTTTATAATAATCGGGCATTTCGCTTCGATCGACTCTCCCGTAAAATACAAACCTTTTCTCAAGACCCTTCTCCCTGACCGCGTCCTTAAGGGAGTTCAGCTTCGATCCGTCCCCGACGATGTGAACGACAAAATCTCTGTCCGCGATCAGCGAGGCCGCCTCGACCAGCGTTTCAAGATTCTGCCCGAACCCGATGTTGCCGGCAAACATAAAGTCCGCGACGCCGTTGTCTTCCGCGCCGAGATCCATTTTAAGCATCTCATCGCCTGCGTGCTGGGGAAGATAGACCATCTTTTCTTTGTCAACGCCGTTTACTTCGTTAAGATACTTCAAAAACGGCTTGGACGTAACTCCGATGAGATTGCAGGCGCTATAGATCTTTCTTGAGATGCCGGCGGTTTTTCTGTAGATGAATCCGTCCCTGCCGGTATGCGAGAGGACCGATTCGGGGAATATGTCAAGGCAGTACAGGAACAGCTTCTTCCCGGAAAGCTTTTTATAGAGCATCGCGGGGTACGCCATCGTTACCGGCGAAAGCTGATAGCTTACGGCAACGTCATACTTCTTCTTTAAGAAGAGGACCTTTAAAGAACCGGACAGAGCGAACGAAACGTAGTTAAGGATCAGCCCGACCTTGCTCTTTCCGCGGCCGAACTGGAAGCATCGTTTGATCTCCACTCCGTTCACGGTCTCATGCCGCTTGCCGAATCTGTAGCCTTTGAATATCCTTCCCTGTGGATAATTCGGCAGACCGCAGAGCACCGTTACGGAATGACCTTTTTTCACAAGGCCCTCCGCGATCTCGTTTATCTGAAACTGTTCGGGATAGTAATACTGTGATACGATCAGAATATTCATGCCGGTTCCTTACGGGTTTTAAAGTTACTGCGTTCTTTTTTTCATTTCCGATCGATAGTTTTTGATGCCCTTGATCGAGAAGGCAAACCACGGGATCGGATCTCTGAAGGAGAAGATCTGCTCTCTCGTCCTCTTCCAGCTGAACCATGAAGGCTTGGCTTTGAACCTGTCCTTTGATTTGAGGAACCAGAGAAGATCGGTCTGGAAGCAGCGAAGGCGCCAGCCGTATTCATACTCCCTGTACGCCGTGACATCTTTCCCCTCGGCAAGCTCGATCATCTGCCTTGCCTGATCGGTACCCGCTATGAAAGCGATCTTCACGCTTCCCGATACGCGGGGATTGATCTCCATAATCTTTGCCGTTCCGTCCCTCGGATCCTGAATAAGATCGATGTCTGCGGCGCCGCGCCAGTTGATCGCCTGAAGAAGTTTTGTGCAGCTCTCCACGATATCCGCCCGTTCCACGGTGATGTTTAAAGTGCTTGAGCCGCCCTCGACGGGGAACCAGCGGTTCTTGCTGAACACGAGCGCAGTTTTGGCCTCGTTATTGTCGTCCATGAACATTGCGCACTCATACTGAAGATCGGTCTGGGGAATGTACTCCTGAAATACGAACTGCCGGATCTCCTCCGCGGACAGACCGTCGAGCAGCTTTTCAAGCTCGACCCGGTCGTTCACCTTTTTAAAGCCGATCGCGCCGTAGCCGGTCTTGGGCTTGACCACTATCGGATACTGAAGTCCCGTGACTTTATCGATGCTGTCAACGTCAAAGAGCGTGCGCGGACACGGCAGACCGCAGTCCGTGCATACCTTCATAGTTTTGTTCTTATCCGCAGCGATCTGAAAAACGCTCCACTCGTTCGAAGCGACGTGACAGTACGGAATAAACCTCTCTCTGTACTTTGCGAGGATCATCGCGGAGAAGTCGGTCGTCGGGACCACCAGGTCGTATTCCCCGGTTTTAACAAGCTCCTCGACCTGTTTCGCCGTTCCCTCCTCGTCGGTATTGCTGCATACGCCGATCAGTTTATTATCGAAATACCTTGAAACATAAGCTACGTCAAGCTTTGATTCACACAAAGCGGTGACCTCGCAGTCCATTTTTTTAAAGGCTTCAGCAAGAGGAAGGCTTTGGCGCGCTCTGCCCTCAAACAGCAAAACCCTGTATTTGCTCATTTACCGCTCCTTTCACCGGCTCGGGCGTCCATAAAGAACGGCCGTTACTTCATCTCGTCGAGCGCGCGCCTGTCGCCGTCGACGGCTTCTATGAGCTCGCGCAGTATAAAGACGGCGGGCTTATGAAAAACAGAACCGAAGATGCAGACCACCGTGTACCAGATCATTTTCAAATCGCAGCCGGCGGTCTGCTTCCCGATATAGTATCGGTCGAGAGCGAGCCTCGTCGGAGCGACCTTTTCCATGTACTCCGCTTCGTCCTCGATGGTGTCGCCGTAAAGATAGTCGTAGAGCGCGGAGGGGCTCGTGAGTCCCGGCTTTACGCTCGCGACGACGGCGTTGGCTCCGCTTCTCGTGATCGGGATCTGGTCGACGGACGCCGGTCTCGGCCCGACAACGGCCATGTCCCCGAAAAAGACGTTGAGAAGCTGGGGCAGCTCGTCGATCTTCGTCTTCCTTATGAACCTTCCGAACGGGAATATCCTGTCCTGATCCGGACGGAGCGACTTCTCGTTCGCATTCCTGTCGACTCTCATAGACCGGAACTTGAACATTCTGAACGTCTTATTGTCCTTGCCCGCGCGGTTCGCAAGGTAAAAGATCGGGCCGGGGTCGGAGATCAGTATCCCGACTGCCGCGATCACGAAGAGCGGCGAGAGGATGATAAGAGCGAGTCCCGTCGATAAAATATCAAATAAACGTTTGAAAAACCTGTAAGCAGTTCTCCTTTTCATAGCACCCTCACGCTCTGAAAAAGACGGATTCGAACGCTTCGGCATATAGGCAGCCCGCCTGGGAACCGCGGTACGCCGCAAGTCCCTCGATCGCCTCGCGGCTTCTGGGGTGCGGATAGGGCCTCATCACTCCGGCATACGCCTCGAGCGCTTTTAGCTTAAGCTCCACGCCTTCGCGTCCTATCTCGACGAACATATTGGGCGTGAACCGGTTGGAGGAAGAATCGAGCGACCATTCGGTGCTTGACGGAACTTCCATATAAACGAGCTGTCTGAGCGCGGGTACGCCCGGCTTTCGCTGGAAAAGTCTGCTTGCCGCCTGCGCCGCAAAAGAGGTCATAACGTGATCGTTATTGGTATCTGACGGATGATGCGTATAGATGCATTCCGCCTGCCAGTCCTCGATGCAGCTCTCAATGAACTGCACGAGCTTAAGATGCGGCACGGTGTTCATCTGAATATTGGGGAAATCGGCGGAATACGCCTTTTTTATGCCCATTATCTCAAAAGCTTTCGCCTGATCTTCCGATAATGTCGCAGAGATATTCGCCCTTGCCGCGGCGTGATTCGCCATGGTCACTACGGCGACGTTGTGGTCTTCGCCGATCAGCTTGTTTATCGTCGCTCCTGCTCCGAGGACCTCGTCGTCGGGATGCGCGACTACGAATAAAATGTTCATTCCGTTCTTCCTTTCATCAAGGCGTTTTGTCAGTCTCTTCTGAACAGATCCCTCGTGTAGACCTTGTCCCTGACGTCGTCGAGGACGGGATCGTAGCGGTTGGCGATTATGGAATCGCTATCCGATTTGAACTTCGCGATGTCGTTCACGACGAGGCTCCCGAAGAAGGTCGTTCCGTCGGGGAGCGACGGCTCGTAGATAATGACGGTAGCGCCCTTGGCCTTTATCCTCTTCATAACGCCCTGTATGCTGGACTGTCTGAAATTATCGGAATTGGCCTTCATCGTAAGGCGGTAAACGCCTATGGTGACGGGACGCTCCTTAGCGGCGTTCCACATGGACGAGCCCGTGTAATAGCCCGCCTTCTCGAGCACGCGGTCGGCGATATGATCCTTTCTGGTCCTGTTGGACTCGACGATCGCCTGGATGAGGTTCTCGGGAACGTCACGGAAATTGGCCAGAAGCTGCTTCGTGTCCTTGGGCAGGCAGTAGCCGCCGTAGCCGAAGGACGGGTTGTTGTAGTGCGTGCCGATGCGCGGATCGAGGCAGACGCCGTCGATGATGGACCTGGTGTCGAGGCCCTTGAGCTCCGCGTAGGTGTCGAGCTCGTTGAAGTAGGAAACGCGCAGTGCAAGATACGTGTTGGCGAACAGCTTTACCGCCTCCGCCTCGGTCGAGCCCATGAACAGAACGGGAACGTCCTTCTTCTCGGCTCCTTCGACGAGGAGCTTCGCGAATGTCTCCGCCCTTTCGCGGCTTATCTCATCGCAGCCGACGATAATGCGGCTCGGGTAGAGGTTGTCGTAAAGTGCCTTGGATTCCCTTAAGAACTCCGGGCTGAACAGTATGCGGTCGGTATCGAACTTCTCGCGCACCGACGCGGTATAGCCCACGGGAATGGTCGATTTGATCACCATGGTCGCCGCGGAGCCGCTGTCGAGCACGAGCTTTATTACGCTCTCGACCGCGGAGCAGTCGAAGAAGTTCTTCTGCGGGTCGTAGTTGGTCGGAGCGGCGATGACGACGAAATCGGCGTCCCTGTACGCGGTTACGCCGTCGGTCGTGGCTTTCAGCTTAAGCCCGCGCTCCTCGTGCTCCTTAAGGAACATTTCGATATAATCATCCTGGATAGTGCTTATCCAGTTGTTGAGCTTTTCGACCTTCTCGGGAACGATATCGACGGCCGTAACTTCGTTGTGCCGGCTCAAAAGGACTGCGAGGGACAAACCCACGTATCCGGTTCCCGCAACTGCGATCTTCATAAGCGATCCTCCTAAAACTGTATTCCTGCGGCGAAAACAATATGCCCGCACCCGGTCACGAAATGCCGAGCTGTTTCATGATGGCTCCGATCCTTTCGGCTTCCGAGCCTGCGGATTCAGCGATGCCGATCTCGCTAATGGTCCTCTTTCTCACGTTGGGGTTCAGCAGTCTGAACCAGCGTGCGATCCAGCAGAACGGAAGCAGTATCGGGCATTTTTTCAGTATCGGGTATATGCACCTTAACTGATCGTACGGAAGGAACAGACGGCGCAGATAATATGTAAAGCCGTTCGCGGCCTTGTTTCTTTTGACGACGACGGAGTGTTCGAAAGTTCCGAACGCGCCGCCGTTTATGATGTACTCCTCGACGTCGTTAAGGGACGGATCCTTTTCCTTGCCTGAAAGCCATATCTCGGAAAGCTCCTCCATGATCTCGGCAAAACGCGCAATGCCGCCCGTTTCGAGCATCCCGAAGCGCTTTTCGCGGTCATGCTCCGTCCTGTGATCGAGCATCCAGAGGTCCACGATCGGCCTCAAGCCGCAGCCGCCGTTCTCGAAATGCTTCACCATATGCGCGATATGGTAATAGAAGAAGAACTCATCATTAAGTTCGTGCTCGAAGAGGCCCTCCTTCGGAGATGCGTACTCCCATACCCTTTTCAGCAGCGATACGACACGCGGGTATCTGTTCTCCTCGATCAGGGTGTGATGCAGCTCTACGCTGAAGCCGCTCGGCGTGACAAGAAAGAGATCGTGCGGCGACTCATGGAGCGTCTTCCAGCCTATTTCTTTGAACGCTTCCGCCGCTCTTTTGTGATCAGCCTCCCTGACAAGCACGTCGACGTCCGAGCTTGTCCTCATCCACGCCTCGGGATAAAGATTAAGAAGCACGGAGCCCTTCAAAAGCACGAACGGGATCTTCGCTCTTTCAAGCGCGGCGCGTATCTGTTCGGTCGTGACCGTCCGCTTCACGTGACGGTACAGCGCGATATCGTATTGCTTTTTGAACTTCTGCTGAACCTCATCGGGCAGAGTTATCCCGAGACGCTTTAATTCGTAAAAGACCAGATGAGCAAGATCGTGAGCCTTTGACATGGTGTACAAAAGCTCGGGATCCGCTTCGCCCAGATCGATCTTTTCGTTACTGCCCGTAACTGCGCAGCGCAGAAGGGCGGTAAAAGCATCAACGGTGTTCAAGGTTCGATGATCCTCGCTAAAATAATTCTCAAAAAAGGTGCTTCTCCTGCGCCCCGGGACAATGCTCCGCCATACGAACGCGGTATCGCGTTCGAAAAAGAAAGCATTATGTCATCGGTTCGGGCGGACCGCACAATCGGTGCGTGAGCGTCCTCAAGCGAATCTCGGAGCCCCGGCGCGGGGAAAAACTTTGTAAAAGCGCATACTTCCGGAGGGTATAGCTATACAGAATGTATTATACTGTAAAGAGTCTTAAAAAGCAACCATTGGGTAATGAAATTAAACATATATTAATCAAAGAAGAAAAGCCGTCATAAAAGACGGTTTTGCGTCAAAAAAGGACCCGCCCGAATGAGCGGACCCCCCTGTTTCTGTCTGCTTATTACGTTCTGTTTTTTTCAAGCTGTTCGGCGAAGCGTTCAAGGAACTTCGCCTTCGCTTCCTTCGAGATCTTCTTCCAAGGGAAGACCGCATCGAAGGCGTGCTGATCGGCATGGAACACGTCGGTGTGCGCCTCTACTCCCGCCTCGTTCAGCCGTCTTACGTACTCAAGCGTCTCGCAGTAAAACGGCTCGCCGTCCGCGACGAACGTGTAGCACGGCGGCAGGCGCGAATAGTCCGTCTGCTTTGCGGGGGACGCGTAGGGCGGAACGTCGTCCGATCCCCACAGCTCGCCCAGATACTGCTTCCACGCCTCGTGATTCCTCTTCGTATTCCAGAAAAGGGGATTGTTGTTGTCCCGCGAGGATTCCGTATCGTCGCAGTCGAGCATAGGATAGAGCGGCATCTGATACGATATCTCTATCTCTCCCCTGTCCCTCGCGAGCATGCAGAGAGCCGCGGCGAGACCGCCGCCCGCGCTTTCGCCGCCGACCATTATCCTGTCGACGCCGAGCTTTTCCCTGTTGTCGTTAAGCCACTTAAGCGCGGCGTATGCGTCGTCGAGCGCGGCGGGATACGGCGCCGTCCCCGAAAGGCGGTACTCGGGCGAAACGAGCACCGCTCCGAACTTTCTCGCGGCGTCCATGCCCTTCGATACGAACACCATTTCGGGCCCGCCCTCGAAGTAGCCGCCGCCGTGGAGCCAGAGTATCCCCGGCAGCTTTTCCTTTTTATTTCTCGGGCGAAGCACGATCATCTTCATGCCGCCCCATTCCATATCAAGATGGACGATTTCGGGATCGAGACGCATACCGTTTAAGTCCTTTTAAGTGTTTTTACGATTATACCACCGTCGGGCGGGGAAAACAACAAAAGGCGGGATTACCGCCTTTTATCCTTTGTTGTTCGGGACAGGTTCACTCGGCGGCGAACATATCCTTGCCGACGCCGCAGAGCGGGCAGGCGAAATCATCGGGGAGATCCTCGAACTTGGTGCCGGGGGCGATGCCGTTTTCGGGATCGCCGAGCTCCTCGTCGTAGACCCAGCCGCAGGCTTCACATACGTACTTCATGGTAATGCTCCTTTCGTGACCTTGATTAATTAATAGTTCTTTTCGTTGATCTCGAAATATGCCTGGGGATGCGCGCATACCGGGCAGATCTCGGGAGCCTTAGTGCCGACTACGATATGGCCGCAGTTCCTGCATTCCCACACCTTGACCTCGGACTTCTCAAACACCTTCTGCGCCTCGACGTTCGCAAGAAGCGCGCGGTACCTTGCCTCGTGCTCCTTCTCGATCGCGCCGACGCCGCGGAACTTCTCCGCGAGCTCGGGGAAACCCTCGGCCTCCGCGGTCTTCGCGAACTCCTCGTACATATCCGTCCACTCGTAGTTCTCGCCGTCGGCAGCGGCGGCAAGATTCTCGGCGGTGGAGCCGATGCCGTTCAGCTCCTTGAACCAGAGCTTCGCGTGCTCCTTCTCGTTGTCGGCGGTCTTTAAAAAGATCGCGGAGATCTGCTCGAAGCCCTCCTTCTTTGCCTTGGACGCAAAGTAGGTGTACTTGTTCCTAGCCTGGCTCTCGCCCGCGAAGGCGGCCTGGAGGTTCTTTTCCGTCTGTGTTCCCGAGTACTTGTTCATATTGTTTTCCTTTCAGTCGATAAGATCGAGTATCTGCTGTTTGGGCTTAAAGCCAACCGATTTGTTCGCGATCATGCCGTTTTTGAACACGATGACCGTGGGTATGCTCATAACGTTGAACTGCTGAGCGAGCTGGGGCTCGTTGTCAACGTTGACCTTGCAGACGACGATATCGTCGCGTTCCTCCGCGATCTGGGCAATGACCGGCCCGAGCATGCGGCAGGGTCCGCACCAAGTCGCCCAGAAGTCGACGAGCACGGGCTTGTCGGACTGCATAACGATCTCTTCGAATTTATCGAAGGTCAGTTCGATTTCCTTCATGTAAAAACTCCTTTCGGTCTTTTCTTTATGCATATTGTACCCTATTTCCGATCTTTATGCAACGGCTTTTTTTGCACCGAACATGCTTTGCTCTTGCCCGCGCTCGCTCTCCGTGGTATACTTACCCAAACAAATATCGGAGGAAACACGTATGGCTTCAAGGGTTTATTTTACGGATATGCACGTTGGCATGGGCGACAGCCTGCTCAACAAGTTCAAAAGGCTCGCCGAGCGCGCGGGCATAAGAAACATCGATTTCAAGGACAAATACGTCGCAGTTAAGATACATTTCGGCGAGGTCGGCAATATGGCGTTCCTGCGCCAACAGTACGCGCGGGTGCTCTGCGACCTTATAAAAGAGCTCGGCGGCAAGCCCTTCCTCACCGACTGCAACACGCTCTACGTCGGCTACAGGAACAACGCGCTCGACCACCTCGACGCGGCGTACATGAATGGCTACAATCCTCTGGCGACCGGCGTGCATACGATAATCGCGGACGGTCTGCGCGGAACCGACGAGCGCGAGATCCCCGTAGAGGGCGGCGAGTACGTCAAGACCGCCAAGATAGGAGCCGCGATCGCCGAGGCGGACATCGTCATTTCGCTCACTCATTTCAAGGGACACGTCAACGCGGGTTTCGGCGGATGCCTGAAAAACATCGGCATGGGAGCCGGCTCCAAGAAGGGCAAGATGGAGATGCATTCCTCCGGCACGCCCAGGATCTCGAAAAAGCGCTGCATCGGCTGCGGCAT
Source organism: Clostridiales bacterium (assembly GCA_024691085.1). Classification (GTDB taxonomy): domain Bacteria; phylum Bacillota; class Clostridia; order Christensenellales; family CAG-138; genus UBA3857. The sequence goes on along the minus strand of JAILNX010000010.1, from coordinate 46,544 downwards.
GTGCGTCCGTCACTGCTTAAACGACGGCGTCCACGTCGTGGACGGCAAGGCCGAGATCGACGAAGCGCACTGCGTCGGCTGCGGCTACTGCATCGCGTACTGCCCCAAGAGCGCGATAATGACCAAGTGGGACGAGGCGAAGCCCGTCATGAACAAGAAGATCGCCGAGTACACCAAAGCGGTCCTTGCGGATAAGCCGAGCTTCCATTTAAGCATGGTCATCGACGTTTCGCCCGAATGCGACTGCGATTCCGCGAACGACATACCCGTCATTCCCGACGTCGGCATGTTCGCCTCCTTCGATCCCGTCGCGCTCGACCAGGCCTGCGTCGACGCGGCGAACAAGGCTCCCGTCGTGCCCACAAGCGCGGCGGACGTCCCCCACGATCACGGACACTCTCACGATCTCTTCAGGATCGTCCACCCCGACACCGACTGGGAGGCGGGCCTCATCCACGCCGAAAAGCTCGGTCTCGGAACGAGGGAATACGAGCTCGTAACGGTCAAATGAAGCGAAAAAAACCCCTCGCGGGGCTTTTTTTATTATATGCGGTCCAGTGCTTCTTTGAATTCGCCGTACATGTACAGCGTGCCGAGGGCGACAAGGGGAATGTCCTTCTCCTTCGCGAAGGCGTACGCCGATCGGACCGCGGAGTCCATCGAGGAACACTCCTCGGCGGCGAAGCCCTTTGCGGCAAAGCATCCGGCAAGAGTTCCCGCGTCGAGCGAGCGCGGGTTTTCGGGCCTTACCGTGAAGATCTTTTCGACGGTATCATTGAGTATTTCAGGGTATTTATTATAGTCCTTATCAGCCATTACGCCCATGAGGACGACGGGCTTTTTGTCCTTGAACAGCGTCCTCATGCTTTCGGCGGCGCAGGTCATTCCGTCGGGATTGTGAGCGCCGTCGAATATGACGACGGGATCCTTTTTCATTACCTCGAACCTCGCGGGCCATACGGCGGAAGCGAATCCTTCCCTTACGGCGGAGTCGGGGATATCGACGCCCTCGCCGCGCAGTATCTCGACGGCGGTGAGCGCGGTCAGGGCGTTCTCGGACTGATGCGCGCCGAGAAGCGAGAGCGTAAGCCTTCCGAAGCCGTCAAACTCAACATCCGTCCCGTCAAGGGTACGGGAGATCACTTTCACGCGCGTCCGATCCGCGACGGTGAGCTCCGAGCCCAAGCCCTCCGCCCTTTCGGCGATTACCTTGAGCGCTTCTTCGTCCGTCCCGCCGAACAGCACGGGGCGTCCCTTCTTGATTATGCCGGCCTTGTGGGAGGCGATCTCTCGGACTGTACTGCCGAGCCTGTCGGTATGGTCGAGAGTTACGTTGGTAATTACGGAGAGCACGGGGCTCTTTATTACGTTCGTGGAGTCGCCGTCCCCGCCGAGGCCGCATTCGACCACGGCGAAATCGCAGTTCTCCCTCTTAAACAGCTCGAATGCCGCGGCGGTGAGCACCTCGAACTCCGTGGGCTTGTCCTCCATCTTTTCGGAGAACGGCGCGATATAGGAAAGTATCCCGCGGAGCTTCTCCGCGTCTGCGCGTTCGCCGTCGATACGGAAGCCGTCCTCCGGCCCCGTGAGCGCGGGAGAATTGAATGCGCCGACCTTATAGCCCGCCGCTTTTAAGACTGAGGCGAGCATCGCCGAGACGGAACCCTTGCCGTTGGTGCCGGCTATATGGATTGTGCGGACGCCGTCCTGCGGGTCGCCCATGAGCGAAAGCAGCTCCGTCACCCTTTCAAGGCCGAGGATGCTCTCGCTGCGGGAGATCTTTTTGAGCTGTTTCCGCGAGGCGCTTTCGGGGCGGCTGAATCCCGCCTTTTTAAGCGTTTCGCAGAGCCTTAAGAGCACCGGAAGAAGGACGAGCTGAACGGGAACGAGTATCGCGTATTCAACGAGCCTTGCGACGAACCAGCCCCAATAGGTCTTGGAACCGTAGAGCTGGCTGATCCAGAGCGTGTTGACGAAAAGCCCGATCACCAGGCAGTTCACGGCTACGGGAACGAGCATATTCGGGAAGAAGCGGATGCGTTTCCATTCTCTTTGGGAGCCCGTGAACGCGAAGGGGCGTTTGTTGAGGAACACGCCCATGATGAAGCCCATAAGTCCCGCGCAGACCGTGAACCCGGGATGGTACGTTCCGAACGGGAACAGGAGCGCTCCGATAAGATCGCCGAGCGCGTAGACCACCGCCGCCTCAAGCGGGCCGTAGAGTATGGCAGCGATCATGGGCGGAAGGAACGCGAAGCCGATATTGAGCGCGGGGCTCTTTACGGAAAGTCCGGGGAAACGGTCGAGCATCACCATCATGGCGACGAGCATCGAAAGCACCGTCAGCACGCGGATGCCGAATACCTTTTTCCTGCGGCTCCTCCTTTTTTCGAGCACGTTGCCGGCGGCGATAAGCGCCGCGCCTACGACTGCCGCGACCGCGCCGGCGATGATGAGCGCAGTTTTCGGATCTTTAAAGTACGCGGCAAGGAACGCCTGAACGTTCGCGGCGAGCTCGTACTTTCCCATGAGCCCGGCGAACAGGCAGAACGCGCCGAAAAAGAATACGATGAGACCGAAGATTATCATCAGTACAGACATAAAAAACCTCCTTTTCCACATTCATACGACATGGGAAGGAGGCGCATAGCACTCTTTGGCTGCCCTATGAAGCGGGATGCAGGCTGTGGACCGCAAGCTTCCTGCGCGAAGGCGCATGAGCTTTTCGTTTGGCCGTCAACTCCCCGTTCGGCCAACACTTTACGAACGCAGCTTTACTCTTCAGCGTGCTTATGATACTCCCTCCCGCGCGTTTTGTCAACGGGGTTTATCGCGCTTTCCCGCCTTGATTTTGCGTCCCGGACATGGTATTATATGAGATGATGAAAAATATGCGTTCATATGGAGGAAACATGAGCTATTCGATAAGAGACATCTCCCTCGCTCCGCTCGGCAAAAAGCGCATCGAGTGGGTAAAATGCTATATGCCCGTTCTTAAAACGCTCTCGGAGCGGTTTAAGAGGGAACAGCCCTTCAAGGGCCTGCGCGTATCGGTCTGCGTGCATCTTGAGGCGAAGACCGCGTATCTCGCGCTGCTCCTTCGCGAGGGCGGCGCCGAGGTCGCCGTCACGGGCTCCAATCCCCTTTCGACCAAGGACGATATCTGCGCCGCGCTTGCCGCGGAGGGCATGAACGTCTACGCGTGGTTCAACTCGACTCCCGAGGAGTACCATGAGCACATCAGGAAAACGCTCGAGTTCAAGCCCCATATCGCCATCGACGACGGCGGCGAGTTCGTCACGATGCTCCATGACGAGCACCCCGAGTACGGCGAGTTCCTTATCGGCGGCTGTGAGGAGACGACCACGGGCATCCTGAAGCTCCGCGCGAGGGTGAAGAACGGCACTCTCGGCTTCCCCATGATGGCGGTGAACGACGCCAACTGCAAGCATCTTTTCGACAACCGTCACGGCACCGGCCAGAGCTCGTGGGACGCGATCATGTACACCACGAACAACATGATCACCGGCAAGACGGTCGTCGTCGCGGGCTACGGCTTCTGCTCGAGCGGCATCGCCATGCGCGCCAAGGGTCTCGGCGCAAACGTCATCGTGACCGAAGTGAACCCCTTCCGCGCGCTCGAGGCGGCGATGGACGGCTTCCGCGTGATGAAGATGGACGACGCGGCTCCGCTCGGCGATATCTTCGTAACGGCGACGGGCTGCAGGGACGTCATCACGGCGCGTCATTTTGAGAAGATGAAGGACGGCGTCATCATGGCGAACTCCGGTCACTTCGACGTCGAGATCTCAAAGACCGACCTTGAAAAGATGGCGGTCGAGAAGATCGAAAGAAAGCCCTTCATCGACGGATACGTCATGCCCGACGGGCGCATACTTAACCTTATGGCAGAGGGCAGGCTCGTCAACATCACTGCCGGCAACGGTCACCCCGCCGAGATAATGGATCTGAGCTTCGCTATACAGGCTCTGTCCGCGGAATATCTCGTAAAGCACGGACGCGGGCTTGCTCCGGGTCTTTATAACGTTCCCGAAAGCATTGACCGCGAGGTCGCGATGATAAAGCTTGACGCCATGGGTCTCGGTCTCGACAGGCTTACCCCCGAACAGGAAGCCTACCTTTCTGCCGAATGACGGCGAGGCGCACAATTTCGATACTGCTTCTTCTGGGGCTCGTCCTTGCCGCGTTCCTTTCGGTCGGCTGCGACAGGGTCAAAGGAAAGCTCGACGGCATTGTGACCACTCCCTCTCCGGCTCCTACCGAGGCTGCCGCGACGGAGGCTCCCACGCCCCGTCCCGCGTCGTTTTCTGGCAACGAGGTCTTTGAGATGCTCACGCGGTTTTTCGCGGAGTACGGCTCCGCGGCGGACGGTCTTATCGAGGCCGTTTACTCGTCGGGCGACCCGGCCATTATGTCGGAATGCTTCCTGCTGCTCCACGACGAGGCGTATGTCGCGCGCATCTTCGCGAGCGTCGGTATGCTCGTGTTCGACGACGAGTCCTCCTATTGCTCGGGAACGGTGACCGGCGCTTACGCGGGAAGCGGATACATGCTCCCCGACGGCGATTTCGAATACGATTTCGAGCAGGGCGGCAGCTTATCCGGCACCGTGACCGACGGCCGCCGCATCGAAGCCTATTTCAAAAACGGCGAAGGCGGCGTGACGGTAAAGGTTAACAGGCTTTCGGACGGCTTCATCTTCCTTGTCGAGGACGGCGGCGTGACCGGAATCTGCGAGGTCAGAGATGGCTATCTGTGCTACGGGCGTTTCCCGACCGCCCAGGTATTCGACGTAGGCGACAGCGGCTTCCCCGACATCGCGGGAGTCGGGATACTGATCTATTCGGACGGCGCGGTGAGTATTTCGGAATAACCCTTCCCCGCCCCGAAATACACTTATAAGGGGCGTACGAGAAAGGAGTTTTTTATGGGCGTCACGGTATTTTCTTCAGGCGGAGGACTTCTTTCGTTCTCCGGTTTTCTGCCGCTTATCGTGCTCCTGGCCGTGATCGTGATAGTGTTTCTGATATTCAAAATCATCGGCAAGGCGGGCAAGCTTCTTTGGAAGATACTCGTCAACAGTCTTGCCGGCGCGGTGCTCCTGTGCGTTTTCGACATTGTTTTTTACAACATTCTGCACATCGACTTTTTCTACATTCCGATCACGTGGCTGAACTCCCTTATAACCGGAGTTCTCGGCGTGCCCGGCGTAATACTTTTACTGATAATAAGGACGGTCATCTGAAGCTATGGATATTCTTGAAAACATTAAACTCGGCGAGGACGGCCGCTCTCTCGTCATAATCGACCAGACGAAGCTGCCCCGCGAGCTTCATTACATGGAGCTTACGAAGCGCGAACAGCTCTTCGAGGCGATAAGGAAGCTCCGTGTGCGCGGCGCGCCCGCGATCGGGATCGCCGCGGCGTACGGGTATTATCTCTGCGCCCGCGAGGACATGAACGAGGAGGACTTCTTCCGCCGTATGGACGACGCGGAAAGGTACCTCGCCTCCGCCCGTCCGACCGCCGTCAATCTCTTCTGGGCCCTCGCGAGAATGCGCCAGACGCTTAAGCAGAACGCGTTCAAGCCCCGCGAGGAGCTTGTCGAGTGCCTTCTTAACGAGGCGGTCGCGATACACGAGGAGGATATCGAGGCGAACAGGAGAATAAGCGAGTTCGGGCTTTCCCTCTTAAACGACGGGGATACCGTGCTCACGCACTGCAACGCCGGTCCCCTTGCGACGAGCCGTTACGGAACGGCGCTCGGGCCCATACTTCTCGCCAAGGAAAAGGGCATGAACATAAGCGTGTTCGCCGACGAAACAAGGCCTCTAATGCAGGGCGCGAGGCTGACCGCTTACGAGCTTATGAACGCGGGCGTCGACACTACGCTCATCTGCGACAACATGGCGGGCGAGGTCATGAAGGAAGGGCGGATAAACGCCGTCATGATCGGCTGCGACCGCGCCGCGAGAAACGGCGACGCCGCGAACAAGATCGGCTCTTCGAGCCTTGCGGTGCTCGCAAAGCATTACGGCGTACCGTTCTATATGCTCATGCCTCTTTCGACAGTCGATATGGACACCCCGAACGGCAAAAGCATCCGCATCGAGGAGCGCGATCCCGACGAGATCACGGAGCTCTGGTTCAGGGAGCGTATCGCTCCCGAAGGCGTAAAGGTCTATAACCCCGCCTTCGACGTGGTGGACAACGAGCTCATCACCGCGATAATAACCGAGGTAGGCGTGTTGAGACCGCCGTTTGAGGATAGTTTCACAAAAGCGTTTGAAATTAAGAAGAATTTGAGGAGACAGTGATATGCTTACTTTTTCCGATTACCGTGAAGGCGCGGAGGCGCTCGAAAAGAAGCTTTCGGGTTTCAGACCCGAAATACTCATCATACTCGGCTCGGGGCTCGGCAGGCTCGGCGAAAAGCTCGACTCCCCCGTCGTCATCCCCTACGGCGAGATCCCGCACATGAAGTTCTCGACCGCTCCCGGTCACGCGGGGCGCTTCCTTGCAGGCGAGCTCGGCGGCAAAAAGGTGCTCCTCATGCAGGGCAGACTTCATTTCTATGAGGGCTGGGAAGCCGAGGACGCCGCGTTCCCCATAAGGATCGCAAAGCTTATCGGCATAGACAAGCTCATCGTCACCAACGCTGCAGGCGGCATCAACACGGGTTACAGGCCCGGCGAGCTGATGCTCATCTCCGATTTCATCAAGCTTAACGCCGTGAATCCGCTTATCGGGCCGAACATGGACGAATTCGGGCCGAGGTTCCCCGATATGAGCCGCGTATTCGACCGCGAGTACATGGCGGCATTCCGCGCGGTCGCGGAATCCCACGGCGAGAATATCCACGAGGGAGTGTACTTCTACTGCACGGGGCCTCAGTATGAGACTCCCGCCGAGATACGCGCCATGCGCATACTCGGCGCGGACGCCGTCGGCATGAGCACGGTGCCCGAGTGCATTGCGGCAAGGCACTGCGGCATGCGCATACTCGGCGTGACGCTCGTCACGAATATGGCTGCGGGAATCCTGGACAAGCCCCTCTCCGGCGAGGAGGTCATCGAGGCCGGCAACGCCGCATCGGAGAGGCTTTCGGGCTACGTCCGCGAGTTCCTCGAAAGGATCTGACGATGCTCGATACGCTTATTAAAAATGCCGTCGTTCTGACCATGACCGACTCGGGCGTCATCGGGAACTGTTCCGTCGGTATCAAGGACGGGAAGATCTCGTACGTCGGCGCCGATACCCCCGAAGCGCGTGAAGTCATCGACGCAAAGGGGCATATCGTAATGCCCGGTCTCGTCAACGCGCACGCGCATACGGCAATGTGTCTGATGCGCGGATACGCCGACGATTACACGCTGAAGAGTTGGCTTTTCGACAAGGTATTTCCCGTCGAGGCGAGGCTCGACGAGCGCGCGATAGTCGCGGGAACGGTGCTCGGTATGGCGGAGATGATCCGCACGGGCACGACGTCGTTCTCCGATATGTATTTCTGTGAGCCCGCAGTCGCTGAGGCGGTGCTGAAGGCGGGCATGAAGGCGAATCTCTCGAACGCTGTGATCGCGCTCGGCGATAATTACGATTTCGAAAAGGACCGCGCGGTGATCGAAACGCGCACGCTTTTGGGAAAATACGGCGTTTCGGGCGACGTGCGCGCGGACGTTTCGATCCACGCGGAGTACACCTCCCCTCCCCATATCTGGCAGAGAGTGCACGAATGGGCCAAGGAATACGGCGCCGTCACGCACATACATCTCTCCGAAACGAAGTCGGAGCATGAGGAAGCGAAGGCGCGTCACGACATGACCGCGGCGGCGGCTTTTGAAAAATACGGCATTCTGGATACGAAAACACTCTTCGCGCACGGCGTGTGGCTCGAAGAAAGCGACCTTGAGATCCTCGCGCGTCACTCATCGTCGGTCGCGCACTGTCCCGTTTCGAACCTTAAGCTCGGCAGCGGCGTCGCGAACGTCCGCGCCATGCTCGACGCGCGCGTAAACGTGTGCCTCGGCACAGACGGCGCGTGCTCGAACAACTCGCTCGACCTGTTCGAAGAGGTCAAGCTCGCGGCGCTCCTCGCGAAGGGCTCGAGCTTCGATCCGACCGCTCTCCCCGCGTACGAGGCGCTGAAGCTCGCCACGGTGAACGGCGCGAAGGCGCAGGGCCGCGGCGGCGAGACAGGCTCCATCGAGATCGGCAAGGCCGCCGATCTTATCATGATCGATACGTCGAAGCCGAATCTCCGCCCCATCTACGATTCGATCGCGGCCGTCGCGTATTCCGCTCACGGCTCGGACGTCGAGATGACCATGGTGAACGGCAGGGTGCTATACAGAAACGGCGAATGGCTCACGATAGACGTCGAAAAGGCGATCCGCGAAGTCGAGGAATACGCCGTGCCGATAGTACTGAACAAGTGACAAACGAAAAGCGCTTCCAAACGGAAGCGCTTTTTTGTGTCTTAAATCAGCAATAGCCCTTTTCCCGCACGATCCACTGGCCGTCCTGTGTTTTCACGACGTACCAGCCCCAATAATAGATATGGGGATCCCATGCGCCGCCGAGCCCGAGCGGCGGTACAAACACGGAATCGAAAGCAATGCAGTCTATGTAGGGTTCTTTGTTATTGAGGTACTTGTTTATGTAGTCAAGCTCGATCCTGCTTTTTTCGTCCCCCGCGTAAGTAAGTGAGAGGAGCTTATATACCCGCATGCTCGCCGCGTCGGCCTTCACCGCCTCGACCGCAAGCTCCATGTCCTCTCGCGTATGGGTATCGGACGAGCCGAGATCGATCGAAGTAGGCCAGAGGCAGAACGCAGCAAACAGCAGAATCAGCGTGCCTATGACCGAGCCCAAAATGATAAGCGCAGTCCTCTTCCGGATCCTTTTTTTCACCTTCTTCAAGGGCGCGGCTTCGGTCTTATACGGTATTTCCCCGCTTTCCCCGACCGTCTTTTCCTTCTGCTTTTTAAGCTCCTCCGCGCAGGCGGAACATTCCTTCAAGTGCTCCTCGATCAATGCGGTGCTCTCGGGGCTCAGCATCCCTTCCCCGTAGAGCGGAAGAAGGTCTTTTATGATATTGCAGTGAGTTTTCATTTTAACTCCTCCTTTTGGGCTATCATCTTTCTCGCGCGGTGATACGTGACGCACGCCCAGTTCGCGGTCTTCCCGAACAGCAAGCCTATCTCCTCAAAGCTCATTTCCGCGAACACCCGCCACATGAATACCTCCTTGTAGGTCTCGGGAAGCGTATGGAGGACGCGCCTGATCCTTGCGGCGTCGTCGCGGTCCAGCGCGATATCCTCCGGGTTTTTCCCTATATACGCGGGCTCCTCAACGCCGTCAAGGCTCTCCGTGCGGCGGTTCTTTTTAAGATAGGTCTTATAGCAGTTCCCGGCGATCCTTACAAGCCATGTGTACATACTGCACTCGCCGCGAAAGGAATTGATATGGGAGAGCGCCTTGAAGAACGTTTCCGCCGTCACTTCCTCGGCGGCGTCGCTGCTGCCGGAGAGCCTTAAAACGTACCGGTAAACGTCCTTGAAATATCTGTCGTATATCTCTTCAAACCTCAGTCCCATATGACCTCCTTTCATTTATTAGACTCGCTTCATGCCGGAATCTTACAAAAAAAGAAAAAGAGCGGAGGGTGCATTCATTTAAGGAGACATAGGCTTTCGGCGGTGAAAGTTTCCTAAACAAAAGCAAAAACCGGGAGTGTGATCAATTGCACTCCCGGTTTTATTTTGTCTGCCGAAAACCGCGAAGCGTCTCAAAAGAGGAGATTTTTGCGCCATGCAAGGCGAGAAGCGCAAAAAATACTCGGAGGGTCTTTTGAGCATTTTCAACGCAGCAGGGCGCAAAAAGAAACCTTTTAAGGCTGTGTATCCTTAAGTGAATGCGCCCAATGATCCGCTCGTTCAGTCGATCCTGAGCTGATACGCCATTCGTTCGGTGCCGTCCGCGACGAAAATGAGTCCGCAGTAGGTAAAACCGTATTTTTCGAGGATATGCCGCATGGGGAGGTTCTTTCTATGGGTGTCCGCGCGAAGGTCGAGCCCCTTCTCCCTGCATATCGACACGGCGAAATCGAGGCACTCCTTCGCGAGGCCGTGCTCGTCCTTTACGGAGCCGAGCCTGTGGACGGTGAGATACGGCTTATCGTTAAGCCAATTTCCTTCGTTTATCACGCGGTAAGTCGGCTCGTCGCCTATAAAAAGCACGAAAGCCGCGGCTATCCTCCCGTTCCGCAAAATTACGAAAAGCCGGCCGAGATCCACGTCCTTTTCAAGGAGTTCCGCGGACGGATAGCCGTTTCTTCCCCACTGGTCGGGATTGCCGTTTTCGGCCATGAACCCCCGCGCGTCTTCATAGACCGCAAGTATTTGTGAAAGCTCGCCCGGTCGGGCGAGCCTTATCTCACTTGTCAATTACTTCTCCCTCTTCCACTGGGATATCGTCCTTCTTCTCCTCGGGATCCTCCTTGTCGGCCCATTCGGAAACGGCCTTGACGCCGTGCTTGACGGTCTTGACGATGGACTTGCCGAAGTCCTTACCGAGCTTGCCGAGATCCTTGCCGAGATCGGAATTGCCTATATCCCTGCCGACGTCGCCGAAGTCTTCGCCGACCTTCTTCCACGAATCCTTTACAGATGCCATTTTTTCGCCTCCTTGATTTCGTTCGTCATTATCATTATACAGCATTCCCTTTGCTTTCGTCAATCAAAAACCTTTTTTTCACGCGCCGAACCGCATACGGCCTTCAAATAGCGGGAAGAATCTCATTAGAATCTTCTTTCGAGGTGGGTTATGGCAAAGGGAACCGTTGAGATCTGCGGCATCAATACCGGAAGGCTTCCGAGAATGGACGCGAAGAGGAGCGAGGAGCTCCTTTCAATGATAAAGAACGGCGACGCCGGCGCCCGCGAGGAGTTCATAAACGGGAACCTCCGGCTCGTGCTTTCCGTGATCCAGCGCTTTTCGATGCGCGGCGAACCGCCCGACGACCTGTTCCAGATAGGCTGCATCGGCCTTATCAAGGCGATAGACAACTTCGATACCTCGCACGGGGTCAGGTTCTCGACCTATGCAGTGCCCATGATCATCGGCGAAGTCAGGCGCTACCTGCGCGACAACAGTCCCATGCGCGTATCGCGCTCGATAAGGGACACGGCGTATCACGCCCTTCGCGAGCGGACTAAGCTCGAATACGAGCTGGGGCGCGAGCCGACGCTCGGCGAGATCGCGGCGAAGCTCGGCATAGGTGAGGACGAGGTCGTGTTCGCGCTCGACGCAATAGCGGATCCCGTCTCGCTGAACGAGCCCGTGTTCCGCGACGACGGCGACGCCGTGTTCATAGTCGACCAGGTCAAGGACGACAAGGCTTCGGAGGAGAAATGGCTCAATTCCGTCGCGCTCAAAAACGGGCTCGAGAATCTCCCTGAGCGTGAACGGAGCATAATCGAGATGCGCTTCTTCCTAGGCAGGACGCAGACCGAGGTCGCCGACGAGATCGGCATAAGCCAGGCGCAGGTCTCCCGTCTTGAAAAGCATGCGCTCGCCCAGATGAAAAAATACGTCTGAAGCCAACAAAAAAAGAAAACGCCCCGATACGGTTGAATCCGCATCGGGGTTTATGTTATAATAAAGTGTTGCTAAAAAAAACGATCCTGCCCCGGGAGGGTTTTCAGAATGAAGAATTATGACGTTATCATTGTCGGCGCGGGTCCCGGCGGCATTTTCACCGCCTACGAGCTTTCAAAGCTCGCGCCCGGGCTCAAAACAGCCGTTTTCGAGGCGGGCAATCCGCTTGAGAAGCGCGTATGCCCCATCGACGGAGTTAAGATCCGTTCCTGCATCCACTGCCCCACCTGCGCCATAATGAACGGTTTCGGCGGAGCGGGCGCTTTCAGCGACGGCAAGTACAACATAACTAACGAGTTCGGCGGCAACCTGCACGAGTTCATAGGCCGCGAGCACGCGACTGAGCTCATGCGCTATGTCGATTCCATCAATATGTCCCTCGGCGGAGAGGGCACGAAGCTTTATTCGACCGCAAACACGAGCATAAAGAAGCTCTGCATGCAGAACAAGCTCCACCTGCTCGAGGCGTCCGTCCGCCATCTCGGCACCGACAAAAACTACGTCGTGCTGAAGAACCTTTTCGAGTTCCTGAAGGACAAGGTCGAGTTCTTCTTCAAAACGCCCGTCACGAACGTCGAGACCGCGGACGGCGGGTTCGTCGTTAACACCGAAAAGGAAAGCTTTTCCTGCAAAAAATGCGTCATTTCCGTTGGGCGCAGCGGCTCCAAATGGATGGAGTCGATCTGCCGCGAGCTCGACATCCAGACGAACTCCAACCGCGTCGACCTCGGCGTAAGGGTCGAGATGCCCGCCGAGATCTTCTCGCACCTGACCGACGAGCTTTACGAGTCGAAGATCGTCTACCGCACAGAGAAGTACGGCGATCTCGTCCGTACGTTCTGTATGAATCCGCACGGCGTCGTCGTCAATGAGAACACCAACGGCATAATCACCGTGAACGGGCACAGCTATGAGGATCCCGCCCTTCACACCGCCAACACCAATTTCGCGCTGCTCGTATCGAAGCACTTCACAGAGCCGTTCAACGATTCGACGGCGTACGCGGAGAACATCGCGAAGCTTTCCAATATGCTCGGCGGCGGAGTCATGCTTCAGAAGTTCGGCGACCTCATATCGGGACGCCGCTCGACCGCGAAGCGCATACAGGAATGCTTTACCGTGCCTACGCTTTCCGCGACGCCCGGCGACCTCTCCCTCGTCATTCCGAAGCGCATACTCGACGGCATAATCGAGATGATCTACGCCCTCGACAAGATCGCTCCCGGTACCGCGAGCGACGACACGCTCCTCTACGGCGTCGAGGTCAAGTTCTATAATATGCAGGTCGACATCGACGGAAACCTCGAGACGAAGCACAAGGGGCTGTACGTTATCGGCGACGGCTCCGGCGTCACCCACTCCCTCTCGCACGCCTCCGCAAGCGGCGTTTACGTCGCGAGGAAAATCGCTGAACAGCAGTAATGATCACAACAAAAAAGCTCCGGTTTTCCGGAGCTTTTTATTCTCAAATCACATATACATCCTGTTGCCGCTTCTGATCGGCTCCATGGTCAGGTTGATGCCGAGCCTGCGGTAAACGGAGATATCCGCGCGCGTCAGCATGACCGAGGAGTGCGCCTCGCAGCCCTTGAGCTTCGGGAGCTGCTTTATCGCGAGCTCCGCAGTGGGGTTCGTCGCGGCGCATATCGAGAGCGCGTAGAGAAGCTCGTCCGAATGGAGAAGCGGGTTTTCGCTGCCGAAATGCTCGGTCTTGAGCTTCCTTATGGGTTCGAGGATGATCGGGGCGATGAGGTCGATCTCGGGATTGATTCCCGCGAGCGCCTTAAGCGCGTTTATGAGCGCGCCTGCGGACGGGCCGACCATCGAGCCGGTCTTGCCCGTGATGAGCCTGCCGTCCGGAAGCTCTATCGCCATTGCGGCTCTGCCCGACTCCTCCGCTTTCTTGACGGCGGCGGCGACGACGGGCCTGTCTTCGACGGTGAGCCCCGCGCGGCTCATAATGAATTCCGCCTTGTAGACCTGTTCTTTTTCGATCCTGCCCCTCTTCGCCTCGCAGGCGGCCTGATAGTAGCGCCTGATTATCTCCTGATTCGCGGCATGCTTCACCGCTTCGTCGTCGGTAATGCAGTAGCCGATCATGTTAACGCCCATGTCCGTCGGGGATTTATAGGGCGACTGACCGTAGATGTGGGTGAACATGGTGTTGAGCACCGGGAAGGACTCGACGTCGCGGTTGTAGTTGACGGTGGAAACGCCGTACGCCTCAAGGTGGAACGGGTCGATCATGTTCATGTCGTCAAGGTCGATCGTCGCGGCCTCGTAAGCGAGGTTAACGGGATGATTGAGCGGGAGATTCCATACGGGGAAGGTCTCGAACTTGGCGTAGCCGGCGCGGACGCCCCTTCTGAATTCCTGATAAACCTGGGAAAGACAGACGGCGAGCTTGCCCGAGCCGGGACCGGGAGCGGTCACGACGACGAGTGGACGCGTAGTCTCGATATAGTCGTTTTTGCCGAAGCCTTCGTCGGAGACGATGAACCTGGGATTCTTGGGGTAGCCCTCGATGGGATAATGGCGGTAGACGCGCATGCCGAGGCGCTCGAGGTTCTCGGCAAATTTATCGACCGCGGGCTGATTCTCGCGGTATCTTGTGATGACGACGCCGGATACGTAGAAGCCGCGCGACCTGAACGCGTCGATGAGCCTCAATACCTCACGGTCGTATGCGATGTCGATATCGTTTCTTATCTTGTTTCGCTCGATGTCGCCCGCGTGAATGGCGAGAATGATCTCCGTGCTGTCCTTAAGCTCCCTCAGCATATTGATCTTGGTATCGGGAAGGAAGCCCGGCACCACCCTCGACGCGTGGTAGTCGTCAAACAGCTTTCCGCCGAACTCCAGATACAGCTTGTCGCCGAATCTTTCGATCCTCTGAAGTATCTTCTGCGACTGCATCTGGATGTATTTGTCGTTGTCAAAGCCGATCCTCATATTAAGCGGTACCCCTTTTAAAGAATCGTTCGAATTACTAACCGAACACAATATATTGTATTATACCTTCATTGGAAGACCCAGTCAAGAGTATTTTTGCATATTTCGGGGGATTGCTCCATTTATCGGGAAGCGGGCTTTTTGCCCGGTTTTTGTGCTTCCTCCGCGCGGACAAACCAAAATACGGCCGTATATACGACCGTATTTTTTCTAGCGTTTTTTATTCGCAGAAGTTCGCGCTGTAGATCTTTTGGGCTATCGCCGACGAAGCGAAGTCGACTATTATCCAGCCTTTAAGCTCCCTATCGATTTCGAGGAATCGGGCGTTAAGCGCCTTGGCGTGAGTGTACGGATGTCCGAATTTCGCCGTCCCGTTCGTCGAGAGGAAGTTAAGAAGAATGTTTCCGCCGTCCGATTTGCCGTCCTTGAAGCCGCTTATGAACGCCGTCCACTTGTCCTCCGTGCCGTATTTATATCGGTCCTGCACCCAGAGGGTATAGCTTCCGTTGTCGGTCATGACGGTGTTTTCTGCGGTCATTTCGCGGTTCGGCTGATCCGTCCAGCTGAACCGTATGCCGCTGAAAGTGTCCGCGCCTTCATCATTCGTCCAGCGGCGCATGAGCACGAGTTTACCCCTCGCCTCGCCCACCGTCGGTATGCTGTCGGTCAGAAGCCAGCGGCCGGGAGCCTTTTCGATAAGCGCGTCGAGCAGCCCGCTTACGTGCGTATCCGGATCGTCCCCGTGATCCTTCTTTGCCGCGAACACGACAAATTCCGTGGGATGCGCCTCAAGGAACGCATAGCACCCTTCGAGCACGGAGTCGAGATACAAGGGTTTCGACCACGGAGCGGCGTTCTCCTTGCACTCGACGAAGCCGTGAACGAGCTTCAGCCTTTCGCCGTCGGACGCGAGGCGTATGTCGAGATAGCGGAAACCCGCCTCGAGCTGATCGACGACCGAAAGCGCCTGACATTTCGAGAAAAACGCGAGCCGCACGTTCGACGCGGCCGAGTCGTGAGTGCCGGGGAGCACGACCTCGCTTATCGGCATCCCGTCGTCAAGGCCCTTCATCCAATCCGCGGAGCCTTCGGCAAGCGTCCTGTCGACGGTCTCGAACGCGGGGATCACGAGCATCAGCGCGGCGTAGACGAGTAAGAGAGCGGCGATAACGCACGCGATCGCGCGAAGTATCACGGCAATGGGCGAGCGTTTTTTCCTTTTGCTGTTTCTTTCCATATCTGTCTCCGTTCAGAAGTATTTTATTAAAAAATGTGTTTCTTTCTTCGTCAGACCGTGAAATCCGTCCAGTCGATATGATCGTATTTCATGACCTCGCCGGACTTTTCCATGCCGATGCTTTCGTAGAACGGGACGGCCTTGTCGTTCGCGATGAGATATACGGCGATATCCCGTTCTCCGCCTGCGAGCTCGTGCGCTTTTTTCATAAGGCGCCGCCCTATCCCACGCCTTAAAAAGTCTCTGTCCACGCCGAGATCCGTGACGTAGAGCCAGTAAGCGAAGTCGGTGAGCCCCAGGAGCGCGCCGACGAGAAGCCCGTCTTCCGTCCTCGCTGCAAGGCTTATCGACGCGTTCTCAAGGAGCCGCTCTATCCTTTCGCGGAAGCGCTCCTTCGGGTACTGTGAGCCGAGATCCGTGCGTTTCAAAAAATCTATGTATTCGTCTGCCGAAAGCCTTTCGGCGGCGATCGTTTCGACCGTTCCTTTATCCATACCGAGTGCCGATCCTTTTAGGTTGATGATATCACTTTTCCCGCGTCCGGTCAACGTCTTTAGGCGATTGAAATGCGCCGATAACTGTGGTAAAATCCTCTTATCCTTAACAAAACCGGTCGGGTGAAGCATGAATCACGGATTCGATTATGAACTGATAAGAAGTGAAAGAAAGACCATAGCCGTCCAGATAAAAGCCGGCCGCGTCATCGTCCGCGCGCCTCTTCGCGCATCCATGCGGACTATCAACCGCTTTATCGGTGCGAACGAAGATCGGATAGAGGCGTATCTTGAAAAAGCGCGGAAGGTCGAGGAAGTCAAAAGAAACGTCCTCAGGCTTACGCCCGAAGAGATCAAGGAGCTTAAAAAGCGCGCGAAGGAGGTCATCCCCCGCCGCGCGGAGCATTTTGCGCCTATCGTCGGCGTCGAGTATCAGAAGATCTCGATCCGCATGCAGAAGACCCGCTGGGGAAGCTGTTCGGGAAAGGGAAATCTCAGTTTCAACTGTCTGCTTATGCTGGCTCCGCCCGAGGTCGTCGACGGCGTGGTGGTGCACGAGCTCTGTCACATCATATCGCGCGATCATTCCGCCCGGTTCTACCGCGAGGTCGAGCGCGTCCTGCCCGATTACAAAAAAAGAGCCAAGTGGCTTAAAGAAAACAGCGCGCTGATACTTGCCGCAGCGGGAAAAGAATGAAAAGAAGTCGATCAAATATGATCGGCTCCTTTATTTCATTCGCCGGTTTCGGCAAAGTATTCCTTTAGATAATCCACCATGAACGCGTGCCGGCTGTCGGCGAGCTCCTTCGCGCGGTCGGTATTCATTTCGTCCTTTAAAAGCAGGAGTTTCTCGTAGAAATGTCCGATCGAAGCCTCGAGGCTTCTTCCGTGCTCGCCCCCGTAGGCGAAAGTCCGCGCTATCCCGACGGCTCCTATCGCGTCCAGACGGTCGGCGTCCTGCACGATCATTCCTTCGATGGTGTCGGGCTTCCTGCCGCGGTTCTTGCTGAACGATACGGAGTTAATCGCGTTTACGATCCTCTCCTCCGTCTCTCCGCAGACGCCGTGCGATTCAAGAAATCCCCTGGCGTTTTCGTTGTTTTCAGTATTGAACAGCTTATGGTCGTCTGCGTCGTGAAGGAGCGCCGCGAGATAAACGACCGTAATATCGCAGTCCTTCTCGCTCCCGGCGATCAGCGCCGCGTTCCTGAATACGCGCAGGGAATGCGCCGCGTCGTGACCGCCCGAATTGCCCTTGAAGAGCTCCTCAATATAGCTCTTTGCCGCTTCGATCAAACCGTTTTCCATAAGCGTTCCTTCATATCCCTTTCCATTATGTGCCGCGGCGGTCACGGAAGCTGCCGCTGCTTATCCGATTTATCAAAAGTCCCGCGGGCTTTCCGGTAAGGAATGCTCATCTCGTACCACTTGAGATCGGAGTTTTCTTTCCTGATGTTCGTAATAGCTCTTCCGGCGGCGACCTTAACATCCGGATCCTTCGCGTTCTCCGCAAGCCTTTCAAGCTCGGGGACCGCAGAAAGCCCGAGATCGCTTTCGAGGTACGCTACGTCAATATTCGCGTGATTGCCTCCGAGGTACGAATCGACGTTGTATTTCGCGATGAGGCGGTTCGTGTCGACAAGCGAGAACGCGATGAGCGACGCGCAGGCGATGACGACGATAACGGGGATCGCCTTCACCTTTTTGAATACCGTCGATACGATCACCGCGAGGAACGCAAGGGCGAGGAACACAAGGAACACCGTGACGGCGAGCCTGTCGCGCGTCAGATCGTACGCCCCGATATAGATGAGCATCTTCGATACCGCGGTCGCGATGAGAACGAGCGTCGCCAACGACAGGAGTATCTTCAGGATCGAGACGACCGCAGCGCCGCCCTTCCCCTTCGCCCCGGCGAATGAGGAGAGCACGATAATAAGAACGGCGTTGATAAGCGCGACTACACAGAGGTTGAAGAAGCCCTCCCTCGCGTATTCCGCGAAAGAATATCCCTCTGGCAGCGTGCCGGTGAACGCGCACATGTAATACGCCCACTGCGAGACGAAGAACAAAACGTAAACCGCAAGCACCGAAAAGATCGGCAGAGCGATGATAAGGACGGGTATGACCTTCGTCTTTTCCGAGATGCCGTCCACCGTCTCCCTTCGGGACATCCTGCCGAGCTTATGCTTCATCGACGAGGCGAGCATGCTGAACGTCATCGCGGCGATCGGAACTGTGAGGAACAGCTTCAGGAACACGCGCAGTACGTCGTCGATCTCAAGCTTCGGAAGAAGTTCCGTGAAATGCGCGTCGAAAGAAAGAAGACCGCCGACGATGAGGACGAGTATTATCGAGATCACTATGCCCGCAGCGGCGATCAGAAGCTTTTTGGGCGTCCTTTTCGTGCCCTCGGGTCTGAACACCGCCACGAAAAAGTCGGCGAATGCCGTGAACATATAGACGAAGCCCTTCACGATATCGAGAAGGAACGCCCCGCCGAGACCGCCGCCCGTATTGCCGAAAAGGCTTACGGCGAACAGCCCGTAGCACAGGAACGAAAGCACGAAAACGGGGAATAAATCGAAGCTCACGCTCCCGTGAACGAGCCTGTACGCCGCCGTAACGAGCCCGAGAACGAGCGCGAGAACGCCGACGGCGCGGATCCTTCCGCCTAAAAGGAGCGCGGCGATCGCCGTGACGAGATAGAATGCCGCCGTAAGCACGAAGAAGCCGAGCGGCGAGCTGTCGATCGGAACGAGGCAAACGAACAGATAAGCGGCCGCAAAGCAGCACAGAGCAAAGACGAACGCTATGACGCCCTTCCTCGTGATCCCGCCTGCCTCCGCCGGAGTTTCGATCTTAAGGGGTTCTGATTCCACAGAAAACGACCTCCCTTTTTTTCTTGATGTCTTTATTATAGCATTAATCTTGGGTTTGTCAACAATTTTTTTTCGTAATTCGATAAATATTTAGCGATTATAGTGCAGCTTGACCGTTTACACATCAACCTGCCGCGTCGCCTCGGTCGGTCAGACCTCGCTTATCAGCCGGGGAATATCCTCAAGTTTGCCGATAGCCTCCTCCGCCCATTCAGGGAATATGCCGCGGCTCATAGCGGACTGAAGCGAAATGATCGGAGAGCAGATCCTGTCGAGAATATCGAGGCTCGGGTCCACCCCGCCGTACTCGGAGATAAACAGCGCCTTGTTCTCCTCGCTGAACCAGTACGTCACGTTGTTGATATCGGAGATATTAAAGCCCTTTCCGAGCAGATTGTAATCGAACATCATAGCTTCGGACTTGTCTTTTTTGACGACGAGGTTCGTGTAGTAAAAATCGTTGTAGTTGAGCGACATCGGCATTGCCCTGAGCTTTTGATCAATAAGGCCGAATCCGTCGCGAACGGCGCGGAAGCCGCGGTTTTCCTTAAGGCCAAAGTGCTCCCCCACCGCCTCAATGTTTTCAAAAGTAAAGAGATCCCATTCCGAATACATGCCGGCGCCGTTCTTCCTTACGTATTCCCTGCCGTTATCGTGAAGGAGCCTGTACCACCGGGCGAGGGCCTTGATGACTTCGGGATCGTAAAGATCGCTCTCAGCGCCGAGCCGGAAGCCTTCGGAAGCCGAAATGTCCTCAAGAAGAAGAGAATCCGCGCTCTTGTCTAGCACCTTGATCGTAGGGATGCCGCAGTCGCCGAGGATCCCGTAATTCAGGATCTCCCTTTTGAAATCGTCTCTCTCGAATGCCTTCAGAATCGCCGTGCCGCTTCCGGAATTTACCCTCGCGACGATAACGCCTTCCTTGTGCCTGATAAGCTCGACGGCGGCGTCCTTCATTCCGTAAGCCGACAGCTCGCGCCGAATGAGCGGTGATCTCAGTATGTTTTCCATTTGCCTGCCTCAGTGAATGATTTCAATAAATTCTACATCGGATCGCGAAAAATGTAAAGAAAGTCGGGGCGAAAAAGGATATCATTGTCGGCAAGAGGGGCGTCGAGCACACTTAAAGTGCTTAACAAAAGGTCGGACTCGTTTTGCAAAAGATGCGTCTCGTGCTCGCTCACAGTTCCTTGGGCAAAACAGGAGGGACTCTGAACCCCGATTTCGCACGGGTTGCGTGTATGCCTGCTTGCGTGTGCAAAATCTCTGAATTCGGCTTGCGCCGAATTCGGGGTCCATCGTTCATTCCGATATTAACAAAAGGATGGGCAGCTTTGCTGCCCATCCTTTTGTTGGTGCCGGTGGTGGGACTCGTTTTGCAAAAGATGCGTCTCGTGCTCGCTCACACCGCTCGCACTCGCGCCTTTTGACAAAACCCGGCCCAATGCCGTCTGATTCGTCCGCAGGACGGACGGCATTGGGCTTCGAGTCCCTTACAAAATACCAATCCCCTTTGTCCCGTTGGGACAAAGGGGATTGGTGCCGGTGGTGGGACTCGAACCCACACGGGTGATTAGCCCAACGGATTTTGAGTCCGTCACGTCTGCCAATTCCATCACACCGGCGTGTTTTTAGATTATATCACATCGATCGTAAAAATCAAGTGCAAAAACACCGCCTTCTTTCACCGCTGCGTCTGCCCCGTGCATAGTATGGACAAGGGGGCTTACCCCCTATGTGCATAGTATGAAAGGAGCTAATCATATGGCTATATTCACAAATAAAGCGACGCTCTCCTACAGGGGCGTCACCGCTGTATCAAATACCGTAACCGGCGAACTCGTCGGAGCTTTGACCCTTGACAAGACGGCGCTGACTTCGACCTACACCCGCGGATCGGGCATCACCTACATCATCACCCTTCTGAACTCCGGTTCTTCCGACTTAACCGGCGTCTCCGTCTCCGACGATTTGGGCGGCAGCGTACGTCCGCTCGATTACGTTCAGGGTTCCGCCGTATGGTTCCTCGACGGAGTAAGGCAGGACTCTCTTACCGTCACCGCTGAGGACGGTATCACCTTCTCCGGAATAACCGTTCCCGCGGACGGTTCGAGCATGGTGATCTACGACACCACCGTCAGCGATTCCGCTCCGCTCTCCGTCGGGAGCAGCATTGAGAACACGGCGACCGCTTTCTACGGGACGGTCGAGGCTTCCGCTTCCTTTACGGTGACCGCCGCCGCCGAACCGCAGCTCACCATTACGAAGGCGCTCTCCCCTCTCACCGTGACCGACAACGGCGAGATCACCTATACTTTCGTGATCTCGAACAGCGGCAATCTTGCCGCCGAGGAAGAGGACGGGGCGGTCCTCACGGATATCTTCGATCCCGTTCTGACCGATCTTACCGCCGCCCTTGACGGCGAAGAGCTTTCTTCCGGTGACGACTACACTTACGACGTTTCCACCGGCGTTTTCTCAACCGTTCCCGGCGTTATCACCGTTCCCGCGGCGACCTTCGAAACGGATCCCGACGGCAGCGTCGAGGTCATTCCCGGCACCGCGACCCTTACCGTCACGGGAAGGATCGCCCTCAGCTGAACGCTTGTCACAGAGTATAAAATGCTGTATAATGAGCCCGTAAATCCATGTGAAAGGTATTGTTTGAAATGCCGGAAGAAAGGCTCGTTCACCCGTTCCCGCCGGTTTTCGGCGGGAACTCGCGGATACTGATCCTGGGATCGTTCCCGTCAGCCGCGTCGCGCGAAGTGATGTTTTACTACGGGCACAGGCGCAACCGCTTCTGGAAGGTGCTTTCCTCGCTATACGGCGAGGAGATCCCCGACTCGATCGAGGGAAAGCGGGCGTTCCTGCTTTCGCACGGCGTCGCGCTTTGGGATTCGATCGGCTCCTGCACGATCACGGGCTCATCAGACGCGAGCATTAGGGACGCCGTCCCCAACAAAATATCGGAGCTTCTTAATAAAGCTCCGATAGAAAAAATATACGCGAACGGCAAAGCGTCGTTCGAATGCTGCGAAAAATACGTTTATCCCGAAACAGGGATCCACGCCGTTCCCCTTCCCTCGACCAGTCCCGCAAACGCGGCATGGAGCCTTGAGAGGCTTATCGAGGCGTGGCGCGTAATTCTTTAGACCTGCTTGCCCGTGCCCCACTCCATGGTGGCGAGATCGCAGATGACCTCGATGCACTTCTTGATTGTCAGCTTATCGCTGTTTAAGCAGAGGTCGTAGTTGCGGCTGTCGCCCCATACATTTCCGGTGAAATGCTTGTAGTTGACGCTCCTCTTGGAGTCCTTCTCCTTCAGGCGTTCCTCCGGTTTTTTATCGCTTTCGCCGTACCTTTTGACGATGCGCTGCGCCCTCGCCTCCATCGGCGCGTGGATATAGACGTGCATGGCGTTGGGATAATCCTTCAGGATGTAGTCGGCGCATCTTCCGACAATGACGCAGTTGCCCTTGTCGGCGATCTCGATTATCGCGTTCCTCTGTACGACCCACAGATAATCGTATGCGCTCATGCCGCCCATGACTCTCGACGCGCTGATGAACGAGCTTGCGAGGCTGAAAATGCTCTTGCCCGGAGCGTATTCGCCGTTCTCCTCGATATACTTGGGATCAAAGCCGGTCATCTCGGCGACCTTCTCGATGAGCTCCTTATCATAATAATCATAGCCCAGCTTCTCCGCGACAGCTTTCGCTATCGTCCTGCCGCCGCTTCCGAACTGACGGCTTATCGTGATGATATTCTTAGGCATAAACATCCCTCCTCATCGATTGCTGCGATTATTATATACAATTATCCGCCGCTTGTCAATCCCCAATGACGCTTGGATGCGGCCGCTTATTTTATTACGAAAAGTACGGCCTGACCGTCGGTATAGTACCCGCCGGGCTCCGCTTCCGAGAACGACAGTGCGGGAAGAAACGCGCTCGTGCAGGCGTTTTTTACGTCGTCGCAGAATGAAACGGTCTGCTCTTGCGGCGCGAACAGGAACGCGCGGGTGCCGCTTTCGACGGTAAACGCGCCGCTGACTGTCCGCATATCTCCGTCGGCGCCCTTAAGCATAAGGTTGAGGTCGCGTCCGGAGCCGACGCATTCGACGCTGTCGTCGCCGGAAAACTCGAGCACCTCTCCGTATTTAAGCTCCTTCTCCTCCCCGTTCACGTTAAGGAGGAATCCCGGGCAGAGCGGCGTCAAAAAGCGCTTTACCCCCGGAAGGCTCGTGAATACGGAGCTTTCGAGCTCGACTAGCGCGGTGCTGATACGCACGCTAAATCTTCGCTCTTTATAGGAGCCGTCCTCCGGCAGAAGAAAGAGCTCGGTCGTCGTTCCGCCCGACCATTCTGAGGTTTTGAATCCCGAATCGGGAAGAGTTTTTATCGCGCCCATACTTTACCTCCGTTTTTTTCATTATAACTCTCTTGCACAAAAAAGTACAGACAAACCTCCCGCGGGCCGCTCTTTCCGTTTAAGAACGCAAAAATATACTGTATTTTATGCGCTTTCGGCTATTGTTAAGCGTGTTCCGCTGTGCTATAATATAGCGTCAACACCATACTTACCCCTTCTTTGAGAGGGGGTCAATAGACCACAAGGAGGTGAAATGAATGAACAAGTATGAGAGTCTGTACGTCATCAACGCCGAGCTGACCGAGGAGGAGACCAAAGCCACCGTGGAGAAGTTCGCGAAGGTTATCACCGATAACGGCGGTGAGATCGAGAAGATCGACGAGTGGGGCAAGCGCCGTCTTGCGTACCCCATCAATTATCAGACCGAGGGTTACTATGTTCTGGTGCTCTTCAACGCCGAAGGCGCTGTACCCGCCGAGCTCCAGCGTAACCTGAAGAATGATGAACGCATCTTGCGCTACGTCGTTGAGCGCAGGGAGGCGTGATCCATCCCCTTTAGAAAGGATCCCCAATGAATAAACTTATTATCATCGGTAATCTCACCGCAGATCCGGAACTGAGGACGATCCCCTCCGGCATCAACGTCTGCACATTTACCGTCGCGGTAAACCGCCGCTTCCAGTCCAACAAGGACGAGCGTCAGACCGACTTCTTCCGCGTTGCCGCTTGGAGGCAGCTCGGCGAGAACTGCAGCCGCTTCCTTACGAAGGGCAAGAAGGTCTGCGTTATCGGCGAGGTTTCCGCAAGGGCATTCGAGGGTAAGGACGGCACGCTCCGCGCTTCCCTCGAGGTAACAGCCGACGAGGTCGAGTTCCTGAGCCCCCGCGATTCGCAGGAAGCTCCCGCCCGCTCCTCCGGCTATCAGCCGCAGCCCGCTCCCGCGGGCGACAGGCGCCAGCAGGGCCAGGGCTGGAACAACAGCCAGTCCGGCAGCATGAACGGCACTGCCTTCGGCGATATAGCAGGCGGTTTTTCCGAGATAACCGATTCCGATCTGCCATTCTGATTTATTGAAAGGAGTAACTGTCATGGAAGACCGTAAGATGAAGCCCCGTCCCAAAAAGTCCAGGCGCAAGGTTTGTCAGTTCTGCGTTGACAAGGTCGAGCACATTGATTATAAAGACACCGCCCGTTTAAGGAAGTTCATCACCGAGCGCGGCAAGATCATGCCCCGTCGTATGAGCGGCGTCTGCGCCGAGCATCAGAGGACTTTGGCCAAGGCCATCAAGACAGCGCGTCAGGTAGCTCTTCTGCCCTACGTCGCCGAGTAATCGAAAAACACCCGTTTATGATGTTGACAAGCCCGAGCGATCGGGCTTTTTCTTTTATTTGCTATTGACCTTGACGCCGTTTCAAATTATAATGATAAAGATAAATTCAGCATTTGGGAGTGTAAGATGATCAGATCCTCAAAGCGCTTTTTCGCTGCGGTATTCGCCCTGCTTTTCGTGTTCGTGACGCTTCCCGCGATGAACGTATTCGCGGCGGAGTACGACCAGCACGACGTTGAAAAGCTCCGTTCCTTCTTCGAGCTCGTTAGTTTCTTCGGAGATAAGAACGGCAAGAGCATCAACGGAAACGGTTATTCCCCCGACGATCCCTCCACCTGGTCGAAGAGCTGCACATGGGACGAGACCACCGGCAAGCTTAAAAAGTTCTCCATGACCAATCACGGCTCGTGGGTGACCGGCGTGCTCGATCTTGAAGGCTTCACAGGTCTTACGACCGTCGTCGTGCAGGACTGCTATATCGACGGCATCGTCCTCACGGGCTGCGCCGCGCTCAGCTACCTCGATCTTTCCGGCGACAACCTCGAGGAGGTCTCCGTTGCCGACTGCACCGAGCTCGAGAGCCTTCTCGTCCGCGAAAACAAGTTCACGTCCATAGACCTTGCGAACAACACGAAGCTCAAGGTCATCGACGTATTTGAAAACAAGCTTACAAGCCTCGATCTTTCCGTCTGCACGGAGCTTACGAAGCTCAACTGCCAGAGGAATCAGCTGACCGAGCTTGATCTTTCTCACAACTTAAAGCTCAAAGAGCTCGAGATAAGGACGAATCTTCTGACCTCCGTCGACATCTCCATGCTCACAGAGCTAAAGGTTTTCAACTCCAGGGCGAACAGGCTGACGAGCGTCGATCTTTCCGTGCTTAACGGAGGCGAGAGCTTCATTCTCGACACCCAGCCCGGCGGCTATATCGGCACCTATTTCTCCTGGGTCGGCGTTGACACCTATTCCCCCTGCGTATCCTACGCGGCGATCGAAGGCTACACCTTCCTGGGCTGGTACTCGGACGGCGAACTGCTCTCGACCGAGAACCACTTCCCCGTCACCTTCGGCGAGGGCGCGAAGCACATCACCGCTCATTTCATGATGCTCGGCGACCTTGACAGATCCGGCGACGTGACCGCAGCGGACGCGCTGCTCCTTCTTCGCTATGCCATGGGCATCATAACCGCCGATGAGATCGATATTAACGCCGCCAACGTGAACGGCGACGATACTATCGACGCGGCCGACGCGCTCATAGTCCTCCGCTACGCCATGGGCATAATCACCGGTTTCTGATCCGATGAAAGATCTTCCCGCATCCTTTACGGAGAGGATGAAAAAAGAGCTCGGCTCCGATTATCCGAGCTTCAAAGCATGTTATGAGAAGCCCCCGGTCAGGGGGCTTCGTGTCAATACGCTAAGGATCTCCCCTTCTGACTTTCGCTCCGTCTCCCCGTGGGAGCTTTCGGAAACGGGCATCATCCCCGAGGGCTTTGCCGTTTCGGGTGCGGACAACGTGGGCAGGCACCCATATCACGCCGCGGGGCTATTCTATATGCAGGAGCCGTCCGCTATGAGCGTTATCGCAGCGTCCGGCGCCGACGCGTCGGGGCTTAAGGTCTTGGACCTCTGCGCGGCTCCCGGCGGAAAATCCGGCGGAGTCGCGGCAAGGATGAAGGGCAAAGGGATACTCGTTTCGAACGAGATCGTGCCGAAGCGCGCGCTGCTTTTATCAAGGAATCTCGAAAGGCTCGGCGTCGCCAACGCCGCCGTTGTTTCAAAGAAGCCCGACGTCATAGCGAAGGAGCTGCCCGGCTTCTTCGATGCCGTGCTCGTCGACGCTCCGTGCTCCGGCGAGGGAATGTTCCGAAAGGACGACGCCGCGATCGACGAATGGTCGCCCGAGCACGTTACGGCCTGCGCCGTGCGCCAGAGCCTTATACTCGAAAGCGCTTCAGAATGCGTTGCCGCGGGCGGCGCGCTCGTCTACTCCACTTGCACCTTCTCGCGTGAGGAAAACGAGGAGGTCGTCGACAGATTTCTAAGCGCTCACGGCGATTTTTCTCTCGAGCACATGGAAAGGCTCTACCCGCACACATGCTGCGGAGAGGGGCATTTCGTCTGCCGTATGAGGCGCGCGGGCGTTCCTGTTCTGAACAAGGAGCTCCCCTCCGTCAAGCCCGTATGCGATAAAAAGAGCCTCGGCATATTTGAGGACTTCGTCTCCTCCGCGCTTGAGAGCGGTCTTCCGGACGGAGTGATCGTGAACTCGAACGGCGTACTCAGGCTCGTGCCAAGGGATATGCCCGAGGCGGTCATGAGGCTTTCGCCCATATCCGCCGGCGTGACTCTAGGCGAGGTCAAAAAGGGCCGTTTCAAGCCGTCGCACGCGTTCTTTATGGCGGCGCTCGGACAAAGATTCCGGCGCGAACTCGTGCTGGAACCTAAGAGCCGCGAGCTCTCGGCGTTTCTTTCCGGAAATACTCTTCCCTGCCCCGAGAGCTTCCGCGGGTATTCCGCGGTCTCGGTGCGCGCGGGCGGCGCCGCGTTCCCGATAGGCTTCGGCAAAGCGGTCGACGGCGTTATGAAGAATCATCTCCCCAAGGGACTTTACATCGTTTAGCTTATGACAGGATCGAAGGAACTGATAAAAGAATACTCGCTCAAACCCAACAAGGCGCTCGGGCAGAACTTTCTCGTCGACAGAGAAGCCGTTTCGGCGATAGTTTCCGCCGCGTCGGAGCCCGGCCTTCCCATACTCGAGATCGGTCCGGGACTCGGCGCGCTGACGGAGCCGCTCGTTCAAACGGGGCTTCGCGTCGCCGCGGTAGAGCTTGACGGCGATCTCGCGGACATACTGAAAAAGCGCCTTGACGGGAAGGCTCTGATCATCAATGAGGATTTTTTAAAGACGGATCTTTCCGGCGTTTCGGCGTCCTTCGGCGGCGAATTCGTCTGCGTCGGAAATCTGCCCTACTATATCACAAGCCCGATAGTCACGAAGCTCGTCACGTCGCCCGTCCCGATAAAGCGCATGGTGCTGATGATGCAGTCGGAGGCGGCAGACAGGTTCTTCGCGTCCGCGGGCGACAAAAACTACGGCCCCCTTACGATAATGAGCGGCTACCGTTTCGATATCGGAAAGCTTATCTCACTCTCCCCCGACTCCTACTATCCCATGCCCGAGGTCGGATCCAGCGTGCTTGTTTTCGAATCGAAAGGGCTTGAGCTTCCCCGCGGCTTCGAGAGGGTGCTCAAGGCGTCGTTCTCGATGCGCAGAAAAACGCTTACGAACAACCTCATGTCCCTCGGCCTTAAGAGGGCGGACGCCGAGGCAATAATACGGGAAGCGGGGCTCGATCCCGCCGTCCGCGCGGAGGCGTTGGGCGCCTCTGACTTTTTGCGTCTTTCTGAGCTCCTTAACGGCCGTTTCTGAACCGCCGCAAGCTTTTTTTGAAAAAATATATGGCTCCCACCCCCTTTACACCGCCCCTTCTTCGTGTTATCATTCTGTGAAAGGTAATACCTATTTTTCGGAGTATCAGATTCAAGGAGGTCAAGGTGGAAAAGCCGCAGGGCAGAGCAGCAGACGGGGCTCCGGTCCAGGAGCAAAGCGTGCAGAAACAGCTTCTGTTAGAGATGCGCTCGGGCCGTTTCAAGGACGACGACCGTCTCCCCAGGGAATCGCTGCTCGCCGATATGCTGAACATCAGCCGCACCCAGCTTCGCGATTCGCTTGCGGAGCTTGAGCGTGAGGGCTTTATCAGCCGCAAGCAGGGTCTCGGCACTATCATCAACCGCCACGTTCTCGACGTTCCCGTCCGCATGGATCTCGAGATCGAGTTCATGGACATGATCCGCCGCTCAGGCAAAAACCCCGCCGAGAAGCTCGAAAGCGTCGGCACGGTGCTCTCATCACCCGCGGCGGCAAAGCTGTCCATAGGCAAAACGGACGAGATGCTGCTCGTTTCCCGCATCGTCACCGCCGACGGCGTGCCCGTGATCTACTGCGAGGACTATATCCCCAAGTGCCTTATCCAAAGGGACTGCGACGCCTCGGAGCTTTCGAAGCCCATCTTCGCATTCCTTAAAGACTGCTGCGGCAAGGACGCGTATCTTGACGTTACCGAGGTCAAGCCCTGCGCAGCGTCTTCCGCAGTCGCCCAAAGGCTGAACGTTAAGGAGGGCACCCCGCTCCTCTATATGGACGAGGTCGATTTCGATTTCGAGGGGCTTCCCGTCATGTACTCCAAACAGTACTTTGTCGACGGGGTCATCGCTCACACAGTTGTAAGAAGAAAAATATAAATCACCGCAAGATATCAGAAAGGAGCTTTTCTCCCATGCCGTTCATTTATGACGAACCGTCCCATACTTTCGGCGAATACCTGCTTATCCCCAACTATACCTCCGAGGAATGCACTCCGCAGAACACGAGCCTCGTTACGCCCCTTGTCAAGTTCAAAAAGGGCGAAAAAGCTCCGATCTCCCTGAATATCCCTCTTGTTTCGGCAATAATGCAGTCGGTTTCCAACGACACCCTTGCGGTCGCGCTTGCGCGCGAGGGCGGCGTTTCCTTCATATTCGGCTCGCAGAGCGTTGAGAGCCAGGCGAACATGGTCAGGAAGGTCAAGGCCTACAAGGCCGGCTTCTCCGTTTCGGATTCCTGCGTGACTCCCGAGCAGACCGTCGCCGATCTCGTCGCGTTAAAGGAAAAGACCGGTCATTCGACCGTCGCCGTCACCCATGACGGAAGCTCCACCGGCAAGCTTCTCGGCGTCATCACCAGCCGCGATTACCGCATAAGCCGCATCTCTCCCGACGAGAAGGTCAAAAACTTCATGACTCCGATCGAGCGTCTCGTCACCGCTCCCGAGGGCGTCTCCCTTAAGGAAGCGAACGACATCATCTGGGATCACAAGCTCAACTCCCTCCCCATCGTCGACAAGGACGGCAATATGGTCGCGTTCGTGTTCCGCAAGGACTACGACGTGCATAAGGAAAACCCCATGGAGCTTCTGGACGGCAACAAGCGCTACGTCGTCGGCGCGGGCATCAACTCCCGCGATTACGAGACCCGCGTGCCCGCTCTCGTCGAAGCAGGCGCGGACGTGCTCTGCATCGACTCCTCCGAGGGCTATACCGCCTGGCAGAAGAACACCCTTGCCTGGATCCGTGAAAAATACGGCGATAAGGTCAAGTGCGGCGCGGGCAACGTGGTCGACCGTGAGGGCTTTATGTTCCTCGCCGAGGCCGGAGCGGACTTCGTTAAGGTCGGCATCGGCGGCGGCTCCATCTGCATCACCCGCGAGACCAAGGGTATCGGCCGCGGTCAGGCGACCGCCGTCATGGAGGTCGCGAAGGCACGCGACGAATACTTCGAGAAGACCGGCGTTTACGTCCCCATCTGCGCGGACGGCGGTATCGTAATGGACTATCACGTTACTCTCGCGCTTGCCATGGGCGCCGATTTCTGCATGCTCGGCAGGTACTTCGCGAGGTTCGACGAGAGCCCCACCAACAAGGTCATGGTCAACGGCTCCTACATGAAGGAGTACTGGGGCGAAGGCTCCGCCCGCGCGCGCAACTGGCAGCGCTATGACATGGGCGGCGGCGCGAAGCTCTCCTTCGAAGAGGGCGTCGATTCCTACGTTCCCTACGCGGGCTCGCTGCACGACAACGTGATGGTCACTCTCGCGAAGGTGCGCTCCACCATGTGCAACTGCGGCGCGCTCACCATCGAGGAGCTGAGGAGGACCGCAAGGCTCACCCTCGTTTCTCCGACGAGCATCGTCGAGGGCGGCGCTCACGACGTCATCCTCAAGGAGCAGAAGGCCTTCGGCATAAAGAAATAAACCCAATATCCTAACAAATAAAGGTCAGGGACAAAGCCGTCCTTGACCTTTTCTGTTATAGTTGTTATAATATAATCGGTATAAAGTGCCGATAAGGAGTCTGATAATGAAACGTTTACATAAATCGATAACAGCCGTCATACTGCTCGCGGCGGTGCTCTTCCAGCTGATAGGATGTACGAAGGGCCCGATCATTTTAGAGGACGCCGACTGCTTTACGAAGTTCATGGACGCGATCTGCGCCTTTGATTTCCGCACGGCTTACGGATACCTTTCCGAGAACGCGACTACCATGCCCACCGCAAGGCCCGTTCCCACGGACGACGTCGAGGGCGGCGTTTCCGTTTCCGAGACCGTGAAGCCCGAAGTCACTCCCCTGCCCATCAATTTCATCAACTGCGACGACTTTATTGCGAAATACGCCGCCATATTCGACGGGCTCGGCGTAAAGAGCGTAAGCTACGAGAAGCTCTCGGAGGAGACGGACGGCGACGTAACGAAGGTCGCTTTCCGCATGACCTACGAGACCGAGGTCGCGGGCAGTCTCACGAACGAATACGAGATGCGGCTCGTTACCGACGGCATAAAGAGGCGCGTCGACTGGACGCCCGCATTGATATTTCCCGAGATGAAATGGGGCTATACGGTCAAGATCACGACAGTTCCCGCGCGCCGCGGCGACATCCTCGCGGACGGGAAGCTCCTCGCCGAGACGGTTTCGATGCACGCCGTAGTCGCCGACATATCGAAGATACCCGACAGGAACAGCTTCGTTACTTCGATAGCCGGCATCCTCGGCATCTCCGCCGAGACCGTCATAGCCGCGATAAACAAGGCGAAGGGCGACACCGCGCTCCTTGCCCAGATAAACGACCACGAGCTCACCGCCGACATGCACGAGGCGATAGACAGGCTCGAAGGCGCAAGGCTGATAGAGAATTACGGCGTCGACCGCGTCTATCCCATGGGCTCGACGCTCGCGCACACCATCGGCTACGTCGGCTACGTCGAGGAAGCCGATATCGAAAAGCTCAACGAGGGCAGGCTCCCGACCGACGGTCTTTACGACGAGCATTCGATAGTCGGGCGCTCCGGCCTCGAGAGGTCGTACGAGACCGTGCTCCGCGGCAAGGACGGCCTTAACGTCACGATAAGAAACGGAAACGACGAATACGTCTCGACCGTTTACAGAAAGCCGGTCGAGCACGGCTCCGACGTGCATCTTACGATCGACCTCGCGCTCCAGCAGCGCGCCGAGGAGGTCATGGATCTCGTTCTTTGGGGCGACAACACCGCCGGCGCGGTGATAGTCATGGATCCGAAGACGGGTTCCGTCAAGGCGATGGCCTCCTACCCCACCTACGACCTCAACAAGCTCGCGATAAGCGCGGACGCCGCCTACTACAAGACCCTTACCGATAATCCCGCGAAGCCTCTGCACAACCGCATGACGCTCGGCCTCTATCCCCCGGGATCCTCAATGAAATCCTTCACCGCCTCGGCGGCGCTGGAGCTTCACAAGGTCACGCCTTCTTACGTATTCGACGGCGAGATCGAGGACGATTACTGGACGCCCTCGACCTTCGGGCGCTGGATGTGGCCTCCCATCAAGAGGACGCACGTCAACAAGCGTTCCGAACCGCTCAACATGACGAACGCCATGCTCCATTCCGACAACATCTACTTTGCGTATCTTGCGCTTCTTATGGGCGAGGACAGCTTCCTGTCCTACCTCCGCAGGATCGGCTTTGAGCAGGACATGCCCTTCGAGCTGAGCGTCGCAAGGTCTACGCTCAAGGTCAAGTATGATTCCGAGGAGTTCTGGAATACCCGTTCCATAGCCGAGACCGGCTACGGTCAGGGCCAGGTCACCGTGTCCCCCCTGCAGCTTGCCACCATGTACTGCGCGTTCAGAAACGGCGGGAACATTCCCATACCGCACGTTACCGACGCACTTTACAGGACCGAGGGAGTCGAATACGTTCCCTATCAGACCTTCGAAAACGGAACGTGGATAGAGGGCGCCATAAAGCCTTCCACGATCAGCACGCTCCTGCCCATGATGGAAGGCATCATGAACAAGGACCTTAACGGTACGGGACGCATGCTTCGCGCGCGCGGCTGCACCGTGGCGGGCAAAACGGGTACCGCCGAGATAGGTTCCGACAAGCGCCGCGAGATCTCGTGGTTCGTCGGATTCCGCGTGAACGTTTCCGCAGATGACGAGCTTCTGGTGCTCGTCGTTCTCGAGATCCCAAACCAGGACGCGTATGCCTATCTGAAATTCGATATCGCGCGCGAGCTTATCAGTATGGATGAATGACGGAGGAAATAACCGATGCCAAGTGAGAAAAAGGGAAAGTCGGGAAAGCCCAGGGAGCTTACCGCTTCCGTAAAAAGGCCCGTAAGGAAAACCGAAAGCACTTCTTCCGGCGGCAGCAGAGCCGAACGGAGCAAACAGACCGAGAAAAAAAAGAAGCCCCGCTATGAGCACGCGGACGAGATCGCGGGCGTTATATTCATAGCGGTCGGCATCGTGTTCGGCATACTCACCTACGTGAAAACGACCGCGGTTTTGGGATCGGTCGTGACATTCCTGTTCGGGCTTATCGGCGTAGTTCAGTACGCCATGCCCGTCGTGCTGGTCGTGATAGGCGTGATACTCATCGCCGTACCGAAAAAGCAGTTCGGCACGGGCGCGGTCGTAATGATGCTGCTCACGGTTTGGAGCGTTAGCTGCATAATACATATCCTCACCTTCAAGGTCGGAAGCTCCTCTTTTAAGGAATACATAACCTCCGCTTACGATCTCGGCAAGGCAGGCCGCGGCGGCGGATTCCTCGCGTCGATACCCGCGTTCGGCGCGGCGAAGCTCGTTTCCACCGCGGGCGCGGTCGTCGTGTTCGCGGCCGCCGCGATAATACTCCTGCTCCTCGTCACGAGGGTATCCATAAGGAGCGCGGGCAAAAAGGTCATCGCCAAGGTCGACGCCATCGAGGATCGCCGCAAGGCGCGCCTCATCAACGAAAAGGTCGGCGAAGAACAGAACGGCGACGGGAAAGAAGAATCCGCCATCAAGAGGAGCCGCAGAGAGCGCGCGGAAGAAGCGCGCAGGCTTGAAAAGGAAAGACAGAAGTTCAAGGAGGAAGACGAGCTGAAGCTGAGCCCCGTTAACGAAAGAAAAGGCCTGTTCGGCAAGCATAAAAAGGCCCAGACGCTGAAGCCCGAAAGATCCGATATCGGCGCAGTAATCGAAGGAGTCGAGGGCGATCCCGTGGTCGCGGGTCAGCTCAACGTAATGCCCAAATCCGGCACCATCCCGAACGAGATCCCCGCCTCCCCCGCAAAGGGGCCGGAGGTCTCCCCCGTTTTAAACGCTCCGCCCGCCGTCGACAATACCCCCGCTGATTTCGATCCGTTCGAGGACATCGAGATCGTTCCCGAGGACAACATTACCGGCGAGACTCCCGAACAAGAGCCCGCCGCTCACAGGAAGGACGTTCCCGTTAAGGCGGAGACCGAGGCCGGCGAGATCGCCGAGCCCGCTCCCGTGCGCGTGTATCAGCGTCCGCCGATCTCGCTTCTGACAAGGCCCGACCGCACCGACAGTATAGCGAACGACTCGCCGTCCGAAAAGGCGAAGCTCCTTATCGAGACTCTCGCGAGCTTCAACATTACCGCAAAGGTAATAAACATCAGCGTCGGCCCCGTCATAACGAGGTTCGAAGTCCAGCCCGCGCAGGGCGTAAGAGTCAACAGGATCACCGCGCTCTCGAACGACATCGCGCTCGCGCTTGCCGCTCCGCGCGTAAGGATCGAGGCGCCGATCCCAGGCAAGGCAGCCATCGGCATAGAGATCCCGAACAAGGCGACCGCAATGGTCAGACTGCGCGAGGTGCTCGACACGAACGAGTTCTCGTCCGCGTCCTCTCCGCTCACGTTCGCTCTCGGCAAGGATATTGCCGGCAAGCCCGTGATGGCGGATCTTGAGAAGATGCCGCATATGCTGATCGCAGGCGCGACAGGCTCCGGTAAATCCGTCTGCATAAACGGCATAATCCTAAGCACCGTCTACAAATCCTCGCCCGACGAGGTCCGTATGATACTCATCGACCCGAAGGTGGTCGAGCTTTCCATATTCGCTCCCGTGCCTCACCTTTACTGCCCCGTCGTTACCGACCCCAAGAAGGCGGCCGGCGTGCTCAAATGGGCATGCAACGAGATGGATCAGCGCTATATCAAGATGAGCAAGGTCAACGCGCGCGATCTTAAGCGCTACAATATCCTGCAGGACGATCCCGCGAACAGGATGCCGCGGCTCGTTATCATCATCGACGAGCTTGCAGACCTCATGATCGTATCCGCGAAGGACGTCGAGGAATCCATCGCAAGGCTCGCTCAGCTTGGCCGCGCCTGCGGTATACATCTTATCGTTGCGACTCAGAGGCCGTCCGTTGACGTCATCACCGGTCTTATCAAGACCAATATTCCCTCGAGGATCGCATTCGCGGTATCGAGCGCGACCGACTCCCGCGTCATTCTCGATATGGGCGGAGCCGAGAAGCTTCTGGGACACGGCGATATGCTGTTCCATCCGAACGGCGCCGCGAAGCCCATCAGAGCGCAGGGCGCTTACGTCAGCGACGAGGAGGTCGAGAACATAATGCAGTTCTTTGTCGAGAACCAGATCGACGTCCCGCAGGATGACCGCGTATTGAGCTCCATTCCCGACCTGACCGCTCCGACGGGGCAGGGCAACGGCAAGCAGGAGGACGATCTCCTGCCCGACGCCGTGCGCATCGTAATGGAATCGGGCTCCGCCTCGATTTCGATGATCCAGAGAAGGCTCCGCGTCGGCTACGCAAGGGCGGCGCGCCTTGTGGACATCATGGAACAGCACAAGTTCGTTTCCGGCTTCGACGGCTCGAAGCCGAGGAAGGTACTTATCGACGAAGCGGGCTACGCCGAGTTCTTCGGCTCGGGCTCCGGCAGCGAAAGCGATGAATGAAATAATCAACGGCGTGAATAAGGTCTTTACCGTAACGCTCGGCTGCTCCAAGAATCAGGTCGATTCCGAGGAGATAATGGGCGAGCTCGTTTCGCGCGGGTTCGCGATCGCGGAACAGCCCGAGGACGCTGACGTCATTATCGTCAACACCTGCGGCTTTATCGAGAGCGCGAAGTCCGAATCGCTCGATACCGTGTTCGCGTACGCGTCTTTTAAGGGGGATCACAGCTGCCGCCTGCTCGTCGTTTGCGGGTGCCTCACCGAACGCTACTACGACGAGCTCAAGGCCGAGCTTCCCGAGGCCGACCTCATTTGGGGCGTAAAGGATCACGCGGGACTTGCCGACGCGATCGAGCAGAGGCTTTTCTCGGAGTTCTCCCCCGCAGCGTGTGAAGTCAGGCGCGTTCTGACCACGCCGCCGTACCGCGCGTATCTTCGCATCGCCGACGGCTGCGACAACAAATGCACCTATTGCGCCATACCTTTGATCCGCGGCGGAAGGGTTAGCTATCCCATGGAAAAGCTCATCGGGGAAGCGGCGGAGCTTGCGGAGCGCGGAGTTAAGGAGCTTACCGTCATCGCTCAGGATACCTCCGCTTACGGCGTCGACCTTTACGGCGAGCCGAGGCTCGCGGAGCTTCTTACGGAGCTTTCCAAGATCGAAAAGCTCAAGTGGATAAGGCTTCTTTACACCTATCCCAACACGGTCGACGAGAAGCTGATCGACACGATAAACTCGAATCCCAAGCTCATGAACTATATCGATATGCCCATCCAGCATATCAACCCGGAACTTCTGAAACGCATGAACCGTCACGGCACGGCGGAACACATAAAGTACATCACCGACTACATAAGGACGGTATCGCCCGATTTCATATTAAGGACGACCGCAATGGTCGGCTTCCCCGGCGAGACCGACGAGCAGTTCGACGAGCTCCTCGCCTTCCTTACGGAGCATCCGTTTGACAGGGTAGGCGCGTTCACCTATTCTGCGGAGGACGGCACGCCGGCAGCCGAAATGGAGGATCAGATCCCCGAAAAGGTCAAGAGGAGCCGTTATGACAGGCTCATGCGCCGTCAGATGAAGGTCTCGCTTTCGTTGAACAGGCGCAGGATCGGCACGACTGTCGAAGCGCTCGTCGACGGGATCGAGAACGGTTACGCCCTTTGCCGCTCGTACGCGGAGGCGGCGGACGTCGACGGGTTCATCAAGGTAAAGATCCCCGACGGAACGGCGCTATTCCCCGGCGACTTCATATTTGTAAGGATAACCGACGCGGGCGTCTACGACCTGACCGCCGAGATCATCTGAAGGAGGAAAGCAATGAATCTTCCCAACAAGCTAACCATGGCAAGGATATTCGCGATCCCCGTGTTTATCGCGTGCTTCTATCTGCCCGACTGGTCGTTCACGGTCCTCGGCGCAGAGATCTACGTTAAGCATCTGATCGCCGCGGGGATATTCATTCTCGCGTACGTCACCGATACGCTCGACGGACGCATAGCGAGGAAGTACGACCTCGTCACCGATTTCGGCAAGCTGATGGATCCGATCGCGGATAAGCTCCTGACCGCGGCGTGCATGATAATGCTGATAGGACGCGGCCTCATGAGCATTTGCGATTTCCTTCTTCCCATATTCACGGTCATCGTTATCGCGCGCGAGTTCCTGGTAAGCGGCATGCGTCTCGTCGCCGCGAGCCACGGAACGGTCATGGCCGCGGGCGTCCTCGGCAAGATAAAGACGACGGTTCAGTCCATCGCACTCCCGATCGTGCTTATCGTGGGGCCCGTCTGCCGCGCGGTACACGTGCCGTTCGATTTCATTTCGATGGTCGCCGCGGTGTTCTTCACCGTGTGGTCGGGAGTCGATTACATCGTTAAAAACCGTCAGCTTTTCAAAGAAAAATGATCGAAAACTTTGATGAAAAATGCGCGGCGATCGTTCTTTTAGCCGCGAATGAGCTTGTAAATAAGCACGGCTTCGCCGCGGTCGCGGAAAGCCTTACGGGCGGTATGCTTGCGTCGGAGATAGTGAACGTACCCGGAAGCTCCAACTGGTTCACCGAGGGGTGCGTAACTTATTCGAACGAGGCGAAGATCCGTTCGCTCGGCGTCTCCCCCGCCGTTCTTGATGAATACACCGCCGTGTCGCGCCCCGTCGCGAAGGCCATGGCGGAAGGTCTGCTTTTAAAAACGAACGCGGACGTCGCCGTGTCGACCACGGGGCTCGCAGGGCCCGGACCCGATGAGCTCGGCCGCGAGTCAGGACTCGTGTTCATAGGCGGCGCGACGAAAAAGGGCTCCGTAACGCGAGAGCTTAGGCTTTCGGGCGACAGGACGGAGATAAGGCAGCAAACCGTGCTTTCGGCGCTGACGCTTCTTTTGGAGCTTGCGAAGCTCGTCTGATAATATATTTCTTTTTGAACGCAACCTGCGCGCAGTTTATTCCGTTCTTTTAACAGGGGACTTAATATTGTGCGGCAGATAAAAGCATGATAGAATAATAAAAACACATTGGAGGATGTATTAATGGATAAGGAAAAAGCTTTGGATCTTGCCCTTACGCAGATAGAAAAGGAGTTCGGCAAGGGCGCGATAATGCTGATGGGCGACGCCGCGCAGAAGATACAGGTGTCCGTTATCCCCACCGGCTGTATTGCCCTCGATAACGCGCTCGGCGTCGGCGGTATCCCCCGCGGAAGGATAATCGAGGTCTACGGCCCCGAGTCCTCCGGTAAGACAACGCTCGCTCTTCACATGATCGCCGAGGCGCAGAAGCTCGGCGGCATGGCCGTATTCATCGACGCGGAGCACGCGCTCGATCCCGTATACGCGGCGAAGCTCGGCGTCAATATGAACTCCCTCTACGTCTCTCAGCCGGACAACGGCGAGCAGGCGCTCGACATCGCCGATATGCTGGTTCGAAGCGGCGCTGTCGACATAATCGTCATCGACTCCGTCGCGGCGCTCGTTCCGAAGGCAGAGCTTGAGGGCGACATGGGCGATTCGCACGTCGGCCTCCAGGCAAGGCTCATGAGCCAGGCTTTGAGGAAGCTCGCGGGGATCGTCGGCAAGTCCAACTGCTGCGTAATTTTCATCAATCAGCTGCGTGAGAAGGTTGGCGTCATGTTCGGCAATCCCGAGACCACGACCGGCGGCCGCGCGCTCAAGTTCTTCGCCACGATCCGCATCGACGTGCGCAAGGTGGACGTTTTAAAGCAGGGCGGCGAAGCCGTCGGCAACCGCGTCCGCATGAAGGTCGTAAAGAACAAGGTCGCTCCGCCCTTCCGCATCGCCGAGGCCGATCTCATGTACGGTCAGGGCTTCTCCCGCGAGGGTTCGCTGCTCGATATGGGCATCAGCAACAAGATACTCAACAAGACCGGCGCGTGGTTCTCCTACGGCGATATGCGCATCGGTCAGGGCCGTGAGAACGCGAAGGCGTTCCTTAAGGACAATCCCGAGGTCGCGGCGGAGATCGAAGGCAA
Organism: Clostridiales bacterium; assembly: GCA_024691085.1. Lineage (GTDB taxonomy): Bacteria > Bacillota > Clostridia > Christensenellales > CAG-138 > UBA3857. The sequence continues at coordinate 7,235 of JAILNX010000010.1, read as the reverse complement.
GCTCCGCTCCATCATGGGCACGTCCGACTGCGTCGTCGAGGTGTCGGAGGACAAATCCGAAGATTCCGACGAATAAGAGGGATCCTTTGTTCGGGGGGACAATAAAACCGAAAGGATCATTATCATGAAGATCAAAAAGGTCGAGGGCTATGAGCCCGGATACCCCAAAAAGAAAAATGTCGCCGTGATCGGCGCGGCTGCGGCTGCGGTCATGATCTCGCTTGGCTCGGCCGCCTGCCGTCCGCAGGTGAGCGGCAATATGGAGATCGACCCGTCGGAGCTGCCCGGGACGACGGGAGGTATTGCCATTGAGACCGATGAGCCGGTCGGGCTGATGGGCGACGTCGCGGTCGATTTTACGGATCTGCCTGCGCTTCAGGGAAAGATCGTTCTGGATACGGACATTCCGGAGGCAACTCCCGGCGCTGATAACGGACAATGAACTTCACTCTTCACGTTACGGCGGACTGCAATCTTGCCTGCCGCTACTGCTATGAAAAGCATACGCCCGAGCGCATGGACGAGCGTACGGCTCTTGCCGCGTGCGATCTCATGTTTTCATACGGGCACAAACAAAACGGTTTCTCGTTCTTCGGCGGGGAACCTTTATTATGCCGTGAGCTTATCGAAAAGGTGCTCGCGTACTGCAGCGAGCTGAACGAGAGCCGCGGCGGCAGGCTCGCCTACCGCATGACGACGAACGGGATACTGCTCGACGAAGCGTTCGCCGCGCTCGCGAACCGCTGCGATCTCGAGATCGCGCTCTCCCACGACGGGCTTCTGCAGGACGATCAGCGCGTAAGAAAGGACGGGAGCGGCACTATGGCCGCGCTCGAACCGAAGATCGACCTCCTCCTCCGTTATCAGCCGGGAGCGATCGCGATGCTGACTGTGCTTCCAGAGAATGTCGGCAGGCTTGCAGACTCGGTAAAATGGCTCTACGACCGCGGCTTTTCGAAGATCAACGCCGTCATCGATTTAAGGCCCGACGCCGCGTGGGACGATGATTCCATGGCGCTTCTCGACGCAGAATACTTAAAGATCGTCGATCTGTCCGCAGTTTGCTACGATCTTCCCCGCCCGCTCAAGTTTCTGAACTTCGAGTCGAAGATCGCCGCGCATATAGAAAACCGCGGCTGCATCGAGTGCAGGCTCGGCTACAAACAGCCGTCCATCGCTCCCGACGGGAATATCTATCCCTGCAATCAGTTCCTGAATCTAGCTGAATACAGGATCGGCGACGTGTTTTCGGGTATCGACAAGGCTGCGCAGAAGCGCGTCTACGATATGTCCACGCCTACCGAGGCAAGCTGCACAGGCTGCGCGATAGAGAAGCGCTGCCGTCACCACTGCGCGTGCCTCAATTTCAGCATGACGGGCGATATGCATACTGTTCCGCCCGTTCAGTGCCTGCACGAGCAGTCGGTCATTAAAAACGCTGACCTGCTCGCAAAGCGCCTTTACGAAGAAAAAAGCCCGCGATTCATGCGGGCTTACAGTGCTAAAAGCAATTGATTACAGCTCAGGCTTGGAAGTATCTACGATACCGCAGACGATCTCGAGATTGCCGTTCCTTACACGGATGGCGTCGATCATCTCCTTCTCCCTTCTGGGATCCTTAAGATCGATCTTATAGAACAGCTTGTAAAGACTGCCCATGTTGGTGGTCTTTACTTTTTCAAGCTCGCAGGAGGTGGTGTACTTCTTGAATATGTCGTTGAAAGCGCCGGTATAATCGAGGCTCTCGGGAACGGTTATGCGGAGCATGCGGCTCTTGAAGCTCTTTCCGCCGAAGCCGATGGAGAGCAGAATGAAGCCGATGAGACAGACGAGTATGACGACGATCAGCGCAAGCGCAACGTAGCCGGAGCCGCAGATGAGGCCCGCCGCCATCGCGAGGAAAATCGCGAGTATGTCTCGCGCAGTGCCGGGAGCGGAACGGAACCTTACAAGACCGAAAGCGCCTCCGACGGCGATGCCGATGCCGATATTGCCGTTTACGACAGATACGACCGCCGCGACGACCATCGGGAGCAGTACGAGAGCTGCGGCAAAGCCCTTGTTGTAGGTGTTTTTATACATATATAGGAACGACGTGATGAGCCCCAGCACGAGCGCCGCGCCGATACAGATGAGGATCATGCCCACTCGCGGTACGACGTAGCCCTCGTTCAATAAAAGACTGGTGAATAATCCGTTGGAAATCATAAAATACCTCCCGATGAAATTAGTTTTTTATATGCGTTGCCGTATTTGGTGTAGGATCCGGGATAGATCTTAAGCCTGTCCATAATGGCGGAAAGCCAAAGCGGCATAGCGTAGTTGATCTTCAGCTCGAGGATGTACGTACTGTCATCCATGAGCGTTTCGCCGTAGGATCCGCACATCAGGTTAAAATCCTTCGTGCGGAAATTGATATTGGTGTCGAAGGTCATGCGGAGCGTGGGATCCTCGACGCCGAAGTAAGCTTGTCTGTCGTAGCAGAGCACCATCGCGGGAGCAAGCCCCTTATAGAAGTTCAGCACCCACTCGATCTCCTTTTCGATCTGCGTCGGGTTCGCGAGCTTCTCACGGTTCACAAGGAACCTCATGGCGTCGATATAGCGCATGGTCACGCGGCGCTTGTAAACGACCTTGTCGAACTTTTTCTTAAGCTCGATGAACGCCCTGCTGTTCTCGTCCGGAACGCCGTAGGTGCGGAGCCTGAGCTTCTCCTTGTACATGGGTTTCTCGATGGATTCCCTTATCAGCCTGAAATCAGGCGTGTCGAAGTAGATATTGCATATCCTCGTCACTCCGAACTCGTCCGGCTGCATCCTGCCCTCGAGAGCGCGAAGAAGGGCACGGTACTGCTCTCTGGTAATGATGTATTTGATCTCTTTGCGCTCAAACGTGTTCGCACCCATTATTGCTCTCCTTCCTCTCTTTTTCCCTATTATAACACCATATTGTGAATAACGGAACTCAAATCTGTGGCAAATATGCGACAAATTTCAAACGAGCGATTTCGCGAACCTCATAAGGTTCTTCCAGCACGCCTTTTCAAGAGCCTCGCCCGTGATGCCGTATCTTTCGAACGCGGGTATAAGGTTCGGGAGCCCCGACGGATCTGAAAGCCCCTCCGGGTACTGTCCCATGCCGTCAAAGTCCGAGCCGATCGCGAGGCAGTCCTCGCCGCCGACCTCGAGTATGTGCGCCGCGTGGCGGGCAACGTCATCTATATCTGCGCGCTTTTTGGGCGAAAGCTGCTTATAGTAGAAGTTCACGCCTACCGTGCCGCCCCTTGCTGCGATCTCCTTGATCAGTTCGTCGGGCAGGGATCTTTCGGAATAGAAGACCTCCCTCGCGTTCGAGTGAGAGGCAAAAACCTTTACGTCCTCCTTGAGGACGTCCTCTATGCCGGCGTCGTTAAGATGCGAGACGTCGACCGCCATGCCTATCCTACCCATCTCGCGGACGATCTCTTTTCCGAGGAAAGTGAGCCCCTTCCTGCTCTTCTTAAGAGCGGGATCCGCAAGCTCGTTCCGCGTGTTCCAAGTGAGCGTCATCGCCCTTGCGCCCATGCGATGGACGCTGCGAAGTATGTCCTCATAGCCCTCGACCGCTTCGCCGCCCTCGATCGTAAGCATCGCGGCGATCTTATCGCCGTTTACGTCAAAATCGGGCGTGAGCTTTATAAGCTCCGGATTATCCTCAAGCATCCGCTCGAAGGCGTCCGCCATGCTCATGAACTGCGAAAGATACGGGCGCCTGTGCTTTACGTCGATCCACGCCGCGAAAAGCTGAAGCTTGACGTTTCCCGCCTTAAGCCCCGCAAGGGACACGGACTGACGGGGCTTTGGATCGGCAAGATCATAGTCCTCGTTCGCCATTCCGTACAGGAAATCACAATGTCCGTCAGCAAAAAACAATCTCTGTCAGCCTTTCAAAAGATGCGGCTCCCATGCGGGTCTTGGCACGGGAGCCGTACGGAAACCGTAATAAATACTATGCCTTATTTCGCGAATTCGACAGCCCTCGTCTCCCTGATCACGTTGACCTTGATCTGGCCGGGATACTCGAGCTCTGTCTCTATGCGCTTAACGATATCCTTCGCGAGGATGATGGTGTCGGCGTCGTTGACGTTTTCGGGCTTGACCATTATGCGGACCTCGCGGCCGGCCTGAATGGCGAATACCTTATCGACGCCCTCGAAGGAGTTCGCGATCTCCTCGAGCTTTTCAAGACGCTTGATGTAGTTCTCAAGGGTCTCCCTGCGTGCGCCGGGACGCGCCGCGCTGATGGCGTCGGCCGCCTGCACGAGCACCGCCTCGACGGTGTTGGGCTCTACGTCGCCGTGATGGGCAAGTATCGCGTGAACGATCTGGTTGTTCTCACGGTATTTCTTGGCAAGATCGCCGCCGATCTGGGCATGGCTGCCTTCGATCTCGTGATCGACCGCCTTGCCGATATCGTGGAGCAGACCTGCGCGCTTCGCAAGCTGTACGTTTACGCCGAGCTCGACCGCCATGAGTCCCGCGAGATGCGCGACCTCGATGCTGTGCTTAAGGACGTTCTGGCCGTAGCTGGTGCGGTATTTCAGTCTGCCGAGGAGCCTTACGAGCTCATGATGCAGGCCGTGTACGCCGACGTCAAATATGGCGTTCTCGCCGGCCTCGCGGATCTGGTTGTCGACCTCCTTGCGGGCCTTCTCGACCATTTCCTCGATCCTTGCGGGATGGATGCGTCCGTCGAGAATGAGCTTCTCGAGCGCGATCCTGGCGACCTCACGGCGGACAGGATCGAAGCCCGAAAGAATGACGGCTTCGGGGGTATCGTCGATGATAAGGTCGACGCCCGTCGCGGTCTCGAGGGTCCTGATGTTGCGTCCCTCGCGGCCGATTATGCGGCCCTTCATCTCGTCGTTGGGAAGAGGCACAACGGAGATAGTGGTCTCGGCCACGTGATCCGCAGCACAGCGCTGGATGGCGGAGGCGATGATGTTCACCGCGCGCCTGTCTGCCTCGGCCTTGGCCTTGGACTCGATATCCCTTATCATGAGCGTAGCGTCATGACGGGCTTCCTTCTCGGCGTTGTTCAGGATGATCGCCTTAGCCTCGTCGCTCGTCATCGAGGCAACGCGCTCAAGCTCGCCCCTCTGCTGCTCGAAGAGTTCCTTCGCCTCTGCCTCGAGCTTATCGATTTCCTTCGTACGCGCGTTGAGCTGTTCTTCGCGCTTTTCAATGCCCTCCAGCTTCTTGTCGAAGCTTTCCTCGCGCTGCTGGAGACGTCTTTCGGCCCTCTGGACCTCGTTTCTGCGTTCTTTGTTTTCTCTTTCCTGCTCAGTCTTTATGCGGTAAACCTCTTCCTTTGCTTCAAGCAGAGTCTCTTTTTTCAACGTTTCCGCACGCTTCTGAGCGTCTTCGATCATTTTTTTAACCGCTTCTTCTGCCCTGGCTGTTTTAGCCTCGGCAATGTTGCGTCTGTAATAATAGCCAACTGTCAAGCCTATCCCGAAACACGCGAAGGCGCCAACTATTATAAGCAGAACATGCCACCATTGCATGATTATCTCCTCCAATTTATGTAATATGCCATTATGAACCCGGAATGAGCCCATATTATAGACATTCTAAGTTATTATAAAAGAAAAATATTCACAAGTCAAGTGCGCCGATGGCAGTTTTCGCCTGGTTCACAAAATATATATATTAATCTTTATAATACGGACTAAAAACGAACGGAATGCGGAATACTTAATAAAAACGAACGGAGGCATGAGATGTCAAAGCCCAAAAGGAAACTCACGGAATATGAAAAAAGGGAACAGGCGGAGTACAGAAAACTCGTTAAGGAGCGCATGCCGAAGAGCAGGACCCTCCTCCGCTGCGTGCTCGCCTTCCTTACAGGCGGCGCGATCTGCTGCCTGGGGCAGCTTATAGGCGACGTCGGAACGCTCCTCTTCTCCCTCGACGAGCAGTCGCGCGGGAGCCTTATATCCGTAGCGCTTATATTCATCGCGGCGCTGCTGACCGGCATAGGCGTTTACGATAAAATAGGAAAGGTCGCCGGAGCGGGCTCGGTCGTGCCGATTACGGGATTTTCGAACTCGATCGTGGCTCCCGCCATGGAGCACCGCTCCGAGGGGATCGTCATGGGCGTCTGCGCGCAGCTGTTCACGATCGCCGGCCCCGTACTTGTGTACGGGATCACAAGCTCTGTGATAGTCGGGCTGATCGCTTACGTTGTTACGCTCTTCAAATAAATCATCATAAAATGACGAATCAATACATATTTTATACCGACTTGGAGGAATAAGATGAAAAAGATCGGATGGACGGATCGCGAGGATCTGATACTGAAAAGCTGTGTCGACGAGGCGGAAAGCGAGGGCAGGTCGCTCTCTTCGGCGTTCAGAAACGCCGCCAGGATAACGGGAAGAATGCCCGACAGCGTAAGGAATCACTATTACGCGGCGCAGTCGGGACCGAAAGGCAGGTCGTATACGCCCTTTACGGACGAAGAAACGGAGCGCCTGTTAAAGGAGATAACGGATATGCGCTCCAAAGGATATTCCGTAAGGCGAGCTGCGCTCGAGCTTGCGGGAGGCGACGCCGCGCTGATGCTCCGCTATCAGAACAAATACCGCTCGACGGTCGGGAAAAACGCCGCCACGAAGAAGGAACGGAAAAGAAACGACGATCTCTCGGAGCTGATACGCGAGAAAAACAGGGAGCTGACGCTCCAGCACAAGAGATTCATGATGCTGCACGCGATGTTCACAAAGCTCTGCGAGCTGAACAGTGAGCTCGCGAAGCAGCTTGCGGACGGCGACAAGATAGAAGGCTTTGAAAAAAGAATAAACGGAATAAGAGACGTGGGAATATGAGGTGAATCTATCTCCCATGCTCGTCTCCGACTTGAAGCCGATGGCTTCAAGTCCCGGGAATTTCTTCGATATTCCCGGCGCGGTGCAGGTTCCGGATGGGGAAAACAATATCAGATGCTAAAACAAAACAGCCATCCGTTGGATGACTGTTTTGCTTTGGAATCCGGCAGCTGCCTATCTGCCGGGGCGGGCTGTTCGCGTTCGCTCACAAGGCCGCCCGTTTTCCGCCTTCCCGACCATTCACCGGATGGTCGGGATCGCCTGCGGCGACCGGCTGCAAACCCATTTCGTCGCCCCATGCGACGGCATGAGAGGATAGGCGGAGTCAATACTAAAACAAAACAGCCATCCGTTGGATGACTGTTTT
>JAILNX010000032.1 GCA_024691085.1 Clostridiales bacterium | reverse complement strand
CTCTTCGGAGAGGTTGCTCGAAGCGGTGATCGTGACCTGCTGCTCATGGCCCGTTCCGAGATCCTTCGCGGACACATGGACGATGCCGTTGGCGTCGATATCGAAGGTTACCTCGATCTGCGGCACGCCGCGGGGAGCCGGTGCGATGCCGGTCAGCTGGAAGCGGCCGAGCGTCTTGTTGTACTGAGCCATCTCACGCTCGCCCTGGAGCACGTGTACCTCAACGGAGGTCTGACCGTCAGCCGCTGTGGAGAAGATCTGCTTCTTCTGTACGGGGATGGTGGTGTTCCTGTCGATGAGCCTGGTGAACACGCCGCCGAGGGTCTCGATGCCGAGGGACAGAGGCGTGACGTCGAGGAGCAGGATGTCCTTGACTTCGCCGCCGAGGATACCGCCCTGGATAGCGGCGCCAACGGCTACGCACTCATCGGGGTTGATGCCCTTGAAGGGCTCCTTGCCGGTGACCCTCTTGACGAGCTCCTGGACAGCGGGGATACGGGACGAACCGCCGACGAGGATGACCTTATCGAGCTGGCTGGCCTTGAGGCCTGCGTCGCGGAGAGCGTTCTCCATGCACACGCGGGTCTTGTCGATGAGATCGTCGATTAGCTCGTTGAACTTGGCCCTGGTGATGTCCATATTGATATGCCTAGGCTCGCCGCCCACTACGGTGATGAAGGGCAGGTTGACGTTGGTCGTCGGGGTCGAGGAGAGCTCGATCTTCGCCTTCTCGGCGGCGTCGAGCAGCCTCTGCTTCGCCATACGGTCGTTCCTGAGGTCTATGCCGTAATTGCGTTTGAAATCGTCGGCAATGTAATCCATAAGCCTCTTATCGAAGTCGTCGCCGCCGAGACGGTTGTTGCCGTTCGTCGCCATAACTTCGAAGACGCCGTCGCCGATATCGAGGATGGATACATCGAACGTGCCGCCGCCGAGGTCATAAACGAGAACCTTCTGACGGTTTTCCTTGTCGATACCGTAAGCGAGGGACGCAGCGGTCGGCTCGTTGATGATACGCTTTACATCGAGGCCGGCGATACGTCCGGCGTCCTTGGTCGCCTGGCGCTGGCTGTCGGTGAAGTAGGCGGGAACGGTGATGACCGCGTCGGTGACCTTTTCACCGAGATAAGCTTCGGCGTCCTGCTTGAGCTTCGACAGGATCATCGCGGAGATCTCCTGCGGGGTATAAGCCTTGCCCTCGATGGTGCGCTTATAGTCCGAGCCCATCTCACGCTTGATGGACGAAACGGTGTTGTCGGGGTTGGTGATGGCCTGACGCTTCGCGATCTGGCCGACCATACGCTCGCCGTTCTTGAATGCTACTACGGAAGGCGTAGTCCTTGCGCCCTCGGCGTTTGTGATAACAACGGGCTGACCGCCTTCGAGAACTGCTACGCAGGAGTTGGTGGTACCCAAATCGATTCCGATTATTTTAGACATAGTATTTTTTCCTCCGTTTTTGAGATTGATTTTAAATGGAAAACCCTTTTTATGGGGATCATTTACTTAATTATTCGTTGACCTTGACCATCGCGAATCGGACGATCTTGCCTTTTACCCTGTATCCCTTCTGGAATACCTCGAGGATCTTGCCGGATTCCTCGCCCTCGACCGAGTCCTTCATGACCGCGTCATGCAGGTTCGGATCGAAAACGCCTTCCGTGGGGATCTCCTCGGCGCCGCATTTCTTCAGCGCTTCTAAGAACTGCTTTTCGATATTTCCGATGCCCTCCGCAAAAGCGTCCTCGGGAGCGTTTCCCATAGCTCTTTCGAAATTGTCGAGCACGGGGAGCATTGCCTTGACCGTTTCTCTTACGCCGTCGTCACGGCTGTCGGCAGCTATCGACGCGTTGCGTTTTCTGTAGTTTTCAAACTCCGCCTGGAGCCTCTGCGCCTGCTTAACGGCGTCGTCCCTGTCGGCCTCGAGCTTGTCGAGCTTTTCCTTCAGAGCCTTGACTTCCTCGGGAGAGAGCGTCATCTCCTCGTACTTGATCTCGGCGGGCTGCTCCTTTTCGGGCTCCTCCGTTATCACGGTTTCCTTCGCCGCGGCTTCTTCGGCGGCCTTTTTCTTCTCTTCGCTCATCTGACTTTTCCTTTTGCCTTTTCTTGACATTTAGAAGACCTTCTTACTTCAAAAGCTTGCTGAGAATATCGCTCAAGCTGTTTGACAGATATTTGAGAACGGCCATGACCTTGCCGTAATCCATCCTCGTGGGACCTACGACGCCCATCGAGCCGATGTTCTTACCGCCGGCCTTGTAGGTCACGGTGATGACCGAACAGTCCTTAAGATCGGGGTTGTCGTTATCGGTGCCGATCCTTACGCTCATCTCGACGTCCGACGAGTCCTTCAGAACCTGCTGGAGATAGTTGCCCGTCTCGACCTCGGTAAGGAAGGATCTTGCCTTCTGCGCGTCGGAATACTCGGGATAATCGAGGATATTGCTTGCTCCGACGACCTCGACGTCCGTTTCGGACATGCTCCTTTCGATATCCTCCAGCATCTCGCAGACGGCGTCGGCCTGCTCTCCGATCTCAGCCCTTATAGCGGGAAGCACTGACTCGATCGCGTCGGTCAGCCTGTGACCGTCGAGCTTTTCGGTGATGAGCTTGGATATCTTTTCGATATCGTCGGGAGAAAGACTCTCGGGGATGCTTATCATCGAGTTCTTCGTGACGCCGGTGTTCGTAACGACGACCGCCATAGCGGAACCTTCGGACACTGGTATCAGTGAGATGCGCTTGACCTTCATGGAAGAAAGCTGCGGAACGAGCACCATAGAGGTGTAATTCGTCATGTCGGAGATCACCTTGGCGGTCTGCCTTATGACCTCGCCGACCTCGTGCACTCTGGTGTCGAGATGGCGCTTGATGTAGTCTGCCTCGTCGTCCGTGAGCTTCGCCTGATCCATAATATGATTGACGTAGAGCCTGTAAGCCTTCTCAGACGGGATGCGTCCCGCGGAGGTGTGCGGCTGCTCAAGGAAGCCGAGCTCGGTAAGATCGCTCATCTCGTTCCTGATGGTCGCGGGTGAAAGCCCCATGTCGCTGCGCTTGGAGACCGTTCTTGAACCGACCGGCGCGGCGGTCATGATATAGTCGTCGACAATGGCTTGAAGTATACGCATTTTTCGTATGTCAAGCAGGCTTGTGTTATCGCTCATGCTCCTCCGCTCCTTTCGGTTACGGGCGGCTGTTTGTGTTTGTTAGCACTCGCCACCCTTGAGTGCTAACAGTATAATAACACTCCACGGTTATTATGTCAACAAAAAACAGTTGGCAAACAAAATATATTTTGAGTGGTCGGCGGAAAAGCCCGAACTGCCGTCCTTCCGCTTAGAAGATGATATGCGTTTTTCGTCCGTTCCGCGTATGATTTGTTTGCGTAAAAAGTTGATTTTTACATCAATATGTGTTATACTGAAATATATTAATTTGCCATGAGGCAAGGAGGAACAACATGGACGAAACCAAGAAAACCGCTGCAGAGAAGAAACAGCCCTCCGCAGAGAAAAAACAGCCTTCCGCGGCTGCGCTGAAAGCGGCTCTTGCTCAGCTTGAGGAGCAGGAATCCGGCAAGAAAAAGAACACCGTCATCTTCAGGATCCTGGCATTTGTGTGTTGGGCCCTTGCCGCCGTGGCAATGTATATGCCCTATATCGGGCTGAATCTGCCTTTCGGAGCGGTCCGCATGTTGTTCTTAACGCCCACGCAGCTTGTCGCGGCGATCATCGATATCGTTGTCGCCGGCATTCTCTGCGTAGTTGCGGCCAGGCTTTGGATCCATGCCAACCACATCCATCCGACCAAGTCTCACAACAAGTTCGTTCAGTTTGTCTGGAATCAGCTCGGCGTCATAATGGCCGGCATCATCTTTGCCCCCATCGCCGTTATTCTTATCATCCGCAGGGAAGACCTTGACAAAAAGACCAAGGCCATCGTCGCCGCCGTGCTCGCCGTCGTATTCGTCGGCGCGTCCGCAGGCTCCGCGGATTATCATCCCGTCACTCAGGACGAAGTTAACAGCGTCGTTCAGCAGCTTACCGATGAGGCCGAGGGTTACGGCTTCACCGACGGTGACGGCGTAAGATGGACGAAGTTCGGCAACTGCTACCACATCTTCTCCGACTGCCAGTCCATCCGCAATTCCAACCCGGATAACTGCATCGACGGTACAATTGAGGAAGCCGTTGAGTCCAACCGCGCCAGGCTGTGCACCTTCTGCATAAGAAGGTACACCGAGGCGAAGGAGAACGGCGAAGTGCCCTCGACTATCCCCCTTCCCGCAGGTACGGGAGATTGATCCTTATCGGCAATCGAAAAGCCCGGCTCAAAGCCGGGCTTTTTTTACGCCTTTATAAATGATCTCAGCTTGACGATTATCCCCGCTTCGAGCCGCGATACCTTAGGCTGCGTGAGTCCCAGCCTTTCGGCGGTCTCTGACTGCGTCAGCTCCATAAAGTACCTCATTATAATAACATCTTTTTCCGGCCCCTGCAGTTTATCGAGAAGCTGCTTTGAAAGCACTCTCCCGACCGCCTCGTCCTCGGTTCCGTTCTTTGACGCAATAGTATCCGAAAGAGACGTCTCGCTGTCTCCCGGCAGTTTTTCGTCAAGGTACTCCATAGGTATCAAGAGCGCCGCGGCGTCCGCGGCTTCCTCTTCCGAGATCCCGAGTTTATCTGCGATCCCGGATATCTTCAGGCACTCCCCCGTTTTTTCTGCTTCGCTCATGAGCCTTCCTATCTTTACGGAGAGCTCCCTTGTCCTTCTTCCCGCCTTAACGCTTCCTGAGTCCCTTAAGTACCGTTTGATCTCCCCTGCTATCACCGGCACCGCGTAGGTCGAAAGTTCCGTACCGCGCGCGGGATCGAAATTGCGGATCGCCTTGATAAGCCCGAGCGCGCCGACCTGCATAATATCGTCGGGGTCGTCCCTTGAGAAGAATCTTGACGCGACCGAGCGAACGAGCGGCAGATTGTTTTGAACGAGCTCGTCAAGCGAGCCCTCATGTCCCGCGCGGTATTTTAAAAGCAGCTCCGCGTTCCGAGTCCTGTCAGCCGGCATTTTCGCCCAGCTTTTTCTTCATGGTGACAGTCGTCCCTTTTCCCGGAGCGGAGTCGACAGTCACACTGTCCATGAATGCCTCCATCACGGCGAAGCCCATGCCGGAGCGTTCCGCCTCGGGCATGGTGGTAAAGAAAGGCTTCCTTGCAAGCTCAACGTCCTCTATCCCCCTGCCCTCGTCGGAGATTACGACCGTCACGGTCCCGTCCTCTGAATAAAGCTCCATCGTCACAGTTCCGTTCGGGTGCCCGTATCCGTGAACGATCGCATTCGTGACGGCTTCGGAGACCGCGGTCCTTATATCGGAAAGCTCCTCAACGGTCGGATCGAGAAGCGCGGTAAACTGGGCGGCAATTCCTCTTGCGAGCCCCTCGTTTTTCGAAATGCTCGGAAAGCTTGTCCGTAAAGTATTCTTCATTTTGCGCTCCTTTCCGAAACGAGCCTGTATACGCCCGACATATTGAGGATGCGCTCGATCCCCGGCGAGGCGTTCAGCACGTTCATGCTTCCGCCCCTCGGAACGAGCTTTCTGTATCTGCCCAGAATAACGCCGATCCCCGCGCTGTCCATGAACGTTACGCCCTTAAGATCGAACTCTATGCGTCTGATGTTCTCGTCCTCGAGTATGCTGTCAAGCTCATAGCGCACCTGTTCGGCGGAATGCTGATCGAGCTCTCCCGAAAAGCTCGCAACGAGCGTTCTGCCCTGTTTTTTCGTTTTAAGCCTCATTTCCCGCTCCTAAAATATAGATCTCAAAAATACGGGTTCGCCGCGCCGGACGCTTTTCCCTTTAAAGAAAAAACACTTCTTTTGTCGATTGATATTTTTCGCCTTATGAGTTATATTATTGACAGAATTATCAAAGGATATGCAAAAAATGGAGAAGATAGTTTTTAATGTCGGTCCAGGTACCGAGGCGTACGTGGGATCGGGAGCGGTAAAGATGCTTGGCGCCGCGGTCTCATCAGCCGTTCGCGGCGAAAAAGCCGCGCTCGTGACCGATAGGAATATCCCCGAAGCGCACGTTGATTCCGTTAAAAGCGAGCTTAAGGCGTCGGGGTTTTCGGTAAGCGTACTTGCCATTGCGGGAGGCGAAAAAAACAAGCGGCTCCCGACCGTCGAGGAGGTCTACGGCTTCCTTTACGATTCCGGAATAACGAGGGCGGACGCCGTAATAGGTCTCGGAGGCGGCGTCACGGGCGATATCGCGGGATTTGCCGCGGCGACCTATATGCGAGGTATAAGCTATTTCGCCGTTCCAACCACGATCATAGCGCAGACGGACAGCGCGTTCGGCGGAAAGACGGGCGTGGATCTTCGCTCGGGCAAAAACCTCATCGGGTGTTTTTATCATCCAAAGGCGGTCGTCTGCGATACCGATCTATTGAAGACTCTCCCCGAAAAAGAGCGCGTGAACGGCATGGGCGAGGTAATTAAATACGGAGCTATCGGCGATCCCTCGATACTCGATTCCGTCTCGGGTTTCCTGCCCTCCGACGACATGATCGCCCTCTGCGTTAAGATCAAAAAGAAGTACGTCGAGGCGGACGAATACGACCTCGGCGAGAGGCATATATTGAATTTCGGGCATACCTACGGTCACGCGATCGAGGAGGCGTCGGATTACTCCGTGCCTCACGGCCAGGCGGTGGCTTACGGTATGCTTTCAATGATAAGGCTCGGCGAAAAGCTTTCGCTTACCGGAAGCGAAACATTCGGCGCAGTCCGGTCCGCGTTATTACGGGCAGGGCTTGACGCCGGCTTCGAGCCGTACGCGTCAGACGCGTTCCTCTACCTCTCCCGCGACAAGAAATCGGACGGAAAAAGAATAGACGCCGTGCTCTTAAGGCGTCCCGGCGAAGCGTTTTTGAAGAAGCTCACATTGGATGAATTGAGGCTTTGACGGTTCCCTGCTTCCGCAAATTGGAATAATCCCGATAGAATTGTGACAAACCTCGCAAAACGCGCATATTATGAGCGTTTCGATGTATACTTGCCGCAGGCGGAGAAAGGAGCATCGATCAGATGAAAAGAATTATTGCGCTGCTTGTCACGGCCCTGTCCGTCTTGTTCATGCTTTCGGGCTGCGGCAGAACGAGTTCAAATAACGGCGGTTCGTCCGCCGAAAACACCGTGACCTACGTTTCGCCGTCATCGCTTGAGGCTGAACGCGTCGAGGCTGAAGAACCCGCGTCCGATCACGCGGTCAAGGTAAAGCTTATAGTAAGTACAGCCGAGATCGACGGAAGCGGCGCGTCGTTTTCCGATGGCGTGATAACGATAACCGAGGGCGGAGTTTATTCGATCGAAGGCACGCTCGACGACGGAAGAATACTGATCAACGCCCCCAAAGCGGACGTCAGCCTTGTTTTCAACAGCGTTTCCATTACTTGTTCTTACGGAAGCCCCGTATATGTCTATAAAGCGCGCGAGGCGCTGATCTACCTGCCCGACGGTACCGCGAGCTCGCTTGCGGACGGATCGGGTTATTCGTTTGCCGACGGGTATTCCTCTTCGGAGGACGACGAGCCCAACGCCTGCCTTTACTCGAAAGCCGATCTTGTTATTGCGGGGCGCGGTTCACTTAATGTAAGCGCGAATTACAAGAACGGGATCACAAGCAAGGATACGCTCAGGATCTCCGGCTGCACGCTTGAAGTCAGCGCGAAGAACCACGGAATAAACGGCAAGGACAAGAACATCATTTCGGACGCCGACATTACGGTGAAGGCCGTTTCCGGCGACGGGATAAGATCGACGAACGATTCGGATCCCGGTCTCGGATGTGTTTCCGTGCTTGACTCTTCTATAAAAATCGAATGCGGAAAAGACGGCATACAGGCGGTGACGAGCCTCGTTATTTCCGGCGGAAAGACCACGGTCGCGTCCGGCGGAGGGTGCGAAGCTGCCGCGGGTTCCGACAGCGCGAAGGGCATAAAATCCGATGGGGCGCTGCTCATTGACGGCGGCGTTTACGATCTTGACTGTCTTGACGACGCGGTTCACGCAAACGGCGACGCGCTTATAAAGAGCGGAACTTTTACCGTTTCCACGGCGGACGACGCGTTCCACGCGGACAAAAACCTTTCGTTCACGGGCGGTGAGATAACCGTCAACACGTGCAAGGAAGGATATGAAGGGCTTACTGTGACGGTCTCGGGCGGCACGCACGCTATCATGGCGACCGACGACGGCATCAACGCGAGCGAGGGCAAGAGCTCCACGGGCGGAAACGGCCGTGATGAGTTTAAGAACAACGAAAACTGCCGCATAACCGTCGAGGGCGGCCGTATAACGATAATGGCCGGCGGCGACGGAGTCGATTCGAACGGCTTGATCGTTATGACCGGAGGAAGCCTTATCGTTTCAAGCACGGGAAACGCCGACGGCGCACTGGACTTCAACGGCACGATGACGGTATCGGGCGGATACCTTCTCGCCTTTACCGGCGGCGGTATGCCCGAAGCACCCGGTACGGCGTCTCAGCCCGTGATCGCGATGGGCTTCGGATCGAATCAGCCTAAAGGCTCCGAAGTAATGATTAAGACGGAAAGCGGCGAGATCACGTTCGAGCTGCCGATCAACTCAAACCACGTAGTGTTCAGCTCCCCTGAGCTAAGAAGCGGCGAAAGCGTGACGGTCAGCTGTTCCGGCAGCGAGATCGGCACGGCTGTGCTGACCGACGGCACGTTATCCGTAGGTACGGTCGGCAACTTCGGTCCAGGCGGTCACGGCGGGCCTGGTGGCCCGGGCGGTCAGGGAGGATTCCCCGGCAGGCCGGGCGGTCCGGGCGGTCAGGGCGCGCCCGACGGCACTCCCCCTGCTCCTCCGGGCGGTAATACTCCGCCCGAGTCCGGCGGCAGGTAAATTAAGCGCAGAAAAAGAGCACCCGGCAAAGGTGCTCTTTTAAGTTATTCAATCGTGATGTTTAAATTCGGATCCTCGTCCGTGGAATCGCTGAGGACGCGCCACAGTCTGTCGGCGTATTCCCCAAGATGCCTTGCGGCAAACGACCAGTTGACTATCCGAAGCTCGGTAGGCTCCGATATGGACGAAAGGCAGTCATGCAGAGCGTCAAGATTCGACCCGAAATAGTTCTCTTCACCGAGGACAGCCCTCATAGCGGCGTGCATCTCATCCTTCGACGTAAAGTCCTTCGCGTTCACGAATAGCTTTCTCATTGCCCGTCACCTCCGTAAAGAAGCGTAAAGCTGTCGTAATGGTCTTCGGTATAGTAGATAAGGCCGTCGTTCGAGAATACTATGCGCTTTTTGCCTCGCGAATTCTTTCCGACGGTACCGATATCGCACTCGGTGTAATACCTGCCGGGCTTTGCGGGAAGCAGACCTTCATAGTTCCCGAACCGGTCGCCGCCTATCGCGCATCCCGGGGCGTAGCGCTCGAGGCCTCCGCCCGACCAGCCGAGCTCCTGGGCTTTCTGCTTTGTGATATAGTTGGGCGGAAGATGCCCGAAGAGGTGAATGTAAAGCGCGACCTCTTCGACGGTGTCGTATCTGCCGTCCTCGCTTACGGGACAGGGCGTTTCCTTATGACCGGGATCCTCCGTCGAGCCGACCACGGGAAGGACAGCGTCCGTTATTTCCGGGACCGCGGTATTCTGGTTAAACCCGTTTCCGTACCCCGGCGTAAGAAACATGCATCCCGAAAGGAATGACAGAAGCAGCGCGAAAAGTACTATGACCGAAAAACCTTTTTTAAGCATTTATGCTCCTCCGGATCAGCCCTGAAGCTTCTTTTTCAAAGCCTTTATCGTTGCTGGACCGACTGCGCCGTCGACGGTCAGTCCGTTCGCTTTCTGGAACTCCTTGACCTTCTTCTCCGTCCCGCTGCCGAAATTGCCGTCGACCGCCGCGGTATAGCCGAGCTTCGTAAGCACGGTCTGCAGCCATTTTACGTCGTCGCCCGTTGCGCCCTTTCTCAAGACCCTTTGGGGCTCCGGATAGGGTATCGACGGCGCGGGAGGCGGCGTATTCAGCGCGCTTTGGATCTTTGTCCTCGTTGCAGGACCGACTATGCCGTCCTGCGTAAGGCCGTTGTTTTTCTGATATGCCTTGACTGCCGCTTCTGTCCCGGAACCGAAATCGCCGTCTACCGTAAGGCTCGAGCCGAGCTTGTTGAGCGCCGCCTGGAGCCATTTAACGTCGTCGCCCTGACTGCCCTTCTTGAGCGTCCTCGTCGGTACGGGATACTTCGAGGGATCGTTATCCGCCGCGCCCTGCCCAGGTCTCGGAGTCGGATCCGGTGTGGGATCGGGAGTGGGGCTGGGAGACGGGCTCGGAGTCGGATCCGGCTGAACGGAGCTCGCGGGGAGATACCTGATTATCTCTTTCAGAGTCGCGGGACCGACTATGCCGTCCGAGTTGAGTCCGTGCGAGGCCTGGAACTTGACGACCTTGCTCCTTGTATTCTTGCCGAAATAGCCGTCGATTGGAGACGCGTAGCCAATGTGCAGAAGCGCCGCCTGCAGCCACTTGACGTCCTCACCCTCCATTCCCTGGGAAAGGTTTCTTTTGGGCTTCGGATAGCTTGAGACCTCGACCGCGGCAGCGTTCGCGCTTGTGTAGAGCGGCGAGCCGTAGCCCTGTATCTCATAGTAATCGAGGCTGACAACGCGGGTGAGCACCTTGCCGAGAGCGTTGCCCTCGACGACGTGCACCATGCCGTCCTCAACGAAAGCGACGATGCCGACGTGCTCCCAGTCTCGCGCTGACGAAGCCCAGTCGTAGAAAATGAGATCGCCCGCCTTCGGCGTATAGGTGCCGCGCCTGTGATACTCCATATGGAAGTAGTAAGGGTTCACGCCGATATGGGCATAGGTGGCGTTGTTGATTATTGATTCGGGAAGTCTTGACTGACGCGAAGTCCACGCGACGAACATCGCGCACCAGTCGTAATAGAAGCCTGAGCCGCGCTGAAGAATCTCATAGCCGAACCAGCGGCCGTACTCCGTAACGTTGCCGGTTCCGTTGATGTTCGAGCCGTCGAGATCGGCCTCGACGTTGCCTTCGTGATAACCTACCTGGGAAAGACCGACGTTGATGAGATCGAGGCGCTGATTGCCCGTCAGCCTGAGCTCAGTCAGATTTGAATAGTAAACGCTTGACCTGTACTGCGAGCTGGGAGTGTAGATCGGGTTGAGCCTTGTTCCCGACGCGGTCGCTCCGAGCGGCGCAGCGCTGAATGAAATCAGTATCATTAGTAGGAGGGCTATTGTCTTTCTCACGTTTTCCTCCTTTGGGTCATTTTTAGCATATGATTGTCTTATTTTATCATATATTAATAAATAATGAAAGAGTTTGCAGAGAAAAAAGTGAAGAAAAATATTGTCTAAACCGTCATTTTTGTCCATATCGCCCTTATTCCGATTGACAAGCCGTGCCGATTGAGTATATAATGTAAAAAAGCATTTCGGGAGTATTCTGCATGCATAGCATTTCCAATGACTGGGAGTTCACTAAACTCCCTTCCGACGAGTTCTTAAAAGGAGCAGGCGGCGAGTTCACGCGCGTGCGTATTCCGCACACGGTCGGCGAGTCGCCTTTGCATTATGCCGATCCCGACGACTATTCGGGAGTATTCGGCTACCGCAAAAAGATTACCGTTACAGACCTTAACAAGCGCCGGTTCGTTCAGTTCGACGGCGCGGCGCACGTTCTTGAGCTGTTCGTGAACGGCGAAAAGTGCGGAGAGCATTTCTGCGGCTATACCGCATACCGGAAAGAGATAACCGAATACCTCCACGAGGGCGACAACCTCATCGCCGTTCGTCTTGACACTACGGAGCGAGGCGACGTGCCGCCCTTCGGCTACGTCATCGACTATCTCTGCTTCGGCGGGCTCTACCGTGAGGTCTGGCTTGACGAAAAAGAAAAGAGCCTTATCGACGACGTATACCTTTATACGGATCATCAGGGCGATCTCAGCGTTCAGGTCACCGTCGACGGAGAGTTCTCGGGCCTTAAGTTCACCGTGCTCGACGGCGACGCGCCAGTTCACAGCTTCTCGGGAGATAAGCTTTACTATCACGAAAAAATCGCCGGCGTCGATCCTTGGTCGCCCGAAAGCCCGAAGCTCTATACTCTTCAAACGGAGCTTGTCGATCGGAAAGGCGATACGGTCGACGTCCGCCGCGACAGATTCGGATTCCGCTCTGTCTGGTTCAATGCGGACGGCATGGTGCTGAACGGCAGAAAATACTTCATGCGCGGTCTTAACCGCCATCAGTGCTGGCCTTACATCGGCTATGCCGCGCCCAGATCCCTGCAGGTTGAGGACGCCCGCATACTGAAGGAAGAGCTCTGCGTCAATGCCGTTAGGACGAGCCATTATCCGCAGAGTCAGCACTTCATTGACGCGTGCGACGAGATGGGACTTATGGTCTTCACGGAGCTTCCCGGCTGGCAGCACATAGGCGACGAGGCATGGAAAGAGCGCTCGCTCGACAATATCCGCGAGATGATAATGCAGTACCGCAATCATCCCTCCATCGTCCTCTGGGGCGTAAGGATCAACGAGAGCGTCGACGACGACGAGTTCTATAAAAAGACCAACGCGCTCGCTCACGAGCTCGATCACAGGCGTCAGACGAGCGGCGTGCGGTATCTTGAAAAGAGTCATCTTCTTGAGGACGTATATGCCTTCAACGACTTCTCGCACGACGGGAAAACTCCGGGATGCAAGAAGAAAAAGGACGTTACGACCGATATGCAGGCGAGCTTCCTCATCTCCGAGCACAACGGGCATATGTTCCCGACGAAGTCCTTCGACCACGCCGAAAAGCGGCAGGAGCAGGCGCTCCGCCACGCCAGAGTTCTGGGCGCCGCTTACGCCGACGGCGAGCACGCGGGCTGCTTCGGCTGGTGCATGTTCGACTACGCGACGCATAAGGATTTCGGCTCCGGCGACCGCATATGCTATCACGGCGTGCTCGATTCGTTCAGAAATCCCAAGCTCGCCGCGGCGCTTTACAGAAGTCAGGGCGACGAGCCTTATCTCGAGGTCGGATCAAACATGGATATCGGCGATTACGCCGCGGGCAACATCGGCGACGTGTGGCTTTTCACCAACGCGGACGAGGTCGAGCTTTATAAGAACGACAACTTCGTTACCTCCTTCAAAGCTACTTCTAACGGTCTTCCCCATCCCCCGATGAAGGTCACCGATACCGTGGGCGAGCTTCTTAAGACTCAGGAGGGCTATTCGGGAAGAAAAGAAAAGCTCCTGCACGACAGCCTCATTGCCGCGGGAAAATACGGCATGGCGAACCTGCCTTTGAAATACAAGCTCAAGATGGGCTGGTGCATGGTCAAATACGGTCTCACCTACGAGGACGGCGTAAGGCTTTACGGAAAATACATAGGCAACTGGGGCGGTGCGGTCACGAGCTGGCGCTTCGACGCGAAGAAGGACGGCAATGTCGTGGCTTCCGTTACGAAGAAGCCCTCAAGGCTCCTTCATCTTGACGTTCTCCCCTCCTCACGCGAGCTAACAGAGGGCGATACCTACGATATGGCCGCCGTCCGTATACGCGTGCTTGACGAAAACGGCGCGGTCGCGCCGTACGCTCAGCTTCCCGTGAAGCTCACGCTCGAGGGCGAAGCCGAACTCGTCGGACCCTCCGTGGTCACCGCAGAGGGCGGCATGTGCGGAACGTACGTAAGGACTGTCGGGAAGAAAGGCTCGGCAAGGCTCACCGTATCGACCGATCAAACCGAACCTATAATCATTGATTATACAATTAATTAAGGAGGCATTATGAAAACAAGACGACTTACCAAGAAGGAAATGCGGATATTCGCGGTCGGTCAGCTCGGCTGGTCGATACTCGGCGGTATCATAAACGCATGGCTTGTGACGTTCTACCTTCCCACGAAGGACGATATCGTCAACAATAACGCCGTACAGTATCTTAAGCCCGGTCTGATCATTCTCGGCGTGCTTACGATCCTCGGTCTGATCGCGTTCATCTGCCGTATCTTCGACGCCGTGACCGATCCCCTTATCGCGTCGCTGTCCGACAGAAGCAAGAACCCCAAGGGGCGCCGCATACCCTTCATGCGCATCGCAGCCGTTCCATTCGCGGTCGTTGCTGTCCTCGTGTTCTGCGCTCCCGTTAGGGCGATCAGCTCGATCAACGTGATCTGGGTCCTCGGTTTCCTGATCCTCTTCTACTTCTTCATGACGATGTACTGCACTCCTTATAACGCGCTCATCTCCGAGTTCGGAAAGACGCAGGAGGACCGCATGTATATCTCGACCGCGATCTCGCTCACGTTCTTCTTCGGAACCATGATCGCGTACCTGCCCTTCGTATTCGCCGGTCCCATCCGCGGGCTCATCGGCGGCGACTTCCCCTGGAGCTACCGCATCTGCTTCATAGTGCTCGCCGTGATCGCGCTCATCTGCATGCTCATTCCGACCTTCAAGCTCAACGAGAAGGAGTTCGTCGACGCAGAACCCTCGAAGTCCAACACCTTCAAGAGCCTTGCAAAAACCTTCAAGAACAAGGAGTTCCTGAAGTTCTCCGCTTCCGATATCGCTTACTTCATCGCTTTGACGCTCTTCCAAACGGGTCTTCCCTTCTTCGTCAAGGTCTCTATGGAGCTTGACGAGGCGTGGGCGATGTACTTCCTCGGCGGCATGACCGTGCTCTCCGCCTGCTTCTACCCCATCGTCTCGAAGCTTGTCGCGAAGTTCGGTAAGAAGAAGCTCGTTATATTCGGCTTCCTCGGCCTCGCTCTTGCTTACGTAGTTACCGCCCTCATCGGCGTTATTCCCGCACTTAAGGGTATACTCCCCGGCATACTGATCGTCGTCATCTCGGCGTTCCCGATGGCTCTTCTCGGCATCATCCCGCAGTCCATCGTCGCTGACGTCGCTGAAGAGGATTCCATCCGCACCGGCGAGAAGCGCGAGGGCATGTTCTTTGCTGCGCGCACCTTCGCGATGAAGATGGGCCAGTCGGTCGCGATGCTCGTGTTCACCTCGCTCGCGATCCTCGGCACCACTCAGGATCTTACCAGCAACGACATCACCCCCTCCGTTTACGGCTTGAGATGGGTCGCCATTGTCGCCGTCGCGTTCTGCACCCTCGGCGCGGTCATCCTTGCTCTCTATAATGAGAAGAAGGTCATGAACACCATAGAAGAGGCTCACAAGGCTTCCGAGAACAAACCCGAAAATGAATAAACCCGAAAGAATTAAAACAAATATCACCGTTAACGCTCAGGGCGCGCAGGCGTCACGCGACGACGCATTCGATTTCGTGTGGCGTCCGCTCCCCGGCGGAGACGGCTCGTCCGCGGTCCTGCACTTAAAGCGCGGTCTTCACGGTACCGTCGAATCGGTCTCCGCGAGGGTACGCCTGTCCGATATGGACGACGCGTTCATATTCATGAACGGCTATCAGACATGGACATACTGTCCCGAGTACACGAAGAAGGATCGTATCAAGGGCCTCAACAGCGTTCCTCAAATGATAGTCGACAAGTTCGCGCTCGACAGGTACGGCGATTATCATTTCGTCGATTACCCCAACCGGAAGGGCGTTCTGCACGGCGAATCCTACTGCTATTTCCGCACAGGCGACAGGTTCCTGCTCTTCGCCTCGCTCGACGAGAAATGCGGCTATACCATGTTCAGGTATTACGCGGACGAGCAGACGCTTTCGATCCGCCGCGACTGCGAAGGCCTTGAAGTGGACGGCGAGTTCGACGCGTTCAGACTGTTTATAGCCGAGGGTACCGAGGACGCCGTATTCGACGCCTGGTTCCGTGAGATGGGCGTATCCCCCATCACGAGCGTTCCGCTGACCGGGTATTCCAGCTGGTACAACCGCTATCAGAACATCAGCGAAGAAAGCATAATGACGGATCTTAACGGCTGCGGCAAGGTCATGCGCGGCGGCGAACTTTTCCAGATCGACGACGGCTGGGAAACGCACGTCGGCGACTGGCTCGAATGCGACGCCGAAAAGTTCCCGAACGGCATGAAGGCCGTCTCCGACGCCATTCACCAGAAGGGCTATAAGGCAGGTATCTGGCTTGCTCCGTTCGTAGCCGAAAAGGATTCGAAGCTCTACGCCGAGCATCCCGACTGGTTCTATACGGTCGACGGCGAGCCCTGGTGCTGCGGCTCCAACTGGGGCGGCTTCTACTCCCTCGATATCGACAAGCCCGAGGTCGTCTCCTACATCGAGTCCTCCTTCAAACGCGTCTTCGACGAATGGGGCTTCGACCTTGTAAAGCTCGACTTCCTATACGGCGCGGCTCCCTTCGGTTCCTCAAGCGAGACCCGAGCCGCGCGAATGATCCGCGCGATGAAGCTTCTGCGCCGCGTGTGCGGAAGCCATCCCATCCTCGGCTGCGGAGTGCCGCTCATGCCCGCATTCGGTCTTGTTGAATACTGCCGCATCAGCTGTGACGTTTCGCTCGACTGGGACGACAAGCCCTGGATGCGTATCCTTCATCGCGAAAGAGTCTCAACGCGCCAGGCGATGCGAAACACCGTCTTCCGCCGTCAGCTTAACGGCAGGGCGTTCATGTCGGATCCCGACGTGTTCTTCCTCCGAGAGAAGAACATACATATGTCGAAGGCAAAAAAGCTTCAGCTTGCGAGCATCAACGCCCTGTTCGGCGGCGTGTTCATGACCTCCGACAATATCGGAGATTATGACGGGATCGCGCTTTCGAATTACAGGAAGCTTAACGCGCTGAGGAGCGCCGCCGTCACCGGAGTAGCCGTCAGCGGAAAGACCATAACCGTAACCTATACTTCCGGCAGCACGGAAAAAACGATCAGTTTCAAGTAATCAAAAGAAGGGGCGATAAAAAATGTTCAGCAATCACAAGATATTCGGAATGAAATCCAACGTGGCGTACGGCGTATGCTTCATTCTGCCGATCCTCGCTGTATTGGCGCTCATCATCGACCGTTCCCTTACGCGTGAAAACAAGCAGTTCATGTGGGAGGCGGTCATGGGTATGGCTGCGGCGATAATACTCGGGCTGTTGACATTCTTTTTGTACTACGCCCTCGCCTACGTCGTTTGGGCGATCATGATATTCTTCGGTGTGCTTAATCTGATCGGAAATGTCACGCATCTCCCCTTCGTTTCCGCGCTTGCCGAGAAGCTCGTAAAGTAAAGATCCACATTAAAAAAGGCTGCCTTTGGGCAGCCTTATTTATTATGCGTTTGACCTTATTCGTCGATCATGAGGCTCGTCACGAGCTCGCCTATCTCGGACGGATTCTGAATGGCAAGTCCGCTGATGAGGCGCGCGTTCGCGTAGAGGATCTTGGCGTATTTATTCAGCTTCTCTCGGTCGGAATCGTAGAGCTTCCTGAGCTTGTCAGCGATGGGGTGCGCGGAATTGATCTCGAGCACCTTCTCCGCCTTAATACCCGCGTTCTCCTGCCCCGGCATCTTGCCGAGCGTCTTCTCCATCGACGCCGAAAGGGCGCCCTCGGACGACAGGCAGGCGGGATGATCCTTTAAGGAATTGGTGAACCTTACGGCGGAAATATCGTCGCCGATCGCGTCCTTCATGAAGCCGAGCATCTCTTTCGCGGCTTCGTTCTCGGCTTTTAAGCTCTCCTTCTCCTCGTCTGTCCCGAGATCGAGCTCGTCGGAGGAAACATTCAGGAACTCCTTGCCGTCGTAGTCGTGAAGCATCATGAACGCGAACTCGTCGACGTCCTCGGTGAGATAGAGCACCTCATAACCCTTCGCGGTGACCGCCTCGACCTGCGGAAGGAGCTCTGCCTGTTCGCGGCTGTCGCCGACGGCAAAGTAGATCTTCTTCTGATCGTCCTTCATGCGGGAGACGTATTCCTTGAGCGTAGTCGGCTCGTCGCCCATCGAGGTCGAAAAGATCATAAGATCCTTAAGCGTTTCCTTGTGAACGCCGAAGTCCGCGTAGACGCCGTATTTTATCTGCGTGCCGAACTCGCGGAAGAACTCCTTATACTTGTCGCGCTCGTTCTCAAGCATCTTCTGAAGCTCGTCCTTGATCTTCTTCTCGAGCGCCTTTGCGATTATCTTCAGCTGACGGTCGTGCTGAAGCATCTCGCGGGAGATGTTGAGCGAAAGATCGGCGCTGTCGACGAGTCCCTTGACGAAGCTGAAGTAGTCCGGCAAAAGCTCCTTGCACTTATCCATGATGAGCACGCCGCTCGAATAGAGCTGAAGCCCTTTTTCGAAATCGCGGGTGTAATAGCCGTAAGGCGCGCGCGCCGGGATGAACAGGAGCGCGATGTAATCGGAAACGCCCTCGGTCTTCTGCCTTATTACCTTGACGGGATCCTCGTAATCACGGAACTTTTCCTTGTAGAAATTGTTGTACTCCTCGTCCGTGACCTCGCTCTTTTCCTTCTTCCAGATGGGGATCATGCGGTTCAGCGTTTCGTCCTCGAGATACTCCTCGTACTCGGGATTATCGTCGGACGAGCCATCCTTGCGGCGGGTCTTTGCGACCATCATGCGGATCGGATACCTGATGTAATCGGAGTACTTCCTGACAAGGTCCTTGATCCTGTATTCGTCAAGGAACTCGGAGTATTTTTCGTCGTCGGTATCGGGACGGAGCTTCAGAAGCACGCTCGTGCCGAAGCCTTCCTTCTCCGCCTTCTCGACTAAATAGCCGTCGACACCCTCGGACTCCCACTTATATGCCTCTTCCGAGCCGTATGCACGGCTTGTTACCGTGATCTTTTCGCTGACCATGAACGCGGAATAGAAGCCTACGCCGAACTGGCCTATGATATCGATCTTGTCGGCGTTTTCTTTGGGTTCGTCCCCGTTCTTGAAATCGAACGAGCCGCTCCTCGCGATGGTGCCGAGGTTACTTTCCAGCTCTTCCTTCGCCATGCCGCAGCCGTTGTCCCTTATCTCAAGAGTGCGTGCGGCCTTGTCGGCGATGATCCTTATCTCGTAATCTCCTCTTACAAGGGAGACGGTCGTGTCGGTAAGCGAGCGGAAATAGAGCTTATCGATCGCGTCTGATGCATTCGATATGAGCTCGCGAAGGAATATTTCCTTGTGGGTGTATATGGAATTGATCATCATATCGAGCAGCTTCTTTGACTCTGTCTTAAACTGTTTCTTAGCCATAATGACCTCCTTGGTTTTAGTCCTCGTATATATTATCACTGTTTTTAACCGATTCAACACGAAAGAGTCAATATATTTTATTGTGTACATTTGGGGCAGGAGGTGCTATACTTTGCTTTAGATTCTTATTAGGAGGCTTAATATGGACAAAAAAGAACTGATGAATATCTGTGAGGAGCTTATCGGCAATCCCCCCTGCTGCGCCGAGCTTAAGGAAGCCGGAAGAAACTGGCTTGACGCCGTCGGCACGGAACGCGAGCGCGAAGCCGCGGAAAGGCTTATTTCCGAGCTCAAGGAAGACGTCTGCACTATCGACGATACGATAGGCTTCTTCTCGAGTGACTTCGCGAAAGAGCATTTCGGCGCAGAGAACGTCGAAAAGATGCTGAATGGCGCTTTGGCCGCTAAAGCCGACGGAGCCGTGTGGTGCACCTGCCCCGCCTGTCAGCGCGGAGCAAAGCTTTTGGAGGCCGCGGACGTGCTTCTCTATTAATAGAGCTCGAACTCGAACCCGTCCTCCACCGCGGGGAGTATGGAAACTATATTGGAAAATCTGACGGAGGCGCCGTTTTCGAAAACGATAACGCCTTCGTCTTCCTTTATTTTAACGGCGGGAGCGATAATATCGACAAGCTTCCCGCCCTCCTTTTTCCCGTCGGGTACGAAGTAGGTGATCCCCGCTCTCGGCCTTGCCGAGATGCCGATTTTCAGGATCTTAAGATATGAATCTATCTCCCTTTTCTCGTCCTCCATGAGCTCTGGGCGTGAATCGGTCAGGCGCGCGGTCTCGCGCACCGCGTCGTCATATCCTGTCAGCGCCGCAAAGGGAGCGAACTGCGCCGCGCGGTCGCCCAACGACATATGCTTCCTGCCATCCGCGACGTGATGCGGAAGATCCAGTATGCTTCTGTACCGTTCATTCATGCTTCTCGTCCTCCGCTTTCTCTCCGTCGCCGGATCTGTGTCCGCCTATCTGGGCGTTCCGCATGCGTGCGGTCGCGCCCTCCTCGTAGTTCATCCCGCGAAGGATCGCGTTCTTACCGAACTTGTCGCGTATCCTCATGACCGCTTCCTGACGGCGCATATCGGCTTCGATCGCCTTCTTTTCCGCTCCGGCGGCATTAAGCTTATCCTCGGGATCCGAGAACAGGTCGAGCTGCAGCGACTCCTCGCTCTCTAATTCGGGCAAAGAAGCGTGCAGCGCCGCGATGTTGATCCTTCTTATAAGCAGCGTCCTGTCCGTTATGCGTTCGAAGAGCGCCGTCGCCGCGTCGGCGATTATCCGGCAGGACGAGCTATTTTTGATGTTTACGGAGCCGTGCGCGGACTTCGGCTTTTCGCGTCCGTAGTGATCGACGCTGACCGTACCCTTGAACATGCGCCTTCGCTCCGGATCCTTTATGTTTTCGATGTCATATCCTATCGCGAGGTCGATCTTGTCGGTAACGAGCCCCTTCGTGAACAGATCCATCGCAAGATTATCCGCCATCTCGCGCACGACCAGCTCCGCCTTTTTGAAGTCGTACGGCTCCATGAGCACCTGCCCCATGCTGACCGAGTGCGCCCGCGGACGGTACGCCTTGATATCCTGCATTGTGCAGGGCTCGTACCCCCACGCGTGGTCGATTATGAGCTCCGCGTTGATGCCGAATAGCTTATAGAGGAAATCCTCCGTCACGCAGCCCTTCCCGACCGAACAGAGCGCGATATCGCCCATGGTGTGCATGCCGTATTTCTCGAGTCTCGATGCGATACCGGGGCCGATCCGCCAGAAATCCGTTATCGGGCGGTGATCCCAAAGCCGCTCGCGATAGGTCATCTCATTGAGTTCCGATATCCTTACGCCGTTCTCATCGGGCGGCATATGCTTCGCGTCGATGTCCATGGCGATCTTCGCGAGATACAGATTCGTGCCGATGCCGACCGTCGCCGTGATGCCCGTCTCCTTCAGCACGTCGCCTATCAAGGCCATCGCAAGCTCCCTTGCGGTGAGCCTGTAAGTATTGATATAGCTCGTCGCGTCGATAAACACCTCGTCGATCGAATAGACGTGAATGTCCTCCGGCGAAATGTACCTCAGATAGACGTTATAGATCGCCGTCGACACCTCGACGTATCGCGCCATCCTCGGCCGCGCGACGATGTAGTCGAGTTCGAGCGAGGGATCGGCCTTGAGCTCGTCGTCGTTCGACGATTTGCCGGTGAAACGCCTGCCGCGGTTCGCCATGCGCCTTTCGCAGTTTATCTCCCTCACCCTCTGGATGACCTCGAAAAGCCTTGCCCGGCCGGAAATCCCGTATGCCTTAAGGGACGGCGTCACGGCGAGGCAGATGGTCTTTTCCGTGCGGGTAAGATCCGCCACGACGAGATTGGTTTTAAGCGCGTCAAGGCCCCTGTCCGCGCACTCTACCGAGGCGTAGAAGGATTTGAGATCGATGCAGATATAGGTCTTTTCGCTCGTTTGTTCCATATTTGTATTTTAACACGTTTGTTCGCAAAATGCAACAGGCAAATAAAAAGAGCTCCGAAAAACTTTTTCGGAGCCCTTATAAGGTTGATCACTTCATTCCGCGCTTGACCATCTCGGTAACGGCGAAGGTCGCAACGTCGTCGGCATACTTGCCCGCGCCGAAGCCGGCGTCGTAGCCGAGCTCCTTCGCAAGCTCGTGCGTGATGCGCGCGCCGCCGCAGCAGAGTATAAAGCGGTCGCGGAGACCCTCCGCCTCGAGATACTCGACGAGCTCGGTGAGGTTCTGGATATGGATATCCTTCTGGGTGACGGTCTGCGATACGAGCAGCACGTCGGCGTTGACCTCGAGCGCGCGCTTTACGAATTCCTCGTTCGGTATCTGCGCCCCCCAGTTGTACGCCTCGATCATCTCGTAGCGCTCCAATCCGTAATGTCCCGCGAAGCCCTTGCGGTTCATGATGGCATCGATGCCGACGGTATGCGCGTCGGTGCCGGTGGAAGCGCCGACGAATATGAGCTTTCTGCCGAAATGCTTCTTGATGTATTCGTTGGTCTCCTCCATGCTCATGGTCTCCTCCTCGACGGTGAGGACGTGGATGTTCTCATAGTCGACGGAATGGGAGACGGAGCCGTATACGACGAAGAAGGTGAACTCCTTATCAAGAGTCTTCGCGCAGGCGACGTTCGGCTCGTCGACGCCCATCTTGCGGACGAGCTGCCTTGCGGCCTCAACGCCGCGCTCGTCATTCTTAACGGGCAGGGTGAAGGAAAACTGCACCTTGCCGTCGTTCATGGTATCGCCGTAAGCCTTTACGCGGGTGGGATCGAAATGGGTATCGAAGTCCGCCTTATGCGTGTTGTATAATCCGCTTGACATACCTTACGCCTCCCTCTTCATAAGCTCGATGAAGGGATTGAAGTAGACCGCGTCCTTTCTTGTGACGCCGTTCAAGCCCTTGCCGCCGTCGCGCGAACGCTTTATGTCTGCGAAGATGCCCTTTTCGAGGGTGGTGAAGAGTCCCATCTTCTCGATCTCGCCGAGAAGGTCCGTCGCCTTCTGAAGGACTTCGTTCGCCCTCGTTTCCATGATGCCGCCCTCGCGGAAGGTGATATCGTCGCCGAGGTCGTGCATCGTGCGGAAGATGTACTGCGCGTTCTCGATCGACAGCGCGCGGTCGCTCATGAACGGGGTATGGATAGCCTCGGTCAGCATGCCGAGAAGATGCAGCCTCTGCCCCGTGAGAATGGTCACGATATTGAACAGCGCGTCCTGCACGTGTCCGCGGAAGATGTTGCCCGTCATGAATTTGGTCGGGGGCATGTATTTAAGCGGAGCCTTCGGGAATATCTGCCTTGCCATCTGCGCCTGCGCGAGCTCGTAAAGGAAGCCGTTCTCGACGTCGGGATTGATCTCGAACGCATGGCCGAGGCCCTGCTGCTCCTCGGGAAGACCCGCCTCAAGAGCGAACTGCTCGTTAAGGAACTGGGAAGCGAGAACCGTGTGCGCCTCTTCGACTGCGTCGGCGGTGGTAAGGTAGTTGTCCTCGCCGGTGTTGATTATGACGCCCGCGAAGGAGTTGATGACGCGGCTCATGTACTGGTCGATGATGGTGCGCTGGGGGTTGATGTCGCGGAAGAGGATGCCGTAAAGGGCGTCGTTCAGCATGACGTCGAGCCTCTCAAGAGCGCCCATCGCGGCGATCTCGGGCATGCAGAGACCGGAGCAGTAGTTGCAGAGCCTGATGTAGCGATGCTGTTCCTCACCGACCTCGTCGAGCGCGGCGCGCATAAGACGGAAATTCTCCTGCGTGGCGTAGGTGCCGCCGAAGCCCTCGGTGGTCGCGCCGTAGGGAACGTAGTCGAGGAGGCTCTGTCCCGTGGTCCTTATGACCGCGATAATGTCCGCGCCCTGCTTTGCCGCGGCCTTCGCCTGGGTGATATCCTCATAGATATTGCCCGTTGCGACGATGACGTAAAGATAAGGATCGGTCTTGTCGCCGTATTCGGAAAGATACTCGTTCCTTTTCGCGACGTTCTTTCTTACCCTTTCGGCCGTCGCTTCGGCGACCGGCATAATGACGCCGCGGATCTCCTCGATCGACCTGGGAGGCAGGTTCGAAAGATCGATCGCGCCCTCGTCTATGGCCTCCGCGATCTCCTGCGGAGTCTTGCCGGTATCGAGCATCGCCTGGCCGATGAGATACGCCGCGCCGATGCCGAGGAGACCTTTTTCGCTCATATGGTCGACGACCACGTTGGGAAGCGGTACGTCGAGCGCGTTCACTCCGTCGATGCCGAGAAGACGGCAGACGGTGCGCTCGACGGTGACCGTCGTGTGCAGATCTATAAAGTTCTGCGTATCGACGGCGATCCTGTGTGCCGATTCGCGGGCCTTATTTACGTTTTCCTGATTCAGCCTGAGCTTTTCAGTCATGCTTCCTTCCCCTTTCGAGCCTTGCAAGACCCTTGGGCTCAAGTGAGATGCTTCCGTCCTTACGTCCCTGCTCAAGGCCTGCTACGCCAACGGGCTCGAACTTCTCGCCCCTCGCCTTGCGGCATTCCTCGCAATGGCAGTCCTCATGATAATTTTCGGGTTCGGTATAGGTGGTTATGACGCCTTCGAAGTTCCTGAGAATGACCTTCCTCGGGGTCTGGCTGATGACGTAATTGGGCATAACGGGCGTCTTGCCGCCGCCGCCGGGAGCGTCGACGACGAAGGTGGGAACGGCATAACCGGAGGTATGGCCGCGGAGACCTTCAATGATCTCGATGCCCTTCGAAACGGGGGTGCGGAAGTGGGTGAGACCCATCGACAGGTCGCAGACGTAGATATAATACGGGCGGACCCTGATATAGACAAGCGCCTGGACGAGTTTCTTCATTACGTGTACGCAGTCGTTCACTCCGTGAAGGAGGACCGTCTGGTTACCGAGAGGAATACCGGCGTCGGCGAGCATAGCGCAGGCGCGCTTTGACTCCTCGGTGATCTCTTTCGGGTGGTTGAAATGTGTATTCAGCCAGATGGGATGATACTTCTTGAGCATATTGCAGAGAGCGGGCGTGATCCTCTGCGGGCAGACGACGGGCGTACGGGAACCGATACGCACGATCTCGACGTGGGGTATCTTCCTGAGCTCGGAGATGATGTACTCGAGCTTCTCGTCGGGGATCATGAGCGCGTCGCCGCCGGAGAGCAGTACGTCGCGCACCTCGGGGTGCTTTCTGATATAGTCCAGGCAGCCCTCGATCTGGCAGTCGGGAACCGCCGTGTCGTGCTGGCCTGCAAAGCGGCGCCTCGTGCAGTGACGGCAGTACATGGAGCACTGGTCGGTCACGAGGAAGAGCACGCGGTCGGGATACCTGTGGGTAAGTCCGGGAACGGGCGAGTCCGTGTCCTCATGCAGGGGATCGAGCTGATCCTCGGGCGCCTTGAAGAGCTCGAGCGCGGTGGGGATCGCCTGACGCCTTACGGGATCGAACGGATCGTCGGGATCGATGAGCGAGAGGTAGTAAGGAGTGATCGCCATACGAAGCGTCCCGAGGCACTTCTTGACGCCGTCCTCCTCCTCGGGAGTGAGCTTAATGAATTTTTTAAGGTCTTCCAGCGTCTCAACGCGGTTCGCGACCTGCCACTGCCAATCGTTCCAAAGCTCGTCGGGAACGTCCTTGAACAGCCCGTAGGCGCGGCTCTTATTGATCGTGATCATAGTGATTTGCCCTTTCTGTTGATTATTCGTTGAAAGATATGTTCCTGAAAGCGGGACCGTATTTCGTGACGATGCTTGCGGGAGCGAACGCCTGAAGGGTGTAGACCTCGTCGTTTGACGTGATGATCCTGACCATCCAGAGCTTCTGTATCTCCCCCGTCGATCCGTAAACGGCTGTCGCCTCCATATAGAGGCGTATCTCCTCGTCCATGCGATCGATCGTAAAGCTGTCGATCGTATATTCCGCGTTCTGTATATCGGTCATCCCGAGCGCGACGCGCATATAGCTTTCAGCCTGCTCGTCGGTAAAGGCGCTGATGTCGGCATAGCCGTACTTCGGCTTGTCAAGGCTGTCCTCCTTTGCCGTCGGATCGTAGATCTGATAGGTCAGAACGCCCTTCCTGTCGGCGGTGTAGGTGATGAAGTTCTTCTCCTCCATCTCCGTCCGTTTGAAGCAGTCGAGATATTCGAAGCTCATGCGCGAACCGTCGTCGTAAAGGACGTACCTGACCTCGCCGTAATCGACGTCGGTGGGGCCTTTTTTATTCTTATTCCCGCACGAAACGCACATTACCGCGGCAAGCAGGATAAGCATCGCGGACGCAAGTCTTTTCATCGTCAGAATACCCCTTTCGTTTCAAAACGCCGCTGCCCGGTCAGGGGCAGCGGCATGAATGAAATCAGCAGTATTTCTCGTCAAAGAGCTTCCTGAGCTTCTCGTTCTCGCGGAGCACGTTCAGCGTGATCTCGGCATGATCCTTGGTGTAGCCGTTGCCGATGATCATGGTGACGTCCTTGCCGATGCCCTCGGCGCCGAGAGCCGCCTTGGTGAAGGAGGTAGCCATGGAGAAGAAGTAAACGATACCGTCGTCGCGAACGGGGAGGATCGCGCTCATCTCGCAGGACTCAACGTTGACGCAGCAGATGGAGATATCGTACTCCTTGCCGCCGTTGGCCTCAAGAGCAGCGTCGAGGACGGCGATGGGCTCCGTCGCGGAGGCGACGACGACCTTGTTGTAAACGCCGAGCTCCATAAGAGCGGGGACCTGCTTCGGGTTCCTTACAACGCCGACGACGTTGCCGGTGGGTCCGACCTTCTTCATGGCCTCATAGCCGCAGAGAACGCCGGATTTGCCGTTAGCGCCGAGAATGAGAACGCTGTCGCCCTCCTTGGGAAGCTTGCGGGCCTGGGCGGGAGCGCCGGCTACGTCAAGAGCCGCAAGGGCGAGGGTCTCGCTCATGTCGTCGGGGAGCTTGGCATAGATGCCGCTCTCGAAGAGCACGGCCTGACCGACGATGTCAACGCGGTCGATATCCTTATGGATGGCAAGGATCTTGTCGATCTTCAAAGGAGTAAGGGACAGGGATACGAGGGACGCGATCTTGTCGCCGACCTTGAGGTCGCGGTCCTTAAGATCTTCGCCGATATAGGCGACCTTGCCGATGAACATACCGCCGGAACCGGTTACGGGGTTCTGCTGCTTGCCGCGCTCGGCAACGATGCCCATTATCATTTCACCGATCCTCTTCTCGTCGCCTTCGCAGGCTTCCTCGATCTGGGTGAAGGAAGCGGAGTCGATATTAAGGGAGATAACGTCGCAGATGATCTCGTTGGAATAATGCTTGGTCATGTCGTTATCGATCTTCCAAGCAGCCTGGGTAAGAACGCCGTGGGGCTCGATGACCCTGTGAGTGCCGTATTTGTTGCCTTTGAGTGCCATAATTTTGTAACCTCCGTTTATATTTCTTAATTGATAATCACTTAATGGGTTTGAGGCTCAGGATGCGCCTTGCCTCTTCGGGGGACGCGATCTCGCGCCCGAGCTCGCGGGAAAGCCTTACGACCTTTTCGACGAGCTCGCCGTTCGACGCCGCCTTGATGCCGCGGGAGAGATAGATGTTGTCCTCAAAGCCTACGCGCACGTTGCCGCCCATTACGATGGTCGGAGCGGCAAGCTGGAACGCCGCGCGGCCTACGCCCGTGGAAGTCCAGGTGGCGTTCGCGGGAATGGCGTTTACCATCCAGACAAGGTTCTGAACGGTCGCGGGAGTGCAGCCCTTTACGCCGAGAACGAAGTTGAACTGCATGGGATCGCCGGGGACCTCGCCCTTCCTCGCCATGTCGAGGATCGTGTCGATATGGCCCATCTCAAAGCACTCGTACTCGGGCTTGATGCCTTTTTCGATCATGCGCTTGCCGAAAACGCGCATATTGGGCATGGTGTTGTCGAAGATCTCGTCGCCGAAGTTGCAGGTGCCGCAGTCGAGCGTCGCCATCTCGGGGAAGAGCTCGGTGGGCTGGAGACGCTCCTCGGGGCTCATGCCCGTTGCGCCGCCAGTCGAGGGGATCATGATAACGTCGGGAAGCTCGCGCCTGATCGCGTCCATTACGACGCGGAAGCGCTCGCGGTCCTGAGTGGGGGTACCGTCGTCGTGACGGACATGAACGTGGATTATGGCCGCGCCTGCATTATATGCGCTGCGCGCCTCGTTTACCATTTCCTCGACCGTATAGGGAACGGCGGGATTGTGAGCCTTGGTGACCTCGGCTCCGCAGATAGCGGCGGTGATTATGAGTTTTTCCATGGTCTTCCTCTCTCAATCAAAGATTCTCGTAATTGCCGCGTTTCTTATCCTTCGGAACGACGCAGGTGCCGGACGCGCGGCAGACAACGATCGGCTCGGCGAGAACGTCGCAGGCGGAATCGTTGATGTCGGGACGGGGAGCGATGACCTTCCTCGCCTCGAAGACCATCTTGCGGGAGGTATTGCCGATGTGAGTGATCTCGCCGTACGCCTCGATATAGTCGCCCGCGAAGACGGGAGCGATGAACTCGACCATATCATAAGCCTTGAAAAGTCCCTCGTCGCCGTCGAGCTTGATAAGAAGCTCCGTGGCAACGTCGCCGAAGAGCGCGAGCATGTGCGCGCCGTCAACAAGGTTTCCGCCGTAATGAGCGTCCTGCGCGCTCATGCGGAGACGGATCGTGGATGTGATCTTTTCCATGAGTATTTCCTCCGTGCTTTAATTTTCTGTGAAAAAAAGGCGCTCGTTTAACGGCCGCGAAAGGCCGTTAAATAGCGCTCCATTGACGTGTATCAATGACAGTCGCACGGCGCTCGGCCGTACGCCCAGGCGCGCCCTTCGCGGAAAGAAACGCACCTTCGGCAAAGACCCCATTCACGCACGGATCGAGTGCTCCGCGGCATGCCGCGTGCGCTACCTGAGTCTCTGCGCCTCTACCTATCGATTATATAATAAAACGTTCATTCTGTCAAGCTGAAACAGGCCTCAAAGGGGCATAAAATTTGCCTGGGATTTCCGTTTCACACGCCTCTTTCCGCTCAATAATTGCGCTTGCCGTTTCGCTTTATATTTGATATAATCATATCGAAATATATTCGGGAGGAAATGTATGCACTGGTACGTGATCCTGATCATCGCCCTTGTCGGCGCCGGCATACTCGGATACGTCGTCTCCCGCCTGGCGAGGCTTTTCAACCGTGCCGAGGGGCTGATCGACGACATAAAGGACGCCGGGATACGCGAAGAGGAGACGCCGAAATCCTTAAACGCGATGGACAGTCTTCTGCTCCCGCAGATATTAAAGGACTTCCCCGAATACAACCGCGCGGTTATCATGGACCGCGTCATCCGCGACGCGAAGCTGTTTTACGAAAGTGCCGTCAAGGGCGAGATGCTATTCGGCGACGGCGCGTCGGCGTCGCTTCTTTCCGATCTAAAGCTTCCCGAGGGAGTCCTCGGAGGAGTTTTGGTTCACAGGATCGCTCTCTCGGCTTACGACCGTTCCGGACGCGACAGGCTGATAACCTATCAGGCGTCGGCAAAGTATGACGGCGTTGACGGAAGACCGCATCAGACGCGGCTTGCGCTCAAATACATCGCCGCGAGCAGCGCTGATTTCGCAGAGAAGATCGAAGTGTTAAAATGCCCCAACTGTTCCGCGCCGGTCCCTGCGGTCGGCGAAAAGGTCTGCCGTTACTGCGGCGCGGCGCTGGTCGCTCCCGCGGGCGCGGGTTGGGTTCTTATCGACATAAAGGAATGCTGACGGAGGAGAATATGGACAGGAAAAAATATCCGTGGACAAAAGCGGAAAACGAAAGCGATAAAAGGATAGAAAACTTCGGCGAGCCTGAAGCGGACTTCCCCGAGCCTCCCCCAGCTCCCCCGCCCGGTCAGACGCTTGAAAAGCCCGTCTACGCCGGGCCGGAGTTCATGGGCAGGAGACCCCGTGAAAGGTCAAATGATGGCGAAAACGCCGGCCGCGGGTACATTAAAGGCCATAATGAGCCTCCCGTGCAGGCGGTCTATGCCGCGCCGCGCATTATCGACCGCAAGGGACGGCCGCGCGCGGAGAAGGTCTACGCCGGACCCGAATTCCCGAAGAAGGAACCCGAGATGATCGAGGTCTACGCAGGGCCCGAATACTTTGAGCGCCGAAGCGATCTTCCCGATGACGCCCCCGCCGTTCCCCCGTTCATGGCGGTCTACGCAGGACCGGAGTACTTCTCCGGCATTAACGGCCAGGGAGCGGGCGCATACGTTCCGAGGTGCGAAAAATGCGGAGCGATCG
The DNA here is from genome assembly GCA_024691085.1 of Clostridiales bacterium. Taxonomy (GTDB): domain Bacteria; phylum Bacillota; class Clostridia; order Christensenellales; family CAG-138; genus UBA3857. The sequence continues at coordinate 46,698 of JAILNX010000032.1, read as the reverse complement.
TTAAGGAAAGCTACAAGTTCTGCCCCGAGTGCGGGGCGCCGCTTACGAAAAAGATATGACCGAGTACGAAGACTTTCCCTTCAAGCTCCGCTCGTGCGTGTGGGAGATCACCCTCGCGTGCTGCTTTAAGTGCTTATACTGCGGCTCCTGCGGCGGCGCGGCGCGCGAAAATGAGCTTACTGCGGACGAATGCGACGACGTCGCCCGTCAGCTGAAGGAGCTCGGCTGCCGCCGCGTATCCATGATAGGCGGCGAGGTTTTCATACGCCCCGACTGGGAGAGGATAGTTTATTCGCTCACGTCGCGCGGGATAAAGACCTGCATCATAACCAACGGCTTCCGCATGACCGACGGGATAATCTCCGCGCTGAAAAGGCTCAATATCGAATCGGTCGCCGTCTCTTTAGACGGGCCGGAGCGAGTGCACGACGCCTTCCGCCAGGCGGGCAGCTATAAGCGCGCGTTCAGCGCGATCGAAGCGCTGACCGGGGCGGGCATACCCGTTTCCGTGATCTCCGCCCTCCGCGCCGACAACGCGCCGCATCTAAATGAGTTTTACGAAACGCTTAAAAGCTATCCCATATTCGCTTGGCAGATACAGGCCTGCTCCCCCATGGGGAACGCCGGCAGCAACAGCGTAGACGTCAGGTTCTCCGCGAAGGACGTCATAAGCTTCGTCGACAGCGTCGCCGACGAGGCTCCTTTCTACGTCGGCATTGCGGACAATATAGGCTATTTTACGCGTGAAGAGGGGCGTGTGCGCGGCGCACGCGGAGCCGTGTTCGGCGGCTGCGGCGCGGGACTTGACGCCATCGGCATCGACAGCGTGGGCAACGTCCGCGGCTGCGAATCCATGTACGACGATTTCTTCATTGAAGGCAATCTCCGGGAGAAGAGCCTCAAGGAAATATGGACGGATCCCGATGCTTTCAAATACAACCGCGGATTCGACGAATCGATGCTGACGGGCTCATGCAGCGGCTGTCCCTTCGGCGGCGTGTGCGCCGGCGGCTGCCGCTCATACAACTATTTTACGACCGGGAATCTTTACGAAAACAGACTCTGTGCAAGGCATGAGGAATAAGATGGAACCGCATGGAACGGACATAAGCTATATATCGGGCGGCAATAAGTTCAATTACAGGGTGTGCGCCGTGATCCTCTCGGACGGAAAGATCCTCGCGATGAGGGACGAGCGTTCGCCCTACTATTATCTTCCCGGCGGTCGTGTTAAGCTCGGCGAGACGGCCGAGGAAGCCGTACTCCGCGAGGTCAGTGAGGAGCTTTCAGTCGAAGCCTCGATCGTCCGTCCGCTGTGGTTATGCCAGTCTTTTTTCAACGAAGACGTGGATAAGCTCGATTATCATGAGCTCTGCCTGTACTTTCTCATAGACGTTTCCCGTACGGACCTCATCGGCAGAGGCGAGCGTTTCACTCTTCACGAGGGCCGTCACACGCACTACTTCGAGTGGCTCGGGTTTTCGCGTCTCAAGGACGAATACTTTTATCCTCTTTTCATAAAAAAAGAGATCTTCGGTCTACCCGAAAATCTCACGCTCATAACCGCACGGGAGTGAACGCCGCACAAGGCAGACGCTCATCCGAGTTTTATTTCGGCTTCGAAGCAGGCGGCGCCGGATGACAGGTTCTTTGCGAATACCATATGGGCTTCTTCCGTCCGCGATACCGACAGCTCAAGCCCGTCGCCGCGGCGCGCCTCGTGCCTGAATATCATTTTGATGCTCTCGGGCCACGAGCCGAGTCCGTCGAATTCGTCGATCGCGTCGAGCGCGATGTCCGCGTAGACGCAGTTGTTCAGATGATTGTTCTCGTCCAGCTCGGACGTTTTCACCGTATGCATTCCTGCGGGAACGCTGCCCTCTTCGTCGATGCGTCTGGGGATGTCGATGGGCTTTAAATCGACGTTGACCGCCTCAAACTGCACGGGGAAGTCCTTCGGCCTTACGATGGATCTCGTATCGAACCTCACCAGCGTCCACAGCGTCGTTGCGCGGGCGACCTTGACGCCGCCCGAAAGAAGCTCGTATTCACGGTCGAAAATGATGCCCGTGATCGTGTTGTTATAGGTTTTGAGTATAAGCTCTTCCCCGTCCATCACGGGCCTGTAGAACTCTATGGCGAGCCTTGTGAGGACAAATACCGTGTTCAGACTGCGCATGAAAGTATAGGTCGCGCCCATACGGTCGCAGTCCTCGCGCGCGATCTGCTGCATATAGCGCATGAGCGCCGAGGGCTTCAGAACGCTGTTCGGATACACGTCAAAGCTGCTGATGCGGATCTTTTTTTCAAGCATGATGATCCTCCGTTTTTGCGGTTGTTGTAATGTTTTGAATATTATGATACAATTCTTCGGATAAAAAATCAAGGAGCAAGCCGATGTTCGATCCCAGAACAAACAAGTACCCCTATACGGTCGATACCTCGAAACACTATCTTACGGTCAAGAAGGACAACGGTACGGTCTACGACAAGAACTATCCCTATATCGACGGTTCGAAGAAGTACCGTTTCAATTATTCCTTCGTACGCGCGCTTCTTTACACCGTGGTTTTCCCGCTCTCCTACATCCGGATGGGTCTCAGAGTCGAAGGAAAAGAAAACCTTAAAAAGCACCGTGACGAAATAAAAAAAGGCGTCATCTCCTGCTGCAATCACGTACATATGTGGGATTACATCTGCATCATGAACGCGGTAAAACCCATCCGCACGCGCATACTGTCGTGGGATAAGAACATCTCGGGCGAGAACGGCTGGCTGATAAGGCATGTCGGCGGCATACCGATCCCCGAAGGCGATATCCGCGCGACCGCGGCTTACATAAAAGCGCTTCACAATTATCTCGACGATGGCGGCTGGCTTCACATCTATCCCGAGGGGAGCATGTGGGAATACTACCGTCCGATACGCCCCTTCAAGCGCGGCGCGGCGCATCTTGCCTGCCGGTTCAACAAAGCGATCGTTCCCTTGGCGTTCACCTACCGCGAGCCCGGCGCGATAAGAAAAAAGCTTTTTCATCAAATCGCATTGTTCACCCTGCATATAGGCGAGCCGATCTATCCGAACGGGGAGCTTCCTCTGCCCGAGCGTGAGACCGACCTCATCGAAAGATGTCATGCGGAGATTTGCCGCCTTGCGGGATTCAAGCCGGGCGAGAATATCTACGAGCCGATCTATAACGACTCCAAGAGGATCGATTACTATACCGATACCTACGGCGTCGGCTACAAGGGCTCGTGGTGATCAATCCAATATGATATCGGCAATTTCCGCCGGCGTTTCGACGATATAGTCGGCGCCGGCTTTAATAAACTCCTCCCTTGAACCGAACCCGAACAGCACTCCACAGGAGTCTATGCCGTTCAGCTTCGCGCCTGTAATATCGTGCTTGCGGTCGCCGACCATGAGCACGGTTTTTTTATCCGCGATGCCGAGGGAGTCGACGGCGTACGCGATGACGTCCTCCTTATTCGTGCGGTAGTTCTTCCCTTCTCTGTCGGCGTCGTCGAGGTCGGCTCCCGCAACGAAATCGAAATAGGGTTTGAGCCCCATATCCTCAAGCACGATATTCGCGAATATCTCGGGCTTGGACGTGGCAAGAACGATCTTCTTTCCCCGTTCCTTAAGGATCGCGAGCAGTTCCGGTATCCCGCCGTACACGCGGTTTTCGTAAACGCCCTTCACCCTGTATCTTTCGCGGTAAAACCTGCACGCCTCGACGGCTTTAGCTTCGTCGAAGCCGTAAAAGCGCATGAACGAATCGACGAGCGGCGGGCCGATAAAGACCGTCAGCTCGCTGAGAGATGCGGGTATAATGCCGTACTTGTTCAGCGCGTACTCGACGCTTTTGGTTATGCCCTCCGACGAATCGACAAGCGTTCCGTCAAGGTCAAAGAAAACATATTCATACATAGTCTTTCAATCCGATCAGTCCGGGTATTTTCGTATAGTCTTCGTTGAGGAGCTCGATATCCGCCTTTAAAAGCGGATCGTATTCGCCCGACGTCGCGGTCTTAATATAGAACGAATCCATCGAGAACGAGCGGGCGATCGCAACGTCCGTGTGCTGATCGTTGCCTGTCATCAGGCAATCTTCAGCGTTAAGCTCAAAGCGGTCAAGAAGCGCCAGCATGATTTTCGGCGACGGTTTTTTCGCGGACACGTCCGACGATATCACTATCCCGTCGAAATCGCCCGCGATCCCTTTTTCCGCAAGCTCGGGCATCGTGAAGCACGCCTGCGCGTTGCTTAAGAGGAATATCCTTCCCCCCGCCCTTTTGATCATGCCGAAAACCGGTCTGACCCACGGGTAGAGCTCCAGTTTTTTGGTCGACGCCTTTCTGAAATAAACGGCGGTCTCGGCGACAAGACGCGCGTCTGCGTCAACGCCTTTAAGCGAGTAGAGCTTTCCGAACACGTCCCGAAGCTCCAGTTCGAAATACGGATCGGGATCGGCGGACTGCGCCTCACCGCACAGGCGCAGATACTCATTGATAAACTCATCGGGCCCGTACTCTGCACCGTTTCCGGAATAGAACTTCGAAACGGCCTCCCGGAAAGAGGGATCCGTCTCATCGGTCCAAACGTCGAAAAGCGTTCCGTACAGGTCGAAAACGTAGTTTTTATACTTCGCCTGCAACTGTTGTTTTTTCTCCTTTCCCGATCGGATTCCATTTCCCGCGGGCGTAATAGATAACGAACATCGCGAACAGTACGAGGTTATGCGCGATCATGCACGCCCACGCGGCCTCAAGTCCCAGCCCGAAGAGCTTTAAGCAGATGAACGTGCCGAGTATCCTTATGCCCCACATTCCGATGATATTGAATATGAACGGAGCGACCGTCTGCCCCGCTCCCTCAAGCATGCCCTCGACGACTATGCCGACTCCGAAGAAGGGTTCCGAGCAGGCGACCATGCGGAGTACCGTCGCCGCGAGCGCGATGACCGCGGCGTCCTTGCTGAAAAGCCGCGCCATAGAAGGAGCGAATACGAACAGGAGCGCGCCCGATACGACCATCAGCACGACCTCGACGAGCGTGATTACCCTCGCGAGATCCTTCACTTCCTGCCTGTCGTTCGCGCCTATCGCGTTACCCGTAAGCGTCGCCGCGGCGGTCATCATTCCGTATCCGGGGATGTAGAACGCCGACTCGACCGTGTTTGCGATCGTATGGGCCGCCGTCGGCATTCCGCCAAGGGAATTGATCATCGCTGCGAAAGCGACGTAGCCGAAGCTTGTCCCGAACCTTTGAAGCATATTCGGGAACGCGACGCGCATGACCGGAGAGATGATGCTCTTGTCCGGTTTAAGGGATATCCCAGCGGGCGAGACCTTTTTGTGCTTAAAGAGCGTGACCGTTATCGCGACGCCGCCGAGCGTGAAGCTGACCGCGCTTGCGGCCGCGGCTCCGACGACTCCCCATCCCAAACCCCAAAGGAATACCTCCCGGCCGAAGACAGTTACGAACCTCGGCTCGTAGATGAACAGGAAGTTCAGGATAACGTTAAGTACGTTTATCCCGAGCCCCACAAACATCGGCGTTTTCGAATCGCCTGCGGACCTTAAGACCGTTCCGAAAACGATCGTCGCCGTGCGCGGGAGCATCGGAAGATACAGTACAAAGAAATATGCAGAGGCGGTCTTTCTTATCGCGGGATCGACCTGCATCCAGCCGGGAATGAGTCCAGAGAGCGAAAGCGTCACGGCGGTTACGAACACGCCGATAACGACCGTAAAGAGCACGCTCTGCGCTGACGCGCGCCTCGCCCTGTCGTTCTCGCCCGCGCCGAGAGCCCGCGCGATAAACGCAAGAAAACCGACCCCGAAAGCCGAGATCGTGGAGCCGATAAGCCAGTTTACCGTTGTTGTGGAGCCCACCGCCGCGGTCGCCTCAGTGCCGAGAGCGCCGACCATAGCGGTGTCGATGTACTGCACCGCCGTCTGCATGAGCTGCTCGAGCATGGTGGGCCACGCGAGCGCGATCACCGCGGGAAGGAGCGAAAATCTAATGAACCTTTTTTCTGACATATGACCGCTTTCTGTCCGCCGTATTTAAAATAATTATATCAAAGCGCTTCCTTTATTGCAATAGAGAGCGAAAAAATGTATAATGAACTCACAATAAAAAAAGAACGGAGCATACAATGAAGACCCTTTATCTTGCAGGCGGCTGTTTCTGGGGCGCGCAGAGATTTTTCGACCAGTTTGACGGAGTTGTGAAAACGGAAACCGGCTACGCCAACGGCCCGACCGAAAACCCGACCTATAAGGACGTCTGCGCGAATTCCGGACACGCGGAGACCGTGCGCGTCGATTTCGACGAGAGCGTTATCGCTCCCGAAAAGATACTCGAATACTACTTCATGATAATCGATCCGACCTCTGTGAACAAGCAGGGCGAGGACGAGGGCGTGCAGTACCGTACCGGCATCTATTATGACGACGTCTCCCTTCTACCCGCGATAAACGCCTCGGTCAAAAAGGTCGAGGATGAGATCGGAAAGCCGCTCGCCGTCGAGGTGAAGCCGCTTGAGAACTTCTATACCGCAGAGGAATACCACCAGAAATACCTTGTGAAGAACCCGACGGGCTACTGCCACATAGCTCCGTGGCTTCTGAATCTCAAGAAGAATGGAAACGACCGATAAACTCAACGCCGCGCAGACGGCCGCCGTTACGACGACCGAGGGTTTTGTGCGCGTCATCGCGGGCGCTGGCTCGGGCAAAACGCGCGCCCTTTCCCACAGATTCGCCTATCTCGTGAACGATATGGGCATTCTGCCGGGGAACATACTCTGCGTGACATTTACCAACAAGGCCGCTAATGAGATGCGCCAGCGCATCCATCTGCTTACCGGCGACAGCGATACGGGTATCGTCAACACGTTCCACGGCTTCTGCGTGGAGGTGCTTAAGGAGGAGAGCTTCGCGGTATCCTATCCCAAGAGCTTTCTCGTGCTCGACAATTCCGATATCGACTCGATGCTGAGGATCATCTACGAGGAGCGCGGGCTTACGCTCCGCAATATGACATTCTCGAACGCGAGGGATATGATCGAGATCGAAAAGCTCAAGAACAGGCCTCGCTATTATCTCGATATTATCCGCATGGATCTCGCGACGCTTTTCGAAAAATACATGCAGGCGTCCGAGACGCGCGACATCATTTTCTACGGCTACCTCTATCAGCAGAAGAAATGCTTCGGACTCGACTACAACGATCTTCTGAACTTCACGCTCTATATCTTCGAGAACCACGAGGATATTAGGCTCAAGTGGCAGAAGCGTCTTGAGTACATAATGATAGACGAGTTCCAGGACATCGACGACATCCAGTTTAGGCTGATGGAGGTGCTCTGCGGCTATCACAAAAACCTCTTCGTGGTAGGCGATCCCGACCAGACGATCTATACCTGGCGTGGGGCGAACATAAGCTTCCTCCTTGACTTCGACAAGCGCTTTTACGGCACGAAGACCGTGATGATGAACGAAAACTACCGTTCGACTCCCGAGATACTCGCTGCCGCGAACTCCCTTATTTCGAAGAACGAAAACCGTATAAAGAAGGATCTCGTCCCCATGCTCCCCCACGGCGAGAGCGTGCTCTGCCACCACGCCCGTTCGTCCGCGGACGAGGCCAAATGGATCGCCGAAAGGATCGAAGAGCTTTCGGCCGCAGGCGTTCCGTTAAAAGACATTACCGTACTCTACCGCGCGCACTACGTCACGAGGACGATCGAAGAGACGTTTATTAAGAAAAAACTGCCCTACGTCATCTACAGCGGCGCTCAGTTCTTCGACAGGACGGAGATCAAGGACGCGCTCTCGTATCTTCGCATGACGGCATACGGTGACGATCTCGCGTTCAGACGCACGGTCAACAGGCCGAAGCGCAATATCGGCGTGAGCCGTATGAAAATACTTGAGGATCACGCGGCAAAGCGCGGGATCAGCCTCTTTGGCGCGCTTAAGGAGCTTGCGGACGATCCACGCTTCAAGGGCACGGGCGCGACGGATTATATCGCGCTGATCGAGCGTTTCTCCTCCGGGCAGTCCGGACGTCCCGTCTCGGAGCTTCTGTCCGATATCCTCGACAAGTCGGGTTACGAGGAGATGCTTCGCACCGAGGGCAGTCAGGAGCGGTTGGACGATCTGGCGGAGCTCAAGCAGTCCGTTTATGAGTACGAGACCTCCTGCGGCGAGGAAGCGACGCTCGAGCACTACCTTTCGCATATCGCGCTGTTCACGAACAGCGACGCGATGGAATCGGGCGACAAGGTGAAGCTCATGACCGTGCATGCGGCAAAGGGCCTTGAGTTTCCGTACGTCTTCCTTTGCGGCATGAACGACGGCATATTCCCATCGCGCAAGGTGCGCACGCTCCACGGCATGGAGGAAGAGCGAAGGCTCGCATTCGTCGCTATGACGAGAGCGCAGAAGCGGCTGTTCCTTTCTGAGGCCGAGGGCGTGAACCACGACGGCACGCCGCGCTATCCGTCAAGATTCCTGCTCGATATCGACGAGGAGCTCCTCGAATACACCAAGAAGCCGAATGATTCCCTGATCAAGGCCGTACGCGGGCATATCGCGCAGTCGAACAGGCTGCTCTCTTCGGGCGACGATCCCGTGAGCCTCGCAGTCGGTCAGAGGGTGAGCCATCCCATACTCGGCGAGGGGACCGTTATCGGGACGGACTCGGAGAACTCGGCGCACGTCATAAAATTCGACAGTATCGCGACTCCGAGGACGATATCGTTCCGAGCGAAGCTTAATCTTCTGTAAGTCAACAAAAAGCGGCGAGCAACCCTGCTCACCGCTTTATTTGTTTTGGTCAATAGAGCTGTTTGAAATCCTCCGCGCCGTGCTTGCAGAGCGGACAGACGAAGTCGGCGGGAAGTGAATCGCCCTCGTACTCGAATCCGCATATCTCGCAGACCCACTTGTGGCCTGTCGGCTTCGCCTCGGGCTCAACGAATTCAAAGTCCTCCGCTCCGTGCTTGCAGATGGGGCACTCGTATCCCTCGGGAAGCGTCTCGCCCTCATAGACGTAGCCGCAGGTCTTGCAGACCCAGCCGGCTTTCTGTACGGCGGGCTTGTTTTTTTTGGGCTTGATATGAGCGAAGTAATATGCGTAGGTCACGCTCGGCTCGTCGGAAAGAACGGCCGCCTCCGTCACCTCGGCGATGAACAGGGTGTGCGTGCCGTTGTCGGAAGAGGAGACGACCTTCGCCGAGAAGAACGCGTTGGTGTGCTTCGTGACGTAGGGAATGCCGTTTGCCGAGATCTCGAAATCCGCAAAATCAATGAACTTTTCGGTATCCCTGCCCGACGCGAATCCGAAACGCTCGAAGGTGTTCATCGTGACGCTCTCGGTGAGGACGGATACGTTGAACTCGCCCGTCTTCATGATCATGTCGTGGGTGAAGTTCTGCTTGTTGACGGCTATGGTTATACGCTTGGGGCTGTCGGTCAGCATCTGCGCTGTGTTGATAATGCAGCCGTTCAGCTTGTTGCCGTCGCGTGCGGTCAGAACGAACAGACCGTACGAGAGCTTGTTGAAGGCAACGGGCTCTACAGCCGCGGCGACTTCCTCAGACTGGCGGAACACGGGCTTTACAAATCCCGCCGCGATGACCTCGGCAAGGGCTTCCGTTTCCCTGCGCTTCTCAGGCTTGACCGAGGACTTGAGCGAAACGGTGCTCTCGAGGATATTCATGTTCCTGCATCCCGCGATTATCTCGCGCATGAGCTTGCCGCTCGTCGCCGCCCATGTGCCGTTCTCGATAAAGGCGACGGTGCGGTTCTGGATATTATGCGCGGCAAGATCGTGAAGGAGCTCCTCCATCTTTACGAATATGCCGGCGTTGTAGGTCGTCGAAGCGAACACGAGGTGACTTACCTTGAACGCCGCGGCGATGATATAGTCCGAGCTCGTTACGGAAACGTCGTACATATATGTCTTTACGCCGAGGTCGCGGAGGCGGCAGGCAAGTATCTCCGCCGCGTTTTTGGTATTGCCGTAAACGGAGGCGTACGCGATCATGACGGCCTTCTCCTCGGGCTCGTAGGTCGCCCACTTGATGTACTTTTCAAGTATGTCGCCGATGCCCGTCCTCCATACGAAGCCGTGAAGCGGCAGCAGCATATTGATCTTGAGGCCCGCCGCCTTTTTGAGGAGCGCCGAGACCTGCGTGCCGTATTTGCCCACGATATTGGTATAATACCTTCTCGCCTCGTCGAGATAGTCGCGCATGAAATCGACCTCGTCCGCAAAGAGCGCGCCGTCGAGAGCGCCGAAAGTTCCGAAGGCGTCGGCGGTAAAGAGCACGCCGGTCGCGGTATCGAACGTCACCATGACCTCGGGCCAGTGCACCATAGGCGCCATTACGAACGTGAGCGAGTGGCGGCCGAGCTCGAGCACGTCGCCCTCCTTGACGAGGACGAGCCGGGAGTCGAGGTCAAAGTCGAAATACTGCTTTATCATCACGGAGAGCTTCTGGTTCGCGACGATCTTCGCCTCGGGATGCCTCATTATAAGCTCGCCGAGAGTCGCGGAATGATCGGGCTCCATGTGCTGAACGACTACGTAATCGAGGAGCCTTCCGCCGAGCTCGTGATCGACGTTCTCGAAGAATACCGCCGCGACGGAGCTGTCGACCGTATCCATTAAAGCGGTCTTTTCATCCTTGATAAGATATGAATTGTAGGAAACGCCTGTCGGGCATTTATAAACTCCCTCGAACACGGAGAGTCTGCGGTCGTTGCCGCCTACCCAGATGATGTCGTCGGTTACTTTTCTTGTGCAGTACATACTTTGCCTCCTTTGATTCTTATCGATTCAGTATATCATTTATCGGGTTTGATTTCAAGTATCGGGCGTGATATACTAAAGGCATGATAGTTGAGCTGAAAAACGGGATACGCCCTCACGGCGCGGTGATTCTTCCGCCCTCGAAATCCGAGGCGATACGCGCCGCGCTCCTTCTCGCGCTCTCGGGCGAAGATCCCGCGCGCGCAGTCGAGGGCTTCCCCGGCCAGGAGCTTTCGTCGGATATCTTGTGCGCCTTAAGCGCGGTCGGCTCCTCAAGGCATTACGTCGGCGGATCCGCAGCGCTCATGCGTATGCTGACGCCCGTTCTGCTTCTTGAAGGAAGGGCTGAGATCGAAGGCGAGGCGCGCGTGATCGAACGCGGGATAGCCGAGTTTGAAAGCTGTTTTTCGGTTAACGCTTCGTATACGGATCGCGGATTCGTAATTGAAAAAAAGCTTGACGAAGAAAGGTACGCGATCGACTGCTCCCGCTCGAGCCAGTTTCTGTCGGGGCTTCTGATCGCCCTCCCCCTTCTCCCGCACGACTGCGAGATAACGGTCTTGAACGGTCTCGTTTCAAAACCATATGCCGATATGACGCTCGATCTCGTCAGGCTCTTCGGCGGCAGGATCGACGAGACGGAAGCGGGCTGCGTGACGCATCCGTCAAAGTACGCCGCGCCGGATAAGATCCCAGTTACCGGCGACCGCTCGTACGCGGCCGTATTCGAGGCGATGAACGTTCTCGGCGGAGACGTCGAGATCATCGGCTCGTCAGACGATACCCTCCAGCCGGACAAGGATCTTATGAAGCTCGCCGACATGGCAGAATGCGATATCACCGACTGTCCCGACCTTCTGCCCGTGCTCGCGGCCTGCGCCTGCGGAAAAAGGGGCGATACCGTGATACGCGGCACGAGACGGCTCCGCACGAAGGAATCCGACCGCGAATCGAGCGTCGTTAAGCTGATACGCGATCTCGGCGGAAGCGCGGAGGTTCTTTCCGACGCGGTCATGATCCACGGCTCCGGGCGGCTTAATGGCGGGGAATGTTCCTCCCTCGGGGATCACCGGCTCGCGTTTGCGGCCGCCGTAATGTCGATGATATCGGACAAGCCCGTCACGGTCGACGGCGCCGAATGCGTGAATAAATCCGCTCCGCGGTTTTGGAATGATCTTGAAAGGATCGGTTATGGACTCGATTGGAAACAACGTTAAACTGACGCTCTTCGGCGCCTCGCACGCACCCTTCGTCGGATGCGTGATAGAAGGTCTGCCGTCCGGCGTCGGGATCGATATGGACGCCGTCCGTTTCGATCTGGAAAGGCGCCGCGCGGGTAATTACGGCTACGCCTCGCCCCGCCGTGAATCGGACGTATTTACAGTGGAATCCGGACTTGACGGCGGAGTCCTTACGGGAGAGCCTTTGCGCGCCGTATTTCCGAACAAGGCCTATGACCGCTCCGCGTACTCCCCCGTCGCCCGTCCTTCGCACGCGGATCTCGCCGCGTTTGTCAAGTCGGGCGGTAAAGAGGACATCTCCGGCGGAGGCAGGTATTCCGGCAGGATGACGCTCCCCTTGACTTTTGCCGGTAGCGTCTGCCGTCAGCTCCTTGAAAAAAAAGGCATAACCGTGTTTTCACATATAAGTTTTATCGGTTCCGTGCATGACGAGCCGTTCGACCCCGTAATGACTAAAGCGCCGAAGCTCGATCCGTTCTTCCCGCTCGTTTCCTCGGAAAAGAAAGAAGCGATGGAACGGCTGATAACCGAGACGCGCGAGAAGGGCGATACCCTCGCCTGCGGTCTCGAATGCGCGGCGCTCGGACTTCCCGTCGGACTCGGCGAGCCGCTCTTCGGCGGTATCGAGAGCACGCTTTCAAGGTATCTTTTCATGATCCCCGGGCTTCGCGGCTTGAGCTTCGGAGATATTAAGGAATACGGGAGCGGGATGAACGATCAGTTCACGGACGGCGGTCTTACGGTCACTAACCGCTCATGCGGCATAAACGGCGGCATGGCAAACGGCATGCCGATGCTCGTAAGCGTTTGGTTCAGGCCGGTACCGTCGGTCGCGCTTATGCAGACGGGATACGATCTTATAAACGAAAAGCCCGTACCTTTCGAGATAAAGGGGCGGCACGACACGGCGATACTGCCGCGCGGCGCGGTCGCCGTCGAAGCTGCGGTCTGCCTCGGGCTTTACGATCTTTTACTCGACTTCAAAAGGAACTGACGAACATGGACGATCTTCGTGAATTAAGGGAAAAGCTCGACGGCGTCGACCGCGAGATGATGCGCCTCTTTGCCGAGCGTATGGATACCGCCGAGAGGATCGGCCGCGTAAAGCGCGCGAAGGGTCTGTCCGTGACGGATCCCGCGCGTGAGGCCGATGTCCTCTCTTCAAGGCTCGAATACGTTCCCGATGTGTACGCTGACGGCGCGGAAAGGCTTATGCGGCTCCTCATCGACGAGTCGAAACGGATCCAGAAAAAGGGGCTCAACCTCTATCTTACCGGCATGCCCGACTGCGGAAAAACGCGCATGGGAAAGAAGCTTAAGGAGCTCCTATCCCTGCCGCTCGCCGATACGGACAAGATAATCATGCGGAGCGTCGGAAAGACCATCGACGAGATCTTCGACGAGTACGGCGAAGAACGCTTCCGCGAGATCGAGTCGGGAGTCCTTCTCGCCGTCGCGCTAAAGGGCGGGACGATCGTCGCCCTCGGCGGAGGTACGCCTTTCTTCTTCGATAACGAGTCCGTAATAAAGCATTCCGGCGTCACGGTGTTCCTTGACAGGAAGCCCGAAAAGCTTCTCGGGCAGAACATCGTGAACCGTCCGCTCCTTCGCGGAAAAACGCAGGAGGAGATCGACCGAAGGATACTCGCCCAGTACGGGGAACGCCACGAAAAATACCTGACGATCGCGGATCTCACCGTCGATCCGGACGATCCGTCCGCCGCGGAGACGATAGCCGAATTCTATAACAATACCGTAAAATAATACGCCCAAACGGAAGGAACTCCATATAATTTGGATGGATTAAGGGAAATAATCATAGGCAACGTCTGCAGTCTGTGCGCGTGCGTGACCGACTCGATAAGCGGCACCCGGAAGAAGCGTGATCAGATACTCGCGATCCAGATCATAAGCCAGGTCTTTTACGGCGCGGCCTCCTTCGTTCTTAAGGGATACAGCGGCGTCGCGCAGAACGTTGTCGCGATCCTTCGCAATGTTGCCGCGATAAAGAACCTTAAGCACAAGGTCATCGAATGGATACTCGTCGCTCTCGGCGTTCTGCTCGGCGTCGTCGGGATCATATTAAGCCATAACGCGCTCGGCTGGCTCGACTGGCTGCCTATCGCCGCGAATCTCGAGTATTCCGTCGCAATGTTCCGCTTCCGGGACAACGATCGCGCGCTGAAGATCGCGTTCATCATCAACGTGTTCGCGTTCTGCGTATTCAACTTTTTCCTTAAAAACTTCGTCGGCGGGATCGCTGACGCGGTCGTCTGCGTACTGACGCTGATCTCAGTCATAAGGAACGGAAAGAAAAGCGCTCCCGACACGGACGAAAGCGAAAAGCCGGACGAACAGAACTGAATGAAACAGCCGGAAGGATCGACCTTCCGGCTGATTATTTGCGATGTGTTTCAATTATTCTGGCATCGTGCTCGGATCGACGCGCTCGGGGACGAGAGTGTTCTGAATGAAGCCCATCTTGAGGTGGACCTTGACGCAGATGAGCCTGTCCTCGGGAGAAACGGTGAACGTGAGGTCATTGCACTTTCTCGTCATTCCGGCGGTCATATGAAGCTTATAGGTGCCGTAGGGCAGCGGGATCATGACGGTCTGCCTGTCGCCGACGTGGCCGCAGGGCTGATCGTTTATGTAGATGCCGTAACCGACGGCGGAGCCCACGAAGTTGCCCATGCGGTAGATCTTGAGCATGCCGGGCTGATTGACGTCGAGCATCACGCCGCATTTGGGGCAGGTGCCGGAAGCTAGGATATCCATCACTTCGCCGCAGCCGGGACATTTGACACGGTATTTGTTTGCCATTTTTCAAAACCCTCCTTAAGTTGTTCGGATCAGATCAATTGTATAACCAACGGGCGAAAAAGTCAATATCCCGTCATATTCCGAAAGAAGCTGTCGATACCTTCCCAGCCCTTTACTCTGACGATCTTCCCGTCGTCCAAGTGCGCGTTCCACGGCGAATCGAAACAGACGGCGAGCACGCTGTCCTTGACCGCAAGCAGATTATCCGGGTTATCGTCGATAAGAACGTCGATCCCGCTGTTTACGCATGCCTCCAGCTTTCTGCCCGCGGGATCGTCCTCGGGGCAGTAGATAATGTCGTCGTACTTTATGCCGTTTTTCTTAAGCCAGCCGCGGAGAACCTTCCTTAAAAACGCGGGGAAAGGCCCGTGCTTTGCGGTAAGCGCCCTGCAGGTCACGATATAGATCCTGTTTCCCCCGTCAACGAGCTTGTTTATCACCTCGGAGCAGCCCTTTATCGGCGCTTCGCCCGCGATATAATGCCAGCCGCAGTGCCGCCAGAAGTTCTTTCTCTGTCTGACGGTGCATCCGAACATCTCCTCGGCGTGACATCTGTCGGGGTCAACGACGTCGAGCCCGTATTTCTTCTTGAAAAACGGCTCGCCTTCTTCTTTTAAAAATCTGCCTAGATCGGCAAGTACGCCGTCGACGTCTATTCCAATCTTCATTGTTCAAGTATCTCCTTCGGCTACTATATTAATTCTTTTTCCCCCTCCTTGTCAAGGCTGAGGGGTTTCTTATTATATATTTATTTGTCGCACACAGGCGCTGTTGACAACGGCATAACTCGGTACTAAAATATAAATCGCTTAATAATTAATCAGTTAACAGTTAAACGGTTAACGAAAGGAAGTGTTGATCGGATGGATAAGGCGCGCCGCATAGGCGGCAGGCTTCGCCGCATCGATCTTCTGATGCGCTATCATCTGCGCTCGCAGGAAAAGGGGCTTATACCCCCCTCTCAGATGCGGATGATCGAGTTTATCGAGAAGAACGACGGCTGCACGCAGGCAGAGGTCGCAGAGGAGATGCAGGTCTCCCCCGCTTCCGTCGCGCAGAGCTTAAAGCGCATGGAGGCTTCGAATTACGTTTCGCGCGACGTGTGCAAGGGAAATCTTCGCGCCAACAGCCTGCACATCACGGAAGTCGGCCTAAACGCCGCAAAGAACTGCCGTAAGGTGTTCGACGAGCTTGAGAGCGAGATGCTTTCGGGTTTTTCCGAAGAGGAACAGATACTAACCTATGATCTTCTTTCGAGGATAATAGGCAATCTCGAATCTGCCGACACAGGCAGTATGAACAATATGGAGCTCTCGAAGCTCCTCTGCTCGGAAGACGGCGGAAAGGAGTAAGGATGATAAGGAAACTGTTTCCCGCCATCAAGGGGTACGGAAAGCATTCCGTGGGCGCTTCTCTCATGATAATAGTCGAAGGCGTTCTCGAGATACTCATCCCCTATCTGATGACGAAGCTCATAAAGCAGGGCATCGAGGTACCCGACCCGAACATGAGCGTGATACTGACCTACGGCGGTCTCATGATCCTCATGGCGATCTTCGCGCTTCTCGCGGGAGCGCTGTGCGCCCGTCTCGCCGCCGTCGCCGGAACAGGCTTCGCGGCGAACCTCAGAAATATGCTGTTCCGCAAGGTGCAGGATTTTTCCTTTGCGAACACCGATAAGTTTTCGAGCGCTAGCATCGTTACGAGGCTCACGACGGACGTAACGAACATCCAGAATCTCTTTACGATCCTGATTAGAATGACGGTTCGCAACTTCATCATAATGATCACCGCGTTCTTCTTCGCCATCGCCGTGAACGCAAAGCTCGCGATCGTCTTTGCCGTCGCGATACCGCTGCTCGCCGCGATACTTCTGATCATCATGATCAAGGCGCACCCGATGTTCGAAAAGATGCTGACGAAGATGGATCTCATGAACGCCCGCGTCCAGGAGAATCTGATCGCGATCCGCGTGGTCAAGGCCTTCGTTAAGGGCGAGGACGAGACGGTCAGCTTCGAGGATTCCGCCACCGCTTTAAGAAAAGCGCAGCTCGCCGCGGAACGCATCGTCATCTGGAACAACCCGCTTTCGCAGCTCATTTTCTACGGCGCGATCATCGCCGTCTGCTTCTTCGGCGGAAAGCTCATCGTCGCCGGCGATATGGGCATAGGCGATCTTACGGGCTTCCTTGCCTATATCGGTCAGATCCTCTCGAGCGTTATGATGCTCTCGATGGTGTTCATCAGCTTCATCATTACGAGGGCTTCGCAGAAGCGTATCGTTGAGATACTCGACGAGAAGATCGATATAAGCGACGACGACGCGGACCCCGAATTAAGCGTTGCCGACGGCAGCGTCGAGTTCGAGAACGTAAGCTTTTCTTACAGCAAAAACCCCGACAATCTCACCCTGACAAACGTGAGCTTTAAGGTCAACGCCGGTGAGACGATAGGAATAATCGGCGGCACGGGCTCGTCTAAGACGACGCTCGTCCAGCTTATACCGAGGCTCTACGAGGTGCTTTCGGGAAGCGTCCGAGTGGGCGGACACGACGTATGTGAATACAAGCTCCACGCCCTTCGCGACAAGGTCGCAATGGTTCTGCAGACGAATCTTTTGTTCTCCGGTACGATCGAGGATAACCTCCGCTGGGGCAACGAGGACGCGACCGGGGAGCAGATCGAAGCCGCCTGCCGCGCCGCATGCGCGCACGACTTCATAATGAGCTTCCCGAACGGCTACAAGTCGGATCTCGGTCAAGGCGGCGTAAACGTATCAGGCGGTCAGAAGCAGCGTCTTTGCATAGCGCGCGCGCTTCTTAAGGACCCGAAGGTCGTCATACTCGACGACTCCACGAGCGCCTGCGACACCGCGACCGACGCCTCGATAAGGAAGGCTCTGCGCACGGAGCTTAAAGGGACTACGACGTTCATAATCGCCCAGCGCATCGCGTCCGTCATGGACGCCGACCGCGTCATGGTCCTTGACGACGGTAAGCTCGTCGCTTTCGACACTCCCAAGAGGCTGCTTGAGACCAACGAGATCTACAGAGAAGTCTATGAATCCCAGATGAAGGGAGGCGACGAAGCATGAGCAACGCACCCAAATCTTCCGAGAGAGTCGCCCGCGGTCCCGGCGCAAACAACCGCAACAGGTTCGCGAAGCCGAAGAACGCAAAAGGCACGTTCCTGCGTCTTTTAGGCTATTTCAAGCGCTACAAGGCAATACTTGCGGTCGTCGTGGTCTGCATAATAGTCGCCGCCCTTGCGAACGTCGCGGGCACGGCGCTGCTTCGCCCGCTCGTAGACGATTACATCAGCCCGATGCTGAAGGAAGGCGCTACGCCTGAACGCTGGAACGCCTTTGGCGGACAGATACTGAAGATGGCGATCGTCTATATCGCAGGCATCATCTGCGTGTACGTCAACGCAAGGCTGATGATCAACGTATCCACCGGCGTGCTTCTCGATATCCGCAAGGAAATGTTTGCGAAGATGCAGAAGCTGCCGATCAAATACTTCGATTCGCGCACGCACGGCGAGATCATGAGCCGCTACACGAACGACACAGACGCGATGCGTGAAATGCTCGGACAGAGCATTCCGAACCTTATCGACAGCCTGTTCCGCGTCAGCGGCGTGTTCATAATGATGATCGTTCTGAGTCCCGCTCTGACGGTCGTGACCGTCGTCATGCTCGTTCTGATGATACTCGTCGTAAAGAATCTGGGCAAGAAGAGCGGCGCGTTCTACAAGAAGCGTCAGGCCGCGCTCGGCGTCGCGAACGGCTATATCGAAGAGATGTCCGAGGGCTCGAAGGTCGTTAAGGTCTTTTGCCGTGAGGAGAAGATCGACTCGAACTTCGCTGTGCTGAACGACAACTTGAGGCGCGCGGAGGCAGGCGCGAACACCTGGGCGAGCATACTGATGCCGATAATGGGCAACTTGAGCTACATCCAGTACGCGATCACCGCCCTTCTGGGAACGCTGATGGTCGTCGCGGGGCTGAACGGAAATTATCCCGCTCTGGTTACCCTCTCAGCCGGCGCGCTCGTCAGCTTCCTGCAGTACACGCGCAACTTCTCCCGCCCGATCACGATGATGAGCCAGCAGTTCAACTCGATACTGTCCGCTCTCGCGGGAGCCGAGAGGATATTCGCGCTGATCGACGAGGAGCCCGAGCCCAACGAGGGGACGGTGAAGCTCGTCAACGCAGGCATCAGGGACGGCGAGCTTTACGAATGCTCCGAACGCACCGACATCTGGGCGTGGAAGTCGCCTGACGGAACCCTTACGAGGGTGCGCGGTCACGTCTGCTTCAACAACGTGACGTTCTCGTACGACGGCGAGAAGGTCGTTCTCGACGACATAAGCCTCTACGCGAAGCCCGGTCAGAAGATCGCCTTTGTCGGCTCGACCGGCGCGGGCAAGACGACCATCACCAACCTGATAAACCGCTTCTACGACATTCAGGAGGGCGAGATCACCTACGACGGCTTCAATATCCGCGAGATCGAGAAGGATTCCTTAAGACGAAGCCTGGCTATGGTCCTGCAGGACACGCATCTGTTCACGGGAACCGTGCGCGAGAACATCCGTTATGGGCGCAAGGACGCGACCGAGGAGGAGATCGTCCGCGCGGCGAAGCTCGCGAACGCGCATTCGTTCATAATGCATCTGCCGCAGGGTTACGATACGATGATCGTCGACGACGGCGAGAATCTCTCCCAGGGACAGAGACAGCTGCTTGCGATAGCGAGAGCCGCGGTCGCCGATCCGCCCGTCCTGATACTCGACGAGGCAACGAGCTCCATCGATACGAGGACCGAGGCCTTGATCGAAAAGGGCATGGATGAGCTTATGAACGGCAGGACCGTTTTCGTAATAGCCCACCGCCTCTCCACGGTAAGGAACTCCAACGCGATCATGGTGCTCGAGCATGGCAAGATAATCGAGCGAGGCGACCACAGGGAGCTGATCGCCCAGAAGGGCAGATATTACAAGCTCTATACCGGAGCGTTCGAACTGAGCTAAGGCTAAATGCAAAGACGCCGTTTTTAACGAAACGGCGTCTTTTTTTGTTTTCGCGCATAACATGAAAGGCCGCGCCGTATGGATTAGTGAAAGGACGGCTTTCATTATGCGAAAAAAAAGGATCGATTTCAAAAGGCTTACCGATCTCGCGCTCTCGCTTCTCGTGCTCGCGGGGGCGGTCAGCCTTGCGTGGATAGGTCTTACGGGCTCGAAGGATATCGCCGCGATGACGGATCCTCACGGTTTCGGCGCAGAAAAAACGGCTTCGCCGGATATAAGCATACCCGCATCAGCGATCGCGATAGTGATCGACGCCGGGCACGGCGGCTTTGACGGCGGCGCAGTCGGCACGGTGACCGGCGCGGTCGAAGCGGAATTGAATCTGAAAGTATCGGAGCTGCTTGCGGAGGAGCTTACGAAGCTCGGCTTTTACGTCGTCATGACGAGAACGGACGGCGAAGCCATCGGAAAGACTAAAGCCGAGGATATGTCGCGCAGGAAGGAGATCATGCAGCTTGAAAACGTCGATCTCGTCGTCAGCATACACATGAACAAGTTCCGCGACAGGACTGTATCGGGGCCGATGGTGTTCTATATGAAGGGTTCGACCGAGGGAAAAGCGCTCGCCGACTGCGTTATCATAAGCCTTTGCGAGTCGGTAGGCCGGCCGCCGAGGGCGGCAAATCCCGAGGATCTCTTCGTGCTGAGGGTGCCGACGGTGCCGAGCATACTCGTCGAGTGCGGGTTCCTTTCGAACGCCGACGACGAAGCGAAGCTCATTACCGGGGACTATCAGCGGCTGCTTGCTCGGGGCGTCGCGGAGGGTATAGCGAACTACCTTGCCCAAAAAGAAAACGGGGATTCGGAATGAACCTCTTCCCCGTCGTTTATTCGGGTTTATGACTTGAAAGCCTTCGGCGTGATTGTCGCGACGCCGCGTTTTTTGAGCTCTCCCTTGACCTCCGAAAGCAGGACGGTGTCCTTGATTATGCGGAACTCGGGGATCTTGAAGACCTCGCCCGTATGCTCAAGGTATTTTATGAGGACGTCATAATAGTCGCCGTCAGCGCCGTGTTCCTTGGCGAGCCTCGGGATAATGCTTTCATGAACGGCTCTCAGCGACACCGTATCGTTCTCGGCTCTCGTTTCGACGGCGATAAGATCCATAAGCTCCCTGTAAGCCTGTCTTTCCGAAATGGTGCGCTCGAGATAATAATAGTCGCCGGTTAAGCCCCAGATCATACGCTTGGCGTCATAATAGCCGAGCGAAAGGTTATAAGCCGACTGCTCGGTCGAGAAGTTAAGGGTATTCCCCAGCCTGCGCTTCGGGCAGATATAAGAAAGATCGAGATCCTTCCGCGGCCTTATGTAGCGCTCCCTGCCGAGTCCGCCGGTCAGTTTGATCGCGATTATGTTCCTGTACCCGCGGTCGATGAGCGGGGTTATCGGCAGCACGTCGGACACGCCGCCGTCGGTGAACCGTTTCCCGCCTACGAGAGGTTCGTTCTTGAATGCGGGAAAATACGCGCTCGCGAGGAGCATATCGCAGATATCGTCCTCGGGAAGCGAGCGCACGTCCGCGACGACCTCCTTCTTGTCGGTGATCGAATAGGTCACGGCAACGAAATCCACGTCGGAGTTTTTGATCTTTTTGGGATCCACGTACTGTTTAAGAAGGTTCCGAAGCGGCGTCACGTCGAAGCCGCCCCCCCTCACGATATTGATCGCGCGCCTTAAGAGCGGGCGAAGCTCATGCGCGGTAACGTCCTTGTCGAATACGCGGCTCATCTCGTCGTCGTCGACGTCCATGACCTGCGAATACTTGATATTGCGCCAAAGATCCTCAGCTCTCTCTACGTCGCGCATGGCTAAAAGGGCTCCGTTCAGCGCGCCTACCGAAGTGCCGCTGACGGCGTTATAGACAAGGCCCTCCTCCATGAGAGCCTTTATCGCGCCGACCTCGTAGCCGCCCTTGGCTCCGCCTCCGCCGAGCGCGATGGCGTATGTTCTTCCGGGATCAAACTTCTTTTCCATCGATCAATCCTCTGTAATGGCTTTTATTACGGTTTCGAGCGCCATGCCCCTCGACGCCTTAACGAGGAGCGTGTCTCCGGGCTTGAGTTCACTCTTTAATACTTTTGCCGCCTCTTCCTTCGTTACGGCGCACACGTTTTCAAGGCCGTTCTTCCTCGCTTCCGACGCGATATTGCCGGCGAGCTCCCCGACCGTGACGAGAACGTCGAGCTTAAGCTCCGCGCACAACGCGCCGATCCCCCTGTGAAGCTCCTCCGTTCTCTCCCCGAGCTCGAGCATATCGCCAAGCAGGGCGAGCTTTCGGCCCGAAGCTTCTTTAAGAACAGTCAGACTTGCAGCCATGGATGTGGGGCTTGCGTTATAGCAGTCGTTGATGATCGTCGCTCCGTTAAAGTCTATCTTCGTCATGCGGCCTTCGACCTGAACGAAGCTCTCGAGTCCGCGCTTTATTTCGGAAATCGTCAGCCCCATCTCATGCCCCGCCGCGGCGGCTGCAAGCGCGTTGAGGACCATATGCATTCCCGATGCGGGAAGCTCGACGCGTATCGATTCTTCGCCGAGATGAAGCGTGAAATCCGTGCTCTCGATCCCGTGAGGGACTATGTTGTCCGCATATGCGAAAAAATTTTTATCAAAGCCGTAATAGACGGCTCGGCGGTTATCAGGCACCTGATAGCCGCGAAGCTTGTCATCCTCGCCGTTCAGTATCAGAACCCCGCCGCGCGTATCGTGCATATTCGCAACGAGCTCGGTCTTTGCCTGAAGCACTCCGTCACGGTCAATAAGATTCTCGGTATGGACGTTCTCAATATTGGTGAAAATCGCGATATCCGGTCTTGCAATGCGGGAGAGCCGTGTCATCTCTCCGAAATAGCTTATGCCCATTTCAAGCACTGCGGCTTCATCATCCTCCGTGAGCCGGAAGAGCGTCATAGGCAGCCCGAGCTCGTTATTGTGATTCTTCTCGGTCTTAAGCGTATTGAACCTTTGCGAGACGACGGCGGCGGTCAGCTCCTTGACGCTCGTTTTTCCGACCGAGCCGGTGACGCCTATCACGGTAACGCCGCTCTTTTCCCTTATGTACGCGCCGATATCGCGGATCGCGCCGTAGGTCGAAGGAACGACGATCTGAGGAACTTCCGAATCGACCTCGTTTTCGACGACGGCGGCAAGGATGCGGCCAATAATACCGTTTATAAAGCTGTGACCGTCCACGCGCTCGCCCTTGAGCGCAACGAACACCGCGCCGTCCTCAGCCTTGCGGCTGTCGGTAATTATGCTTTTGACTTTCGTATCGGGCAGTACGACTTTCGCATAACCGCCCGTCGCCTTCAGTATTTCGTTAAGTTCAAGCTCAATCATATTTTTTAAGACTTTCCGCGATTATCTTTTCGCAAAGTTCGCCGAAGCCAATCCCGACGGCGGCCGCCTCCTGAGGGATAAGGCTCATCGCCGTCATTCCGGGGAGCGTGTTCGCTTCAAGCGCATAGATGACGCCCTCAGCCGTCATTCTGAAATCCGTTCTGGAGTAGGCGGAAAGCCCCAGCTCACGGTGAACGGTGAGCGCGGCCAGCTTCATTTCATCGGAAGCGGCTTTTGTGATGTCCGCCGGACAGATCTCCTCGGTCAGCCCCTGCTGATACTTGTTGCGGTAGTCGTAGAAGCCGGATTTGGGCTTTATCTCGATGGGCGGCAGCGCCATATCGCCGAGGACGCCGCACGAAAACTCACGCCCGTCGACGAACTCCTCGACAACTGCCTTCGGCTCATAGGAGAGCGAAAGCTCGAAGGCATCCTTAAGGCCCTTCGCATCGGTAACGATCGATACTCCGACGGAGGATCCGCCGCACGCGGGCTTTACAACAAGGGGAAGTCCGACCTCCGAGAGCGTGTCCTTAACGACTTTCTCGGGATCCTTTTCGTATTCCTCGCGCATAACGTGGATGCCGCGCGGCATCCTGACGTTCTTCACGGGCGCGAGCAGGCGTTTCGTGACCGTCTTGTCCATACTCATGGCGCACCCCTTTGAGCCGGAGCCGGTGTACCTGATGCCCATCAGATCGAGAACGGCCTGCAGTGTACCGTCCTCGCCCGCCGCGCCGTGCATGGCGTTGAAGACGATCGAGGCGCTCCTTATAATGTTAACGACGTTCTTTCCGAAGTATCCTCCGCGCTTTGCGAGAAGGGAGATGTCCGGCGCGGATTCGCCTATGCCGGACCCTTTCTCGCCCGTTTCGGTCGTGAAAAGATGTTCATAATCATCGGGATAATCCTTCGCGGAGTCTATAAGAGCGACCGGATTGCCCTTCTTTCTCAAAGCCATGGCGACCTGCGCGCCGGTCGAGAGCGATACGTCCCTTTCGGGGCTTATGCCGCCGCATAAAACAGCGATCTTCATCATCGTGATCAAGATTCCTTTCTCCATATTCAACCATTATAATTATAGCACAGAAAAGGCGGATATGCAAACGGTCCCGAAAACGGAATACTCCGTTCCCGGGACCGCATGTTTTTTATAATCAGCTTTTCAGTGGATGTTGACCCTGTCCCACTCTGCCTCATAGAGCTTTATATCATCACCGAGATCGCGGAAGATCTCAAGCGTCGCAAGCTCCTCATGAGGGATATTGAAGATGTGGTTGTTTTCCCAATCCTCGCCAAGCAGGGGGATGACCTCCTTGTTCGGGGTGGAATAGCCGATGTACTCGGTGTTCCTGGCGGCAATTTCAGGCTCGAGCAGGAAGTTGATGAACTGCTCTGCCATATCCTTTTTCTTGGAGTTCTTGGGGATTACCATGCTGTCGAAGTAGAGGTTGGATCCCTCCGGGCAGAAGAAGTCGAGGTCGGTGTTGCCCTCCTCGGGCTCCGTGCACCATACGGCGTCGCCGGAATAGACGACCGCGAGAGCTCCGGTACCGTCGATCATGTTGTCCTTGATATCATCGGTGCACCATGCCTTGACGAGGGGTCTCTGAGCGATGAGAGCGTCCGCAGCGGCCTTGAGCTCGTCGGGATCGGTGGAGTTGATGGAGTATCCGCAGTAGCCGAGTGCGACGGCCATGGTATCGCGGATGCTGTCATACATGAAGATCTGTCCGGAATACTTCTCATTCCAGAGGATATCCCAGGAGCCGAGGTCTGCCTCGTCGACCATGGTCTTATTGTAAAGGACGCCTAAAACACCCCAGGTATACGGAACAGAATACTTGTTATCGGGATCGAAGGGAAGATTCCTGTAATACTCGTCGATATTGACGATGTTGGGAATGTTGTCGTAGTTGATTTCGGCAAGCCAGCCGCCCTTAATGAGCCTCTCGATGGCGTAATCGGAGGGCGTGCAGAGGTCGAAGGGGCAGTCCTCCTGCTCGAGCTTTATGAGCATATCCTCGTTGCTCGTTACGTTGGTCTCCTTGATTGTGATGCCCGTACGCTTCTTGAACTCGTTCTTTACGTCCTTATCGAGGTAGTCGCCCCAGTTAAGGATATTGAGGGTCTTCTCGTTGGCGCAGCCGACGAGCGCAAGGGGAAGCATCGTTACGACGAACAATGCTGCAAGGATCGCGGAAATGTACTTTTTCATATTATTCTTCCTTTCGGTTATTAAACTTGATCAGGATTTCCTCATTACTTTTTTGTTCTGCGCCGCGGCTTCCTTCTCCTGCTTTATGGAGCGGAGATTGATAACGAGAAGGAGTATGCCGACGACGGCGAACATTATGAGCGAGAGCGCGCAAAACTCCGTGCCCACTCCGCGCTTCGTCCTTGAATAGATCAGCATGGAGAGGTTGTTCGCGGAGCCGCCCGTGAAATAACTGATGACGAAATCGTCAAGACTGAGCGTGAACGCGAGCAGCGCGCCGGAGACGATGCCGGGCATTATGTCCGGAATGACTACCTTCCAGAGCGCCTGTATCGGCCTGCAGCCGAGATCCATCGCCGCCTCGTAGAGCATATCGCTCGACTGGCGGAGCTTCGGCATTACGGAGAATATCACGTAAGGAAGGTTGAACGTGATATGTGCGATGATAAGGCGCAGGATGCCGTGCTGCTGGCTTATGCCGATGGTCGAGAAGAGCAGCATCATCGAGATACCGGTGACGAGATCCGGGTTGGTCATCGGGATCTGCGTGATGGTCTCTACGACGGATCTCGACCGTTTCTTCATGGAGTGAAGACCGATCGCGGTAGCCGTGCCGATCACGGTGGAACAGATCGCGGAAACGACCGCGACGATGACCGTGACGATCAGAGCGTCTTTAACGTCGCTGTCCTCGAAAAGCTCTCTGAACGCCCCGAGCGAGAAGCCGTTCCAGCGGGAGGCGGATTTCGAGTCGGTGAACGCCATCGTCATCATGATGAGGATCGGCATATACATGAAGAACAGGACTATGCCGAGGTAAGCTCCCCTTAAAAATTTGCCGATCTTTTTCACCAGAGGGTCCCTCCCTCCGCTGCGTTGTCCTTATCGACCCGGCGCATTATCGCCATGGAAATGAGCACCAGTATGAGGAGCACCAGTGACAGCGTGGAGCCGATGCCGAACGTGCCTCTTTTAAACTTCTCCTCGATGATCTGGCCGAGCATGAGCACGGACTTTCCGCCGAGGATTCCCGAGACCGCGAAGGTGCTCATCGCGGGAACGAAGACCATCGTGATTCCGGATATGACGCCCGGCATCGAAAGCGGGAGCACGACCTTCATAAAAGTCTGCACGCTGTTCGCGCCGAGATCCCTCGCCGCCTCGATCTGCGACTTGTCGAGCTTTGAAAGCACTGTGTAGATCGGGAGTATCATGAACGGGAGGAAGTCATAGATCGTTGCGACGACGACCGCTCCGGGAGTGTAGAGAAGCTGCACATTACCGAGCCCGATCCAGGACAGCACCGTCGCGATGATCCCGCCGTCGTTCAACAGTATCCTCCACGCGAGCGTCCTCAGGAGCATATTCATCCACATCGGCAGTATGAAGAGCATCGACACGAGCGCGGCGGTGTTCTTCTTCATATTGGCGAGAAGATAGCTTACCGGGTAGCCTATAAGCAGGCATACGGCCGTCGTGACGAGCGCGATCCACAGGGAGTTCCAGAACGTGGGAAGATACGTTCGCTCGGAGAACACCTGGGTGATATACTCAGTCGTGAAATGCCCCTTGTCAAAGAAGGTGTAGTACGCGACGAAGATCAGAGGCGCCACGATGAATATCGGCATCCATACAAAAATATAGGGATATGCGATACGCGTTCTTTTCATTTACTCGTTGCCCTCCGCTTCGGCTGGTAAAGGCTCCGCGTCCGAAGTAACGTCGATGTCCGCCTTGGGTTCGGGATGCATGATATGTATCGCGTCGGGGAGTATCTGGAGCCCGACCGTGTCCCCGACGGGAACGAAATCGGTCGAATGCACCTTCCAGATGCTGCCGCCGCAGTCGACGGTGAACTCATAGTGAACGCCCATGAATATGACGTTCGTGATGACGCCGTTAAGCGGCGCCTCGTCCGGCTTCACGATATCGACGTCCTCGGGACGGATGACGATATCGACCGGCACGTTCTCGCCGAAGCCCTTGTCCACGCACTCGTAATCGATGCCGTGGAAGTTGACGAGAAGATCCCTCACCATCGTGCCTTCAAAGATATTGCTCTCGCCTATGAACCTCGCGACAAAGCGGTTCTTCGGCTCGTTGTAAACGTCGATCGGACTGCCGATCTGCTGGATGACGCCCTTGTTCATAACGACGATGGTATCGCTCATCGTGAGGGCTTCCTCCTGGTCGTGCGTGACGTAGATGAACGTGATGCCGAGCCTCTGCTGCATTCGCTTGAGCTCGATCTGCATGCCCTTCCTGAGCTTTAAGTCGAGCGCGCCGAGAGGCTCGTCCAGAAGCAGGACCTCCGGCTCGTTCACGAGCGCGCGGGCAATGGCGACTCGCTGCTGCTGGCCGCCCGAAAGCTGCTCGATCCAGCGCTTTTCGTAGCCGGCAAGATTGACGAGCTCGAGCATCTCGGTGACGCGCCTTTTGATCTCGTCCTTCGGGACCTTCTTGATGTTGAGACCGAAGGCTACGTTGTCGAAGACGTTGAGATGAGGAAAGAGCGCGTATTTCTGGAATACGGTGTTGACCTGCCTCTTATATGGAGGGATGCCCTTCATGTTGACGCCGTCGATAAAGACTTCGCCCGAGGTCGGCGTGATGAATCCCGCGATGGTGCGCAGAAGCGTTGTCTTGCCGCAGCCCGAAGGCCCGAGCAGGGTAAGGAACTCGCCGTCTCTTATGTAAAGATTGATATCGTCAAGGGCGAGGTCGCCGTCGTATTCCTTTGTAATATGTTTTAACTCGATAAGCTTTTTGTTTTCCATAGCTGTCCCCCGTTATGTCGTCTTATCAGAAAGACGGAGGCGTCGAGACCCAGATAACTCTCGCCTCGCGCTGAGCGTTGTTCATAAGGTAGTGCTCCTCCGTCGGCTTGAAGCAGAAGCTGTCGCCCTTGTGGAGCTTAAACCGGCGAAGCCCAAGCACCAGCGTGACGCTGCCCGAGAGCACGTAGCCGAACTCCTCGCCGTCGTGCGGGTCGTCGGGATAGGTCGATCCGCCCGCGCGGATGGTGACCATGATAGGCTCGATCGCGTTCTTCTGCGCGTTCGGAACAAGCCAGAGGATCGTGGAGTTGACCTCTTCTTCGGTCTTCTCGAACATATCGTCCGGCGTAAAGACGACCTTCTCGTCCTCGTCCTTAGCAAAGAAATCGGAGATGTCGACGCCGAGTACCTCGAGTATGTCCATCAGCGTGGCTATCGACGGCGACGTGAGGTTGCGTTCGAGCTGGCTGATAAAGCCCTTCGAAAGCTCCGTCCTCGCCGCAAGCTCCTCCTGAGTAAGACCGAGCTTCTGCCTGCGCCGTTTTATCCTGTCACCCAAATCGATCAAGCTATCGCCTCCATAAAGCGGAATGTGCCTGTAAATGATTCTAAACCGAAAGTTTAGAACCGCTAAACTTTCTCATTGGATTAAACCACTTTACGCATGTTTTGTCAACATTATTCAGCATTATATATAATCTTTTTTCGTCAAAAACGGCATATAAGCGGAACGCGTCCGCGGCGTATGCCGGCGAACGCTAATGAATATGCTTGTTTTTTCTTGATTTATAAAGGTTTTTGGTTATTGTGCCCGTCCTTCCGCGGCGCTTTTCCCGATCGCTTCGGGTAAGCATTACTAAACACGGGGTTTAGAAACGGCTTTACGGATTTTACAGTTCTTCAACGTCCGACAAAAGGCCTCCTTCGAACACGAACAGAAACTTCCTCGGAGTCATAACGGAGTCCGTTTTTTCGAAAAGTCCGACCGTCACCCTCCCCTCCCGTTCCTCCACAGGATGAGCTCTCACGGAGTCGTATTCCCCGAGAAAGTTCTTAAGCGTGTCACCTTGAAGAGCGTCCGCGAGCTCCGGCGCAAGGAGCTCACGCCACCTGTCCTCATAGCCTAAAATGAGCTCCTCGGCGATCGAAACGGCTCTCTCTGCGTCGCTCTCGGGGATATGCTCCCCGCGGCGGAAGAAACCGAGCTCGGCGGGCATAGCTGCAAAGCCGCCCTTTTCAAACGAAAACCGCGTCCTCCTCTCGAGGCAGCGCACGGAGCGGAGCCGCTCGATCACCGTCGGGTAGCCGTCCGCCACGAAAGCCTCGTTCCCGCGCGCGTCGAGCGCCGTTACGGCGTCACGGTCAAGTATTATGAGCCGCTGTCCGTCACGGGTGACGGCCTTTACCGTCAGGTATCTCGCGCTGCCCACGTCAAGCGGGCGGAGACTTCCGCTTTCGCCCTCGCCGAGCGCAACGGAAACAGGTCTCGCGCCGTCGCGCGAATAGGCGATATTCAGTCCGTTGTCGTAGAACAGCTCAGCCCTTACCCGCCCTTCGCCGAACGATATCTCCGCAGTGTCCAGTATGCCCGGCCCCGTCTTTGGGCTCTCCCTAATAAACAGCGGCTCCGCTTCCGCCTCGATAACGTCGCCCCAGTTGATGACGGGCACGTCGGAGCTGACCGCCATTCCGTTTTCAATAACGATACTAATAAGCCTCGGAACAGGAATAAAGCCCGCTCTCGAGTCCTTCCTTCCCCACGCGGTAATGAAGACCGTTTCGTTTTCTAAGGCGGGGAGTATCAGCGGGACGGGATCCGATACGCCGTAAAAGTTCCCTCCTCTTTCGACCGAACAGCCGCATCCCGACGTGAGTATCAATGACGTAAGCACCGACTTTTTCCTTCTCCTTCCGATCATTTGCGCGGTCGTTCTCCGCAATTCACAATTATTCCCGAAAGCCTCTCAATATGTATCATCTGCTGCACGGTCATTTTTCCTTGTTTTGAGAGCGTCTTTTCTCCGTTTTTTTGTGAAAAATGCTGAAAAATTCTTTAAAATACAGTGTTTTTTAATAAAATCATATTGCTTATTGGCTTTTCTCATGATAGAATTAACCATCCGAACGGATCACAACATACATGCACCGGCATAGATGGGGGGAAATACATATGCCTGCAAGGATGAAACTAAGTTCTGTTTACTCAACGCTTCCGCCGGCCGAAAAGAAGGTCGCCGATTTCATATTGGCCGATCCCGACTCCGCCGCTCATATGGTCATCAACGAGATCGCGCGCTGCGCGGGTGTTAGCGTTCCTTCGGTAACAAGGCTTGCAAGGAAGCTGGGCTATTCCGGCTTCATGGATTTCCGTGTTGCCCTCGCGAGCGGAACGTCGTCCGTAAAAAGCGACGCGGTACTCCCTATCTCGCCTGCCGATTCCGATGAGGAGCTTATGAGAAAGCTCATGATCGGGCATATGCGCGCGGTCGAATCTACGCTTAAGGTGCTCGATCTTTCCGCTGTGTCTCATCTCGCCGACAAGGTCTTTAATTGCAGGCGAGTAGTATGGTTCGCAATAGGCAGCTGCGCTCAGCTTGCGGAGAACGTTTCCGAGGGACTTTGCCGCATAGGCGTCGACTCGGTCGTGATCGATAAAAAAGCGATCATGCGCAATTACGCCTCCCGACTCGGAGCAGACGACCTCGTGTTCGCGATCACCCGAACGGGCAAGACCCAGTCGACGCTCGACAGTCTGAAGATCGCGAGGGAAAGCGGCTGCGAAACTGTGCTTATCACCAACCTCATCAATTCTCACGGCGAGGCGTATGCCGATCATTTCATCTGCACCTCCCGCCAGGATGAGCTTTACCGCGCGTGCGGCTACGAGACGGGCACGTCCATCTGCGCCCTGCTCGAGTCGTTCCTGATACTAATCGAAAGGAAGAAGGGCTTCGATTCCAAGGAGCATTTCCTCGGGACTGTGTCAAGCCTCGATTGAGATGTCTGATCATAAGATCATCGCCGATTACCACACCCACACCAACTACAGCCACGGCAAGGGCTCCCCTCGCGAAAACGTGCTTGCGGCAATAGACCGCGGGCTTGAAACGGTCGCGGTTTCGGAGCACGGGCCGGGGCATTTTACTTTTGGCGTCAGGGGCAAAAAGCTGAGCCGTTTCAACGCCGAGATGCTCTCTTTAAGAAGGGAGTTTTCGGGAAGGATAAACGTGCTTTTGGGGCTTGAGCTCAACGTGACGGGCTTCGGGAGATCCGACTGTCCCGAGGACCGCGGCGCTTATGACGTCATCATTCTCGGCTATCACAAGAGCGTGGCGCCCTTCAACCGTCACGCCATCGGGATCTGGGGC
The DNA here is from genome assembly GCA_024691085.1 of Clostridiales bacterium. Taxonomy (GTDB): domain Bacteria; phylum Bacillota; class Clostridia; order Christensenellales; family CAG-138; genus UBA3857. The sequence continues at coordinate 15,011 of JAILNX010000032.1, read as the reverse complement.
GAGAGCCTCCTTGGGATAAAGAACGATCCGCACAGGAACGCCGAGGGGATACTTGCCGCCGCCGAGGCCTGCCGGGCGGATATCATCTCCCATCCCAATCTGTACGTGAAAGTCGATATCCCCTACATGGCGAGATGCTGCCGCGAGCTCGGGATAATGCTCGAGGTCAATTCGTCGCGCGTTACGCTTTCAGACGACGAGATACGCCTTATAAAGGATTCCGGATGCTCACTCGTCATAGGCAGCGACGCCCATACGCCGGAAAGAGTCGGCGATTTTCGCCTTGCATCCGAGGCGGTCACGCGCGCGGACGCATGGGACGCCGTGAAGAACGCCGTAAGGACCGGCGGCTGATTTTATATTATCCTTTCCGATGTTGATAAAACGGATATAATGTGTTATAATTACTCTTAACATTTTTTCAGAGGTGCTGTATATGGTACGACTTTACGAATTACACAAGGCTCCCGAAAAGTTCGTCGGGAAGATCGAAGTCTCCGGCTGGGTAAAGACCTCCCGCGAGTCGAAATCCGTCGGCTTTATCGAGCTTTCGGACGGCTCCGCTTTCCGCAGCGTCCAGATCGTTTACGAGACCGGCGCAGTCCCGCAGGACGTTATCCGCCGCGTCACCACCGGCGCTGCCATCACCGTGAACGGCGAGCTGGTCCTCACCCCAGACGCGAAGCAGGCGTTTGAGATAAGGGCGGAGAACATCACCGTCGACGGCGACTGCCCATCGGATTATCCGCTTCAGAAAAAGCGTCATACGCTTGAGTATCTGCGCACCATTCAGCATTTAAGGCCCAAGGCAAATACCTTCCAGGCCGTGTTCCGCGTCCGTCACGTCATCGCCATGGCGATCCACCGGTTCTTCGACGAGCGCGGCTTCCTCTACGTACATACGCCGATATTCACCGGATCGGACTGCGAGGGCGCGGGCGAGATGTTCCGCGTAACGAGCCTCGATATGAACAACCTGCCCAAGGATAAGGACGGAAAGGTCGATTTCACGCAGGATTTCTTCGGCAAGCCCGCAAACCTTACCGTTTCCGGTCAGCTTCACGGCGAAGCCTTCGCGATGGCTTTCCGCGACATCTACACCTTCGGCCCGACCTTCCGCGCCGAGAAGTCCAACACCGCCCGTCACGCCGCTGAGTTCTGGCATATCGAGCCCGAGATGGCTTTCTGCGATCTTAACGGCGATATGGATATAGCCGAGGAGATGGTCAAATTCATCATTAAGACCGTCCTCGAGCGCTGCCCGGACGAGATGAAGTTCTTCGACAGCTTCGTCGATAAGGGGCTCCTCGAAAGGCTGAACCACGTCATCAATTCCGATTTCATACGTCTTCCCTATACCAAGGCGATCGAGATCCTCGAAAAGAGTGGCAGAGAGTTCCAGTATCCCGTCTATTGGGGCTGCGACCTTGCGACCGAGCACGAGCGTTATCTGTGCGAACAGGTCTACAACTCCCCTGTCTTCGTTACGGATTATCCCGCCGAGATCAAGAGCTTCTACATGCGCCTTAACGAAGACGGCAAGACCGTCGCGGCGGCCGACCTTCTGGTCCCCGGCGTAGGCGAGATCATCGGCGGCAGCCAGCGCGAGGAGCGCTACGACGTGTTGAAGAAGAAGATCGAGGATCTTGGCTTCGATATGCGCTACTACGAGTGGTACCTCGACCTTCGCAAGTACGGCGGCGTCAAGCACGCGGGCTTCGGTATGGGCTTCGAGCGCATACTCATGTACATCACCGGTATGCAGAACATAAGGGACGTCCTCCCATTCCCGAGGACGACCGGCAGCATGGATCTTTAATTGTTAAAAGCAGTATTCGAACGGGCTTTGCGATCGCAGGGCCCTTTTTTGTCATTCGTCCCCTGTCACCGCGCGCAGATCGTCAAAACCCGCCATTTACTTTTTTATCAAAGTTGTATATAATAATAAAGATAAGTGTATTTCACGGAGGTATCTGAATGGATTGGAAAAAAGAGTACGATCGCTGGCTTAAAAATGCGGAATGCGATCCTTTCCTTATGGAGGATATGATGAAGCTCGCGGACGACAAGTCCCGCGAGGAGAGCTTCTATACGGAGCTTGAGTTCGGCACAGCGGGGCTGCGCGGCATTATCGGCGCGGGAACCAACCGCATGAACGCGTACGTCGTAAGGCGCGCGTCGAGAGGCCTCGCTCAGATGATACTCGATACCGAGGGCGAGGAAGGCGCGAAACGCGGCGTCGCCATAGCCTACGATTCAAGGAACCGCTCCGACATATTCGCCCAGGAGACGGCGCTAACCCTCTGCGCTTGCGGCATAAAGGTCTATCTTTACTCCACGCTCCACTCCGTTCCGCAGCTCTCGTTTACCGTCAGGCATCTTGGCTGCATCGCGGGCGTCGTCATAACCGCGAGCCACAATCCCCCCGAGTACAACGGCTATAAGGTCTATTGGGCGGACGGCGGGCAGTGCGCTCCCGACAGGGCGAACAGGATACTCGAGAACATCAGAAAGTTCGATTATTTTGACGTGAAGCCGATGGAGTTCTCCCTCGCACTCTCCTCCGGTCTGCTTACGATAATCGGCAAGGAGGTCGACGAGGAGTATTATAAATGCACGATGAGCCTCCTTTTGCACCCCGAAAATCTCAAGAAAAACGGGCATCTTTTGAGCGCTGTCTACTCTCCGCTCCACGGCAGCGGACGCGTCCCCGTGACGGAGATATTGAAGCGCGTTGGCGTTACGAACCTTAACGTCGTGCCCGAGCAGGCCGAGCCGAACGGCGACTTCCCGACCGTAAAGGCGCCCAATCCCGAGGATAAGAACGCGTTCACGCTTGCGAGGCAGCTTGCCGACAAGGTCGGCGCGAACCTCATGTTCGCCACCGATCCCGATTCCGACCGCCTCGGCGTAGCCGTGCGTCAGCCGGACGGCGATTTCAAGCTCCTGACCGGCAACCAGACGGGCGCGCTCCTGACGTATTACATCCTCTCCTCCCTCAAGGAGCAGGGCAGGCTCCCCGCGAACGGGCTCGTTGTCAAGTCCTTCGTGTCGACCACGCTCGCCGACGCCATCTGCAAAAAGTTTGGAGTGACGATAAAGGACGTCCTCACCGGATTCCGCTTCATTTCCGAATGGATCGAGCACTGCGCCGTGACAGGCGAATACGAGTTCCTGTTCGGCTTCGAGGAAAGCTACGGCGCACTTGCCGGAGGCTTCGCGAGGGACAAGGACGCCATATGCGCTTCGATGCTCGTCTGCGACGCCGCGGCGTACTATATGCAGGACGGCAGAACGCTCTACGACGTAATGACGGAAGTCTACCGCGAATTCGGCTTCTCGATGGAGAAGGTCAAGAACTACTCCCTCTCCGGTAAGGAGGGCATCGAGAAGATCGCGGGTGCAATGCGCGCGATCATCGCCGATCCCGTCAGAACCATCGGCGGCGAACCCGTGCTCGTTTACGAAAACCATAACGAGCAGACCGTGCTCGACATGACGACGGGCGCCGTCTCCCCCACCGGGCTTCCCAAATCGAACGCGCTTCGCTATATGCTTCCCGAAGGCGCCTGGGCAGTCGTAAGGCCGAGCGGCACCGAGCCGAAGCTGAAACTCTATATCGGCGCAGCGGGCAAGACCGAGGAGGACGCCGTTTCAAGGCTCGACAGGCTTATGGCCGATATGGACGGACGGCTCACAAATCTTCTGAAATAATCAGAAAAAATGGGAACCGAACGCACGTTACGCGCGTTATATAATCAGAAACTTCAAGGAGGAAAAAACATGAAACGATCCGTTCTTATAATTGCCGCGCTTATGCTCTCTGTGCTTATGCTCCTTTCGGGCTGCGCCAAGTCTTCGGAGCAGGCCAGAAACTATTATCCCTCAAGTCCCGAATACTCCGCTAACGAAGGCAGGACTGACTCCGCGTACAAGGATCCGATGAACGGCTCAGACTCGCCTTCCGCGCCGATCGCGACCGATCCGCTTATTAACAGAAAGATAATCAGGAACGCCTCCCTTAATATCGAGACGCTCGATTTCGACAACTTCGTAAAGTCGATCAACGAAAAGGCCGCCGCTCTCGGCGGATACATTCAGTCGAACGTCGTCAGAAACACGAACTATTACCGCAGCTACAAGAGCTCGACCCCCTATCTTCGCGGCGCGGAGATGGTCTTCCGCATCCCCGCGGAGAAGCTCGACGAGTTCCTTGCCGCTGCTGACGGACTCGGCAACGTCACCTCCCGCAGCGAGACCGTCTCCGACGTGACCGAAAACTACGTCGACGTCGAGGCCAGGCTCAAATCGCTGAGGACCGAGTACGACACGCTCCTCGAGCTCCTGTCGAGGGCGGAAAACCTTGAGGAGATAATAATGCTCCAGGACCGCCTTACAAACGTCCGCTATGAGATCGAATCCTACGAGGCTCGCTTAAGGAGCTATGACAGCCAGATCGCGTTCAGCACGGTTTCGATCAATCTTACCGAGGTCGAGCGCGAGACCGCCGTTACCGAGGAAAGCTTCGGTGAGGAGACCTCGAGAAGGTTCCGCGAGAGCCTTGAGGACGTCGGCGAGGGCTTTCGCGATTTCGCCGCGTGGTTCATAGGCAATCTCCCCCACATCGTCGTCGTACTGCTTCTCGTCGTATGTCCTCCCCTCGTGATTGTGCTTATCATCGTGGGTTCCGTCAAGCGCAGGAGGAAAAAGAGAAAGGCTCTTCTTGAGGCGAAGGCCGCAGAAGAGAAAAAGGAATGATCATAAGTGAATAACGGATCCGGCCCGGAGCGATCGCTCCGGGCCGGATCTTTTTTTATGATCTTATCTGCGTCCGCCGCGGCCTCCCTGCATGCCGTCCATGCCTCCCATCATCTGATTGGGGATATAGCTGAGCTTTTGACCGTTTACTATGATCGTGCCGCCGTTATATTCGGCCGTGCCGTCATAGTCGAAGCCGGATTTACCGGTCACGTTCACGGTGCCGCCGTTCATCACGATGTTCCCGTTCGAGTCGATGCCGTCGGTGTCGCCTGTGCCCATCGAGATCGTGATGCTGCCCCCGTTGATCTCAACGGTCGGGGTGTACGCCGAGGACTTTCTCGCGGCGTTGATGCCGTCGTCGGACGCCGAGATCGTGACGTCGCCGTCGTTGATCCTTACGCAGGTCGCCTCGACGCCCTCCGCGGCGGTGATAGAGTACGTCCCGCCGTCGATAACGATAAGCGTGTTGGCGTGTATGCCGTCGTCGCCGCATACGATCGAGAAGCTCCCGTTCTCAAGATAAGCGCTGCCGAGAGTATCGTCGTCGTCATTTTCTACGTGTACGCCGTCCTTGCCGGCCTTGATCGTGAAGCTGCCGTCCGAGACCGCAAGGCTGTCGTTCGCCTCGATCCCGTGCTTCGTTGCGGTGATAGAGTACGTCCCGCCGGTGATCACAAGGTCGTCCTTGCACACAATGCCGTGTCCCGCCGGGGACGTGACCGTAAGACTGCCTTCGCCGTTCAGAGTAAGGTCGTCCTTGGAGAAGATCACCGCGTCAACGTTGTTGTCGTCGATCATCTCGAACGATCCTCCGTTCGAGAGCACGTTCTCGGTCCCCTCCGAAAGGGTTACGAACACCTTATCCGCCTGGACGATATAGATCGGCGCGAACGTGTCGGAGTTGATGGTGACTCCGTTCAGAACGAGCTGCACCTTATCCTCCTTGGAGACGTTCACGACCACGTACCCGTCGTCCAGCGTGCCGCTTAAAACGTAGGTGCCCGCCTCGGTTATCGTAACGACGGAGCCGGAGACGCTTACCGCGGAGGAACTTGCGGAAGCGGAATCTCCGGAGAGCGTGATCAGAACCGCCTCGTCGGAGTCATAGGTCCCCGAAAGATCTCTTTTCGAGAACAGGTCGTCTTGCGACAGTTCGGACGATGCGGATGAAGCCGTCGTCTGATAAGAAGTCGATCCGCTGCCGGAAAACGCGGCGGCGAGAGCCGATACTCCGGTGCTCCCGGTTTCCGCGGCGGAGCCGCAGGCGGCGAACAGGAGCATTGAGCACATGAGTAAAAGCGCGAGTATCGCGGGGAAGAAAGCTGTTTTTCTGAGTTTCATATTGAACACCTCCTCGGTTTTGTTTTCCGGCGTTATTATAACAAGCCGAAAGGTCCCAATCTCCGAAAAGCCGTTGCGAAAAATACGCAGAACACACGAAAAGGCCGCCGGTTTTCCGGCAGCCCGATCATCACTAACGAATCAGTTCTTATTGAATACCGCGGTGAACACCGCGCCGTTATCGTTTTCAGCCTCGAGGCTTCCGTGATACGCCTCCGCGACGGACTTCGCTATCGCGAGACCTATCCCGTGCTTTCCTCCCTCGCCCTTATAGAACCGCTCGAACACGCGGGGAAGATCGTTTTCGGAGATACCGTTCCCGTCGTCCCTTATTATCACGCACACGCGGCCTTCAGCCTCGCGGCAGGAGACATTGATACGGCTTTTCGCGTAGCGCGCGGCGTTCGCGATTATGTTCCCGAACAGCTTTTCGCCGTCGGTCTCCTTGATCGGGAATATCACCGGCTCTTCGTCGAAATCGAATTCGAAGCCTATCCCCCGCTTTTCGGCCTCCGTCCGATGTTCGGATACGCAGAGCGAAAGAAGCTCCCTGAGGTCTATGGGTTCAGCCGAAGTATCGGCAGCGCCCCTGTCCATGCGCGAGAGATAGAGTATCTCGTCGACCATAGCGGCAAGCCTGTCGGATTCGGATAGTATCACGCCTGCGGCGGCTTTCGGATCCATCACGCCGTACGCAATGCCCTCTGCGTTGCCTCGTATGGACGTAAGCGGCGTACGCAGCTCGTGCGATACGTTCTGGAAAAAGGTCTCCTGTCTGCGCTTCGACTCGTCAAGCTCGCGCGCCATGTGATTCATGGAATCCGCGAGTCTCGAAAACTCGACCTCCTTAAAGTCGAGCTCCCTCGGCGAGAGGTCTCCCCCGCCTATATCACGCGCGAAGTCCGAAAGGCTCTGCACGGGTTCCGCGAGCGATCTTGCGAAATGACGGCTTAGGAGTATCGATACGAGTATCGCGGCAAGTATCACTATTATCAGTACGATATTCACCCTCGCGGTCAGCGCGGTCAGGGATGTCACGTCCACATACGAAACGATGTACGCGCCGGCCTGCACGGGATCCGGCTCCATTGAAACGGCAAAGGCGCCGCTTTCCGTTTTGACGGTCGTGTACTTAACTCCCATCCGTACGGAGCCGTTCGCGCACAGGGCTGCTATCTGGCGGGCGGCCGTCTCGTCGCCGTGCAGAACGTCGATCAGCTCGCCGTTCCCCGTGAATATCGCCGCGTTGCCCCTGACTCCCGTGATCCTGTCGGGCCTGACGTCAAAGCTCTTGCCGCCCTTAGGATCGTGCCGCTCGTCGGAAATGCTTTCGGATACGGAAGAAAGCTGCGCCGAAACGCGCGATCTGATATAGCCCCTTATCGAAAGATTAAACGCAAGCGCGACCGCGACAAGCACAGCGCAGGTCAGCCCGACGAGCGTTACGAGTATCCGCGTCCTCAGGTGTCTTTTCTTCATTGCGCCTCCTCCAGCTTGAAGCCGTAGCCCCATACTGCCGAGATCACGACTCCGCTGCCGTTAAGCTTCTGGCGAAGCCTCCTAACGGTGTCGTCGGTCGCCCTTGTCTCGACTATCGACTCGAAACCCCACACACGGTTCAGAAGCTCCTCGCGGGAGACTGCCTCTCCCTTGTGAAGCATCAGGTGCCTCAGCACGCCGTATTCGGTGGGCGTAAGCGGCAGAGGTTCGCCCGAAAGGAGCACGCTCCTCCCCGCCTCGTCGAGGGTCAGGTCTCCGGCTCCGACCTTTCCGTCCTCCGCGGGACGGTATTTTTTATTCTCAAACTCGATGCGGCGGAATATCGCCCGCACGCGCATCAGAAGCGCCATCGCGGAGAATGGCTTCGTGATGTAATCGTCGCTCCCGAGACCGAGTCCCATCGCGAAATCGTTCTCGGAATCGCGCGCGGTGAGCATTATGATGGGAACGGTGCTCGTCTTGCGAAGCTCGGTCAGCACGGCGAATCCGTCCCTGCCCGGCATCATTACGTCGAGTATCGCAAGGTCGCACGGAGCGGACGAAAAGCGCTCAAGAAGCGCGTCGCCGGTGGGAAAATCCTCCACGGCGTAACCGTCGTTTAAAAGGAAGGTCTTTATCACCTGCCTGATATTTTCATCGTCGTCGGCTATATAGACGGTCTTTGCTGTCTTTTCCATCGCGCGCCTCCTTAGCAATTCTTAAATGATATTTTAGCAGTTTTTTAAAGTGAATGCAACGATAAATGCGCTTCCCGCCTGCCGCAAAACGCACGAAATAATACGTATGAATTTCGTATGTTTCGCCGTCCGTTTTCGGAGAAGTGACCGCATTAAGCCTGCTATAATGCGGTCAGCGGAACGGAAAAGACCGCGAAAAAAAACGATCAAAGGAGTGATACAAATGAAGAAGAAAAGAGTAAGGATCATAGCAGCAATACTGACGGGCACGGCGCTCATAATGGCCGCGGTTCCCGCGGTGCTGGCGGAAAGAGCGTCGGATGCCTCCGACGGAACGGCGAAGACCGAGACCTCGGTCACCGAGAGCAGGCAGAGAGACCGCGGACGCGGCGCTCACGCAAGACCCGAGGAGCCGGCTGAGCCCGAGAACGCGATAGGCAAGGACGCGGCGAAAGAGATCGCCCTTAACGATGGCGGATTCACATCAGAGCAGGTCGAGAGAGTCAGAGCAAGGCTCTCCGACAGAGACGGGAACCTGGTCTACAGAGTCAGCTTCAATTATGACGGACAGAGATATTCCTATAAGATCGACCCCGTAAGCGGCGAGATACTCAATAAGACCGTCGGCAAAACGACCGAGCATTCCCACGACGGGCACGGCTCCCACGAAAGGCCCGAGGAACCCGCAGAGCCCGAGAACGCGATAGGCAAGGACGCGGCGAAGGAGATCGCCCTCGCGGACGCAGGACTCACATCAGAGCAGGTCGAGAGAGTCAGAGCAAGGCTCTCCGACAGAGACGGTACCGTAGTCTACAAGGTCAGCTTCAGATACGACGGGCAGAGATATTCCTATAAGATCGACCCCGTAAACGGCGAGATACTCGATAAGACCGTCGGCGAAGCGACCGGGCATTCCCACGGGGGACACGGACATGATGGCGGAGCGGAAGCACCCGCGGAAGGCGCCGTCTGACGAACCGTCAAAAACCGGTCAAGGGCGTCCTCCCTGTTGATCGAAAAAGGCTGCACGACCGTGCAGCCTTTGCTAATTTATTTAACCGATCTTCCCATCTCGTACGCCTCTATATAGGCGGGAGTGTTTCTGATCTCGCCGGGCGCATAGACGCCCGTGCCGTAGATCACGCCCATCTCCTTCGCCCCCTCGACGCAGTCGAGATACCCGCGGAAGCACTCGATCGTGCGCTCCTGCGATTGCCTCTCGGTGTCGGCGCAGGTGACGATATAGTAGAACTCCTTGTTCTTGACCTCCATCCAGCGGGCGACCGTGCGGTCGATGACAGCTTTTAGCTGAGCGTCTATGGAGTAGAAATAAACGGGGCTTGAAAGCACGATGACGTCCGCATCGATCATTTTCTGAAGGATCTCGGCCATGTCGTCCTTCTTCGCACACACGCCGCCCGACGTTACGCAGTAGTAGCATCCGCTGCAGTAGCCGATCTTCTTCTCCGCGACGCGGATCTTCTCGACCTCATTCCCTGCCTCTATCGCTCCGCGCATGAACTCGTCGCAGAGAAGGTCTGAATTGCCGCCCTTCCTGGGGCTTCCCGAAAGTATAAGCACCTTTTTGCTCATAATTAATCTCCCTTCATATTGCTTTTTCACCGGATCGCATGGGTTTACAATAGGCAATTATAGCAGAAAACGTCTTGATTGTCCAATGCCGACTTCATAACAGTCATCCCGAAGTTATATTATCCTGCCCTATTGACAGGCAGAGGTCGCCGTGGTATGATTTGTTATACAGATCATACTTTTGAGGTGAATCAATATGTCTAAACCCGAGGGCAGATATGCGTGGACCGCTACGGTCGGCGAAAAGGGACAGATCGTGATCCCCAAGCAGGCGCGTGAGATTTTCGGAATAAAGCCCGGCGATACCCTTTTGATACTCGGCGACGAGCAAAGGGGCATGGCCATCCCTCCGAAGGGCGCCGTTTCCGGGATATTCTCCGCAGTTTTCGAGGATGAGGAAGGTGACGAAAAATGAAGAAGATCGCCTTTTTCTGCATCCCCGCTCACGGGCATACGAATCCGATGATCCCCGTCGCTTCCGAGCTTGTCAAGCGCGGCAACGCTGTCAGGTTCTACTCGTTCAATGAATTCGAAAAGAAGATAGCCGCCTCCGGAGCGGAGTTCGTTTCGTGCGACAGGTTCCTCCCCTCCTTATCGGAGCGGGAAGAAGCCGGCCTCAAGGCCGTATCCTCCACGGAGCTTGCCGTGCAGGATATCCGCCTCACGCTCGCGATGGACGGGTTCCTTGACAAGGAGTTCAAGTCCTTCCGTCCCGACGTCGTCTACACCGATTCGGTTTGCTTCTGGGGCAAGCTGAACGCGTGGAAGCACAACGTACCGATGGTCGTATCCACCAGCACTTTTGCTTTCAACCAGATCTCCTCGCAGTACATGAAGAACTCCCCGAAGGAGCTCGCGGATATGATCTTCGGCCTTCCGAGGCTTACCAAAGAGCTTAAGAAGCTCGAGCCCTACGGCTATCACGTGAAGAATACCCTGTCGCTGATCCAGAGCGACAACGATACCGATTCGGTCGTTTACACGTCCCGCAGGTTCCAGCCCTGCGTCGAGAGCTTCACGGATCATTACGCATTTGTCGGTCCCTCGGTGTTTTCGAAAGCCGGGCCGAAAAAAGATAACGCGCGTCCGCTCGTCTACATCTCAATGGGCACCGTAATAAACGACAGGCCGGATTTCTACGGCAAATGCATCGAAGCCCTTAAAGGCGAGGACGTCGACGTGATCATTTCCTGCGGCAATGCGCTTGACCGTGATTCGCTCGGAGTCCTTCCCGATAATATCAAGGTCTATCCTTACGTCGACCAGCTCGACGTGCTTTCAAGGGCGAACGCCTTCATCACCCACTGCGGAATGAACAGCGTTTCGGAGAGCATGTATATGGCAGCGCCGATGGTGCTCTATCCGCAGACGAGCGAGCAGAAGGCCGTTGCAAGGCGGGCCGAGGAGCTGAACGCCGGCGTTATCCTCAAAGACGATTCGGCTGCGGGTATCCGGGCAGCCGTGCGAAAGATACTCGACAGTGAAGAATACGCGCAGGCGGCGATGGAATGCAGTAAGGACCTGCGGTCCTGCCCCGGCACGGCCGGCGCGGCGGAATTCATAGAGAACGCGCCGCACAGATCGAACGGCGTCGATATCGTCAAGGAGCTTAACAAGGATTGTTCGAGATTCAGGCTGCTGTACTGGGTCATCGCCCCCGCCCTGACCGTGCTTACCGGCTCTCTCATCGGCTGGAAATATGCCTGGATCGTCGGCGTCCCGGCCGGCGTGCTGTCGTATCCGATCGGCAGCTGGTTTAAGAAGCTCAGGTACGCGGCATTGGTAAAGAAGCACCGCGAGAATAGCTGAGCGGCGCCCCGACAGGATATTAAAAATGCGTCTGCGCATTATTGCGCGGGCGCTTTCTTTTCATTCAAACATACGGAGCGGATGGGATCACTTTTACGTGCGATAGACTTCCCGAAAGACATTTCCGCAAATAGACCGGCAGCCGGGATCATAAGGCTCTTTGCGCAACAATTACAGTATATGCGTTTGTCTCGTATAAAGCTCCGGTCTCCGTAAAGCCGCATTTATGCCAAAAATGCTCCGACTGTGGATTCCCTTTCACCCATCCGAGCCGTACGCTTGTAAAGCCTTCTCCTCGAAGGAAGGAACATACTTCCTCGATCAACGCGCTTCCGACGCCTTTGTTCTGAATAGCCGTGTCCGTCATAAAAAAGCCGATAAACGCAGTTTTCTCATCAGGATACGCCTCAATGAGATCCATCACGGCAATCAGGGCGCCGTCCTTGAAAAAGCCTACATAATGCTTGTCGGAAAGACTTTTTCGCGGAGGCAAGGCTTCCATATCATGAAGAATGCTATGTTCCGAAAAGACAGGCGGACAGTACTGATAGTACAGATCGTTCTTTCTGCATAATGAGAGGATCATGCCGATATCCGATCGGTTCAAAGACCGCACAAAGTAGTTATCTGAAAGTTTTGAAACGTCCATTTTTACGTTCCCCGTTATTCGCGATTTGACAGATCGATTATACCATTCCCGATTGGAAGTATCAACAAAGAATTCCGTCTTGCCATTAAAGGGAAAAGAAGCCTATGACGGCGGAGCGGGCGGGATCCCTCTTGCAAAAGATGCGTCTCCGGCTTGCACTTCGGATCCAATACCAGTATTGCCGATTTTACAATATTAAGCATATCCTCGGCGAAAAGACCGTTGGCCGCTTTGTCAAATACGGAGTGAACGTGTTCGGAATCGATGCTTCGCTTGATGATTTCGAGATCTCGGAAAGGGCGATAAAGGCAACCTATGAATTCTTCGAGTCCGTCGGCATTCCGATGCGCCTTCGCGAGGTAGGCATCGACGGATCCCGCATAGGCGAGATGGCCATCACGTCGTCGAGAACGAAGGGCTTGAGGAGGCTTGGGCATCTCTCCTTGAAAAGGATATCGCCCAGATATTCACCGCGTCACTGTAAAAGCCAACCGCCAAAAAGAGTAAACCGAAAAACAGGACGCATCACTCTGATGCACCCTGTTTTTCTCTCTATTACATTAAAGCAGTTCCTCTATCACGGCTCCGATATCTCCGTCGATAACTATCGAGCGGTCCGCTATCTCTTCGTGGCAGGAGGCGTCGCAGTAATTGACGCACGCGTATGTCGCCTCGGGATTCTTCATCGTCATAGCCCAGAAGGGGTACTTGATAATGATCGGCGTATTGTATCCTACGCCGAGCTCGAGAAAGAGCACCTTGCCGTTTCGGGTTTCAAGGAAATCGTTGTAGCGTTCAGCCGCAGCATGCCAGCCCTCATCCTCGACGAACTTATCATCCGAGCGCAGGTTCATCGTCATCGGCTTGCTACAGACGGGGCACTTCGGAATGAGCTCTGTTGGGATGCGCATATCCTCTTCAAGCGCGTGCATTGCGCGGATATCGTCCTCGTTGTCGTAGGTTTTGCTGTGGCAGGGCACAGAGCACTGGAAGAGCCCGTAATCGCCCTGCGTGTAGAAGAGACGCTTTTTATCGAAACCCGCCTTTTGAAAGCAGTGATCCACGTTCGTTGTGATAACGAAATAGTCCTTGTCCTTCACAAGCTCCAGAAGTTTGTTATAGACCGGCTTCGGCGCGTCTGTGTAACGGTTTACAAGTATGTACCTCGACCAGTATGCCCAGAACTCCTCGGGCGTCGCGTACGGATAGAATCCGCCGGAGTACATATCCGAAAAGCCGTACTTTTTGCCGAAGTCCGAGAAATACTTCTCGAACCGCTCTCCGCTGTACGTAAAGCCCGCGGAGGTCGAAAGCCCCGCGCCGGCGCCGATGACTATCGCGTCGGCTTCATTTATTGCCTTTTTCAGCCGCTCTATATTATCCGAGTAACTGCCGGTAGATTTCACGATCCGAATCCTTGAAGACATTGAAAATCACCTCTATGTCACTGCTTTTAGAAAGATAATCTCTGACGGTCTCCACCGCGATCTCCGCAGCGCGCCGCGCCGGGAACCCGAAAACTCCCGTGGAGATGCAGCAGAACGCCAGGCTCTTTATGCCGTTCGCCTTCGCAAGCTCCAAACACGAGCGGTAGCAGGAGGCAAGCAGCTTCTTATGCTTTTCCGTAAGCCTGCCGTTTACGATAGGGCCGACGGTGTGAAGAACGTAACTGCAGGGCAGATTGTATGCGGGTGTGATCTTTGCCTGCCCGGTCGGTTCCTCGTAGCCCTGCTTTTCCATCAGTTCCGCGCTGGCATTTCTAAGCTGCACGCCCGCGTAGGTGTGGATGCAGTTGTCGATGCAGTTGTGGCACGGCTGATAGCAGCCCGTCATGCCCGAGTTTGCCGCGTTGACAATAGCGTCACAACGGAGCGTCGTGATGTCGCCCTGCCAAAGGTAAATGCCATTCGCAACAGGGGTCAGCTCCGCTATATCGGACACGCCCTTTTCGCGTATCGTCTCTTTGAGATACTCGTCCTGCACGATGAGGAACTCGTCTGAAACGGGCGCCGGCGGCCTTATGTTGAACAGGCTCCTCAAAAGCCGCTTCTGATCTTCTTCGCCCGCTGGGGTCACGATGCTTCCGTATTCGGGGCGCTCGGAAAGCAGATATTTTATCAGCCAAAGCCTTTTTTCATTCTGATCCATTTCAATCCCTTCTTTCTGCAGTATTCATTATAAACTGCAGAGCGCATCGACGCAAGTACGCACTTATTTATACGTAACTTACCTTTTTGTAACCGTATTGACAGCCTGCGCCTCACACATTAAAATATGAATGTAACAGTAAAAAATAAAGTGTTGGAGGAACTATGAAGACCAAGGCCGAAATGCAGGATTGCCCGGTCGCGACGACGGTCGCTCTCATCGGAAACAAATGGAAGCTTTTGATCATCAGAAATCTGCTCGGAAGACCTTGGAGATTCAACGAGCTTCATAAGAACCTCGAGAGCATCAGCCAGAAGGTGCTGACCGACAGTCTTCGCCAGATGGAAGCGGACGGAATAATCACCCGCACGGTCTATCCCGAGGTGCCGCCGCGCGTTGAATACGCCCTCTCCGAGCTCGGCGAGAGCATGCGTCCGATACTCGATTCCATGCAGGAATGGGGTAACCGCTATAAGGAACGGCAAAACGAATAATGCACGATATCTGGAACCCCTGGCACGGGTGCAAAAAAT
>JAILNX010000028.1 GCA_024691085.1 Clostridiales bacterium | reverse complement strand
ACACCCCTGTTCAAGCCTGATTTTAGCTGTTTTTCGATGTTCAAAGTCTGACAGCGAATGATGGCGAAACCTTTGTAATTACGGTGTTTTTGGCACTTACTTACCGTCAGTTTAACGCTATCCGATGGCTCTCCTAAGCGGAAGGTCTCGGGTTCGAATCCCGACAAGTGTGCCACGAAAAAGTCTTAAAAGCATTGGGTTTTTAAGACTTTTTCTTTTGCTCTTTTTGACCTTAAAACGACCGCATTAGAACCAAATCTCCACTCTTTCACAACTCAAATCAACTCAAAAAATGCTCTCTTAGGCGACCGCATTAGAACACCTTCTGACGATTCTAATGCGGTCAGGCAAAACCTACTTTACTACAGTTTTACTACACAAATTTTTGGAAAATTTTGATATGAACTTAATGTTTTCTCCTTCGATTGGAAACCACCTTTCGAAAAAGTTATACGTTCTTTAGGTTTTTGGGGAAGATATCGTCTTTTTAACACCGCATTGGAACGCATTTTTCAGTGCTCCTAAGCGAAAGGTCGCGCGTTCGAATCGCGCCGGGGAGGCCAAAATAATAACCCTGCCCTTGTGGCGGGGTTATATTTTTAGTGTTCATGAACACCGATTCGAACGCGGAAGCGCCTGCCTGGGGTTCTGAGCCGGTTGCCGCAGGCAATCACGAGCGTCCGGTGGACGGTCGTGAAGGCAAAGAACGGGCGGCAGTCCTCACGAAGTGAGGCAGTCCGCCCCGGGGAGCCAAGCGCACCCGCAAACCGATTCGAACGCGAAAGCACCTGCCTGCGATAGCATAAAAACAGCCCCACCATTATGGCAGGGCTGTTTTTAGTGTTATTTCTTTTTGGCCTTTCCGGCTGCGGCGACTATTGCCGCCCCTGCGCCCAAGGCCGCTGCCGCTCCGAGCAGTATCCAGAGCCACGTAAGGCCTTTCGTTTCCTGCTGCGTATGCGGTTCTTCGGTCTTGTCAGGCTCGG
This sequence comes from Clostridiales bacterium, assembly GCA_024691085.1. Taxonomy (GTDB): domain Bacteria; phylum Bacillota; class Clostridia; order Christensenellales; family CAG-138; genus UBA3857. The sequence continues at coordinate 50,853 of JAILNX010000028.1, read as the reverse complement.
CAGTGGGTTCGTCTGCGCTGTCGGTCGGCCTGCCTTCCGGAGTTTCAGAAGCTTCAGGAGTTTTCAAGGGATCGTCCGAGCCCTCTGGAGTCTGAGTCGGTCCCGGTCCTACGGAGCCCGAGGGCACTGTTGCTTCTGCGGTCGCCGCAGGCGTCGGGCTTGTTTCCGGTCTCTGTGTCTGCGCCGGGGTCGGCTGACCGGGCGCCGGAGTCGGGCTGTTTTCCGGAGAGGAAGTCGGCTGACCCGGCGTCGGAGTCGGGCTGTTTTCCGGCGTCTGTTCGGACGGCGAAGGCGTCGGCGTTTCGGAAGGAGTTCCGCCTCCCGAGACCGTCACCTTTCCGGGCCGGACAGCGAAGTAGACGTTATCATCATCCTGATTGAACACGTTGTCCTCATCATAGGTGACCGTAACCGTCAGATCGCCCGACGGGGCGCTTTCACTTACTTTGAAGATCAGAGTCGCAAATACGCCGTCAAAGCTCACGTTATGTCCGGACGGACCGAACCATCTCAGAAATCCTCTGTCTATCCTCGGATCCCATGTTCCGGTATAATCGCCCTGTTCGACGCCTATCCACTCGAGGAAGGTGTGATCGAACTGCGGTTCGATCTGGATGCTGGCAACGGCTGTATTGTTTTTTATGCTGACGGTCACACGGACCTCCTCCCCGGGAGCCGCCGTCTCTTCGGAGATAACGAAGGTCGGAACGGATCCCGAGGCAAGAGCCGCGCCCGCCAGGGCAAACGTCATTGCCAGCACCAATAATAGACCGATCGTTTTTTTCAAAATGATCTATTCCTTTTGATCAGAAGATCTCAACGTTGTCGCCTGCAAGATACTGCAGGAGACGGCTGACGTCCTTGTTGTTGATCTTGCCGTCGCCGTTGGTGTCGCAGGCTTTGAGGACAACTTCCACATCATCGCCGGCAATATACTGCAGGAGACGGTTGACGTCCTTGTTGTTTACCTTGCCGTCGCCATTGACGTCGCCGGGCATATACCAGTTGGCATAGATCGTGGTATCCTCGTCGAACACGGTTTCGTCAGTGACCTCGGTGCCCGTGCCGGTAGCAACACCGATACCGGCGTTAAGGAACCAACCGATGAACCTGTGCCATCTGTCGTACTCGGGCGTGAACAGGTCGTCCTCGCTCAGGCTCTCGCCCGCGGGGATCATAACCGTTACAGACTCGGATGCGCCGTCGTTGCACGGATCCAGCGTGATCGTGACCGCATTCACGATATAGTAGTACTCGGTGCCGTCGATGTTCTCGGTCAGCGTCGTGGTGCAGAGCTTGCCTTCCGCAACGTAATCGGGATCGACCGTCTCCAAGTAGTAACCGCCGGAGATGAAATTCGCAGCGCGGGTCTCATTCTCGTCGACGTTCACGGGACCGTTGAAGATACCGCCGGTGACCTCGATAGCGATCGTGCCGTCATTGCCGCCCTGCGGGTTCGCGACGTTCAGCGCGGTGGTGCCGTTAATCGTACCGCCGGAGATGTTCACGGTGATATCGAGCCCGGTCGTATGCTGTGCAACAGCAATACCTGCGCCGACCGTAGTGGTGCCGCTGCCATTGGCAGTAACAGAGGTCGAAGCGCCGTTTCCGGTGATCGTACCGCCTTCAACATTCAGCACGCCGGCACGGACTTCGATACCGGTAGCGGTACCGGTAACAGTCGCGCCTTCGTACACGTTGACGGTCGCATAACCGTTGATCGCGATACCGACGTCGTCGCCGTTGATCACAGCGCCGTCATTGACGTTGATCACGGAGTCGCCGGAGAGGATATTGCCCATTACCCAAACGATACCGTTGACCGTACCGTTGATGTCGATGGTATAGCCGTTGCCTGTCTTATCGGCAGCCTGATAGAGGATGATCGCATAGTCCGCTTCGATCGCGGCGTCGGAAGCAATGGTCAGTTTACCTGTCTCGCCGTTTGCGAGGCCGTTTGCGTAGATCGTGCCCGCGACAGTACCGTTCTTGATCGTTACGAAAGCGTCATACTGATCGATGTAATCCACCGTCAGAGTATGAGCGCCGAGATCGAGCGTGAAGCTCTTGCCGCCGCCGATCTCAACAACGCTCTCGGTGACGTCCTTTAAAAGCTCAATCGTCTCGCCGGCGTTGACAGCCGCTATGGCGTCAGTCAGCGTTGCGTACATCGTATCGCCGATCTTTGCGACCGCCTCTGCCCAAGTCGCGACCAGGGTGATGTTCTCGGTCACGTTCGCGGAGAAGTCGTAAGCTGCGCCGTTGAGGGTCCATCCTGCGAAGATGAAGCCGTCCTTGACGGGGGTCGCGGGTTCGGCGACCGGGGTGCCGTATTCGACCTCGACCGGATCGATCGCGTTGCCGCCGTCGGTATAGAAGGTGACGGTGACTGTGTTCGGGATCCACTTCAGAACGTAGACGGTGTCCTCGGTAGCATAGTCTGCGACCTCGATGGTCCACATGTCGTTCTCGTCATAGTGGAAGCCCGTACGCGCCTGGATCTTGTTGAAAGCGGTGAACGCGTAGTCTTCCTTCGGATCGTTGTAGTGAACAACGATGATCTGGAGGACCCTGCCGGTGACGGCGTCGGTGTAGATGATCGTTACGGGAACGCCTTCGAACCTCGCCGTCAGAGTGATGTCTTCGGTGACGGGAGTGTCAAAGTCGAACGCCGTATCGGACCCCTCGGCGAACCAGCCGATGAAGTTGTAGTTTTCCTTCTCGGGATCGGCGGGCTTTTCGGCCTTGGTGTTGACCGGGATCCTCTGCGCCTCGGGAGCTTCGATGCCGTCCTCGGTCACGAAGGTCACGGTGACTGCCTTGGACAGGATGTAGCCTTCATCCTCGGCCTCGCCCCAGATGTACTCTTCGGGAACCGTCAGAGCATTGTCAGCCGCCCAGATCGTGCGGTTCGCGGTGCCGTCCGAGCCGTTGACTTCGTCGACGAAGATCTGCGTGCCGGAGCTCGCGTTGAAGGTCCCGCCGTAAATGTTGAGTTCCTGTTCAACGTCGGCATACCTGTCGGAGATGCCGTAGTAGCCGTTGAACGTACCGCCGTAGATGTCGATGGCGCCGCTGCCGGGTGCGTAGATCGCCGCGCAGAAGTAATACCACCATGCGCCGTTCGGCTCGGCATTCGCGGTATAGGTGCCGCCGTAAACCGTGATCGAGCCGGGAGCCGTCATGTGGTTCTCGCCGATCGCGGCAAAGTGAGCGGTGATCGTCGGGCCGTCGGTCTCGCCTTCCTTGCCGAAGACCGCGGAGCCGCCGTTCAGCACGTAGACGCCGTACATACCGTCGGAGCCTTCGCCCGTCGCGGTAAGGGTGCCGTTTTCGATCGTCAGCTTGCCCGCGTCGACCGTGATCAGTGCCCGGCCGTCGTAAGCCGCGCCGTTCGCAACGCCGTTGATCGTGCCGTTGCCGGTGATCGTCAAATCGCCGTTCGCGGTGACCGAGAACAGCTCGGGATCGGTCGCCTGGATCGTCTTGCCGTCAAGGTCAAGCGTGACCTTCTTGCCGACCTCGATATTGCCGCACTCAACGTCCTTTAGGAGTACGATCGTGTCATTGTCGGCCGCCGCAGCGAATGCCGCCTCGAGGGTCGTATAGTATTTGTCGCCGATCTTTGCAACAGCGTCGCCGACGGTGTACTTGTACTCGTCGTCTCTGCCGCTCTCGATCGGATAGAGGTCATTACCGCAGTACTCGGCTGCGGGCGCATCGGTGAAGAAGCCGCAGGTGATGAAGCCTTCAACGTTCTCGCTTTCGATCGCGCCGTTGAAGAAGCCGCCCGTGACGGAGATGGTCACGCCGTCGGTCGTCTCATCCTGGAGGTCGACCTCGTACAGAGCCTTCTCGCCGATCAGAGTGCCGCCGGAGACGGTGACCTCGATGGGCAGGTTGGTGGTATGCTGCGAGATCGCAACAGCAGCGCCGGTAACGGTCGTGCCGCTGCCGTTCTGTGCTTCGCTGAATGCGCCGGTAGCAGTGATCGTGCCGCCCTGGATGTCGAGCTTGCCGGCGCGGATCTCGATGCCGGTGGAGCCGGTGATGGCCGTGCCGTCCTCGATCGTTACAACGAGGCCAACGTTGCCGGGGAGATACATCGCGGTCACGTCGGACGTGAGCACTGCGCCGTCGTGGATGGTGATAGTCGCGTTCTTGGTGGACGAACCGTTGGTGGCTACCGCAAAGTCGTCGCCGCCGATGATCGTGCCGTAGACGTCCAGCTTATCATTCTCGGAGAGGACCGCAACGCAGCCGCCCTCGATGGTGACGCCTTCGCCAATGGTGACGTAATTGTACTTGCCGCTCACCATGATCGCGTCGTCAGCCGCGGGATTGACGACCAGCTTGCCGCCCTTATCCGCGCTCGAGTCGATGACCGCGAAGGTCTTCGGGCTCGCCTCGGAACCGTTGCGGCTGAGCAGGATCGCATAATCGCTTGCGGTAGAAGTCAGGATATGTCCGTTCAGATCGAGCGTGACGTTGGTTGCCATGACGCCGGGAACGATGCGGACAGTTGCCGTAATATCCTTCAGAAGCTTATATGTACCGCTTCCGCTGATGACGGTGCCGCTGAACAGCTTATAGCTTACCGTGCCGTTTGCAGCGGTGTATTCAATATCCGCTTCGACGACCGTGTAGGTCGTGACGCCGTCCGCTGTCACGGATTTGACCACATACGGGCCTTCCGGAGCCTTGACGGTGATCGACTTGCCGTCCTTGCGGACTTTCAGAGTCTCGTCAAGCGCCAGGGTGTACGGCTCGGTGATCTTGGCGAGCAGGTGGATGACCGTGTCATAATCCTCCCTCGCCTCCGCTGCCGCAGCGAATGTGACGTATCCGATCGTGCCGATCTCTGCGACCGCGTCGGTGATGATCCACCAATCGTCTTCGCGCTGTACAGCGCACTTGCCGCGTACGATGTACTCCGGATCGGGTTCAACGGCAAATTCGCCGCCGGAGATGAACTCCGTCTGATCGCCCCAGGTGCCGGCCCATTCGTAGAATTTACCGCCGCTGATCGCAATGTTATTCTGGCCTGCGGCAAAGCCGACATAACCGTCGAATTCACCGCCGGAGATGTTGACCGCACTGTCACCGGTTGCATTGCTGTAGAGCGCATACATACCTGCGATCATACCGCCGGTCACATTGACGACCGCGTTCGTGCCGCTCATGACCTGAATGCCCATGTATGAGCAGTCATCATCACTGTTGTAACGACCGATCGTACCGCCGTTGACCGTTACGACGCCGCCGTTGCAGTAGAACATGCGGATCGCAGCCGCTTTAGCCGCGTCGACCGTGCCGCCGTTGATCGTAACTTTGCCTGCGCTGTAGTTATCGATCGCGTACGCCGCGGAACCGGAACTCGCATTGTAAAGGGTACCGCCGTCTACGGTGAGCGTGCCTTCGTTGCGGATCAGGTTGCTTGCGTAACTGCCGGAATAATCGTCGGAACCGTCCCAGGTCCATGTGGGATCAGCGCCGCCGATCAGTTTGCCGTTTCCTGCGCTGTCCCTGATGGTCAGGGCGCCGAGGTTGCGGATCAATGCGGACGTGCCGGTTGTCGTGCACTGACCGATGACTTCGTGACCGTTGAGATCAAGAACAACGTTCTTGTTTGCCGGAATGGTCACTGCATATCCGGAAACGTCGATCCTCACATCCGCGATCATCACGATCGTGGTTTCGGTGCCGTCTGCCGGAACCGCCGCGACCGCTTCGGCAAGAGACGCATACAGCGTGTTGCCGATCTTTGCGACCGCGCCGCGCACCGTATAAGTCACGACGCCGTTCTCGTCGGGAGCGCTGATCGAGAGCACGTAGGTCTCGGGTACCGTATAGGTGAACTCGATCGTGTCGTTTGCTTTGTAGATCTTGAGGACGTCGCCCGCGACGAACGCGTAGTCCGCGATCTTTAAGAGGGTGATGACGTCGTCTTCGGTATCCCTGCCCGCCTTGGCGTCGGCAACGGAGTCATAACCGAAGTCGTTGACGACCGCGACCGGGGCGCCGACCGTGTAGGGATAATCCGCATTGTCGCTCGCCATCGGGTAGAGCTGATTGCCTTCGGCGTCAGTGCCGCAGTATGCGAGCGCGGGAGCGACCGTGAAGTAACCGCCGGTGATGTCGAAGCTGCCCTTGTTCGCAGCATCCGCAGACAGCGGGCCGCCGTAGTAACCGTCGGTGATGTGGATCGTTCCGGCTGCTTCGGACGTATTGAATACGATGCCTTCCGTGCCGTTGAAGGTGTTGCCGCTGAGCGTCGCATCCGCGGAGCTCGAGCCCTTCATGCGGAAGGTGTAGCCGTCAGACGTGATCTCGCAGTCTTTGATGATCACGGTGCCGGCAACGTTGGTCATATTGACGCCGTTCTTCGCGTTCGTCAGCTTGCAGCCTTCGATCGTGACGTTATCCACGCCGTTGAACTGCGCAAGGCTGTGCATGGCGTCTGCGGTAAGATTCTTCAGCGTTATATTCCTGATACCGCCGCCGATGGAACCGAAGTTGAACGCGACCGTCGTGCCGTATACGCCGGCAAATTCGCAGTCGCTTACCGTGATGTTGTGCGCGTAATTCCATTTTCCGGTCGTGTAGACCTTACCGGTGTTCTTGGTGTTCGGCAGATTGACGAAGCCGCCCTCGTAAGTCGCGGCGTCGTACGCGAACTTCAGGCCGGTGATCGTGACCGTATCCGTGCCGGTGGATCTGCCGTCGCCGTCGATATGGATCTGACCGGTGATCGTGGGCATATTCTCGCCCATGACCGTAAGGTTCAGTCCGGCCTTCTGATGGATAACAACGACTTCCTGGACGTCCGCAAGAAGCGTGACCGTCACGTTGCCGGTAAGCTCGTGAGCCGCGTTGACGGCGTCCTGAAGCGTTGCGTAATAGATCTCGTTGTTCTCGCCGTCGGTGACCTTGGCGACCGCAACGACGACCGTCACTTCAGCCTTCATTTCGGGCTGCGCGACAGACGCTACCGTGATGGTCGCAACACCCTGGCCTACGGGAGTGACAACGCCGTTCTGATCGACCGTCGCGACGGTTTCGTCGGAGGAGGTCCAGACGAGCTCGGTGTTCATCGCGTCTGCGGGAACGACCGTCGCAGTCAGCGTCTTGGTCTCGGTATCGCCCTTGATGAAGAAGAGGTCAGCGGGAGCGACGTTGATGCCGGTAACGAGCTTATAGACGATCCAGAGACCGTCGTCGCTGTTCTGGTATGCAGCATAACCCTCGGGAAGAGCCGGGGTCGGATCGCAGTAGAAGGTATAGCTGTCGGCAAAATCGTTCAGCGCATGAGCCGCATTGACCGCCTCGGTCATGTCGGGATTCTTTACGCTGCCGTAGTAGATTGTGCCGTCAACAATTGCTACCGGTGCTACAAGATCGGAAGCCTCATTGCCAAAGCTGACAAAATCACTATAGTTTGCAGCTGTGACAAGAACGCTCTCGCCGTTTGCGTTGGTCCGATAGCATTCTTCAAGCGTTGCTGTAGCCCCATTGACTACATTCAATTTGAAGCTGCTGTCAAACGTACAATTGATAAAGGTAGTGTCGCCATACGGGCGCATATAGTCATAATTACCCTTTACAAAGGTAACATTCTCGAATGTCGACGCCTTTACCTTTGAGTATGAAGTCCAGCCTTTGAGTGTGCTGTTCTTGACTGTGATTTCCGTTGTGGTGCTTGCACCGTCTACGCTGATCGTGTAAGCGCCGGGAGTTAAAGTACAGCCGTCAATCTCCACGTTGCCTTTCGGGCTTCCAAGGAAAACACTGCGGAAACCGCCGCTGATCTCGCAATCTTTGAGATATACGGTCTCTCCTGCAGCAATACCGCTGATACCGACGGTTGCGCTCCATGTTCCGCCGCCGCCGCCATAGATGATACAGTTTTCTAAGGTTGCTCCGTCGGCTTTAAGATTGATCACGCCTGCATAATACGAATTCGGAAGCTGACTTCCGTCGATATATGCATTCTTAATGGCCGAATTCTTTTTCGTCAGATTGAACGTTGCGGTAAGAATCAACTTCGTCTGATCTTTTCCTGCACCGCAAACCGTGACGTTTTCCGGAATCGTACCTGACAGTTCATGCTCACCTGCAAAGACCTCGACCGTATCACCGCTGACCGCATCCGCAAGCGCTTCTGCGACTGACGCATACAGCGTATCGCCGATCTTGGCGACTGCTTTGGCGGACGTGTAGGTGGTGACGCCTTCCGCTTCGCTCGTCTTCAGTACGCTGCCTGCCGGCGCGTTGACCGTCAGCGCATAACCGTTGAGCTGAACCTTCATCTCTCCGGATTCGAGCGTGTATTCCGCGTCCGCGTCCGCAAGGAGGATGATGGTTTCGCCGTTTGCCGCCGCGGCAGCCTCAGCGAAGGTCGCATAGTACTTATCGCCAACCTGAGCAATCGCATCGACGACAACGTAGTACGAACCGTTTTCCAGCCATGCAAGCATTGCCGGAAGCTCCGGAAGCTCGCCGGTCGCCTGAACGGTCGTATTCTTGATCTTTGTAGTGGATTCGTCGCCCCGATCAAGCAGGAAGGTGCAATTGTCGCTGTTCAGGACGATGGTGCAGTCTTCAAGCGTCATGGCATTGCTGACGCTCGGATTATTATAAAGAAGAATGCACTGTTTATTACCTGTTGTTTCCGTTGCAGTAATTGTGCAGCCGGTCAGTTTGATATCGTATGCGGCTGCATGCATATCGGTCTGCCCGGTCGTATCGCCTTCAACGATAATGACGCCAAAGCTGTTCCAACCTTCGGCATTGTATGACTTGTCGTTAATGCCGGTCAGTTTGGAATCGCTGATGGTAACATTGCCGTTCTTACCCCAGAGGTTGATGACGCCCCAACCGGTAAGATCGCAGTTGCGAATGATCAGCTCAAGATTCTCAACGCCATTGCAAATATTAACCGTATACATCGTCGCGGTCGCAGTGCAATTATCGAGCGTGAGCTTGACGCCGGTATAGTTCAAATTCACTTGGAACGCGCGCTCCATTGCGCCGTTCGTCGAAACAACCGTCAAATTCTTGATCGTTACATCGACATCGGATGCTGCGACCCAGATTCCGCGAGTTGCCGTTGTTTTCAACGTCTTTCCGCTGCCGTTCAGAGTGATGGACTTCGTGATCGCAACGACCTCCGACATTTCAGCGTCGTTCAGAAGAACGATTTCCTCTCCATCCTGAACTGCCGCAAGCGCATCCGCGAGGGTTGCGTAGCGAACGTCGCCGATCTTTGCAACTCGGGTGTCGCCGACAACGGTGTAGAAGCCGTCGGTCGTTTCCGAGGACGCCGTCAGGCCGTCCGCGAAGTACTTATCCTCGGGCTTGTCGCTGAATTTGCCGCCCGTGATCTCGATATAATTGTCACCGATCGCCGCGACCGGATCGACCTCGGACGTGAACGTGCCGCCGGTGACCTCTATCACGGAGTCGTCGTTGAGGCCCGGATAGTTCGCCTCGGAATCGAAGACGATCGCCGAGCACGGAACGACGACGCGGGAGTCGCCGACCTTGCCGACCGAATTGCCCGTGGTGTTGATGACAACGCCTTCGCCTACGCTGACATGACCCGCGCGGGCGACGATACCGGCGCCGTTCGTGATGTCGAAGGTGCCGCCTTCAATGTTCCAGACGTCGTCGTTCGCCGCGTAAACGCCGCATGCGACATAGCCCGCAGTCTGGATCGTGCCGATGAACGTACCGCCGTTGACCGTGACGTTATTGCCGCCGCGGCCATTCGATCCGTTGGAACCGAGCACCGCGTTGTCGTGTGCGGTGAAAGTGCCGGCGTTGATGACCGCAGTGCCTGCGTCGATCATGAAGACCGCCATCTCCTGCGCCTCGACGCTGCCGCCTTCAAAGGTCAGCGTGCCGCCCTGGACGCAGATCGCGCAGTTGTTGTCGGACTTGATCAGACCGCTGCCGACGGAGTCGACGACGGTCAGACCGCCTCTGACGATGACCGTATGGCTGCTGTTTGCGTTGGACAGCGTCTTGCCGTTAAGGTCAAGAACGACGTCTTTGCCCGCAGGGAAGACGACGTTCTCAGCGGCGTTCTTCGCCAGCTTGATCGTCGTGCCGAGCGGATAGCCGTCGATCTCGGTCCCCGCGGCGGCTATGGCTTCGGTAAGCGTAAGATAGCTTTCAAAGCCGTCGCCGTCGGCGTACTCGACCGTAGCGACATCGTTACGGCCTCTGACCGCGCCGCGGTTCGCCGGCTTTACCGGTTCCCCGACGGGGTCATCCGTCTGCTCGTCCGCGGGTGTTTCCGTTTTGACGGCGGGAGCTTTGTCCCTGGCCGCATCATAGAAAGCGTCCGCAAGCGCAGCAGGCATCAGCTGGATCACCATTACCAGTGATACCAGCAATGCAAGGATTCGCTTTGCTTTCATTGTGTGTCTCTCCTTATCATAATATAGTTACTTGTTTAAAACCGATCTTCATCGGTCATATAAACCGTCGTCATCTAAAGCCGGAGATCCGTTCCGTATTCCGGCCTGTCCCCGGCAGTCTTCTCACGATCCCGCCGCCGGCCATTCGCATATAAGTATAATACTAACATTGTATTGCAACTATATATACTCATATTAGTTTACCACAGTCGGCCGTGATTGTCTACGCTACGTCTTAATTAAAAATAATATATTAATCTTCCTGTGCGGACGATCTTTTGCCGCAGACAGGCGTGAGCATCCGGCCGTGATGAGGCTGCAGGTATCATATGTGCTGGATCCGCGGATATGATCAAACAAAAAAACAGAGGGCTGGCGCCCTCTGTTTTTCTGAATACATTATTATTTTAATCTGAAAAAGTACTTGAGCTGCGGCTCGTCGTCCGGGCCGCATGTCAGGATCGTGTGGATCTCGCTGATCATGAGGCCGATATTCAGCGTCTGCTGATACATGCTCTCGCGCGTACACCAGACGGCGCCGTTCCGGACGGCGTTAAGCTCGCCCATGAGCGGATTCAATGCGAGGAACTCGTCGAGCGACGATATCTCGCCGCCGATGGTCGAGTTGTAGATGACGATATCGGCGCTCCTCGCGGTTTTAAAGAAGGTCTCCATCTCGACGTTCACAGTCGCCATCGCGCTGTCGTCGCCGAGATCCGTGAAGGCGTAACGCCCGCCCGCGAGCTCGATCATGCGGCTTACGTAATCGCCGGATTTGCGTGCGACGGCGTAGCCCGTGCCGCTTATGCGGAAGAACGCGACGGTCTTGCCAGTATCCGCGCCGCTTACGGAGTTCATCAGCCGCACCTGCTCGTTAAAGAGCGCTTCCGCCTTTTCCTCACAGCCGAGAATGACGCCGTAGAGCTTGATCCATTCGGTGCGTCCTAACGGATGCGTTTCGTAGCTGGAGCGGTCGACGAGCACCGGAACGCCGAGCTTTTCAAGCTGAGCCTTCACGTCTGAGGCGTGACCTATCATGCCCGACTCGATCGCGAGAGCGCAGTTCTCCCGAAGTATCAGCTCATAGTCGGGCTGGGAATACTTGCCCGCGTAGAGAATATCGCCGTTTTCCATCGCAAGTCGGGCGCTTTCAACGTACCATCCGTCCGCTTTCGTGCCGGAGAGCCGTATCGCGTCGAGGCGTTCGAGCCCGTCGAAGAGGCACATGACCGCGGTCGCCGCAAGATAGATATTCTTAACGGGCTGCTTAAGGACCGCGATATCGCCTGCAAGGTTTTTCGGGACCTCCGCGCCCTCGGGCACGACGAGGAAACGGCCGCCTTCGTTAATGGTGATGAGCTTCAAGCCGCCGTCATAATGATCCACGGAGAATTCGTGCGCATAGGAAAGCTCCTCTCTGCCGCTTGGTTCCATGCCGTTGCCGAGACCGCCCGGACTTGGGGCTTTTCTGCAGCCGGAAAGCGGCGCGAGGAGCATTATTACGCTTATTATGACGGCGAAAACGCGCTTCATATCAGTCTTTCTTCAGCGTGCTTGAGTCAAAGCGCAGCGTGTACTCGATGGTATGCGGCTCGCTCATGGCGGTCGTGAGCGCGGAGACCTTCATATCCGCGTCGAGCTCGACGGGGATCTCGAAAGTCGAATTGCCCTCTGTGTTTACGGGCTTATACTCTACGCCGTTCACGGTCATGAGCTCATAGTGCTTGCTCGACCAGACCACCGTCGCGGTCGCCCTGCCGTCCTTTATCACGATCCTGGCGGGGCTCTCGACGGTCGCCTTGCCGCTGCCGCCGGTCAAGGTGACAGCGCAGGTGTACTCGCCGTCCTCAAGCCTCAGAACCGGGTTCGAGACCGAGACCTTGTGGTCGTACCACTTACCCTTGGTGCCGACGAGCGCGCAGTCGAATTCCTTATCGAGATACGGCACGGGAATATCGAAGCCGTAGACCTCGTCTGTCGTGCCGTCGTCATACGTCACGGTATCGACGGTCGGCTCGATGAGCTTCGCGCCGTCCTTCTGCGCATCCTCCGCGGTGCCTAAAAACAGGTTGACCGTGTTTTTTGACGGCATTGAGATATGGATGGTCATTTTGCCGTCCTTGACCGTCAGAACGCCCTTGCCGTGATGCGCCTCGTTGACGTGGAACATACTGCCGTCAGTCTTGAAATCGGCAGTGTAGACGCCGTCGGCTATCGGGGCCTTTTCCGCTGCGGGATCGCCGCTCGGCTTCTGCCCGCACGAAGCGAGCAGAAGGAGCATTACGGCGATACAGAGGATGAATGAAAAAGTCTTTTTAATACACATTTTTTATCAGTCAGCTATGGAGTCGATAACGGCCTTGGCGTGGGCGACATAGAGCGCCTGAACATCGGAAAGGCGGCCGAGACCGGCGATCTGTACGTCGATCTTATCGAACTTCTTGGAAGCGGTGAACATGGAAAGCCAGGACTCGGGATCCTCGGGATCGGCCATATCGTTGTTGGCGTGATCGCCCGCAACGACCATCAGGGGACGGAGAACGACGTTCTTGTATCCCGCGGCGGCGACGGCTTCGATCACGTTCTCGCAGGAGGTCTCCTCGGGCTCGCCCTCAACCGTGCCGATAAACACGTTCTTATAGCCGAGGGCTTCCATCTGGGCCTGCATCTGGGAATAGGTGACCTTCGCGGTGTGGGAGGTGCCGTGACCCATGAGGACGAAAGCTACGCCGGCCTCAGCGGCGGCGTCGACGGAAGCAAAGCCCGCGTCGGCGACAGCGGCTGCGACGACGGCCTTTGCAACGGCTTCCTTATCGGCGTTGACGACGGAAGCGTCCGCGCCTACCTCACCGAGGAGGGGCTCGGCGATGACGATCTTCTCGAACTTGTCGGCATACTTGTCGGCGGCTTCCTTAAGCTCGTCGTACTCGGCGCCGTGCATGAGGTGGGTGGGCTGGATAACGAGGATCTTGACGCCGTTCTTGACAGCGCGCTCGAGGGCCTGCTCCATGTTGTCGATCTTCTCGCCGTCGCGGGCCTGAACGTGGTTGATGATGATCTGAGCGGTGAACGCGCGCCTTACCGACCAGTCGGGGAAGGCGGCCTGAAGCGCGTCCTCAATGCCCTTGATGTCCTTGGCGCGGCTCTCGTTGAACGAGGTGCCGAAGCTTACGACGAGGAGTTCCTTCTCGCCGATGCCGTCGGCGTTCCTGGGATCGTCCAGCTTGGCGTCGCCGGTGTCGCGGCCGAAGTAATCGGGATCGGCCTCTTCGCCCTCGACGAGCTCCTTCTGGGCGTCGGTGAGCTTGTCCCACGCGGCCTTGGCGGCGGCGCACTGCTCGTCGGTCTTATCGGTGCGGGTCTGTACGTAGATGGCGTCGATGAGCGCGGCGACTTCGTCCGCGAGCTCTTTGTCGGTCTTCTTGGTCTCGCCGGGCTTGCAGGCGGCAAGACCGGCGATCATTAAGACCGCGAGCATCATGCTGATGATCTTAACAATGGTTTTCATTTGGTTCCTCCTAAGGTAATATAGCTTTATTTCCAGCCTCTTAAGGGGCTTGGGTGCTCCTTAGGAATAAGCATTCGGGCGAAATCAAAAGGCAGAAGCTTTCGCCCCTGCCGGATATATGCACAAACACATAACGATGACGCCCCAAATACCGGGAGCGCACCAAAAGCACACATCCAAGCAGGTCTCCTGACTTACGCATCAAGCAAAGCACGCACAGCCTTCTCAAGGTTTCCCTCAATGACCGACTTTCGTCTACGGCGGCTTTTAGCGCTTACAGTGGCGGTACCGTTCCGGATTCTCACCGAATTCCCTATTCTCGCTGCAGGCCCGAAGGCGATGCAGCGCACTCAAACGCTTATTCGATTACAAAGAGCATACCGCAAGCCGAAGATTTTGTCAACACGGTTTTTGCCGCTTTTCAATATATTTTCTTTTATTCTGTCGCGCTTGACAAAAGTGCGGCGGAATAATAAAATATCATAAGCAGATTTTTTACTTCAAGTGCTCCCGGAAGCTAACGCTGCTCCCGGGAGAGAATAGACAACCGGGTGAGAATCCCGGGCGGAACCGCCGCCGTAAGCGCGGAGGCAGGGTGCAGGACGAAAGTCGGCCATTGGAACTCGTTCCGAGAAGGCGCGCCCCGGCCGATGATGCGCGAGCCGGAAGACCTGCTTGAAGAAAGGGCTTTGCCGAAGGAATGAAGGCAAAGGCGTTTGTTTATTTGCTGCGGGAAAACGGCCGCGCAAGCTTTCGGGCTTGCGCGGTTTTTGTTTCGTTCGGAGGTCTTGATGGAAAAGAAGGATAATACGGCGCGGCGCGGCGCGGGCAGGTTCCTGATCATACTCTGCCTGCTTCTCCTGCTGCTGGTGATCGCACTCGCCGTGAATCTCGCGGTCGGCTCGGTCCGCATGAGCCCCGCCGAGATACTGGGCCTGTTGAAAGACGGACGGAACGCCTCCACCGAAAGCCTCATCGTATTCAATATCAGAATGCCGCGAATGCTCCTAGCCGCGATACTCGGCGGAGCGCTCTCCGTTTCCGGCTTCCTGCTTCAGTCATTTTTCCGCAATCCCATCGCGGGACCGTTCGTACTCGGCATCTCCTCCGGAGCCAAGATGATCGTCGGCATCACGATGATATTCCTCGCCGGAAGGATCGCGATGAGCCCGTGGACCATGATCCTCGCCGCGTTCATCGGGTCGCTTATGATCACGGCTATCGTGCTTCTCTTTTCCCAGAAGGTCAAGAATATGGCGATGCTGCTCGTCGTCGGCATAATGGTCGGCTATATTTGCTCCGCCGTCACCGATATGGCGGTGACCTTCGCGAGCGAGCAGGACATCGTTAACCTCAAATACTGGTCGATGGGCACGTTCTCCGGCAAGGGCTGGGACAGCGTTCTGACCGCCGCGGCCGTCTGCTTCCCCGCCGCGATCGCCGCGTGGCTTTTATCAAAGCCCATGGGCGCGTACGCCCTCGGCGAAGGTTATGCGAAGAGCATGGGCGTCGCGGTAAAGCCTTTCCGCACCGCGCTCATACTGCTCTCGAGTCTGCTTTCCGCCTGCGTTACCGCGCTCGCCGGGCCGATTTCGTTCGTCGGCATCGCCGTGCCGCATATTACGAGGCGGCTCTTAAGAAGCTCCCGGCCGATACTCGTCATACCGACTGTCTTCCTGTGCGGCGCCGTGTTCTGCGTCTTCTGCGATCTTATCGCGAGGACGGTGTTCTCCCCCACCGAGCTCAATATCGGCACGGTGACGAGCGTCTTCGGCGCGCCGGTCGTCATATGGATGATGATATCGAAACGCCGCTCGCAGGAGGTGTAGCGCATGGATAATTATTTCGAAACGCACGGCCTTTCCGTCGGCTACGGCGGAAGCGCGCTGATCCATGATATCGACCTTGCGCTCGGCAAGGGCAAAATACTTACGCTGATCGGCCCGAACGGCTCCGGAAAAACCACTATCTTAAAAACGCTTTCCCGTCAGATAGCGGCGATACGCGGCGCGGCTTCGGTGGACGGCGCGCAGCTTTTCACGATGCCGCAGAAGGAGCTTGCCAAAAAGCAGGCGGTAGTGCTCACCGAGCGCATACGGCCCGAGCTCTACACCGCGAGGGAGATAGTCGCCTTCGGGCGGTACCCCTACACGAATATGATAGGCAGGCTGACGCCCGAGGACGAGAGCATAGTCTCCGACGCGCTCGCCTCGGTCAACGCCGAAGCGCTTGCGGATAAGGAGTTTTCCACCCTCTCCGACGGGCAGAAGCAGCGCGTCGTGCTCGCCCGCGCGTTCGCCCAAATGCCGGAGCTTCTGATCCTCGACGAGCCGACGGCGTACCTCGACATCCGCCACAAGACGGAGTTATTATCCATACTGCGCCGGCTCGCGCTGGAAAAGGACGTGACGATCATCATGAGCCTGCACGAGATCGACCTTGCGGCAAAGGTCTCCGATCTTCTGCTCTGCGTCAAGGGCGAGACAATAGCCGCCTTCGGCACGCCGGAGGAGGTGCTGAAGGCGCTTCCCATTGAATCGCTTTACGATATGAACAGCGGAAGCTACGATCCGCTCTTCGGCAGCGTGGAGCTTGAAAGACCGCAGGGTAAGCCTGAGGTGTTCGTCGTCGCCGGCGGCGGCTGCGGCATAAGCGTTTTCCGCGCTCTGCAGCGGGAAAGAACGCCGTTCGCGGCGGGCATACTCTTCGAGAACGACGTGGACGCGCGGGTGGCGAAAAGCCTCGCCTCGGCTTCCGTGATCGCTCCCGCGTTCGAACCGATAAGCGAAGAACTCTATGAAAAAGCGAAGGAACTGATGCTCTCGTGCAAAGCCGTCGCCGACGCGGGAACGCCGGTACGCGCTCTCAACGAAGCGAACGGACGGCTCCTCGCGCTTGCCCGTGAAAAGGGGCTTTTGAAGGATGAATAAATGTGTTGAAAAAGTCAACAGAGTGCTGATCGCGGGCACGAATTCCGGCTGTGGAAAGACCACGGTAACGCTTGCCGTGCTCGCCGCGCTCAATAAGCGCGGAGCGGCATTGGCCTCCGCCAAATGCGGGCCGGATTACATCGACCCGATGTTCCACAGGAGCGCCCTGGGAGTGCCGAGCACCAACCTCGATCCCTTCTTTTTTGATGAAAACACGCTCCGCTTCCTGCTTGCCTCGCACGGCGCGGAGAAGGAGCTCACCGTTATCGAGGGCGTGATGGGCTATTACGACGGCCTCGGCGCGACCTCCCGCGCCTCAACGTACGAGGCTGCGAAAAAGACAGCGACGCCTGTGATCCTCACGGTGAACGCGAAGGGCGCCTCGCTTTCCGTTCTCGCGGCGGTCAAGGGTTTTTCAGAGTTTGAGCCGGACAGCCTCATCCGCGGCGTTATCCTCAACAACTGCACGGAAAAGATCTATTCCTCCCTTGCGCCGCTGATCGAAGCCCGCATCGGTATAAGGCCGCTCGGCTTCATGCCGAAGATGCCGGAATGCGAGCTCGGCTCTCGCCATTTAGGGCTCATCACCGCTGACGAGGTGACGGATCTTAAACAAAAGCTCGCCCGTCTTGCGGAACAGGCGGAAAAGAGCCTTGATCTCGACGGGATCATCGCGCTTGCCGCATCCGCGCCGGAGCTTTCGTATGAGCCGGTGATCACGGAAAGGCTCGAGCCCTTCCGCATTGCCGTCGCGCGGGACAGGGCGTTCTGTTTTTACTATGAGGACAGCCTTGCGGCGCTTTCCGCGATGGGCGCGGAGCTCGTTCCGTTCAGCCCGCTCGCCGACGAAAAACTGCCTGATGGCATACACGGCCTCTACCTCGGCGGCGGATACCCCGAGCTAAACGCAAAGGAGCTTGCCGGGAACGAGACCATGCTGAAAAGCATAAGGACTGCGCTTGAAAACGGGCTTCCCTGCGTCGCGGAGTGCGGCGGGTTCATGTACCTCACGGAAGCGGTCGCGGGTCATCCCGCCGTTGGTTTCATAAGAGGAACCGCCTTCGACACGGGCAGGCTCACGCGATTCGGCTACGTCACTCTGACCGCGAAAAAGGATAATATGCTCTGCGAAAAGGGTGATACGATCCCCGCGCATGAGTTCCACAGGTGGGACTGCGATTTGACCGGCGATTCCTTCACCGCAGAAAAGGCGGACGGGCGCAGCTGGGACTGCGTTTTCGCGACAGACACGCTCTACGCGGGATTCCCGCACTTTCATTTTCTTGCCGATCCCCGCTTTGCGGAGAACTTCGCAAGGGCCTGTATAAAGGAGAAACACAATGATCGAAAACATTAAGCCGATGGATATCGAGAGGCGCAGCTTTGAAATAATTTCAGGCATTCTTTTGGAAAAAGGCGTCGTACTGCCCCCTGAAAACGAGGCGGTCGTGAAGCGCGTCATCCACACGACCGCGGATTTCGAATACGTCGACAACCTCGTTTTCTCCGAAAACGCGGTCGGGATCGGCCTTGAAGCGCTGAAAGAAGGCTGCGGCATCGTCACCGACACGCAGATGGCGAAGTCGGGCATAAACAAAGCTGCCCTAAATAAGCTCGGCTGCGAAGCGTACTGCTTTATGTCCGACGAGGACGTCGCGGAGGAGGCCAAATCGCGCGGCGTCACGCGCGCCATCGTTTCGATGGAAAAGGCGGCGGGGCTCGAAAAGCCCCTTATCTTCGCCATCGGCAACGCCCCGACCGCGCTTATCGCTCTGGACGGGCTGATAAAGGAAGGAAAGCTCGCGCCGAAGCTCATCATCGGCGTGCCGGTAGGCTTTGTAAACGTCGTTGAATCGAAGGAGCTCATCATCGCGTCCGGCGTGCCGCACATCGTCGCGCGCGGCAGAAAGGGAGGCTCGAACGTGGCGGCGGCGATCGTCAACGCGCTGATGTACAAACTGACAAGATGAACGAATTTATAGAAAAAGACGGCAAAAAGCTCAGGCTCGGCTACACGACGGGCTCCTGCGCTGCTGCGGCGGCAAAGGCCGCGGCGTGGATGCTTCTGTCCGGAAAACGCAAGGAGAGCATCACCCTCGAAACGCCTAAGGGGATCGCTCTCACGCTTGCGGTCGAGGACATCTCGATCGGCGAAAGCGCGGTCTCCTGCGCCGTCCGCAAGGACGCGGGCGACGATCCGGACGTTACCGACGGGGCGCTCGTCTATGCGGAGGCGCGTTATTCTGACACGCCCGGCGTGACGATCGACGGCGGAGTCGGCGTCGGCCGGGTCACGAAACCGGGGCTCGATCAGCCCGTCGGCAACGCGGCGATAAACTCCGTTCCGCGCAGAATGATCGCGGAGAACGTCGGCGAAGTCATGAGCCTTTTCGGCTGTGAAGGCGGCGTCTCGGTGATCATATCCTGCCCCGCGGGGATCGAGCTTGCGAAAAAAACGTTCAATCCGCGCCTCGGAATCGTCGGAGGCATTTCGATCATAGGCACCACCGGGATCGTCGAGCCGATGAGCGAGCAGGCGCTCGTGGAGACCATTAAGACGGAGCTTACCCAAAGGCGGGCGCTCGGAAATGAAAACGTTCTTCTCACGCCCGGCAATTACGGCGCGGAGTTTATTAAATCGAGCCTAGGCATAGATCCCGAAATCGCGGTGCAGACGTCCAATTTCATCGGAGATTCCATTGATTTCTGCCGCGGGCTCGGCTTCAGAAACGCGCTCCTCATCGGGCATATCGGCAAGCTGGTAAAGCTCGCCGGCAACATGATGAACACGCACTCGAAGTACGGCGACTGCCGCATGGAGATACTCGCCGCGCACGCGGGCAAGGAAGGCGCGAGCCCGGAGCTTTTAGGTGAGATCCTCGGCTGCGTCGCCTGCGACGAGGCGGTGAGGCTCCTCCGGGATGCGGATCCCGCGCTTGAAAAACGCACGCTCGAGAGCGTAACAAGGAAGGCGCACGCGAACCTCATACACCGCGCGGGCGATGAAATGAACATCGAAATGATCATGTTCTCAAAGGAATACGGCATACTGGGCGAAACGGAAAAAGCCCATGAATTCATTGACTTTTTTAAGGAGGCATAACATGGTGCACTTTGTCGGCGCGGGATCGGGAGCAGCCGATCTCATCACCGTTCGCGGCGCGAGGCTCCTTTCGGAAGCGGACGTCGTGATCTGGGCGGGCTCGCTCGTGAACCCCGAGCTGCTTTCATACTGCAAACCCGATTGCGAGAGATTCGACAGCGCGCGGCTGACGCTCGAAGAGGTCGTTGATATCATCAAAAACGCCGAAGCCGCGGGCAAAACCACCGTGCGTCTGCACACAGGCGACAGCTCCATATACGGCGCGGTGCGCGAGCAGTTCGACGCGCTCGACGCGCTCGGCATAGGATACGACGTCACCCCCGGCGTTTCATCGTTCTGCGGCGCGGCGGCGTCACTGAAGGCCGAATACACCCTCCCGGGCGTGAGCCAGACCGTGATAATCTCCCGCGCGGCGGGCAAAACGCCCGTCCCCGAAAGGGAGAGCATCCGCTCGCTCGCTAAGCACGGCGCGACGATGGTGCTGTTTTTATCGACCTCATTGACGGAGAAACTGCAGGCGGAGCTCATCGCGGGCGGCTACGCCGAAGAAACGCCCGCCGCCGTCGTCTACAAGGCGACGTGGCCTGATGAAAGGATACTCCGCTGCACGGTCGGCACGCTCCACAAAACCGTTACGGAGAACGGCCTCACGAAGACGAGTCTGATCATCGTCGGCGGCTGTATGGGCGGCGAATACCTGCGCTCGTTCCTGTATCATCCCGGATTCACAACGGAATTCAGAAAGGCGAAGGAATGAAGTTTTCCCTTTTCGCATACAGCAAAAAAGGCTTGGAAACGGCAAAAAAAGCTGCCGCCTGCATCGAAGGCGAAGCGGAGCTTTTCACCGTGGAACGTCTTGCGGGGAACGGCGCTTTGCCCATACCGAAGCCCTCTGAAGATTTCTACGGCGAAAGATTTGCGGCAAGCGATGCGCTCGTCTTCGTCTCCTCCTGCGGCATCGCGGTGAGGAGCGTCGCGCCGTTTGTGAAAAGCAAGACCTCCGATCCCGCCGTCGTAGTCGTCGACGAGACGGGCAGGTTCGCGATATCCCTGCTCTCGGGGCATTTGGGCGGCGCTAACGCGCTTGCCCTGCGGATCGCGGAGGGGATAGGAGCAACGCCGGTGATCACCACCGCAACGGACGTAAACGGCCGTTTTTCGGTCGATTCATGGGCGAAGGAGAACGGCATGGTCATCTCGGATATGGGCATGGCGAAGACCGTCTCAGCCGCGATTCTCGAGGGGGACGTCCCCGTAAAGAGCGATTTTGCGATCGCGGGAGAGCTGCCCTCCGGGTTAAAAACCGGCGACGGCGAAACGGGCATATTGATAACATATAAGACCGACGAGCCTTTTAAGAACACCTTAAGGCTGATACCTAAATGCCTGCATATAGGCATCGGATGCAGGCGCGGAACGCCGAAGGAAACGATAGAAAACGCCGTGAGCATCGTACTGTCGGAGAATCTGATCGACAGGCGTGCGGTAAAATGCGCCGCCTCGATCGACCTCAAGAAGGACGAAGCCGGGCTTATCGGGTTTTGTCGGGAAAAAGGCCTGCCGCTTTCCTTCCACACCGCGGACGAACTTAACGCGGTCACCGGCGAGTTCACAAAATCGGATTTTGTAAAGGAGATTACCGGCGTCGACTGCGTGTGCGAGCGCGCGGCGATGGTCGGATGCGAAAAGCTTATAATAAAAAAGACTGCGCTGTGCGGCGTTACCGTCGCCGTGTCGCTTGAAAAAACGGAGGTGCGCTTTGAGTAAGCTGTTCATCGTGGGCATCGGCCCCGGTAATTATGAGAACATGACCGTGAGGGCGGACAGAGCTTTGGCAGAAGCCGAGGTCATAATCGGCTATCACGTCTACGTCGACCTTTTGCGCGGGCGTTGGCCCGATAAGGAATACCTCACCACTCCCATGACGAAGGAGACCGAAAGGTGCCGGATGGCTTTGGACGAAGCGAAAAATAGCAAGCAGGTCGCGCTCGTCTGCTCCGGCGACAGCGGCGTTTACGGCATGGCGGGGCTCGTTCTGGAACTTCGCGGTGAGGATACGGAACCCGAGGTCGAGGTGATCCCCGGCCTTTCCGCGTGCATTTCGGGCGCGGCGCTCTTGGGCGCTCCGCTCACGCACGATTTCGCCGTCATATCCCTTTCGGACAGGCTCACGGAATGGGAGCTGATCGAGAAGCGCCTTGCCTCAGCGGCGGATGCGGATCTTTCGATCGTGCTCTACAATCCCGCGAGTCACGGAAGACCCGACCACCTCAAAAAGGCCTGTGAAATACTATTAAAAACGCTTCCCGAAGACCGTCCCTGCGCCGTTGCGCGCAATATCGGACGCGAGGGCGAGGAGAGGTTTTTCATGACGCTTGCCGAGCTCCGCGATTTTCCCGCGGATATGTTCTGCACGGTGTTTATCGGCAACGCGCACACGAGGATGATCGGCGGCAATATGGTCACGCCGAGGGGGTATCGGAATGTATAAGCTCTGCGTATTTGCCGGCACGAGCGAAGGCCGCAGGATGGTCGATTTCTTAAAACAGCAGGACTCGCTCATCACCGCCTGCGTCGCCACGGAATATGGCGGGGAGCTAATCGAGCCCGCGGAGAGGCTGACCGTCCGCTCCGGACGAATGGACGAGCCGGAGATGGAAGAGCTTTTCAAAGCAGAAATCTTCGATCTGGTCATCGACGCGACGCATCCCTACGCTTCCGCCGTCACGGAAAACGTGATGACTGCATGCCTCAATACCCAAACGGAGTACCTGCGGCTTGAGCGCGGCGGCGAGGACGCTCCCGAAAGCGCCGTTTGCGTTAACGATATCCCCGAAGCAGTCGAGTATCTTAACGGCACTATAGGCAATATCCTGCTCACTACCGGCTCGAAGGAGCTCTCCGCTTTCTCCGGAGTCGCGGATTTTGCCGAAAGGACTTTCGCACGGGTCCTCCCCGTGGAAAGCTCGATAACCGCCTGCCGCGAGGCTGGGCTGAAACCCGCCCACATACTCGCCATGCAGGGCCCGTTTTCCGTCGGCATGAACGCCGCGATGATAAAGTCCGTCAATGCCGCCTACGTCGTCACGAAGGATTCCGGCAAAGCGGGCGGCTTTGAGGAAAAGGCGCTTGCCGCTATGAAAGCCGGCGCGAAGCTCGTCGTCATCGGCCGCCCGGAATCCGGCGCGATAGGCCTTTCCTTCAGCGAAACGCTTGAGCTCCTTGAAAAGCGGTACGGGTTTGCGGCAAAGCCCAAGGTCACCGTCGTCGGTATCGGCCCCGGCCCTCGCTCTGGAATGACGATCTCGGCGAACGAGGCCGCGTCCAAAGCTGAATGCCTTATAGGAGCCGCGCGCATGGTTAGTTCGGCGCGTCCCGACCAGACGGTTTTTGAGGCGGTATCGCCCGACGCGATAGCCGATTTTATAAGGAAACACAATGAGTTTTCGCGCTTTGCCGTGCTTATGAGCGGCGACGTCGGCTTTTTCAGCGGAGCGAAAAAACTGCTTCCGATGCTCGATTTCTGCAAGGTCGAGGTTCTTCCCGGAATAAGCTCGCTCGCGTATCTTTCGGCGAAGATCGGCGTTTCATACGAGGGCGTTAAGAACGTCAGCCTGCACGGACGGGACGGGAACGTCCTGCCCGAGGTGCTGAGGAACAGGCGCGTATTCGCCCTTTTAGGCGGCGAAAACGGCGCGGGCAGGCTGATCGGCGCACTTGCGGGAAACGGGCTCGGCGCCGTCCGCGTATCGGTCGGCGAGAGGCTCGGCTACCCCGATGAAAAGATAAGCCAAGGCACTGCAGACGAGCTCGCGGGACTTTCTTTCGACGCGCTCAGCTGCGTACTTATTGAAAACGACTCCCCGCAGAGCGCAGCGGCAGGGCTTCCCGACGAGGCCTTTATCCGCAATTCGGACGAAAAACCCGTCGTGCCGATGACGAAATCCGAGGTGCGCGCGGTCGCGATGAGCAAGCTCCGCCTGCTTTCCGATTCCGTCTGCTGGGATATCGGCTCCGGCACCGGCTCCTGCGCCGTCGAGATGGCGCTTGCGGCGCTTAAGGGCCGCGTGTACGCAATTGAGAAAAAGCCCGAAGCCTGCGAACTTATCAGGGACAATACCGCGGCTTTCGGCCTGAAAAATATCGAAGTGATCGAGGGCTCCGCGCCGGAGATCTGCGCCGAACTTCCCGCGCCTACTCACGCCTTTATCGGTGGGAGCTCGGGCAATATGCGCGGGATAGTCGGGCTTCTTCTTGAAAAGAATCCCCGCGTACGTATCGTCGCCGCCGCCATAGCGCTCGAGACCGTTTCCGAGCTGACTGCCGTAATAAAGGAGTTCGGCTTTACGGAAACGGAGGTCGTCTCCTTAAGCGTCGCGAAAGCGCGGAGGGCCGGCGCGTACAGCCTTATGACGGGGCAGAATCCCGTTTATATCTTCACCATGCAAAGGACGTAAGATGTTCGGCTTTTATTCACTTTTTGCGCTTGCGGCGGGGTTTTTGACCGACCTTGTCATAGGCGACCCTCATTGGCTCCCGCACCCCGTGGTGCTGATGGGAAAGCTGATATCGCTTCTCGAAAAGCTGCTCCGCCGCGTATTCCCGAAGACGAAGCGCGGCGAGAACGTCGCCGGTCTGGTGCTCTGGCTCGTCGTTTCCGCGCTTGCTTTTCTCGTTCCCGCGGCGATCCTCATGCTCTGCTATCACATATCAAAGTGGCTCGGCTTTGCCGTTGAAAGCGTCATGTGCTGGCAGTGCCTTGCCGCGAAGTCCCTTCGCGACGAGAGCATGAAGGTCAAAAAAGCGCTTGATTCCGGGGATATTTCCGCTTCCCGCCGCGCCGTATCGATGATCGTCGGACGCGACACGGACGCTTTGGATGAGAAAGGCGTCGCCCGCGCCGCGGTCGAGACCGTCGCGGAGAACACCTCCGACGGCGTGATCGCGCCGCTAATGTTCCTCGCAATAGGCGGCGGGCCTCTCGGCATGCTCTATAAGGCAGTCAACACTATGGATTCAATGCTCGGCTACGTTGAGCCGCCGTACAGGTATTTCGGCCTTATTCCCGCGAAAGCGGACGACGTTTTCAACTTCATTCCAGCGAGGATCTCCGCGATCGTTATGCTCCTTGCCGGGGGCGTAACGGGATTCGATATGAAGAACGGCCGCCGCATTTTCCGCCGCGACCGCTATAAGCACGCAAGTCCCAATTCGGCGCAGACCGAATCCGTCATGGCGGGGCTTTTGCGACTCCGGCTCGCGGGAGACGCGTATTATCACGGCGTGCTCCACAAGAAGGACTTCATCGGCGACGCCCTGCGGGAAATCGAGCCCG
This sequence comes from Clostridiales bacterium, assembly GCA_024691085.1. Taxonomy (GTDB): domain Bacteria; phylum Bacillota; class Clostridia; order Christensenellales; family CAG-138; genus UBA3857. The sequence continues at coordinate 25,553 of JAILNX010000028.1, read as the reverse complement.
ACGATATCCGCCGGTCGAACGTCATCATGTACCTTACTGCGCTTTTCGCGCTTCTTATTTTCGGAGGCGCAAGGCTTGCCGTACTGTTTTTGATCCATGCTGTATTATGAGAAAAATCCCCACGGCGGGGACATATACGCGGGCGATATCGAGCTCGACTTTTCCGCCAACACCAACCCGTTCGGGACTCCCGCGGGCGTGCAGGCGGCGATAAAGCGCGCCGTAACACGGCTCGACCGGTATCCCGACCCCTACTGCCGCAGACTCGTTTCCGCGATCGCGGCGCATGAGTGCGTTCCCAATGAGTTCGTTCTCTGCGGCAACGGCGCGGCGGAGCTTATCTATTCGTACTGCGAAGCGGTGAGACCGAGGAAGGCGATCGAGCTTGCGCCGACTTTCTCCGAATATTCCCTCGCGCTCGAGCGCACGGGCTGTGATGTTAACAGGCATCTGCTCCGCGAGGAAGACGGCTTCCGCGTGACCGAAAGGCTTCTTTCGGATATCGAAGAGTTTCGTCCGGACGCGGTTTTCCTGTGCGATCCGAACAACCCCACGGGGAGATCGGCGGATGAAGCTCTGAAAACGGCGCTGCTTGAGACCTGCTCGCGGCTCGGCGTCCGGCTCTTTGCAGACGAATGCTTTCTGGATTTCACCGGCGGCGCGGGCTTCGTCCCGAAAACGGCGGCGCATCCTGCCTTGACCGTGCTGAAAGCGTTCACTAAGATCTTCGGCATGGCGGGCGTGCGGCTCGGCTACGTGATCTCGTCGGACGCGGAACTTTTGAAGAATATGTCCCGCGCGGTGCAGCCGTGGAACGTGTCCACCGTCGCGCAGGAGGCGGGGACCGCGGCGCTCGGCGAATCGGGATTTGTCGAAAAAACGAGGCGGCTTATAGAAAAAGAGCGTCCGAGGCTTGCGGGCGCGCTTTCCGCGCTCGGGCTCACGGTATTCCGTTCCGACGCGAATTTCCTGCTGTTCAAAGGCGATCCTTCGCTCGGCGCGGAACTAAAAAAGCTCGGCATCGCCGTTCGCGACTGCTCGAATTACATTGGTCTCGGGCCCGGTTTCTTCCGCGCGGCCGTGAAAAAACCGGAGCAGAACGACCGGCTTATCGAAGCAATAAGAGGTGTGCTATGGCAAAAAACATAATGATACAGGGTACTATGTCGAACGCGGGCAAGAGCCTGCTCTGCGCAGGTCTCTGCCGCATATTCCGGCAGGACGGGTTCCGCGTCGCGCCGTTCAAAAGCCAGAATATGGCGCTCAATTCGTTTATCACGAAGGACGGCTTCGAGATGGGCCGCGCGCAGGTCGTTCAGGCCGAGGCCGCAGGAATCGAACCCGACGTCCGCATGAACCCGATCCTTTTAAAGCCCACGACCGACGTCGGCAGCCAGATCATCGTGAACGGCAAGCCCGTCGGCAATATGCGCGCGATGGAATACTATCGCCGCAAGCGCGAGTTCATCCCCGCAGTTATGGAGGCGTACGAAAGCCTTGCCTCCGAAAACGATATCATCGTCATCGAGGGCGCGGGCAGTCCCGCGGAGATCAACCTCAAGCAGGAGGACATCGTCAACATGGGGCTCGCGAAGCTCGTTGACGCGCCCGTGCTGCTCGTCGGCGACATCGACCGCGGCGGCGTTTTCGCCCAGCTATACGGTACTGTGGCTTTGCTCGAGGCGGACGAGCGGGCACGTGTGAAGGGCACCGTCATCAACAAATTCCGCGGCGATAAAAAGATCCTCGAGCCCGGGCTCAAACAGCTTGAAGAGCTCTGCGGCGTGCCCGTCGCGGGCGTCGTGCCGTACCTTCACGTCGATATCGACGACGAGGACAGCCTCTCCGAAAGATTCTCCCGCGATACGGCGTCGAAGCTCATCGATATCGCGGTCATCCGTTTGCCGCGCATTTCCAATTTCACCGACCTCGCGCCGTTCGAGCGGTTCGAGAACGTATCCGTGCGCTATATCGTAAAGACCGCCGACCTGCGCGAGCCGGATCTCATCGTCATACCCGGCACGAAGAGCACGATATCCGACCTCATATGGCTCCGCGAGAGCGGGCTTGAGGCGGCCGTAAAGCAAAGAGCCTCCCGCGGGACGCCGGTTTTCGGCATTTGCGGAGGCTATCAGATGCTGGGAAAGAGCGTCGCGGATCCCGCCGGAGCGGAGGCTTCCGGCATTACGAAGATCGACGGCTTCGGGCTCCTGCCCATCGAGACGGTATTCGAAGACGAGAAGGTCCAGAGGCAGACGAGCGGAGTTTTCCCGAAGCTATCGGGCATTTTTGCACCTCTCTCCGGCCTTGCCTACGAAGGCTACGAGATCCATATGGGAAGAAGCGGTGAGCTCCCCGCCGTCATTTCAAACGGTAACGTCTACGGTTCCTACGTCCACGGCATATTCGACGCGCCGGGGATCGCGGATACGATCCTTCGCGCTCTCTGCGAAAAGAAAGGCGCGGATCCCTCCGCGCTCGGTTCGTTCGATCCCAGAGCTTATAAGGAAGCCCAGTACGATAAGCTCGCCTCCGCCGTCCGCGACGGGTTCGATATGGAACTCGTCTGCAGGATCCTGAACAGAGAGGTCTGAAAAACGGGCGGCCGTACTTAAGGCCGGATGCGTTATAAGTTTATCTCGCGGCTTCCTTAAGCTTCTCCCAGACCTTGACCATGGCGTAGGTGTCGAGCTCGCAGTATTTTAATAGGTTTTGCCGCGTGCGCTCCCGCTCGTCCGGCGTCATTCGCTCCATCGCTGGGAACGCGCTCATCGCCTCGGTGCCGTTGTGGATATCCTCGAGGTTGTGATAATCGAGCGAGGGCTCATCGGGGAACAGCGCGGGCAGCACGGACTTTATCGAAAAGCTCCCGCCCATCGCGCGGTTGTAGTAAAAGCCCGACTGGAACGGATCGATCAGGTCGACTATGTTATCGCGGATATTCAGAAGATGCTCCGCAAGGTCGGGATACAGCTCCGCAAGCTCCCTGATCCTTCCGCACTCGAAGCTCTTGTTGTACGCGGTCACGCAGACGTCCATGGGAATGTCCGCGCAGAGCCTCTCGGCGATCGCGCGGCGCGGATCCGTGCCCGCCTCGGCCAGGAATTCGCGGCGGAAAAGCTCTCCTCCCTCGCGCTCTAAATAGTGCAGGGAATACTGGAAGGGTATCTGCTGATACGGCTTCGTGCCAACGTAGCGCGGCACGGCGTACTGCACCGTCTCGAAATCGAGGAAATACAAGGGATACGAGAGCTTCGAAAGGAAATCGCGTATGCCCTCGCGGTCGATATAATCCCCCCGGTCGTGGAGCGCGCAGTCCATCTGCATTATCTGCTTCCGGTTCGTGACCGTGTTGAAATCCCACACCTCCCGGAATGACACTGCGCCGGCAAGGTAATACCGTATCTTCGTCTCGAAGTCCATCCGGTAGAGGTCGAACACGTTGGGCTTCGGTAGGTTTCGCGTGCAGTACTCCCAATATGCACAGGCGTACGGATGACTGCACGCCTCGGAGAGGTCTATCGCGGGCTCCTCGTTTGAGAGCAGATACTTCTCGCCGAGTGCGAGCACGTGCTCTATCTCGCGGCTTTCTGCCTCGACCGCCGCGGAAACGTCGGTGATACGGAAGAGCTCACCAAGGTCGAGCTCGCCGTCGAACACGTAATCGCCGTTTAGCACGACGACGTAAGTCCCGACTACGTTCACGCCGCAGTGCGTGAGCACGTATTTCTGATAGGCGGCGTCGGCGGCGTACACGTCCTTGTTCGCGTGGGTTGAGCTCTTGACCTCATAGATCGCCCAGCCGCCGTCCTCCTTTTTAAGGATGTCGACCGCGCAGAAAAGCCCGTCAAACGAGAACGAAGCCTCGCAGATGACCGGCGTGCCCTTCCCCATCTCCTCGCGTGTTTTTTCGATCATGCGGGAAAGGTCGAGCCTGCCGTCCTTGAATGAAGTTACCTCTACGAAGTCGCCGAAGAGCCCCATCGCGAGATGGCCGACCTCATTGCCGGCGTCGAACCGCGCCTGAACGTCAGGCGAAACCATCTGCTCCTCGGGCTTGTACTTCAATAGCCACGCCAGCTTCGGGCACTGCCAAAGCGCGCAGTATCTGGATTTGGAGAGGTAAAGCTTGGGCATATCGTTCCTCCGTCAAACGAAAGAATGCAGCTGGTTTTTATTCAGCAAAGAGCGCGGGCTTGCCCCTACTTAGAGGGCTCAATGACGCCGGCGTTTTTTTGCGGCGGTGCATGCGCAGATTATTTCAATTATAGCTGCAAATCCGGGATCATTCCCCGTAAAAGACTTCAAGATCGTCGAGGCGCAGAAGCGCCGGAGGCAGACCGTCAGCCGCGCCGGCGTCGATATTGATCCAAGTGCGCGTCTTTATGACCTTGCCCCTATACTCGTCGCCGTAATACAGCGTGGGCGTGTGACCGAAAACGGTGATGATGTCGTCAAAGTATTCGTCGCTAAGCTTCGGGCGCGTCCACAGGACGTCGAAATAGGTATAGTCCGAGATCTTTTTTTCGGGCGAAAAGTCCTTTAAGCCTCCGTGAACGAAGAGGAAATCCCTTCCTCCCACCGTGTCGCCTCCGCACGCGGGAGCGTCTTTAAGGAACTGCATAAGATCGCGGAACGCGTAGGGCTCCTCCCTGTGAAGCTTCTTCAGGCTTTCAAGCGTCACCCCGCCGCCATTTCGCATCCAGCGGTCGTAGTAAGCCATACCCATGGGAGAAAGCCTGTCAAGGCTCTCGTCGGTGATCTCGTCGAACAGGTAGGCGCAGTTTATGAGCATATCCTCATGATTGCCGATAAGAAATTCGATGTTCGGCTGCGCCATGATATAGCGCAAAAGCCCGACGCCGCCGTCGCCGTTGCGGTCGATGACGTCGCCGAGAACGTAAAGCGTATCCTCCCCGGAAAAGCCGACCCTGTCAAGCAGGGCTATAAACTTCTCAAGCGGATACCCGTGTAGATCCGAGATGGCGAAGGTGGACATTTATGCTCCTGATCTGACCTTAAATCTGCAAACGCAGCCGCGTCCGCGTTTACCCTTCGAAGAACGCTTCGACGTACTGTATGGCTTCCGTCATGAGCTTCGGATCGGAGAAGCGGTGATCCGCGTTAGGGAACGGGATGAAGTCGATTTTGTTTTTTTCGGCAAAATCGCTGACGGCGGCGAACGGCACCACCTCGTCCTTATTGCCGTGCATTATCAGTATGGAATCCGCCGTGTTGCTATAATCGAACGCGGTGATATCCGCCTTTTTGAGTTCGTCGAGGAAGGCCGCGCCTATGGCGATCTTCCTGTCGAAGCCCACGAGCGCTTCCTTACCCTTTTTTATCTGCGCGCGGTCTTCGTCGGTCAGGAGGGAATTCGTTACCTCGTACATATTTACCGCGGGACTGCGAAGAGCGATCAGCCTGAACGGGTCGCCGTTTTCATAAATGTATTTAAGCGTAAGATAACCTCCGAAGCTGGTCGCGTAGCAGTCGACGGTCTCCGCGCCCAGGGTCTCCTTCGCGTAGCGGACGACCGCGCCGAGGTAGGCCGAGCAGTCCGAAAGACAGAGCTTTTTTCTTACGTCTTCGCCGTGGCACGGCCAGTCGAAGCAGAGCACGGCCATGTCCTTGTACTTGGGAAGCATGTATTCCGCGAAGCGCGCGGCGGCTCTCGTACCCTTGTGCCCAGCAAAACCGTGGCAGTAGATAACGACGTGCCGGGCGGAACCGCTTCCGCCGTAAAAAAGGCAGCGGATATTGTTCGGCGCGTCGTGTATCGAAAACTCTTTGATCATATCTCCTTCTCCCTAGGCTCCACGCGGAGCATCCTGTAGCCTACCCCTATGTGCGTCTGTATGTACTGCGGCGAATCGGAGCCCGTTTCGAGTTTTTTTCTTAGCGTCGCCATGAACACGCGCAGGGATGCGATATCGTTATCCCAGCTCGAGCCCCATATCTTCTGCGTGATGAAGGTGTGCGTCAGCACCCTTCCCGCGTTGTTCGCGAGGAGGCACAGGAGCTTGAACTCGATCGGCGTGAGATGCAGCTCCTCGCCGCCCATGAACGCGCAGCCCGCGGCGAAATCGATCTTAAGATCCCCGTTTGTGAATACCGGGTTCTGCGCCGACGCGTCGTTCCCGGGGGCCTGTATCCTGCGCTGAGCCACCCTTATGCGCGCGAGCAGCTCGCCGACGGAGAACGGCTTGGTCAGATAATCGTCCGCGCCCGCGTCGAGGGCGTCGATCTTTTCCTCGTCCTCGCTCCGCGCGCTGATCACGATTATAGGCATAGTCGACCATGTCCTGATCTTTTTTATTACGTCCACGCCGTCCATATCGGGCAGGCCGAGATCGAGCAGAACTATATCCGGGTTGTGCGATGCCGCCTCCATGACGGCGTTCGAACCGTTTTCGGCAAAGACGTATCTGTAATCGTTGGTTTTCAGCGTTGTGGTTATTAGATTTCTTACCGGCTTGTCGTCCTCGACGACGAGTATCAAAGGCTTATTCATTCAGATCGACCTCGCTTATTGGAAGTGTAAACGTGAAAACGCATCCCTTTGGGGTATTGTCCGAAAGGACGAGCTCCCCTCCGTGCGCCTCGACTATGGAGCGGCAGAGCGGAAGTCCGAGCCCGAGGCTCCTTCTGCTGTCGCCGATCCTGTTGTCGCCCGTAAAGAACATCTCGAACACGCGGTCCTTAAGCCCGTCGGGTATTCCCGGCCCGTCGTCGGCGACTCTTATGAAGGCCTTATCGTCCGTCCTTCCGGAGGAGACCGTTATATGCGAGCCCTTCTCCGTGTATTTGACCGCGTTGTTTACGAGATTGACTATTACCTGGATCATGAGCCTCGCGTCCATCCTCGCGAGTATGGGCTCCTTCGCGGCGGTGACCTCGATGACGTGCTCCGCGCCCGCCCTGTCTATATGCTGCATGGCCTCCGCTATCACGTCGTCGACGACGTGATCCGAAAGCTGCAGCGCGACGCTGCCGTCGCTTATCCTCGTTATCGAAAGCAGGTTCTCAACGAGCCCCGTGAGCCAGTCGGCGTCGTCGCGGATATCGGAAAGAAGGCTCTTTTTTGTTTCCTCGTCGAGCATATCCCCGTTTATGATAAGCGTGTCGGCGTTGCCCGAAACGGAAGTGAGCGGAGTTCTTAAGTCGTGTGAGATCGACCTTAGAAGATCCGATCTCAGCTTTTCGTTTTTGGCGAGGACGGCCGCCTCTTCCCTGCCCTTCGCGTTCCTGTGGTTCTCGAGCGCGAGCACGCACTCGCCGAGCACCGACTGCAGGATGCTGTTTTCAAGCGCGTCCGGTTCTCCCGCAGAAGCGCTTATGCCGAGTATGCCGTAAACGTATTCGCCCGATCTTATGGGCATATAGAGGTATTCCGCGTCCTTGAAGACTTTCGTCCCCGCGCCGGATGTTTTGAGATTCGTGAGCGTCCAGTTGACCGCGGCGAGCTCCTTATCGTTCCCCCGGTACCCGTCTTCAAGGCTCTCCCCCTTGCTAAACGCCGTCCCGGACGAGAGGACGCCGTCCTTTACGGCAAACACTACGGCGTCGAGATCGAGGAGCTTCGTAAGCTGCGCGGCGGTGATAAGGAGTATCTCCGAGTCGTCCTTCGCCCTTTCCAGCATACGGTTCGTGTCGAAGAGTATCTTGGTCCTGAAGGCGTCCCTCGCGGAGAGCTTTGCCTGCGCCTTGAGCTTCGAGGCGAGGGTGCCCGTGAGGATCGACGCGGCGAGCATTATCGCGAACGTGACGGGATAGCCCGAGCCGTACGCCCTGAGCGAGAGCCTCGGTTCGGTGAAGAAATAGTTGAACAGTATTACGCTTAAGAACGAGCCTATCACTCCGCAGGTGTAGCCTCCTGTCAGAACGGAGGTCAGAAGCACGCAGAGGAGATAAACCGTGATTATGTTCGCCTCGGTGAAGCCGAACCTGCGGAAAAGAAAGCCGATGCCCGTCGCCGCGGCGAGCAGTCCGGCGGTGATGAGGATATCCTTCCACGAGGGAATGACGCTTTTGTCGAGGCTTCTGCGCTTCTCGCGGTAAATGCGGGACGTGTTGGCGTCGGGAATTATGTGTACGTCAATGCCGGGGACGAGCTCGATGAGCCTTTCGGTCAGCGACGGCCTGAAATACGGGAGCTTTCTGCCGGTGTTTTTGATGCCGATGACGATCTTCGTCACGCCGGAGAGCCTTGCGTACTCCGCTATCTGCGCGGGGATATCCTCTCCGTGAGTGGTGACGATCTCCGCTCCCGCTTCCTCGGCGATGCGCATATTCGCGCCGAGCCTCGCTCTGTCCTCGGCGCTCATCTTTTCGCTCTGCGGCGTCTTTACGTAAAGCGCGGTGAGCTGCGAGCCGAAGACCGACGCCATCCTTATCGCGGTCCTGACGATCCTTTCATTTGACGGCGAAGAAGAGAGGCACACAAGTATGTGCTCCATCTCCGTTTCTTTTGATAAGGTCTTCTTCATCGTGCGGGGACTCCCTTTATACTGCGTCTATTATATCATAAGCCGCCGTTACGTTCCATCCTTTTCTTCGAAAAACACCTGTCCGGTGCGCTCGAACTCGGATAGCGGGTCGGCGCCCGCGTCCGTAATTTTGTTCCTTCGTTTTTCTTCGCCCCGCGGCCTCTCGATTATCGTCCTTCTGTTTTGGCTGAAATGCCGCGACAGGAGTATCACGGGAATGAACCCGAGCGCGGCGACCGCAAGAACGGATATTATCAGAACTATGTTATCCACATAAACGCACCTCGCTATCATATCCTGAAACATCTTTGAAGAGCCTTGTATTCCCCGAGCGCGAGCACCGTCATGCTTCCCGAAAGCACGGTATCGGGCGTGATGGCAAAATCGGTGACTCCGTCCCGCTTTAAGCCGAGTATGTTTATCCCGTGCTTCTTGCGGACGTCGAGCGCGCCGATGCTCTTCCCTATCCACGCATCGGGGACCATAACTTCGACGATCGCGTGCTGATCGTCAAGCTCAACAAAGTCGAGCATGCGGTTTCCCGTATAGCGGATCGCCGCCCACTTCGCCATCTCCTTCTCGGGATAGACGACGTGATCCGCGCCGTTTTTTAAGAGGAACTTCTCCTGCACGTCGCGTTCCGCGCGGGCGATCACGCAGGAGGCTCCGAGCTCCTTTAAGAGCGAAGCCGTCTCGAGAGAGCTCTGGAAATCGCCGCTTATCGCCACGATGCACACGTCGAAGTTGTTCACGCCGATGGAGCGCAGAAAGCTCTCGTTCGTGCTGTTGCCGATCTGCGCGTCGGTAACGAAGGGCATTATCTCGTTCACCCTTTCCTCGTTCACGTCCACCGCCATCACCTGATGTCCGAGCTTCGAAAGCTGTATAGCGACGTGCCTGCCGAAACGTCCCGCGCCTATCAGTAAAACCGTTTTCATATTATTTCCTCCTTTAACCGACCGTTATGCTTTCCAAAGGAAGCTTTGAATTGATCCTGCCGTTTCCGGGGAGTATCGCATAGACCAGCGTCAGGCCTCCGACTCTTCCGAGGAACATGAGGAGCATGAGTATTATCTGCGAGACGATCCCGAGCTTCGTCGTGATCCCGAGAGTCAGTCCAACCGTGCCTATCGCAGACGCAGTCTCGAAGAGGCAGTCCGAAAGGGGCAGCCCCTCGATGAGGCTTATAGCCATCGCCCCGATCGCGAAAAGCGAGAGATACGTCACGAGTATCGTCGAGGCGTTCCTGAGCGCCGAGGGGTTTACCCTTCTTCCGAAGAAGTGGACGTCCTCCCGCTTTCTGAACGTGCTGACAACGCCCGAAAAGAGTATCGCGAGGGTGGTCGTCTTCATGCCGCCCGCCGTGGAGCCGGGAGAGCCGCCTATAAGCATAAGCGCAGTCGTAAGAGCCTTCGACACGCCGTTCATGCCGTTAAGGTCGGCCGTGTTGAAGCCCGCCGTCCTCGGAGTGACCGCGGCGAACAGGGAAAGGAGCGCGCGTTCGCCGAGTGGGATATCCTTAAACTCAAACAGGAAGAAGTAAACCGCGGGGACAATAAGAAGTATGCCCGATACCGACAGTATCACCTTGCTCTGCATACGGTATCTCGAAAGGCGGAAGCCGTTTCTTACAACGTCGTCCCATGTGATGAAGCCTATGCCGCCGATGACTATGAGAAGCATTATCGGCACCGAGACGAGAACGTCGCCCGAAAAGGCCGTGAGCGACGAGAACGGGCCCGTCCGGGAGCCCATAAGATCGAAGCCCGCGTTGCAGAAGGCCGATACCGAATGGAACGCCGCCGGCCATATTCCCGCCGTCCCGTATCTTCTTATGAATCCCGGGAGGAGCATAAGGAATCCGGCGCCCTCGACGATGAACGCGCCCTTGAGAATGAACTCAGTCAGCTTGACTATGCCGCCTATCTCGGGAGCGGAGACGGCGTTTTGCATGGTGCTTCGCGCGACGATGGAGAGTTTTTTCCCCGCAAGAATGGTGAACGACGCGGCGACTGTGACGACGCCGAGGCCTCCTATCTGGATAAGAACGAGTATCACCGCCTGACCGAAGTAAGACCAGTACGTCGCGGTATCCTTAACGACAAGTCCGGTAACGCAGACGGCGGACACCGCCGTGAACAGCGCCTCGTTCGGGGGCGTGAACCTGCCCTCGCGCGAGGATATCGGAAGCGAAAGCAGGAGGCCGCCGAGTATCACCGCCAGCATGAAGCCGGCAATGATCAGAGGGGGCGGCGAGACGGTCTTTCTTCTTTTTACGTTCTCTCCCATACGGCAAGCCTCCGTTATTTTTCAAGTAAAGAATACCTCATTCCGTTTTAAGACGGCGTAAGAACCGCTCTTTATAATATTAAGATGGCGTAAAGAAGCAATAAAAAGCCGGCAGCAGCGGTCTCCCGCGGCTGTCGGCTTTTATATCCGGTAATTATTCTTCAGTTGTTCATTCCGTTTCGGGGGCGTCCTCTATAAGCTCCGCCTCGATCTGCTTTATCGAAAACTCGTTTCCTCTTAAAAGATACGTTTCCTTGCTGCCGCAATAGGGGCAGGTCTTGCCGTGCGCCACGGTCCCGTAGGTCTTATCGCACGCGGTGCAGACGGTTACGGCTTCGAGCGTTTCTACATAGAGCGGTGCGCCTTTTACAAGCTCGTCCTTCTCGCGGAAATAGTTCCAGCAATCGACGAGCTGCTCGATCACGACGCCCGAGACCTCGCCGACCTCGAGAGTAACGGAGCCAATGCGGCGCACGTTGTTCTCCGCGGCGACGTCATTCAAGGTGCGTATCACGTGCTTAACTATCCCAAGCTCATGCATTGCGCCACTTCTCCCATTCCGAAAGGATATAGCTTTCCCACTCGTCCATGCCCTCCCCCGTCTTTGCGGAAACGGGGAAGATCCGGATATCGGGGTTCATCGCCTTAACTCTTTTTCTGACCGCGTCAAGGTCAAAATCGAAATACGGAGCGGCGTCCATTTTGGTTATGACGAGCGCGTCGCTCTTTTTAAACATCAGGGGGTATTTGAGGGGCTTGTCGTCTCCCTCGGGAAGGCTCAGGATCATCACGTTTTTGTGAGCGCCCGTGTCGAATTCGGCGGGGCAGATGAGATTGCCGACGTTCTCGAGGAATACGATGCGCGAGTCGATGCTTTCCATGCCGTCAAGTCCCTCGCGCGTCATGCCCGCGTCCATATGGCACATGCCGTCGGTATGCACCTGGATGCTCTCGGCGCCGAGAGCGTTTATTCTTTTTGCGTCCACGTCGGAGGCTATATCCGCCTCCATGACGCCTATCTTCACCCTGTCCTTAAGATCGGTTATCGTGCGGGAAAGGAGCGTCGTTTTGCCGCTTCCCGGCGAGCTCATGAGGTTAATAAGGAATACGTCCCGCGCTTTCAGATCGTTTCGAAGAGCTTCCGCGTCGCGGTCGTTCGAGTCGGTAACGGTCATCTTGAGTTCCAGGACCTTTATCATTTCGCCGTCCCCCTTCCCTTTTTTGAAAGAGCCGCGGAGGCCTCCCGCCTGAGCCTGCCGATAAAGCCGTCCATCCCCTCCCCCGTCCTTGCGGAAACGGGGAAGATCCCGATATCGGGATTAAGCCTTCTTACGTTCGCTTCGCACCTAGATAGGTCAAAATCGAATACCGGCGCGGTGTCGATCTTGTTTACAAGCATCCAGTCGGAGACCGTGAACATCAGCGGATATTTGAGCGGCTTGTCGTCGCCCTCGGGCACGCTCAAAATCATTAGACGCATATCCGCGCCGACGTCGAATTCGGCGGGGCATACGAGATTGCCGACGTTTTCGAGTATGATAACCTCGGGCAGCGGCTTCTTCATCGCCTCAAGGCCCTTGAGCGTCATCTTCGCGTCCATGTGGCAGGAGGAGCCCGTGTGGAGCTGAACGACCTCCGCCCCGTGCTCCATAACGGTACGGGCGTCCACGTCGGCGTCCATATCCGCCTCCATAACGCCTATGCGGAACTCGGCTTTCAGCGCGTCGATAACGCGGCAGAGCACGCTCGTCTTGCCCGCGCCGGGCGACGCCATGAGGTTTATAAGGTATATGCCCTCTTTTTCGGTAAGCTCGCGCACGAGGGCGGCATAGCGGTCGTTTTCCGCCTCCACCCCCGCGCGGACGTCTATTATGTCGAACGGTTTGTTATTCATCTTCCGTCTTCTTGAATACTATCTTTACGGCGCGCTTGGCGGCGTAGGGCAGAAGCGCCTTGACCTTCTGCTCGGACTTATACATCTTGCTCGCGGCGGGCACGTCCCTCGTTAAGTGGATGGCGTCGAACTCGCACTTCGTGGTGCAGAGTCCGCAGCCGACGCAGCGGTTGGTATCGACCGTCGTCGCGCCGCAGCCGAGGCAGCGCTTCGCCTCTTTCCTGACCTGTTCCTCGGTAAAGGTGAGCCTTAAGTCCTCGAACGTCGCGCTCGCGGCGCCCGCCTTCTTACCGGGGATCTGGCGGGGAGAATTGTCGAAGCTCTCCATGGACGCGGGATCCGCGATATCCGATTTGTCGAGCTCCCTGAACTCCCTTAGATCGCGCGCGATGGTGAGGCTGTTGCCCGGATGCACGAAGCGGTTGATGGAAACCGCGCCCTCGCGTCCGCCGGCGATAGCGTCGATCGCGAACCTCGCGCCGGTGAACACGTCCCCGCCGACGAATATGTCGGGCTCGGCGGTCTGGCGGGTGACGGGATCGGCGATCACGGTGCCGTTGGGCTTAAGCTCGACCTTGGTGCCCTTAAGAAGGTCGCCCCATACGACGCTCTGACCGATGGAGAGAAGCAGATTGTCGCAGTGGAATGTGACGGTATCGTTCTCGTCGTATTCGGGAGCGAAGCGGTGGTTTTCGTCATAAACGCGCGTGCAGCGCTTGAACACTACTGCGGTTAGGCGCCCGTTCTCGGAGATGACCTCCTTGGGGCCCCAGCCGTTCATCAGCTTCACGCCGTCCTCAAGGGCTTCTCTGACCTCGTCCTTGGCCGCAGGCATCTCGTCCCTCTGTTCAAGGCAGAGCATCGTTACCTCGTCGGAGCCCGCGCGGAGCGCGCTGCCCGCTACGTCTATCGCGACGTTTCCGCCGCCGACGACTACGGTCTTGCCCGAAAGGCGTACGGAGTGGTCGAGATTGATGCGTCTTAAGAAGCTGACGCCCGTCTCAACGCCCTCGGCGTCCTCGCCGGTAACGCCGGCAAGGCGGCCGCCCTGCATGCCTATCGCTATGAAGAAGGCCTTATAGCCCTGCTTCCTCAGCTCGTCGATCGTGACGTCCTTTCCGACCTCTGTGCCGAACTTAAACTCGACGCCCATTTCTTTAATGACGTCGATCTCGGCCTGCATGACGTCCTTCTCGAGACGATAGGAGGGAATGCCGTGCTCGAGCATACCGCCCGCGCGCTGTTCCTTTTCGAATACGGTGACGGGATAGCCGTCGCGCCTTAAGAAGTAAGCGGCGGAAAGGCCTGCGGGGCCGGAGCCGATGACCGCGACCTTGAATTCGTCGCCCCACATGCCGCCGTCGTGCTTCTCGCAGAGCGGGATATAGCGGTCTTCTTTTTCAAGATCGCGGGCGGCGATAAACTTTTTGATCTCGTCGATGGCGAGAGGCGCGTCAACCGTGCCCCTCGTGCAGGCGTCCTCGCAGCGGCGGTTGCAGATCGCGCCGCAGATCATGGGCAGGGGGTTGTCCTGCTTGATGAGTTTAAGTGCCTCGTCATAGCGTCCCTCGGCCGCCATCTTGATATAGCCCTGCACGGAGAGGTGCACGGGGCAGGCGGTCTTGCAGGGAGCGGTGCCGGATTCGTAGCAGTTTATCTTCGCGTCCTCGCGGTAGTTGTAATTCCATTTATCCGCGCCCCATTTGCGCCCGTTCGGGAGCTGCGTCCTGGGGTAAACGACCTCGCTGCCGTCCTTCCTGCAGAGCTTCTGACCGAGCTTCGCGGCTCCGACGGGACAGACCTCCACACACTTGCCGCAGGCGACGCACTTCTCCTTTTCGACGTGCGCGCGGTAAGCGGAGGCGGACATGTTCGGGGTGTTGAAGAGCTGGGACGTGCGGAGCGCGTTGCAGACGCCGGGAGCGCAGTTGCAGATGGCGACGATCTTGTCTTCGCCGTCGATATTGGTGATCTGGTGCACGTAGCCGTGACGCTCCGCGCGCTCGAGGATCTCGTACACCTCTTCCTTTGTGATGTAATGCCCGATGCCGCGGTCGTCCATGTACTCCGCCATGTCGCCCAGACCGATGCAGTAATCGCCGCGTATCTCGCCCGAGCCCTCGCCGCGCATCGTCTGCTGCTTGCGGCAGGAACACTCGGAGATGCCGAACTTATCGTACATATCTATCCAGCGGGAAAGATGCTCGACGGGCACGCTTTGACTCTCGGCAGAGATCGCCTTTTCGACGGGTATGACGTGCATGCCGATGCCCGCGCCGCCGGGCGGAACGAGCTGTGTGAGTCCCGCGAGGGGTATCTGCGTCATAAGGTTGAAGAAGGTGGCAAGCTGGGGGAACTCGTCCGTCAGCCTGTCCTGCATCATCATGAACTCGGCGCTGCCGGGAACGAATATGGGCAGCTCGTACTGGAGGTGCTTATCCTCGGTCTTCGCGCGGTTCTGCTCGATGACGCCGATCCAGCGCAGGCGCTCTATCATCTTCTGCGTGTCCTCGAGACTCATGCCGTTCATCTCGGCAAGCTCGGGCACGGAATATGGCACCCTGGTCTTCTTGAAGTTCAAAAGGAATTTGACCTGCTCCTTGTTGAGGATCATGTCGAGTATCCAGTATTCGGGATCGCGGTTGTTTATCTTGTGGAGCAGCTTTTTCTTGACGCGGTCGGTGATCATCTCCGCCAGTTTCTTGACCAGCTTCTCCTTCTCGGGATCCTCAGGAACGTAGGCAGGATCCTGCCAATAGTCCCGCTCGTTGATCATCGGATCGCCGATCTTCCATTCCTCAATGCTCCTGCCCATGCGTTTGCCCCCATCTTTAATTGATTTGACGAAATATGCTCTGAACAACATAGTTCCGATAATAATATACAGTATTATTGTCCGATAGTCAATCGGAAAGAAAAGAAAAAAACCGTCCGCACCGTATCGGCCGGCCGGCGTATTCTCGTATCGGTTTACGGATCGGTTCGCGGAAGATCTATCCGCCGAATAAACCCCTTTTTACCCGGCGGGCGAGCGCTTTCGCCTTGCGGTAGACGAACCGCAGGGGGTACTCGCGCACCCTTCTTTTATAATAGGAGACGTACTCCGCGTCCGTGACGGAACGGTCTTCCCCGTTCCTTACGAATCCCGTCAGCACGCCGAGAACGGCGGAATCGGGGATCTTTTCGTTGTTCAGATTGTTGTCGCCGCGGGTGATGTAGTACCCTTTCCCGACGCGGACCACGCGGTGAAGGATGTACTTTTCGCCCGTCTTATAGAAGGCGACGTCGTATTTTTTAAGGCGTGCCGCGGGTTTTTCGATTATGACGATATCCCTGTCCTGGAACAGCATGGGGCGCATGCTGCAGCCCTTGACGTTATAGACCAGGGGCTTTCCGCTTTTAAGAACTTCTTCGAAGCTCGTCATTCTTCTATGGCGTCAATACCGCGCAGAGTGTCCAGCACCTTGTCGACGTCTTTCGAGATGACCTCGCGGGGAGCGTCGTATTTTTCGCACATCGCGTCGACGATCTCCTCCTTCGTGGTCCCTTCCCTGAGCATATCGACGATGAACGCGGCGGTCGGATTGCTCCTGACGATGCCGTTGAACGTCTTTCCGCCGACGGCGACGAGGAACTGCGTGTCATCAATGGTCTGGGTGACAAAATCGTTTTTGAGTTTCATTCGGGGTTCACCATCCTTGTATTCATCAGCATTCCGCCAAAGCGGCAGGCTCTTTTCTTTTCAGCATGTTCCTTATCCCGTTCTCGGTCATCAGCGTATAGCGTTCCCTGCAGTGACGGTCCTTGATGGGGCAGGAGATGAACGTCGTGCAGTCCGGAAGGAACGGGCATTTCGCGCATTTCGGGAGCACGCGGTCGGTTCGGGTGAACTCCCTCAGCGCCGCCTCGTCCGTTATGCCGTCGACGACGTTCCCGACGATGCTCTCCTTGTGGTAGTGCTGGCACTGATAGAGTATGCCGTCCTGATCGATAACGGCGTTCTTATCCTGTGCCTTGCAGCCCTTGTTCCTGAGAACGAGATAGAATCCGCCCATCGTGAGCGGGGTAAAGCCCTTCTCGCGGATAAGCGGCGAATAATCGATTATCCTCTTCCAGATGGCAAGATCGTTTTCGGAGTCTCGGACCTGATAGAGAGGGCTTAAATACACGCAAACCTTTTCCTTATGCTCGATCATCCGGGCAAGATCGTCGAGGAGCTCGGGGAAAGTGTCGATGTTGTCGTAATCTACGTTGACCCTTACGTCCACCCTGATCCCGCTTGCGGCGATCAGTTCGATGCCACGGATGGTTTTCATATACGTGTCGTCGTATTGATAGAATCTTTTTCTTTCAATATACGCCTTTTCGTTTCCATCCATGGTGATCTGGATAATGCCGAGCTTCCAAAGCCCCTTCATCCTTTCGACGATCTCTTCCGTCACAAGGCTGCCATTCGAGATCATATCGGTTTCGTAATCGACTCCTGCTTCGGCGATCTTCCGGCAAATGCGGTCGATCACCGCAGTTCCCATAAGCGGTTCCCCGCCGAACCAGGTGATCCTGACGGGACAGCCTTCCCGCCTGGTTCTCAGCATATAATCGACGGTCTGATCGGCAGTCGTGTCGCTCATGCGCCTGTACTGCACGCCCTCTTCGAAGCAGTACACGCAGCGGGCGTTGCAGGCAGAGGTCACGATGACCGTATAATGGTCGTGCCCTTCCCGGTGCGTAATGGCGTTGATCAGCGCGACCGTTTTCATATAGCGCGCGACCTCGTCGTAATCCTCGGGAACAAGGAAATAACCCTTCACAAGTTCCGTGAGGGCGTCGTTTCCCAATATCTCATCGGAAGCGTACGCACGGTCCTCAAGTTCCGTGATTAAGCACTGTTTCGTGAATACGTTCAGAAGGACAGGCTGACCTTCGATATGATACTGAATAACAAATTGCGACCGAATATACCTGATGTTCGGCCGCAATTCGCCTTCCGGCAGGATCTGATCGATCCTCGGATCCTTCGGATTGAGTTCTTTCATTCTGCTACCTGAATACAATTAGGCAGTCGTCTTTCCGGTTATTTCAATATCCGGATCAGTTATTGGGAGAGCAGGTGTAGCTCGCGTCCTGGTTGCCGGACTGAGAGTGGCAGGGGAGATTAATGGGCATGCAGCCGCGGGTGTCTCCGTCCTCGCCGAACATCATGATGGCAGCCTTATCGTCGAACTTTACGACTTCCATTTTGGGCTCGTTGTACTTTTCCATTTTGAGGCTCCTTTCAAATATTAAAAATATCTGTAAACAGGTCAAGCCTGTCGTACACTTAGATCAGACCTTCGTAAGCGGCCTTTGCGGCGTCGGGTTCCATATTGCAGTACAGCTTAAAGAACGGAACGCCGTTAAGAATATCCTTTGCGAATTCGGACGTTTTCGTGAGGACGTCCCCGCCGAAACGGCCGAAAAGCTGGGTCATAAGAAGCGGGAAAGCTTCTTCGCAGCTTATACGCTCCGTGCGGTTCGTATCGGATCTTACGATCTGCGCGATCGCCTTGAGCGGCGCGGACACATTGTTGTTAAGCTTATGCTTCCCCGAGAAGGGGGAACCGTAAACCCTGAACTCTCCGCCGGCCTTTCTTATAAGGGGCTTGTCGTCGTTGATCATCACGCAGCGATCGCCGAAGACCTCGCGCCAGAGAGCGGCATGCGTGCTTTTGCCCGTGTCCCTGTGGGCGGTAAACAGGTATCCTTCCCCGTCAAGGCTCAGGGACGATCCGTGCAGCGTGAACACGCCGTATTCGGTAAGACGCCCGCACAGCTCCGCAAAGAATATCGCGGCTTCGGCATGCATGAAATACTGCGGATCGGGCTCTATCCCCATCTTTATACAGGAGGATATGTGCCCGGCATGCCAACGCTCGAGCGTCTCCCTGTCCGTCGTCAAAGAAAACAGCGGCTCGTCGTCTGTTAAGTACTTGTCGTATGCGTCGTTGTGCTCGTCCGATACGCAGACAAGTTCAAACGGGACTTCCGCAAGTTTTAATCTGTAGACAGTCGACATTTACCCATACCACCACATATAATCTTATATCACATATAAGACTGCTTGTCAATCTTTTTTTTCGCTATTGTTACAGGAAAATACTAATTTTGGAGCGAAATGAACAAAGTTTGTTCGGTCAGTCGAGATATCCCTCCCTGGTCTTTACTCCGTACCGCTTTTCAATAAGACGCATCTCCCCGTCCGTGATGGTGTTGAGGACGGGCAGATGAGCGATCTTAAGGTATATCTCGGCGGCTTTTTCGGCGGTCTCGATAAGGCCAAAGGTCTCGTCGAGGCTTCGTCCCGCGCCGTAAACTCCGTGCTGCGCCCATACGCAGAGGCGGGCGGTCTTCATCTTCTCCGCTGTCGCCTCCCCTATCTCGTTCGTGCCGCAGAGCATCCACGGAAGCACGTTCACGCCGTCGGGGAACACGATCACGCACTCGGTGCACATTCTCCAGAGCGTGCGTGTGAACTCGCGCTCGTCAAGGCTGTGGACGAAGCTCATGGCGAGGAGGTTAGCCGGATGGCAGTGCATGACGACGCGGCTTTCGGGATCCGCAGCGAGCCTCGAAACGTGGCTCATCATGTGCGCGGGGAACTCGCTGGTGAAGCTCCCTCCGTCGGTAAGGCCCCACAGAAGCTCCGCCTTCGCGCCCTTTTCCGCGAGGCGAACTACGCCCAGGTTCTTCGCGGGATCGTACTGAACGTTCTTGAAATACTTGCCCGTGCCGGTGACAAGGAATATCTTTCCGTCAAGCTCCTTAGCCGTGAAGCCCGTCGGGATGGTGCGGATTACGTTCGTAAGATCGAGGTACTTCCCTGCCTCTTTTTCGTCGAGGAGCACGCTTATGTTGCCGCCGTTCCTTTCGTCCCAGCCGTGCGCGTACATATTGGTCGTCGTGCGGATCAATTCGATGAGAAAATCTGCGTTCATTATATCCATGTTCTCAAGGCTCCTTCGTTGTCTTTTCTCTTCAATTATATAGACGTACCGCGGATATAGCAAGCGGCAGACGAAAAAAGAGCCCCGCGGGCTCTTTTTATTGCTTGTCAGTTCTTCTTTTCAAGGCGTTCGGCGCTGTCAGGATCATCCCCCGTCTTGCCGTCGAGCAGCAGGAGCTTCTCGGCAAGAAGGCCGGAAAGCCCGGAGAGTATCGCGTAGGTCGAGATGAGGTCGCTCGTCTCCGATACGGACGCGGGCGTCGAGATCTCGTCGTGATGAAGTATGGGCGACGCGATAACGCGCACCTGCTTAATAAAATACTCTGCGGCGATACGGTGCCTCGTGCGGTAGGCGGTGTAGATGCTCCTGACCTCCTCCTCGGGGATGTCGTTCGGGATCATCTGCGTGAGCGTCGCGATCGTGAGGCTCTGCTTCAGCGTGCAGATCATGACGAGGTACGCGATATGCACGCGGTAGTATTTCTTCTTGCGCGGCTTGGGCATATAGCGGTTCCTGACGTAGTTGTTGATCGTCGCCGCCGTTATGAACTGCTCGTCCTTGAGCTCCGGGGGCAGATAATCAAGATACTCCGTTAAAAGCGAAAGCACCTGCTCCATATAAAGCCCGAGATCGGGGATATCCTCCCACGCGGGGAGCTTGTATTCGGCAAGGTATTTCTCCCAGCGGCGGAGCTTTTTTTCGATGAATGAATTATCGTACTGCATATGGGTCTCCGAAATATATCGATTTACTGTATTATAATACCGCTGTCCGGATTTTTCAAGAATAATTTTAAAAAGCACTTGACATAATGCGCTCTATGTGTTAACTTAATCTTATAAATTAGATTGAAAGGAAGCTCCGATATTTGGAGCAATTTGATATATTATGTCGTTCAGGCTTTTTACGGACACTTCGGCGAATCTCGACTCCTCTTATCTTGAGTTGAATCACGTCGACGTAGTGCCCTTTTCCTATGTTTTCAACGGCGAACAGCTCACCTGCCTCGACACCGAGGCTTTCGACGGCGTTCCCGCCGACGAGTATTACGCGGCGTTAAAGTCGGGCTCCCGCGTCAGAACGAGCCAGATCACGCCCGAGGAGTACCGTTCGTACTTCGAGCCCGCGCTCGAAAGCGGCGACGACGTGCTGTTTATCAGTATGAGCTCCGGCATATCGAACTCCTTCAACTCCTCCGTCGTGGCGGTGAACGAGCTTAGGGAGAAGTATCCCGAGAGGAAGATCCGCGCGGTCGACACGCTCGCGGCGTCCCTTGGCGAGGGGATAATGGTAATGCGCGCGATCGCCCTGCGAGATTCCGGTCTCGATCTCGACACGGTCGCGGACGAGATCGAGAGGCGCGTGCAGTCGATGTACCAGGTCGTCCTTATCGAGGATCTCATGCATCTGCACCGCGGCGGAAGGGTATCCGCCCCCAAGGCGCTGCTCGGCACCGTTCTCGGCATCCGCCCGATACTTAAGGGCGACGATGGCGGGCACCTCGTGGTTTGTTCGAAGGTGCGCGGCCGCAAGAAGGGCCTTGCCGCCCTTGCCGATAAGTACGGCGAGCTCGTCGACAGGTCTGCGCCCGGCACGGTCGGCATAGCGTATACGGACTGCAAGGACGACGCGTACGCCCTCCGAGATATGCTCGAGGGCATATTCGCCCCCAAAGAGTTCCTGGTCGTAAGATACGAGCCGGTCACCGGCTCTTACGTCGGCCCCGGCACGGTCGCCCTGTTCTTCGAGGGCGCGGACGGCGTCAGACAGAAATAATAAAACAGTGAGGGAAATATGAACGATTACGTAATTCTGACCGACAGCGGATGCGATATTTCCGAGGAGCTTCTTAATGAATGGAAGGTCGGGCTGATCGACCTTATGTTCCGCGTCGACGGCGAGGAGACCGAGTACCGTCAGGCGGATATGGGAATAAAGGAGTTCTATGACAAGATGCGCGCGGGCACCGTCTTCAAGACCGCCGCGGCGAACTCCGACAGCCTTGCGAACGCTTTCCGCAAAAAGCTCGACGAAGGCCTCGATATCCTCTACGTCTGCTTCTCGTCCGGTCTTTCCGGCACCGCGGGCACGGCTAAGCTGACCGCGGAGCAGATGATGTCCGAGTATCCCGGAAGGACGGTCGCCGTAGTCGATACCCTCTGCGCCTCCGCAGGCGAGGGACTGATTCTCTACTACGCCGTCAAGGCGAGGGACAACGGCGCCGATCTCCGCGAGGTCGAGCGCGTGCTTTATGAGAAGCGTCCGCAGCTCTGCCACTGGTTCACCGTGGACGACCTCGTTTACTTAAAGCGCGGAGGAAGAGTCGGCGCGGTCGCGGCGTTCTTCGGCGGCGTACTTAACATCAAGCCCGTCCTGCACGTCGACGACTACGGACATCTTATCCCAGTCGTCAAGGTCAGGGGCAGGATCAACTCGATCAAAGCGATAGCAAAAAAATACCGCGAGAGCGCTGTGGATCCCGCGGGCGGCGAATATTTCATTTCTCACGGCGACTGCATCGAGGACGCCGAAAAGCTCCAGTCGATGCTCGAGCAGGAGTTCGGACACAGAGCGGCGCTGATCACGAATATCGGTCCGGTCATCGGCGCGCACTCCGGCCCCGGCACCCTCGCCCTGTTCTTCTTGGGAAAGCAGCGCTGATCAAAGGGCTTTCTCGAGAATCGACGCGAATTCCTCAAGACCTGCGCGGTCAGCGTCGTCAAACCTGTTGAAAACGGGGCTGTCGATATCGAGCACGTACGCGACTCTGCCGTCAATATGAAGCGGAACGACGATCTCGGAATTCGACGCCGAGTCGCAGGCAATATGACCCGGAAATTCATGGACGTTCGAAACGACGAGCGTCCTGTTTTCATTTGCGGAGGTGCCGCATACGCCCCTGCCCATGGGGATCTCGATGCAGGCGGGAAGCCCCTGGAACGGCCCGAGGACAAGCCTGTCGCCCGAGACCTCATAGAAGCCCGCCCAGTTGAGCCTGTCAAGCGTTGAATACAATAATGCCGAAGCGTTGGCGAGATTCGCGATCCTGTGCGGTATGCTGTCGACCAGCGCGCGAAGCTGATCGTTAAGTTCCTTATAGTCCATATCTGCCTCCTTTTTTCCGATATTGTATCACAAAATATTTTGCTTGACAAATACTTCCCCCGGCACTAAAATATAAACGTTCCGCGGGTGTAGCTCAGTGGCAGAGCGTCGGCTTCCCAAGCCGATAATGTGGGTTCGATTCCCATCACCCGCTCCATAGCGAGTATTGACTACGGATTTCAGTCAATACTCGCTTTTCTTTTGCCAAAATCACTTATTCTCCTGCAGCGTGCGGGACGTATTCCACGGCTACTCCCTTTCTCGTATCCTGTACGATGTTGCTTTCAAGATAATCTCTCTCAAGGTCGATGTACCCAGCAAAACGGTAATGGATCACGATCCGCTGTCGGCGGTTCTTGCCCTTGCCCTCGACCTCTGAGACCTCGATACGGTCGATCAACTCCCTTAGCAGGGGAGCCGTAAGAGTGTCCATCTCCATGAATCGGCGTACTGCTCGGATGAAATACTCGTTATTCTTCGCTGCCGTTCGCATACCGACGAGCTTCCGTTCAAGTTCTTCGATCCTCGCTTTCAGCTCAACGCGCTCGACCTCGTATTTCAATGACATGTGCGAATACCATTCGTCCGTCACCTTGCCGGTGGCGTTGTCCTCGTAGAGCTTTTCGTAAAGTGTTCCAACAAGTTCCTTCCGTTGATGCGCCTTTCTAAGCTCTTCTTCAAGAGTAATGCGCTCGGCTCGTGCCTCTGCGCCAGTCTTCTTTGAAAGGAGTTCCGCAAATGCTGTCTCGTCTTCCTGCAAAAATGCCGACAATCGTCTTAGCTCAAGCCTGACCACCTCGTAAAGCGCATCCTCGCGGATATAGTGCCGAGTTGGGCAGGTACCCCGATAGTCCTTCACATAGTTCGAACACGCAAAGTAACGAATAGCCCGGTTTCTTGTATTTACATGGAACCAAAGCTTGTGACCGCAGTCCGCACAGGTGAGGAGCTCGGCGAATATGCTCTTCTCTCCGTTTTCCTTTTTAGGAGCTCGGTTTTTCACCTTACCCCGAAGCTTTTGAACGAGCTCAAAGGTCTCCCTGTCGATGATCGGCTCATGTATTCCTCTGAAAATGACGTGCTTTTCATCGGGGTTCATAAACCTTTTCTTGTTCTTGAAGGACTTGGAATAGGTTTTGAAATTGATAAGATCGCCGCAGTACTCGACACGCTTGAGTATAGAATCAACCGTTGAGCATTTCCAGTTATAAGGATCTTCCTGCCATTTGCGGCCGTTGCGGTTGTCACCCCGAGCTTTCCAGTAATAGGTACAGTTCAGGACCTTTCGTTCGCTCAGAATGCGGGCAATAGTTTCATTGCCTTTGCCCTCAAGACGCATCTTGAAGATCTCACGCACGACCGCAGCGGCTTCGGGCTCAACGATCCATCGCTTGGGGTTCTGTGGATCCTTGACATACCCATAAGGCGGAGGGCCAAGCGGTTCACCGGCGTTGCCCCTGATCCTATGTGCCGATCGCACCTTGCGGCTGATATCGCGGGCGTACATCTCGTTCATGATGTTCTTGAACGGCGCAAGCTCGTTCTCCCCGTCCGCGCTGTCAACGCCGTCGTTGATAGCGATGAACCGTATCCCTAAATCCGGAAGCACCGATTCGGTGTACTTGCCGACGCCGAGATAATCCCTGCCGAATCTCGACATATCCTTCACGATTATTGTGGAAATATAGCCCAGCTCGGCGTCCTCCATCATCTGCTTGAAACCGGGACGGCTGAAGTTCGTCCCCGTATAGCCGTCGTCAACGTAAAACCTCGTGTTGACAAATCCATTTTCTTTAGCATACTTCGAGAGCATGCGCTTCTGATTGGCGACCGAATTGCTGTCGCCCTCCGCGCCGTCGTCGCGCGAAAGTCTGCAATACAGCGCCGTTATGCCTTGCTCCGATGTCTTTTTCAATTTACATCCTCCTCTCTGTTTTCAGAGCACGCATATCCCATTGGATTGATAGTATCATCATCTTCCGCGTGCGGCAATTCTGCGAAACCGTTTTTGAAGCTGTGCGTTATGCGGTCGCGAAGGGTAATGCCTGTGAGCGAATCATACGCGGCAAAATGAGCGGATACAATGTACTTTATCCCGCCGATCCTGTAAGAACGCGAACCGGTGCTTATTCGGCAGAGGTTTTTTCTTTTACTGCTCATCTTGCTTCCTCACGCTTCTTCTTGAGATAATCCGAATAGTGCTCGCATGCTTTTCGGATAAATGCCTTCATTTCCGACAGAGTGCCGTTAGGAACGTAACCGCGAAGCTCGTCGGCGGAAATACTGACCTTTTCCTTCTGATTCGGTTTTTCTTCGGCCATGATTTTATCGATCATTTCCTCGCTGATGGAGCCGTCGTTCACGGCCTTGTGCATACGGCAGGCCTGGGCATATGATGGTGTGCAGTCGTTCAAATCGATCGCGATCATGAGCGCCGCCTGCATATCGCTGTCAAGGAATGACAGCTCCACGCCGACGGAGAACGCGATACGCTGGTCATCTACCATATCCAGCAGCGCGGGGATAAGATGTGTGAGGCGGATATAGCGCTGAACGGTCTTGTAGCTCTCTCCGGCTTGCTCACCGATTACCGCTGTCGTTCGATTGTCATCCGACTTCGGGACAACTTGTCCCGAAGTTAATCGACGGCCGTGATGCTCCATTGCTTCCGCCTTGAGCTTATACGCAAACGCCTTTTCGCTCGGAAGCAACCGTTCTCTGTGCAGATTGCTGTCCACAAGCGCGATGGCGGCCTCGTCCTTTGTCATATCCATTTCAATAGCCGGAACGGTT
>JAILNX010000037.1 GCA_024691085.1 Clostridiales bacterium | reverse complement strand
CCTCTGGCCTGCCGCTTAGGAGGCGGCCGCTCTATCCGACTGAGCTACGTGGGCGTGTGTACTTTTCAGGAACAATCTCGAACTCTATAATGCCCGCTTTTCCTCCAAAGGCGATTGTTCCAACATAACCTTAGGAGGCGGACGCTCTATCCTGCTGAGCTACAAGTGCATTTCATTTTCTAATGCGGTCGCACTTTGACCTTATTTGAGCCGTGCACATTCCCCTTAGGAGGCGGGCCCTCTATCCGACTGAGGTACGGAGACATATGCAGTTTTTATGCGCTCCTCTCGAACTACCGAAGGAGTTCTTAGGAGGCGAACGCTCTATCCTGCTGAGCTACGGAGAGAAAGGTCTTTTTCATAGACCGTCTAATATAATACCAAACGGTTTTATAAAAGTCAATATAAAAAATAAATATAGTGTTTGAAAAAGGACGGTTTGTTTTCTGCGAATCGAGTTGTCGGTGAGACCGGGGTGTGATATAATTATATGAGGAGATGTAAAAGATGAACAGGTTTTTGAACGCAGAGATCAAAAACGAGCATGGCGCAGTGCTGTCAAGTCTGATTCGTGAGTTTCGCGGTGAGGGCTTTATATGGAGCTTCGGTGATTTTTTAGAAGTCTACCGTGACAATGAAGCCTTGGAACTTTATGATATGCTTTCGGCGGACGAGGCACTTTCGGCTTTACCTGAGAAATACTACACGGTTTTTGCGACGGTCTTTGCGTACCCGCCCGCGACGGCTGGCGAGCCTCAGGCGATAAAAACGTATAACGATTTTCTCAAAAGCGGCTGCCGCATGATCGTTGACATTAACGACTGCTGCTTCGTGCGGGCATTTTCCGATGATGAGCGCCTTCTTTTGAGGGTGCTTGACGCGCTGAAGCCATGCCTTGAGCGGGAGGACGCGTGGAGCATTGAGGAGATACCGGATCCGGATGATCGGATCCTGGGGTAAAAAGATAAGGAAATCGAGATGAAAGACGGCATGAACGTTGATATGATCATGGCGCTGGCAGACGCAGAGAGGCTTTCGGATAAAGAATTCGGGATTGTCGATCAAGCCGCGCACAGCGGCGACAGTGAGCTTAGGCTCGCAGCTGCGGAGGTGCTGGGAATCGTCGAGCCTGCGGACAGAAATCTTTCGCTTTTGAAGAAGCTTTCGCACGACGCGGATGAGCTTTCCGCGTCTGAGGCTTGTGATTCACTCGGCGCGAAAGGGGACATGAGCTGCCTTCCCGATCTTATCCGGGAGCTTGGCAGCCGCATGTATCTCGTTCGCGGGTATGCGGCTTGCGCCTATGCCGAGATCGCGCGAAGGGAAAACGCCGTGTCCGACGAGGTGATCGCTCCGATCGAGCAGAGGCTCGGCTCCGAGAAGATCGAATGGGTGAGGATCGGCCTGTACTTTGCAATGCTCATGCTGGGCAGGCGGGAGTATCTTGGCCGGCTCCTTGACGGGCTTAACGACGGTGATTACCGTGTCCGATCCGCAGCGGCAAATGACCTTTTGCTCGCCGCCGACTATGACGGGAGCCTGAAACCCGAGATAAAATCTTTTTTTGAAACCGGGCTTGTCAATAGAACGAGGGAATCAGAAGAGCTTTCTACGAACCTCGGCTGAAAAACGATAAACTGAAAACGGCCCTTGAGAAAGCCTCTCAGGGGCCGCTTCGGTATTCATTCAGTCTTCCTTTTTAAGATAGCGGACGATCTCGTAATCGCTGTGCTCGTCGGCGGTCTTTTTTAGCCACGCGTAGACCTCGTCGCGGAGCTTCTGCTTCGCCTCGGGGGCGGGGAGGGAGGAGTCGGGCGAGAATGGCTCGCTTATATAGACGACGCGTTTCGGCGATTTTATGAACTTTAAGAGCCCCTTGTGACGCGTATACGTTGTGCAAACCGCGATGACGGGAACGCCGTCCTTCACGGGATAGCGGAACGAGCCCGCTTTGAAATTGCGTACGAACGTGCAGTAGGGCCAGATGTGCGCCTCGGGGAATATCATTATGGGCTTGCCCTCGTTTATGCGCGCGTCGATCGCGCTGACGAAAGGCGGGACCGCGTCGCGCTCCGTGGGGACGGGTATCGCGCCGAGCATCTGGACTATCGCGCGGAGCCCCTTTATCGAGACCGTGTCGGCGCTCACGAGGACGTGCGCCTTCTTAGGCCAGGTAAGCACCGGCGCGAGGAAGGCGTCCGTCCAGCCGGTATGGTTGGCATAGATGAAGAAGCCCTTTTTCGACTCCTTCACGAGCTTTCGCATGGCGCGGCGGTTCTTAACGGAGTACCCCGAGAACACAAAAAGTATCAGCCACACGATCGGCCAGGCGATGAGATAGTAGGCGATGAACTCCGTGATCTTCCAAATAACGCCCTTGCGGACGTAGGGGAAATCCTTCGTGACGGAACACGTTTTGATGTCGTTGCCGGCAAAATCGTCGTTGACCTCGTCGCGGTAGTAAACGACGTCACCTCGCTTCACGGTGCGCCTCCCAGTTCCCGACGATCATCTTTTCCATCTCGTCCATGCAGTGATCGAAATTGAACTGCTCGGAATAGCCCTTATAGCTCATCGAACAGCTTTCCTTCTCACGCGGATGCTCGATCCACCAGTCGATCTT
The DNA here is from genome assembly GCA_024691085.1 of Clostridiales bacterium. Lineage (GTDB taxonomy): Bacteria > Bacillota > Clostridia > Christensenellales > CAG-138 > UBA3857. The sequence goes on along the minus strand of JAILNX010000037.1, from coordinate 57,037 downwards.
TTCGGCAAGATCCGCGGGGTCGTTGCACTTAAACAGGTTCCTGTCGCTCTGCGCGAAATACCTCGTCGCGGAGCGGGAAGAATTGCTAATGACGGGAACGAGCCCGCAGGATATGGCCTCGAGGCAGGCTATCGCCTCGATCTCTATCTCGGCGGGGTGGACGTAAAGATCGGCGTAATTCAATACGTTCGTCATTTCCTCGCGGGTGAAGAACTTGAATATCGGCTCGTGCGCGAGCTTCCGGGACTGCTTCCGGAGCTTTTCCTCAAGCGGGCCGCAGCCGGCGAAAACAAGCTGTATCCTGTCGCGATAGCGGGAGAGGTTCGCCGCCTCGATCAGCACGCTGTGGGACTTTTCGCGGCTGTACCTGCCTGTGAAGAGTATCACGAAGCGATCCTTGAGCTCCTCGGGCTTTTCGACCTTCCGCGGGACGAACGCGCGGTTCACGCCGTTCGATATCACGCGGTGATTGGTTGGGTGCCTGACTTCCGACTCGAACACGCTGCAAATAAACTGCGTCGGATAATGAATGCAGTCGACGTAGCGGTAAACATGCCTGTCAAAAATACGGTACAGGAGCTTGTTCGCGCCGCGCGCGTTCATTAAGAATATATGATTGGTGAAGTTCTCGGCCTGACAGTGGAACCCTGCAGTGAGCGGTATTCCCATACTGTGGATCAGCTTGACGGCCTGCGCCGTGAGCAGGAACGGGGTGATCACGTGCACCGCGTCCGCGCCTTCGAGCGCCTTTAATAGAGTCGCCTTGTCGCGCTTCGCAAGCAGCACGCCGTTCTTCTTAAGATACCCGTTCAAAGGCCCGAGATTCAGCGTGGGAACGATGTAATAATCCTTCTCGCCCCGCCGAAACTCGTCCGGACAGACCACGCGGACCGTGTGACCCTTCGCCCGCATGCTTCTTATTAGGTTCATTGCAGCTATAGTTGTTCCGTTGTTTTCTTTCCCAAGCACGTCACAAATAACTGTGAGTGTCATAGTACCTCCTCACATATGGATCGGGCGCTGTCGGAAAGAATAAAAAAATGCCGGAATAAATACCGAAGCCGCCCCGTATTATGCGGAAAAATGTAGAAAAACTCCGCATCTGTTATTATAAACGAGATGCGGAGAAATGTCAATACCTTGTCAAAATGATTGTGTTATCTAATCTCACGTATTATATACGGTCACCTTGCGCGAGGCGGACGCATTGCCCGTACGGCGTTCAGTATCGCAAGCACGGCCACGCCGACGTCGGCAAATACCGCGATCCACATATTTGCAACGCCGAGTGCGCCGAGGATCAGCACGGCGAGCTTTACAAGAAGAGCAAATGCAATGTTCTCGCGGACTATCCGCATGGTCTTTTTGGCGATGCGGACAGCGAGGGAGACCTTCATGGGATCGTCGTCGGTCAGTACGACGTCCGCGGCTTCGATCGCCGCGTCGGAGCCGAGTGCGCCCATGGCAATACCCACGTCCGCCCTCGTGAGAACGGGGGCGTCGTTAATGCCGTCGCCCACGAACGCGAGCGTCCGTCTGCCTTTTCCGTCGAGCATGCCCTCGGTTATCGAGACCTTATCCTCGGGAAGAAGCCCCGCGTGAACTTCGTCGAGTCCGAGTAAGGCTCCGACCTCCTCGCCGACCTTATTAGAATCGCCCGTCAGCATCACGGTGCGTATCCCCGCGCCTTTGAGCGCTCCCACGGCGCTCTTCGCGGTCGCCTTGACCTCATCTGAGATGAGAATATGTCCCGCGTAAACGCCGCCTATGGCGATATGCACGCAGGTCTCGTGCATATCGTGAGAGCAGCCCATGCTGCAGACGGGAGAGACGCCGATGCTCTCCATGAGCCTGCGGTTTCCCGCATAGACCTCGCGGCCGTCGATGACCGCCTTGATGCCGAGCCCCGAAAGCTCCGAGAGCGAGCCTATGCGGGAGGAGTCGATATGCTTTCCGTGAGCGCGGACGATGGACTGGGCTATGGGATGATTCGAGAAGCTCTCCGCGACCGCGGCTATGTCGAGAAGCTCCGCCCCGGTTATGCCGTTCGCGTGTATCGCGGAAACGCCGAAGCTGCCCTTCGTCAGGGTGCCGGTCTTGTCGAACACGACGGTGCCGACCTTCGAAAGCGCCTCAATGAAGCTCGCGCCCTTGACGAGTATGCCTCGCGCCGACGCGCCGCCCATGCCGGAGAAGAACGAGAGCGGCACGCTTATCACGAGCGCGCAGGGGCAGGACACGACGAGGAATATGAGCGCGCGGTGTATCCACTCGGCCCATTCGCCGTGAAAGAGGAGGGGAGGTATCAGCGCGAGGAGCAGCGCGCCGAGAACGACCGCAGGGGTGTAGTAGCGCGCGAATTTGGTGATGAAGTTCTCGGACTTCGCCTTGCGCTCCGCAGAACGCTCGACGAGCTCCATTATCTTGCTTACGGCGCTCTCCTTATAAGTGCCCGTCGTGCGCATGCGGAACACGGAGCCCGAATTGATCGAGCCGGACAGCACGTTTTCGCCCGTTCCCACGTCGCGCGGCAGGCTTTCGCCCGTGAGCGCAGCGGTGTTCAAGGATGTCGCGCCCTCGGTTATCACGCCGTCGAGCGGTACGCGCTCGCCGACCCTTACGACGATCTCCTCGCCGGTCATGACCTCCTCGGGGGAGACGGTGACCTCGACTCCATCCCTAATGACGTTCGCGTGGTCGGGACGTATGTCCATAAGCGCCGCTATCGACTTTCGGCTTTTGCCCACGGCAATGGACTGAAACAGCTCGCCGACCTGGTAGAACAGCATGACGGCCGCCGCCTCGGGGTATTCTTTTACCGCAAACGCGCCTACGGTCGCGAGCGCCATGAGGAAGCATTCGTCGAACACCTGCCCGTGCACGATATTGCGCGCGGCCTTCATTATCACGTCATAGCCTATCACGAGATAGGGGACGAGGAATATGATAAGCTCTGCCCACCACGTAAGCTTTATTATATGCGTGACGGCAAGAGCCGCCGCGAATAGTACGGCGGATATGATGATGCGTATAAGCGTTTTTTTCTGTCTGCGCGTCATATCACATGATTATGCGGCAGTCGGGTTCGATCTTCCGGACGGTCTTCACGATCTTCTTCATGAGCTCGTCGAAATCGACGCCGTCCTCGGCCTCGACCGTCATCTTCTGAGTAATGAACGAAACCGAGGCGTCCTTAACGCCGTCGAGCTTCTTTATTCCGTTTTCCATCTTCGCCGCGCAGTTCGCGCAGTCGAGATCCTCAAGAGCGAAAGTCTTCTTCATTTTTCATCCTCCATAAGGTGCTCAAAGCCCTGTCCGATAATTGTCCTTACGTGATCGTCCGCAAGGAAGTAGACGTTCGTGCGTCCGTCCCTCCTGCATCCGACCAGCTTCGCGTCCTTAAGTATTTTAAGCTGATGGGAGATCGCCGACTGCTCCATTTTCAAAAGCTCCGCGATGGCGCAGACGCAAAGCTCCGACTCGAAAAGCGAGTAGAGTATCTTGATCCTCGTCGTGTCGCCGAAGAGCTTGAAAAGGTCGCCGAGATCGCATAAAAGCTCGTCCTTCGGGAGCAGCTCCGCGACCGTCCTTATCGCCTCTGAATGATCGTGCCTGTGGGGCATAGATGAATCTCCTTTCATATGAATCTCTGTTCATATGATACTGCGTTCATATGAATATGTCAACATATAAAAATAATATATTACCGCGGGCACAAAAAAACCGCACGTTAACGTGCGGTCGGTGATCATTATGTCAGTGCTTCTTGTTCCTGTTCCTTAAGAAGGAGGGGACTTCGAGGCCGCCGCGGGGATTGTAGCTGCCGTCCTCGTTCTCTTCGCCGGTCATTCCGCGGCGGGGGACCGCCTGCTCCTTGACCTGCTCGGAGTAATAGTTGGGCTCGCGCTCGTCGTTCCTGGCGCCGCGTACGGAACCGGTGTCGTTCTGACGGTAGCCGTACTCATCGACGGCGGGACGCTCATAGCCCTTGTTGGGATCGAAGTTCCTGGGGCGGGAATAGCCGGGGGTGGGCTCGGCGGGCTGCTGATAGCGAGGCTCGGCGGGAGCTCTGTAATCGGGCTTGGGCTCGACGGGAGCGGGCTCCTCCTTTACGGGAGCGGGAGCGGGTTCCTCCTTAACGGGGGCGGGCTCTTCCTTTACGGGCGGGAAGGGCTTCTTCTCCTCGGGGTTCATGGCGGGGGACTGACCGGAAAGGTCGTATTCGCCCCAGCCGAAACCGGTCGCGATGACGGTGGCGCGGACGGTATCGCCCATATCCTCTTCGTTCGACATGGCGACGATGATGGTGGCGTCGGGATCGACGACCTCCTGAACGGGCATGCAGCCCTCGTTGAACTCGTTAAGGGTGAAGCGGTTGCCGCCCACGATGTGGATCAGCACGCCCTTCGCGCCGTCGATGGTGGTCTCGAGAAGGGGGCTCTCGACCGCCTGCTTGACGGCCTCGATGCAGCCCTTGTCGCCCTTCGCGACGCCGATGCCCATGTGAGCCATGCCGCTGTTCGACATGACGGTGCGGATGTCCTCAAAGTCGCAGTTGATGATGGAGGGCTTGGTGATGACGTCCGAAATGCCCTGTACGCCCTGACGGAGGATATCGTCGGCGACCTTGAAAGCGTCGTTGGCGGGCATATCGCCGGCGACCTTAAGAACGCGGTCGTTGGGGATAACGATGAGAGCGTCTACGACGCCGCGGAGCTTATCGATGCCTTCCATCGCCTTGCGCATACGGGAACGGCCCTCGAAGAAGAAGGGCTTCGTTACGACGCCGAATGTGAGGATGCCCATATCCTTCGCTGCTTTCGCAACGACGGGAGCTGCGCCCGTGCCGGTGCCGCCGCCCATACCGGCGGTGATGAACACGAGGTCAGCGCCGCGCATAAGGGCGGAGATCTCCTCGACGTTCTCCTCAGCGGCAGCCTGGCCCTTTTCGGGCTTGGCGCCGGCGCCGAGGCCCTTGGTGACCTTCTCGCCGATCTGGAGCTTGACGTCCGCGCGGGAGTTGGACAGCGCCTGCATATCGGTATTTATCGAGATGAACTCTACGTTTTCAAGACCGGCCTCGATCATGCGGTTCACGGCGTTTCCGCCGGCGCCGCCAACGCCGATGACTTTAAGCTGGGCAACGTTGCCCGATTCGTTATCCAATTCGAAATCCAATGCCATTGTTTATTCCTCCGTGGGTGATATTCGTTTGATTCCTTAATTCGGCTGAGGATACGACCTTGCCGAACCTGCATTTCATTTTTTTAACTGCGCCAATCGAAGACGCTTCTTAAATACCTCTCCGTGCGCTTTACCGCTGAGAGCCTGCCGAGTCTGAACAGGGCGAAATCGGCGAGACCGAAGGCGGACACATAGCCCAACGAGCCGTTGCGGCTGACCTTCGGGAGAGTCACGGAAACATTGCGGCCGAGCCTTGACTCGAGGAACTCCGCAGCGCCGCGCATGGAAGCGAGACCGCTTCCGACGAGCCACACGGGCACGTTCCTGTCGGCGAGGCTGTCGAGCTTGTCCGCGAGCATATCGGAAAGCTCTTCCGCGCGGGACTCGATAATGAGCTGTATCAGCGAATGCTCGATATCGAAGATGCCCTCGCCCGGGATCTTGACCCGCTCGCTGGTGTCGCCGTAGTCGAGGGAGAAGACGTATCTCCTCTTAAGATCCTCGGCGACGTCCCTCGGAAGACGGAGACCGAAGCAGAGATCGCTCGTGAAGTGCTTTCCGCCAACGGGGACGGAGTCGGTGGCGATTATAGCGTTGCCGGTGAGGAGGCTTATGTCGGTAAAGCTCCCGCCGCAGTCGACAAGGAAAACGGAATCGGCGCGCACATTGCCGGGAACGGTGAAGCACGCGGCGGCAAGAGCGGTCGAAACGAACGACTCGATGCCGATGCCGAGATTGTTGAGTATCGAGCCGACAAGACGCTTGTAGTCTTCGTCGACAAAACAGTGCGAAACATTCGCCGAGAGCACGCCGCAGGGAAGCCCCACGGGCGAACCCGTGACGGGGGTCTTGTCCGCGAAGTACGAAACAGCCGTCGAATGGATCAGCGAGCATCCCTCGGGAGTCTGGTCCTTAAGGGAGCTTTCGATAAGATAATCGACGTCCTCGGACTCGATCCTGCCGTTTTTGGTTTCGATACGAACGGCGCCGTGAGTGCCTACGACCTCCATAAAGGGGGAGGGGACGCCTACGGTAAGCTCTTTGATCTTGATGCCGGCAGACTGCTCCGCTTCCTCAACGGCGGCGGAAACGGCGTCGTAGAGCTCCCTCTTGCGGGGCAGCTCGCCGAGCCTGAAACCGTTGTATTCCTTAACGCCCGTTCCGCGGATTATCATCGCGCCGTCGGGGTCGGGACTGACTATCATACAGACTGCCTTGGAGGAGCCTATATCGAGAATTGAACAGGTACGCATATCTATTTCCGCGCTTTGCCCGATAAAAAAGGGCATAGCTTCCCTTGTTACATTAATACCAAATAATTATAACACAGGGGCGTTGCCCTACGCAAGACAAAATATCAAAAAATTTTTGAACAATTTTAGAACGTTTTACGGCTCTGCCTGCTCGTCGGTCGAGCCCTCGTTCGCCTGCTCGGTGGGCTCGGGCGTGATGACGGGAGCCGGAGTCGGATAGGACAGGTCGGTGGAGCCCGAGGAATTGACGTAGATTATCGCTCTTGACGCCTTCAGGGGATCGACCTTCGGCAGCGCTTTAAACATCCTTTCGATCTTAGAGGGAATGTTCACGGAGTCGCCGAGCATCACGGTCACGCCGTTCGCAGTCACGATCTTGACGCTTGAAGAATTGGAGATATCGATGTATTTGAGGGAGCTTACGCGGTCACCCACGTTTTCGATTATGCGCATAACGGTGTACGGACGGAGCTTTCCGCCGTCTTCATCGATGCGCGTGCCGACGGTGAAGTTCATGGTGCCGAGCCCGTAGATGGGGAGGAGCCCGGAGACGCTCTCCTCGGTGCGGCCGATATCGAGCACGCAGCCCGTTTCGTCGATGACGCAGTAAGTGCCGCCGCCCAGAAGTATCGCGGCGAACTCCTTTCGCTCCTTCACCCTTATCACCAGCGTAAAGGGATACTTCCTCGAAATGCCCTCGCAGTAAAGATAGGGATCCTTATTGATGCCGCGCCTCGCCGCCGCAAGGTCATACGCGAATATGTTCTTTCCCGTATAAAGACCGGAAAGGTTGATTATCGTATCGGACGAATAGTTCTCGTTTCCCGTGACGGTTATCCTCCGCACCTTGGTCAGGAAGTATCCGCCCAGAAGCAGCAGCGCGGCGATAAGGATTGCGAGTACGGCAATAACGGCCCCGCTCAGCTTCGGCTTGTCCGCGGTCTTATTTATCGGAGTCACGTTATTCGTCTGCTTTTTTAGGTTCTCCATCTTCCGTATCGACCTCTGTATAGCGGGAAATGTTCAGAAGTATGCCCATCGCCGCCATGAACACCATAAGCGAAGTGCCTCCGTAGCTTACGAACGGCAGCGTCTGTCCGGTGGAGGGGATAGCCCTCGTGACGACGCCTATGTTGATAAGTACCTGCACCGCGAGAACGGAGGTTATGCCGCCCGCGAGAAGACGGCCGAACCTGTCGTGACAGCGCATGGCGATGAGTATTCCGCGGTAGATCGCGAAGAAGTACGCGGCAAGAAGCAGGAAACATCCGACAAAGCCGAGCTCCTCGCCGATTATCGCGAATATGTAGTCGTTCTCCCTCTCGGGGAGGAACAAAAGTTTCTGCTTGGAATAATTGAGTCCCTGGCCGAAGAATCCGCCGTTGCCGAGCGCGATGCAGGACTGCAGGGTCTGGTAGTTCGCGCCCGTCGGGTCCGCGCTCGGATTAAGATACGAGGTCAGCCTCTGCAGACGGTAGCCCTCGAAGATAATGACGAGCAGGCCCGCGATGACGCCCACGACGACCAGGAAGAACCTGTGAGAAAGCCTTGAGCCGCCAAGATACATCATGATATACGTGATGAGGCAGAGGATTATGACGAGCGAGAAGTTCGGTTGGAGGATTATCAGTATCGCAAGTGGGACTAGCACGCCTATGCACGGAACGATGCCCAGCATGAAGCTCTGCATATAGACGCGCTTCGAGCACATGACGCTCGACAAAACGATGACGAGCGCGAACTTCGCGAACTCCGAAGGCTGGAACTGGAAGCCCGCGATGTTGATCCATCGCTTCGCGCCGTTCAGCTCTACGCCGAAGATAAGAGTCGCCGCAAGAATAAGAAGCACCGCCGCGTAACCGAACGGGGCGACCTTCTTCCATATGGTGAACTTGAAGTGGGAAAGCCCGAGCATCAGCGCGAGTCCCGCGCCGAAGAATATCAGCTGCTTTCTGAGGAAATAGGTGCCGGAGTTGTATTTGACCTGACCGTAATAATAGCTCGCGGAAAACAGCATCACGAGGCCGAAAACGCATATGATAAGTATCACCGCGAAAAGAGGAAAATCGAAGTGATGCTTGTTCGCTATTGTTTTCTTTGCCGCGTTTTCCATCAGATGCCGTTCACTATCTCCTTGAATATCCTGCCGCGCTCCTCATAGTCGGTAAACATTCCCCAGCTTGCGCAGGCGGGGGAAAGGAGCACCGCGTCGCCCTCGCGGGCGAGGCTTCTCGCGGTCATTATCATCTCTTTGAAATCCTCGCCGACCGCGACGATCTCGGTGAAGCCCTCGTCGACCGCGGCCTTCATAATGGCTTCGGTGTTGGAGCCGTTGACGACGGCCGCCCTCACGACGCCCTTCGCCGCGCGGAAAACGGGACGGTAATCGCTCTGCTTGTCGTAATTGCCCGCGCCGAGGAGCAGTATGGTAGGCTGCTTCATAGCCTCGATCGCCTTGATGGTGGATTCGGGGTTGGTGCCCTTCGAATCGTTGAAATAGGTCACGCCGTCAAGCACGCGTGTAAACTCTATGCGGTGTTCGACGCCCTTGAACTCGCGAAGGACCTTCCTCACGACCTCGACGTGCACGCCCATTCCGAGGGACAGACATACTGCGCAGAGAGCGTTCTCGAGATTGTGATTGCCGATTATGCCGAGCTCCGAGGCGGGTATTACCGGCACCTCGATGAAGCCGCGCCTGTAGATGATGACGCCGTCCCTTACAAACGCGCCGTCCGCGACCTCGTGAAGACGCGAGAAGGTCAGTACCTTCGCCTTCGTCTTCGCGGTCATGACGATGGGATCGTCGGCATTCAGCACGGCGATGTCGTCCGCGGTCTGGTTTTCAAACATACGCATCTTCGCCGCGATATATGCTTCCATCGAGCCGAAACGGTTGATGTGATCCTCGGTGATGTTAAGAAGTCCCGCCGCGTTCGGATGGAAATCCCTGATGCTCTCGAGCTGAAGGGACGCGGTCTCGGCGACGACGGTGTCGCCGGCCTTCGTATCGAGCGCGTGCTCGGTTATGGGGATGCCGATATTGCCGAGAACGAATGTGTTCGTGCCGTCGGCGCGGCGCTCGCAGTCCTCTTTGAATATCTCGCCTGTAAGAGCGGTCGTGGTGGTCTTGCCGTTGGTGCCGCCTATGCACACGAATTTCGCGCCGCGGTCGGAGTAACGGTAACCCAGCTCGATCTCGCCTATGACCTCGATGCCGAGGGAGATGGCGGTCTTGACAAAGGGCTTGAATATGGGAATGACGGGGGAGAGCACCATAAGGTCGACGCCCTCAAGCAGCGCCTCGGGAGGTACGCCGAGGCGGTTTTCGTACTCTATGCCGCTTAAGGCTTCGGTAAGTCCGTCAATTTCGTTTTTAAGGTCGTTGATAATAACGCGATAGCCCTTTTCGTAAAGGAGCTTCGCCGAGGAGATGCCGCTTTTCGCCATGCCGACGATCAATGCCGTTTTCTTCTTACACATGTTACACCTCTTGTATGTAAACGCCCGCGGGAAAAGGGCGTCTTTCTCTAAAAAAAGCCATTCGGCGCGGCAGGGAGCTTGCAAAAGGAGAACAGCTTTTGCAAGCTTCCGCTAAAAGCCTTACGGTCTTCCGAAAGTCCTGCAAGCTTCTTGTCCGTCGCTCTTTAAACGTACCAAGTGCCAACAAGAAACACGTTTTAAGAGCGCATTGCCGAATGGCGTATCAACTTTTTTACATGAACAGCGTGAGCGCGATGAGGCACGCAAGCGCCGTTACTATCATGTACCCCGTGACGATCTTCGTCTCGGGATACCCCTTCAGTTCAAAGTGATGGTGCAGAGGCGCCATCTTGAATATCCTCTTCCCGTGACGGAGTTTATAGGAACCTACCTGCAGAACGACGCTGACGGCGGACGCCACTATGCACACACCCATAAGGAGGAACAGGAACAGGTGCCTTGAATAGAGCACCATTGCGGATATAGCGCCGCCGAGCGCCATCGAGCCTGTATCGCCCATGAAAACCTTTGCGGGATAGCTGTTCTTTGAAAGGAAGCCCAGAAGACCTCCGGCGACCGCGAAGGCGAATACCGCCATGTCGGTCATGCCCTCTGCCTCGGCTACGAATATGGGCTCGTTAGCGAAGCCCTGCGCGAACGCCTTGCCGAGATAGAGGAATATAACGCCCATAGAGACGGAATAGACGAGGGTCACGCCGGAGGCAAGTCCGTCGAGACCGTCGGTCAGGTTCGTCGCGTTGACTATCGCGATCACGGCGAACATGACGAGAGGTATGTACCAGAAACCGAGATCGATCTTTACGTTGAAGGACGCAAGCCAAAGCTCGGAGCCGATGTACTTATACGCGAAAACCGCGACGGCGGCGGAGAGGAGCACCTGCGCGATTATCTTCTGATATGCCTTTAAGCCGAGGTTCCTCTTGTGCTTAACCTTGATGAAGTCGTCAAGGAATCCGACGAGCCCGAAGCCGAACATCATAATGAGCGCGGGCACGGAGTACCACAGCGCCGCGTCATACTTCGAGAACGCGAGAGTGCCTATGATTATCGCCGCGATGAACATGATCCCGCCCATGGAGGGGGTGCCTTCCTTCGCGGTGTGCGCGTGAGGCCCTTCCTCGCGCTCTACCTGTCCGGATTTAAGACGGCGGAGCAGAGGAATGAAGAACGGTGCGATCAGGAGCACTGCCGCGCAGGATGCGATAAAGGCAAGGATCGGTCTTAAGTAGTCGTGCATAAGGTTTCCTCTTGTTAGTCGGGGGACGGTTTATTTGTTCCGCATCTCGTCAAGGAGCTCCGCGACGACGACCTTTTCGTCGAAGGGATACTTGACGCCCATTATCTCTTGGTATGTTTCATGCCCCTTGCCCGCAAGCACGACGACGTCGTTTTTTCCTGCGTGGGTGAGGGCGTAGCGTATGGCTTCGCGGCGGTTCTCGATAACGACGTACTCGACGGCGGTCTTGTTCACGCCCTCGAGGACGCTCTCGATGATCGTCATCGGATCCTCTGTACGGGGATTATCCGAAGTCACGACGCAGAAGTCGGAGTAGCGGCCCGCGGCCTCGCCCATGATAGGCCGCTTTGCGTGGTCGCGGTCGCCGCCGCAGCCGAACACTGAGATGACCCTGCCCTTTGCAAATCCACGGACGGATGTCAGGAGGTTAATCATACCGTCGGGCGTATGGGCAAAGTCGAGAATTACGGAGAAGGGGAATCCGGTCGTGTCAAGGGATTCCATACGGCCGGATACGCCGGCAACGGAGGCAAGCCCCTCCCGGATCTTGTCGAGGGGGAAGCCGAGCTTTAAGGAGATGCCGACTGCGAGCATGGCGTTGAACACGTTGAAGAGTCCGGGGATGGGCACCGAAACGTGTATGACGCCCTCGGGAGTGGTCATGTCGAACTCAACGTCGCGGACGCAGATCTCGATATTGTTGGCGTATATGTCCGCCGGCTCGCGCACACCGTAGGTCATACGGGGGAGGGTGAGCCCATCAAGAAGCCTTCCGGAATACGGATCGTCGGCGTTCACCACGGCGAATGCGGAACGCTCGAAGAGCTTCTTCTTCGCCGCAAGATAGTTGTCGAATGTCTTGTGATAATCAAGGTGATCCTGGGTGAGATTCGTGAACCCGCCGATCTCGAACTCGATACCGCGGACGCGTTCCTGATCGAGAGAGTGGGAGCTGACCTCCATAACGACGAGGTCGACCTTTTCGTCGAGCATCATGCGCAGGATCTCCTGAAGCTCGGTGGATTCGGGAGTCGTGCGCTGGGTGGAGATGACCCTGTCGCCTATGATGTTGCGGATAGTGCCGATAAGCCCGACCTTAAGGCCGCATTTTTCCGCAATGGATTTGACCATATAAGTGGTAGTGGTCTTGCCGTTGGTGCCGGTCACGCCGATTATTCGGAGCTTCTTCGCCGGATAATCGTAAAGCTTCATCGCGAGCTCCGCCATGGCGCGGCGGGAGTTTTCGGCGATGATCTGCGGAACGGGAAGGGGAAGCTCACGCTCGACGATCAGGGCGCTCGCACCGTGCTTTACGGCGCTTTCCGCAAAATCGTGACCGTCTCTGAACGTGCCGACGACGCAGGAGAAGATCTCGCCCTCCTTGACGCGGCGCGAATCGTATTCAATACGGCCGACCTCGATATCGCCGTTCGAATTGATGAGCTTTAAGCCCGTGTTCTCTATCAGTTTTGAAAGAAGCATAAGGACTCTCCCTTCTATTCATCGAGGCTCATTCTGAACCACAGGTCGATGGTGGAGCCGACCTCCACCTTGGTCCCCGGAGCAACGGACTGGGCGTAGACGTATCCGGCCGGATCCTGCGTGTCGGTCGCCATAATAAGCCCCAGGGATCTCAGCAGGTCGTATGCCTTTAAGGGGGTGTAGCCCCTCAGGTTCGGGACAGTAACGTACGTCTTTTCCTGCGTGAAAGGCTCCTCCGGCGCGTCGATGCCCGTATAGAGGAGCACCTGGTACCCCTTCACGACGGTCTCGCCCGCGGCGGGTATCTGCGCGATGACCTCGTCGCTGCTCTGGCAGACGGCGTAGAGCCCGACTTCCGCAAGCTTCGCGGTCGCTTCCTCTGCGGATAGGCCCTTTACGTCGGGAACCTCGACCGTCTCCTGATGAAGCGTCGGGGCTATGCCGGAGTAGTGAAGGACGTCCTCGAGGACCGCCTTTACGAACGGAGCGGCGACGGTCGAACCGAATATCGACGCGACGTGCGGCTCGTCAACGAGTATGAGGCAGACGTACCTGGGATTGTCTGCCGGAGCAAAGCCGATGAAGGAGCAGATGTATCTGCCGGGATCGACCCTGCCGTACTCGTCGTATTTCTGCGCGGTGCCGGTCTTGCCGCCTACGGCGTAGCCCTCGATGCGGGCGTTCCTGCCGGTGCCGTTGTCAACGACACTCTGCAGTATCTTTCGTACCTTCGCGGAGGTCTCGCCGGTTATTACCTGCCTTAAAGGAGCGGTGTTCGCCTCGAAAACGACGTTGCCGTCCTTATCGGTCATGCGCTGAATGACGTAGGGCTTGTAAAGGTATCCGCCGTTTACCGCCGCGGATACCGCTGCCGCAAGCTGTATCGGCGTTACGGCGATGCTCTGGCCGAAGCCTATCCTCGCGAGGTCGTTGTCGGTCACGTATTTCTGATGCGTGACTATGCCGCCCGTTTCGCCGAGCATGCCGCTCTCGGTCGACTGACCGAAGCCGAAGGCGTAGATGTAATCGTAGAACGTGCTTTTGCCCATGGCGAGCGCCATGCGCATAAACGCGCAGTTGCAGCTGTTTTCCGCCGCCTCGGTAAGCGTCTGCGAGCCGTGCCCTGAGTGCTTCCAGCAGTGGATCGCCTCGCCGTTTACGGAATAGCTGCCTCCGCAGCTGAACGAGGACGAGGCCGATACCGCTTTCGAATCGAGCGCCGCCGCGAGGGTGATTATCTTGAAGGTGGAGCCCGGCTCGTAAACGTCGGTCACGATGCGGTTCCTCGAAAGCTGATTCAGAAGCTCAAGATCGTCCCTCGGGGGGTTGTTAAGATCGTAGTCGGGCATGGATGCGACGGCGAGTATCGCGCCGTTCGTGCAGTCCATGATGATGCCCTGCGCGCCCTTGGCGTTGTTTGCCGCGACGGCCTCCGCAAGTCTTGACTCGAGATAGCGCTGCATGACGCTGTTGACCGTCAGCGTCATGTTGAGTCCGTCGATCGGGGCGACGTATTCATCCACACCGTAGGCGAGGGGGTTGCCGGAGTTGTCGGTCTCTGCTATGCGCCTGCCGTCGGTGCCGGAGAGATATTCGTTATAGTAAAGCTCAATGCCGGCCTGGCCGACGTTGTCGACGTTGGTAAAGCCGAGCACCTGGGACAGAAGGCTGCCCATGGGGTAGTAGCGCTTGGAATCGACGGCGGTGCCGACGCCGTTTCCGAGCTTGAGCGCTTCTACTGCGTCCCTTGTCGCGGAGTCGATCTGCCTTTTAAGCACGATCTCCTGGTACTGGGTGGACTTGCACCTCTTGAGCACGGTCTCGTAATTGAGACCCAAAAGCGCGGAAAGTTCGGACGCCGCGCGCTCGCGGTCGCTCGAATCCATACGCTTGGGCCATATTACGACCTTGTATGCAAGGCCGTTCGTCGCAAGGAGCTTGCCGGTCGAGTCGGTAATTTCCCCGCGGGACGCCGAAATGACGGTAGTCCTGGTCCACTGCGAAAGCGCGGAGCGGGCGATATTCGGGCCCATAATGACCTGAATAACGAACAACAGTACCGTCAGAATTATAAAAACTATGCCGTAAGCTATAAGCGTATGAAGGAGGCGCGCTTTGAACGGCCTCGCGGGCTTGGTGGTCGGAACCGCCAGCTTCAATCTGTGCTTCTTACGCTTTACAGCCAATTATTCTACCTCCGGCTGCCTACCTTCCGTAATTCTCGGCGGTAGGATAACTCATGCCTGCTTCCTCGGCTGCGGCGTGAGCCGCGTCGATGTCGATGGAGAACAGGAGATCAACGTTCGTTTTTTCGACCGCGCTCTCCATCTGGGAAACCTTCTTCGAGAGATTGTTGATCTCCTTCTGGGCTGCCGAGATGTTGTTGAAGCCCGAGATCGTGACGATGAGCGCGGCGGCCATTGCGAGTATTACGACGACTGCGAGAGTCTTGGGGAGGAACTTATACTCCCTTAAGACCTCGAGAAGAGTTTTTCTTTTCGGTCTCGGAGCGACGGGAGTGAGCTTCGGTCTTCTTACAGGCTCGTAAGGCTTGGGCTCCGCGACTCTGGTGCGGGGAAGCGCCTCGCTCTTTAAAGCAAGGTTGCCGCGGCTGGGCGCATAGACCCTGAGTTCGTCAAGCGATTTGGCCTTTTCGTTTCCGGTGCTCATTATATTCGTCCTCACAAATCGTTATGCGTTCTTTTGATCGCCCTCAGCTTTGCGCTGCGCGAGCGGGGATTTCTTTCGACCTCGTCCTCGTCTGCCGTTATCGGCTTCGGAGTCAGTATGTCTGCGATCGGCTTCTTTCCGCAGATGCAGACGGGAGCGGAGGGGGGACAGGTGCAGGGGTTTTTAAGCTCCCTAAACACGTTCTTGACTATCCTGTCCTCGAGGGAGTGGAAGGTGATGACCGCAAGCACTCCGTCAGGAGCCAGCAGGCTCGCCGCGTCGCGTATCGCGCGGTCAAGACCGTCGAGCTCCGAATTGACTTCGATGCGTATCGCCTGGAAGGTGCGCCTTGCGGGGTGCGGTCCCTCTCTGCGCGCGGGGGCGGGAATGGCGTTCTTTACGATCGCGGCAAGCTCCGTCGTCGTCTCGATCGGATGCCTTTCGCGGCTCGATACTATCGCGCCGGCGATCCTTCCGGCGAAACGCTCCTCACCGTAATCCCTGATGATCTTAAAAAGCCTGTCCCTGTCGTAGGCGTTCACCACGTCGTAGGCGGAAAGGGGAGCGGATCTGTCCATCCTCATATCGAGGGGCGCCTCGACTCCGTAGGAGAAGCCGCGCGATCCGTCGTCGAGCTGGTGAGAGCTCACGCCGAGATCGAGGAGTATCCCGTCAACGGCCTTTATGCCGTATTCCTCAAGGGGAAGAATGCTCTTAATATCGAAGAAATTTCCGCGTACTGCACGGAAATTATCATAGGCGGACAGCCTTTTTCCCGCTTCGCGGATGGCGTCCTCGTCGCGGTCTATGCCGAAGTGCATCCCGGTTTTCGGAAGCCGCTCGAGTATCCCCTCGCTGTGGCCTCCTCCGCCGAGAGTACCGTCGACCGTCACGCGGCAGCGCTCGGGTTTTATAAGATCAAGCACCTCGCCGAGCATTATCGGAGTGTGGTAAGTGCTCTCCGTCATCTTTTACTGATCCTTGCGGGGAGGAAGGTTCCTCACCTCGTCCGCGTTCTTCTCAAGCTCCTCGCGCATCCTGATCTCGTCGTACGCCTTGTTGTTTCTGTCAAGGGCGTCGGGATCCCAGATCTCGAATACGGGATTGCTCGAACGGAGGTTGGCGGTCAACATCGCCGTTCCCTTGATGCCGGCGTATTCGAGGTTCGCGGAGTTCACCGTGATCCTGCGCTTCGGGTCGAAGCGGCATTCGCAGGCATACTGCAGAAGGTTCCTCGCCGCGTCGTTGTAACGCTTCGAAGTGGCGGGGTTGTGACCGAAATCGTTTATCGTGGCCTGGTATGCCTCGGCGGGCATGGCCGTTAAGAAACGCTCTCCGGAGTCGGACACGTCGCGCGTTATTATGACGAATTCGCCGATGTCCTGATGCCAGAGCGTCGGGACGATAAGACGATTCTGCGAATCGACGGTTACGTTATAGCTGCCGACGATCAACCTGTCCGCCTCCTTTCACGGTTCGTAATAAGTGAACGAAATTTGCCACCGATTATGATGGTAGTCACATTCTAACATTGCCGACCCCCATTGTCAACCCTATTTGGGACTTTTTGATAAAAAAATTTCCCAAGAAAGGACTAATCGACCCTATTTCGGGTGTGGGCCGACCGCCGCATCCCGGGGCGTATTTGACGATACCCATCAAGACGCGGCAAAAGGGGGGCGGGATCCTGCGGACGGCGTAAATCGGCGCGCCAAAGACTCGTTGACATTTTCCGTATATAATGCTATATTGAGTTAGTCAAATCTATTAAACGGAGATGCTTATTTATGTTTAAGGACGGTAAGATACTGGTCGGCAAGGGAAACGCCGAAACGTGGATACTTCCTCAGATGGCGAACAGGCACGGGCTCATTTCCGGCGCGACCGGCACGGGCAAGACCATCACGCTCAAGGTCATGGCGGAGAGCTTCTCCGACATGGGCGTTCCGGTATTTCTCGCGGACGTCAAGGGCGATCTCGCGGGCTGCGTTAAGCCGGGCGACCTTTCGAAGATCGAAAAGCGCATAGTGAACCTCGGCATATCTCCCGAGGAGTTCCCGATGAAGAGCTATCCGGTCAGGTTCTGGGACGTATTCGGCGAGGGCGGACATCCCGTCCGAGCGACCGTCAGCGACATGGGCGCGACGCTGCTCTCGAGACTTTTGGGTCTCACCGAAGTGCAGACGGGCGTTCTGTCCATCGTGTTCCGCATGGCGGACGACAAGGGCTGGCTCCTCATCGATCTTAAGGATCTTCGCGCGATGGTCGCCTACGCCGCGGATCACGCCGCCGAGGTCGTCAATACCTACGGCAATATCTCAAGGCAGTCCGCGGGCGCGATACAGAGGGCGCTCCTGCAGCTCGAGGACGCGGGCGGAGACATATTCTTCGGCGAGCCCGATATCGACATCCGCGACTGGATGGTCACCGACGATAACGGGCGCGGCATGATAAACGTGTTCCACTGCGCGCGGCTCTACCGTTCGCCGCTCCTATACTCGACATTCATGCTTTGGCTCCTTGCCGAGCTCTTCGAAGAACTTCCCGAGATCGGCGATCCCGAAAAGCCGAGGCTCGTGTTCTTCTTCGACGAGGCGCATCTTCTGTTCAGCGACGCGCCGAAGGCGCTCCGCGATAACATCGAGCAGGTCGTCAAGCTCATAAGAAGTAAGGGCGTAGGCGTCTATTTCATCTCCCAACAGCCGTCCGACATACCCGATCCGATACTCGCGCAGCTCGGCAACCGCGTGCAGCACGCCCTCCGCGCGTTCACTCCGGCGGAGCAGAAGGCGATAAGGGCGGCGGCGCAGACCTTCCGCGTGAATCCCGAGTTCGATACCGAGGAGGCGATAATGGCTCTCGGCACGGGCGAAGCGGTCGTCAGCTTCCTTGACGAAAAGGGCCGTCCGTCGGTCTGCGAGCGAGTGACGATACTGCCGCCGCAGTCCATGATGGGCGCGATCGACGACGAGCGCAGGAAAGCGGAGATACTTGCCTCTGACATCTACGGCAAGTATGACGCTGCGGTCGACGTCGAGTCTGCCTACGAGATAATCAACGCCGACAGAGCCGCCGAGGAGAAGAAAATAGCCGAGGAAAAGGCGAAGGCCGAGGAGGAGAAGGAACGCCTCGCCAAGGAAAAGGAGAAGGAAAAGGCCGCCAAAGAGAAGGAAAAGGCAAAGAAAAAGACCTCGTCGAAACGCAAGTCGAGCGTTCTCGGCAAGGCCGCGACCTCCGCGGCGAACACCATCGGACGCGAGGTCGGCAGGAGCCTCATAAGGGGCATCCTCGGGATATTCAAAAAGTAATGAATAATTGAAGAAGGGATCCCCCGCAGGGGATCCCTTTCTTTTTCAGATATTCACGAAATACAGGAAGAAATAAGCGAGCAGCAGGAGGAGCTGGAGAATAAGGAGCGCCCACGCAGTGACGGACGCGGCTCTGTCCTTAAGAAGCTTCTTTATCGGGATATAAATAAATACGCCGATCGCCGTGCCGAGGGTGTTGTTGATGAGGTCGGTCACGTCGGAGGTGCCTATAGCGAAAACGTACTGGGCGATCTCGAACACGAGGCTCAGCCCGAGTCCCGTTAATATCCTTGCCCACGCCTTTTTGGGGAACTCAAGCGCCGAAAGGTACAGCCCGAGCGGTATGAACGCAAGAACGTTAAAGACGAGCTCCTCGATCACAATGCGCATGTTTATCGCCCCGGGACGGTAAAAGGGTATGAGTATGAGCTGGCGGTAGCGGCATGCGTCGGTTATATTGAGATCCAGCTTGAATATCACAAGGAATACAAGAAGGAGCATATAGAACGCGAACGCGATTATCAGAACGGGTTTCTTTTTCACGAAAAGCCTCCGGCGGATTACTGTATTACGAATATTAACACAGTCATAACGGCTTGTCAAGCCGCAAAAAAGCTCCCCCGATAAGCCGGGGGAGCTGCCTATATGTTAATTCATTCTCTTGTCAGCACGTACCACTCCCGCGTAACGAAGGAGTATACCGAGACCTCGTCCTCGGAAATGAAGCTGATCTTGAACAGATCGCCCGCGTACGAGTCGTCCTTGTATTTATATATGCTCAGGACTCCGTCGTACAGGAGGTAATAATACTGGCCGTAGGGGAAACTGCGAATGGGGATATTGAACGAGAGCCGGCCTTCGGACGTAAGCTCGAGATAGAATAAGTAGCCGGACCAGCGTCCCACAAGCCTCACCATGTCATAACAGACGTCCATGCACCTGTCGCCGAAGGCCGACTGCCTGAGCGCATCATAGAAATCCCCGATGGTTTCGAAATAACCCGAAATACTGCTGTCGAAGGGCATCTCGGCAAAGGGACACATCTCAAATTCGGACGTATCCTTGACGACATAGTTGTGAATGCTGAGCAGGAAGTAGTCGTAATCGGAGTCGCCGGCGTGATTTTTGTATTCCTCTTCCCAGAAATAGAAGAAATCGTCCGAACCTTCCTCGGTCAGCCGCATTATGGCTTCCTTTGCGATCACGACGCCCTTCTCGGCGTCCTCATAGCCCTCCCTCACAAGCTGTCTGAACTTGCGGAGCGAGCCTAAAGGATCCTCCTCGACCTCGCCGAGAGCGGTCTTGTAACGAACCCTCAGATAGCGCTCGTGGGAGTCCTTGTAATCAGACTCAAAATAAAGCTTCCGGAATGCTATGAAGGCGGCGTTGAGGTTGCCGTCCTCCTCGGCCTTGTCACCCTGGCGATATCTGGTTTCGAGGATCATGTCGGCGGAATCCTTATACTCGAGCTCGGAAAGCGCGGTAAAGAGCTTCAGTGCGTCCTCGAACTTGCCTTCCTCAAGGAGAGCTGTCGCCTTTTTGTAATTGACCTCGTTTATTTCCTCGGTGGTATCGCGGCCCTCGTTATCGGAAAGCTCGTTAAGCACCTCGATGGCCTCCTCGAAGCTGCCGCTTTCAACAAGAGCTTCGGCCTTTTTAAGCTTTGTCAGTATTACCTGATCGGCGGAATCGCCGTAACCCTCGCCGCGAAGTGCGGCGAAGATCCCGCACGCCTCGTCATAACTTCCGGCGCCTCGCTTTTCCTCCGCAAGCCGATATCGGATCTCCTTTTGGATCGTATCGGATTCCTTGTAATCACCGAGGGCGCGGAACAGATCTATCGCCGTTTCGTGATCTCCATTGGCTTCGGTCTCAAGCGCCTCGATGTATTTGATTATGTTCGGATCGTGAAGTTTTGTCGCATCCTTGAGGAACAGAAGCTTTTTCGCTTCCTCGTGATCGCGCCGGTCAAGCGCTTTTCCCGCAGAAGAATACGTAACGAAATATGTTCCGACAAAGGCCGCTAAGATCAGAACGGGGATTGTCACGGCAAGAGCTATGCCGAGCTTTTTGCCGGTTTTCTTCTTTTGTTCCATTTTCTTCACCGTCCTTTTTGGATTTTATTACATTTTATACCATTTGCCGACAAATAGCAATACCGGATTAAACTGTAACGGAAGGACGTGAAGGGATCAAAAACGGATCACCTGTGAAGCTCCTGGAACTTCTCAAGGTCGCGGTTCAGCTTTTTTGCTTCGGCGGAATCCTTGAGCCAGACGAAGAGATTTACGAGCACGAATATCGCGAGAATGCTTCCCGCGATCACGAGGACGACCTCTATGCGGCTTGTGTCGATGACCTTGCTCGTGAACGCGATGAACATCATTACCCCCTCGAGGAGCGCGAACATTATCGCCTTGCGGATCAGGAGTGCCTTCGGCGAAAGCTCCTTCTTCGAATACGTCACGAACGTAGGCAGCATGCACAGCGCGGCGTATCCGATCGGCGCAAGCATCGTTTTGTAGCCGAACTGCGCGTCCGGGTCGAACGCCGAGCCGATAAGACAGACCGCGACGGTGATGAGCGTCGACAGCATGAAGAACAGAATCAGCTTATTGATAAGAAAACGCTTGAGATCCATATCTTTATTCTCCCTTGAGAGCCGCCTTGAGCGCCTTGACGTAGTTCCTCGAGATGATTATCTTCTCGCCGGAGCCGAGTTGAGCGGTGAACCTTCCGTTGAAGGCGGGCTGTATCGAACGGATCTTCATAAGATTGACCAGCATGGGCTTCGAGATCCTGAGGAAATGCTTGTTTTTAAGCATCTCCTCAAGTTCGTATATGCGGTAGGCGGTCTCGTAGACGCTGTCGCTCGTATAGAGGAAGGTCTTTCCCTCAACCGATTCGATATAACAGACGTCCGTTACGGCGATCTCGCACTGTCCGGCTTCCGAAACGCCGGTGAGACTGCCCTGCCTGGATTTGACGAAGGACTCGATCTCCCTGACCTCGTCCGTGATCTCACGGCATTTGATCAGCACGAGCTCCTCGGACTCTTTTCCGATCTGTTCGATATGAACGTTCATGCATTTTGCCGGGCGGTCAATAGATATCCCGTACCGTAAAGACGCCCTCACCTTTCAGATAGCAGTTCAGGAAATCGAGCACGAGCGAATTGACGATCGTCATGGTCTCCGCGGTGTCCCTCTCGCCGCTGCCCAGCATCTTCCCGAGGAAGGGGGAGAGCAGGGGCAGATCGGTGAAATCCATGTGCTCGGTGCCGCGGATCGCGACGGAGAAGCCGTAAGAAGCGTTCTTTATAAGCTCCACGTTCGGATGGATTCCGCCCCCGGCAAGATATTCCTTGTTATCATTATAAGATGTCCAGTTGTTGAATTCAAGTACCGGAACGAGATAGGCTTCCTCGCGGACGGTAAGCTCGCCGTTCTCGACGCCGGTGTACTCGGAGAGCATCGTGCCGTCGATATCGATCACGGCGGAGATATCGACGCGCTCACGGCCGAGAGCGACCGCGGTCGCGCCGCCCATCGAGTGTCCCATGAGGCCGATCTTGGTAACGTCGGTCATTCCCAGCACGGTCAGGATGTCGCCGCCGTCCTTCTCGGAAACGAACCAGCTTCCGTCAACTGCGCCGGCGGTCACAGCCGCCTTGATCTCGTCGACTGCGAAGTTCATGTCCGCAGTGCGCAGAGCCATCCAGTCGGTGTAGAGCTCGTAGAGCTTCTCGGCGCCCATCTCGCTGCTTAAGTTCAGCGCGGTGTTCATGAAGTCCATATCGACTATGACGGTCTTGCCGTCGGTGTCCTTAGTGAAGAACGCGTGATGCGGGTGGTCGAGCGCTGCGACGACGTAGCCGTTCGAGGCAAGCTCTTTATAGGTCGAGAAATTGCTCTGATAATAGCCGAACGCGCCGTGGGAGAATATTACGAGCGGGAACTTCTCCGCGCTGCCTTTTTCCGTCTCGGGATAGTAGAAGTGCGCGGGCACCTCGCGGCTGGAGCCGTCGTCCTCAAAGGGATCGACTCTCGAACCGTCGACAAGTATGGCGGAGGTCTCCTTCACGGAGTACTTGCCGGTAGCCTCAAGCCCCTTGTAGCCGGAGAATACGAAAGCCGGAACGAGGGAGAAGCCGATGAACACGATGCTCATGACCGCGGAGACGATCGCCTTCGACCTGCGCATCTTTCCCTCCTCCTTGCCGCGCTTTATCAGCATGACGAGCGCGACGATGAACGCGAGAACGGCGAGCGAGACGATGACGCCGGTTAGCCTCCACTTCTGCCCGAACGGGATAAGTATCGCCGCGGCCGCGATAACGATCTGGGCGATTCGGACGAACAGCCTGTTCCTGCGCCAGACCTTTTTATCGTCGGACTTAACGCAGGTGACGACGGCGAGCGCGATCTCAAGCGCAGCCATCAGGATAAAAAGAACAAGACCCATACTCATTTTTAACACCTTCTTTTCTTTGATTCGGGTGTATTCTAACCGCTTCTTTTTTCCTTTGCAATACCCCGGAACGCAAGATGCATTTTTCCGCGACAAGATGCAAAAAAGGCGCGGATCCTTTTAGGGATCGCGCCTGAAACAGAGCGTTTTTTACTTTACGTCCGCGGTGAGGTCGTGCACCCACGCGCGCTTTTTAATAAGTATAAAGCCGACCAGGCACTTGATAAGGTCGAGGCAGCGGACGATGATGAACATGGGGAGGATCGGTATTAAAGTGAACCGCGACAGCACGAACGCCACCGGAACGCAGATCACCCACACGAAGCCCGAATCAAACAGGAACGTGATGAATGTCTTGCCGCCGGACCTGAGCGTAAAGTAGCTCGCGTTCGTGAACGAATCGACCGGCATCATGCACGCGGAGACGAGCAGAAGATCGCAGGCGAGAGCCTTGACCGTCGCGGTCGTGTTGTAGACGTTCGGTATGAGCGGAGCGACCGCCGCCATGACGAGTCCCGTAAGAGTGCAGAGAAGCACCGAGAACGTGATGAGCTTCCTGTCCTCGTCGACCGCCTTCTCGGTCTCGCCCGCGCCGAGGAGCTGACCGACGATTATCGATACAGTCGAGCCCATGGCGAAGAACGAGCAGAAGAAGAGGTTCGAGACGGTGGAGGAGATATTGACCGCAGACACGACCTCGAGCCCGCGGCGGGAGTAGCACTGGTTCAGCATCGTCATGCCGCTCGACCAGAGCACCTCGTTGAGAAGAAGGGGAAGTCCCTTGATAACGATGTTTTTCACAAGGTTCCCCGGCACGCGGAGCGTTCTGAAAAGCCCCTCCGCGAAGGGACAGCGCGCCCTGTGCGTATGCGTCCATATCACGACTACGCCGAGTTCCACGAATCGGCTCGTCACCGTCGCGATAGCCGCGCCGACCACGCCCAGGGCGGGAGCGCCGAGCTTGCCGAATATCAGCACCCAGTTGAGCCCCAGGTTCACGAATATCGCCGCGATTCCCGCGACCATCGGCACGACGGTCTCGCCCGTCTCTCGAAGCGTGCCGGAATAGACCTGCGAAGCGGCGAACGGGATAAGCTGCAGAAGCATCACGAGCATATAGCTCCGCCCGTACTCGAGAGTCGCCGCGAGGTCGAGGTCCTCCTCGCCCTGATGCAGGAACAGGCTTATCAGCCTGTCGCCGCTCGTTAAGAACAGTACGGCGAACACGGCGACCGCGCCGAGCGCGATGAAGAACTTGAAGCGGACGGTGTTCCTTACGCCCTCCGTGTCGCCCTTGCCGTAAAACTGCGTGGTGAAGATGCCCGCGCCGGAAATGCCGCCGAATATGCACAGTATGAATACGAACATAAGCTGGTTGACTATCGCGACGCCGCTCATGGGCTCCGTCCCGAGTCTGCCGACCATTATGTTGTCAATAAGGCTCACGAAATTGGTGATGACGTTCTGGATAAGTATCGGTATCATCACCGAGAAGAGTTTTCTGTAAAAAGCCCTGTCTCCGAAGAATTTTCTCATAACCTGCACCGAAAAAGATTTTTGACCATTATAACAGAGACGCAGAATAATTGAAAGAACTATTTGACGAACTTAAGCTTCGGACGGAGCTTGAGCTCATAGAAGATGCGGGTAAGGCGGACGATCACGTCCCAAAGCATGAGTATCAGAAGAAGCGCCGAGTCGAGCGCGAGCCACAGCACAAGCCCCGATTCCTCGATCTCGCCGAGCACCGCGGGTAGCTTGAACAGGAATATCAGCGCAAGATACATAACGGCAAGCGAGGAAGCGAAGAAGACGAGCTTTATTATAAAGCGGACGAGCCGGAGCGGGAGCCGGTCGATCAGCCTTTTCAGCACGGGATAGTACCCGATGAACGCGTAAAAGAACGCAAGTTCCTTGTCGGGGGAGAGGAGCGCCGTCACGACCGCCGTCGCAAGATAGGCGAGCATCGCCGCTCCGCCGCCGAACTCCCGGTCGACGGGTATCAGAAACAGCGCCGCGATGAGCGGCGCCGCGTATGTCATCACGCCAAAAAGTCCTCCCGCCAGCATAACTCCGGCGCCGAGCGCCGCGGTTATGCCGCAGAAGGCAACTTTAAGGGCTTTGTTTTTATCGCGCTTGTTCAAAGAAGGAGAGGGGAGCGATCGGCTCACTCCTCGGCGTCATCGACGCTTTCGTCGCTGTCGAGAAGCTCGCAGAACACCTCGAACAGCTCGTCGAGCAGGACCTCGTTCTCGACGGGCTCAAGGCCGTCCTCGCCGTCCGCCTTGACGATGTGCATGAAAACGATGTCGGCTTCCTCGGCGTCCTCGTCCGTGTCGGACGGGGTAAGCGCCATGTAGCGCTCGTCCTCGTACATGAACGTGAGCACGTGCATGAAGGTGACCTCGTTTCCGCCCTCGTCGATAAGGGTGATCTCCATTGCGTCGTCGTAATTCTGTTCCATATTATAAGCCTTTCTTTCGGTTTTATTTGATGGGGTGGAGCGTCATATAGCCCTCGAGTATCACCTGCGCGGCGATCTTGTCGACCACCTTGCGCCGCTTTTGCCACTTGAGCTCGGCCTCGTAAAGGAACCGCTCCGCCGCCATGGTGGAGAGACGCTCGTCATAAAAGTCGTGTTCGCCCTCCCAGCCCTCGGTAACGAGAGCCGCGAACGCCCGGACCTTGTCGCAGGCGGGACCGTAGGAGCCGTCCATGTTGCGGGGAAGCCCGAAAACGATACGGCAGGGCGCCCATTTTCCTGCCGCCTCGCGGATGTAGGCGGCGTCCTTTTCATCGTCGCCCGTGCGGTTATAGGTCTCAAGTCCCTGGGCGGTAAAGCCGAGCGCGTCCGTCACCGCAAGACCGATGCGCTTGTCGCCGACGTCGACGCCGAAATATCTTATCATCATTTAAGTCCTTTCAGTATTTATAAGCACGAAAGCCGATCAGGCTTTTCTGACAGCCGGCAGGCTATATAACTTTTATATTGAACTGCGGGCACGCTCTCGCGCAGTAGCCGCAGGTGGCGCACTTTGTGTAGTCGATGCGCGCGATCCCGTCCACCATGCTTATCGCATGGTTGCGGCAGGCGTCTACGCAGGTGCCGCAGCCCTGGCACCAGTCCTGTATCAGCATGCGGCGCCTGACCTTTCCGAGGCGCTCCGCAAGCTCGGGGTCGGGAGTTTCGCCCGAAAAGACGGCGGCGTTATAGTCGATCTCGTCAACGGACTGCATGCCCATCGCGACGGTGTCGAGGCAGTCGAGCCCGAGGATAAACTGAAGCGCTTCCTCGCGCTCCTTTATAAGATGCCCGCCGCCCAACGGCTTCATGGCGATTATGCCCTTACCGGCCGTCTTCGCTTCCTCTATCACGGCAAGCATCTCGTCGGCGGTGCCGTCCGCGATGCCTATGCCCTTCTTGTTGATAAGGGGGAAGAGGACGTCCAGCTCGGGATGCTTGACTGCGGCCCTCATGCAGCCGATATAGTGCGTCGAAAGCCCGACAGCGCCGATATAGCCCTGCACCTTCTTTTTAAGGAAGTACTCTATCGCTTTTGCGTGCCCCCTGATTGTCAGCCCGCTCTCCTGCTCGTGAAGCAGGAATACGTCGATGTACTCGCGGCCTATGCCCTCGACGGCCTTGCGGAAGGATGCCTCGGCGGTCTCCTCGTCGTAGGAATAGCTCTTGGTGCAGACGATGACGTCCTCCTTGAGCCTTATCGCCTCTCTTACGTGAGGATAGGTCTCGTAGATCTCGGCGGTGTCGAGGAAGTTTATCCCGCGCGAAAAAGCGCGCTCAAACAGAGCCGCGCCTTCCTTTACAGTCAGATTTCTCTGAAAAGGCCCCATGGTAAGCGTGCCGAAGCAAAGCCTCGAGACGAGCTTGCCCGTAGAGCCGAGCTCACGGTAATTCACGCTTCTTCTCCGCCGTTGACCTCGATATAGCTCTTCACAAGCTCCTCGATGAGCTCGTCCCTCTCAAGGGTAGAGATGAGATAGCGGGCGTTGTTGTAGCTCGTGATGTAGGTGGGATCGCCCGATAACAGATAACCGACTATCTGGTTTACGGGATCGTAGCCCTTCTCCTTCATGGAGGAGTACGCCTGCATCAATACCTCGTGAGCAGTCTGCTTGTCCTTCGGCATTTTGAATTTGATTGTGTTCATTCCGCCGCTCATTTATATACCTCCCTCCGCTTTATAAAGCGGTCAGTGCGTTGGTCGTCATTAAGGCTTCAATATAACCTCAGTTTATTTTATCATATATCCGATCCGCGCTCAATAGCAAATTATGCTTTTTCGGCAAAAATAGTTTCTCAGGGCTAAGGATCAGTTAAGCCGGTTC
This sequence comes from Clostridiales bacterium, assembly GCA_024691085.1. Lineage (GTDB taxonomy): Bacteria > Bacillota > Clostridia > Christensenellales > CAG-138 > UBA3857. Next base: position 29,582 of record JAILNX010000037.1, on the reverse strand, counting down.
AGAAGACCTTTCGAAGTGATAAGGTCCTTTACCGCGATGAAAGTCACGGGGATGCGCGGAGTGCCGCCGTCATAGGTGCAAAGCTCATACTCGCGGTAGATGAGGCAGACGCCGTAGCTCGTGAATATGAACGCGGAATTGTTCTTAACGTCGGGGACCTCGCCCAGAACCGTCAGCCCGTTCTCGGCTGCGTAGCGTGTGACGATCTCGGTAAGCCGCGGCGCGTACTCCGCGGTCTGCCGCCCGAAGCACTCGTCGAGGAAGACCCTGTGGCCGGTATCGCAGTCGAAATTGACCGTGTCGACGTACAGAAGCCCGCCCCTCGGCGAGGTCAGAGTGATAATGAAGGACAAAAGCCCCGACCTGTTGAACTCTACGGAATAGCCGACCCTGCCGCCCTCCACGTTAAGCCTGTCGGCGAAATCGAAGAAGGCCGACTGTATGGAAAGGTTGAGAAGATCCATATCCTCGCTCGCGACGTAGGGACAGCTGACGGTCGAGCCGCTTCTTGTAAACTCCCTCGAAACGACTGTCAGCGGGAGCCGCGCCGTGCCCTGCGAGATCGGATCGTCGTTTATAAGGAGCCCGCGGGACTTGTCGGGACGCGTCTTCGGCTGATCGTTCTCGAGCAGGCAGCCCGAAAAGACCGTCATGACGAGCACGAGGACGAGCAGGAGGTATTCGGCTTTTCTGAGGCAGGACCTCATTTTACTGTCATTATCTCCGTGTTTTCGATGGCTTTTTCGATCATCCCGGAAAAATCGACGGACGCCTCGCTTGCGCGAAGCTCGTCGAGCTTGGGTTTCGTTACGGGGTGCTTCGGCACGAATACGGTGCAGCAGTCCTCATAGGGGAGTATGCTGGTCTCGTAGGTGCCGATGCGCCTTGCGATATCCATTATCTCATCCTTGTCGAAGCCGATGAGGGGACGGAATACCGGCATGGACACGGCGTCGTTCGTGACGCAAAGCGCCTCGAGCGTCTGGCTCGCGACCTGGCCGAGGCTCTCGCCCGTGATCAGCGCGAGAGCGCCCTCGCTCTTCGCTATGCGCTCGGCGATGCGCATCATGAGCCTGCGCATGATGACGGTCGTCTCCTTTTCGGGGCACTTCTCGTAGATCGTCATCTGTATGTCGGTGAACGGGACGAGGAACAGCTTGATCTCGCCCGCGTATCTTGACACGAGCTTCGTAAGCTCCACGACCTTGTCTCGCGCGCGCTCCGAGGTGTAGGGGTAGGAATAGAAGTGGACGGCGGAAAGGGTGAGTCCGCGTTTCGCCATCATGTATCCCGCGACGGGGCTGTCTATGCCGCCGGATATCAGAAGGCTCGCCTTTCCGGCGGTGCCGGTCGGCATGCCGTTAGCGCCGGGTATCTCCTCGCAGTAGACGTACGCGCTCTCACGGATCTCGACCGACAGCTTTATCTCGGGCTTGTGAACGTCGACGTGAAGGGACGGGAAGCGATTAAGAACGCGTCCGCCGAGCTCCTTGTTGATCTGATCGCTGTTCATGAAATAATGCTTGTCCGAACGGCGGGCGAACACCTTGAAGCTCGTGCCCGCGTCCGCGGCTTCGAGCCTTTTCTCCATAAGCCCGAGAGCGGCCCCGACCACGGTCTCCCAATCCTTATCGACGGAGACGGCGGGGCTTATCGAATGAATGCCGAAGACCCTTGTCAGACGGTCAAGGGCTTCGGAGAAGTTCTCCTCCGAAATGCCCCTGACGTAAATGCGTCCCTGTTCGCGCTCGATGACGGGCGACAGGCCCCTTAAGGAGCGCTTCATATTGTCGATGAGCGCGCGCTCGAAATAGGGGCGGTTGAGCCCTTTCAAGTGTATTTCCGTGTACCTGACGAGCAGTACCTTTTCCATAATTCCTCCGATGTGATCGAATATTAACGGCGTCTGAAACGCCTCAGCAGATTGACCTGTTCCTCAATAAGCCCCGCAGCGGCGTCCGCCTCGGCGACAGTATTGAAATGCGAAAAGCTGAACCTTATCGCGCCGTCCTGGCGTTCGCCGAGGATGCCCATCGCGTTAAGTATCCTGTTCCTTCCGCGCTTGTGCGCGGCGCAGGCCGAGCCTGTCGAGACCATGAGCCCGCGTTCCGAGAGCGCATTTAAAAGCACCTCTCCGCGCACGCCCATAAAGCTCACGTTCAGTATGTGCGGCGCGCCTGAACCGGGCTCGGGCCCGTTCAGTTTGACGTCCCTTATCGACGAAAGGTTCGAATACAGGCGGTTTTTGACCTCGGCCATGCCCGAGACGTACTCGTCCCTGTGCGCGGCAAAATCGTGCACGGCGAAGGAGAAGGCCATTATTCCCGGAACGTTCGTCGTGCCCGAACGAAGCCCCGTTTCCTGTCCGCCTCCCACAAGGTAGGGACGGATCTTGACGCCCTTTTTAACGTAAAGCGCGCCGACGCCCTTGGGCGCGTGCAGCTTGTGACCGGAGACAGAGTAGAGGTCGCACGGTACGGGCGGCATCTTCATGAAGGCCTGTACACCGTCGACATGAAGAAGACAGTCGGGCGAGGCCTTTTTGATGAGCCCGCGTATGGCGCTTATGTCGTTGACCGCGCCGGACTCGTTGTTGACGTGCATAATGCTCACGAGCCTTGTTTCGCCGTTTATGAGCGCGGCGAGCCCGTCAAGACGCACCTTTCCGGTCTCGTCGACCGGCGCGAACACCACGTCGTACCCCTGCTCGCGGAGCGCGATCGCCGCCTCGTAGACCGATGGATGCTCGACGCCCGATGCGATGACACGGCCCTTTCCGCGCATGGCGGCGAGGGAACCGAAAATCGCGGTGTTGTTGGACTCCGTCCCGCAGGACGTGAATATCAGATCGCCCGGCTCGCGGGAGATCTCCGAAAGTATCGCGGCTCTCGCGGCGTTCACCTCGCGTTCCGTCTGCACGGCGGGCGCGTATGCCGCGGCGGGATTGAAATACCCGGAAGTCATGTATTTCAGAGCTTCCGCTCCCGCCTCGGGAAGGCAGGGAGTGGTCGCACTGTTGTCAAAATAGATCATAGAATCACTCCGTTTTTTGATTGAGAGAGCGTACGCCCTCCCTTATCAATACTCTATGCGTGCAGGACCGCTGTTGCTATCCTCCGGTATCGGACGAGACAGGCACGGGATAGAGTAAGGACAGATATTCGAAGTTCGCGCGGAGCTGCTCATACGCCTGGCCTATCGTGACCGCCTTGTCGGTGCCGAGGGCCGATCTCAATACGCGTATCCTCTCCTCAAGGTTCGCCCTGTCGGTATCGGGAAGCGTCTGCACGCTCGACAGATACGCCGTCACCTGGTTAAGAAGGGAGGTCGCCGCGGTCTTCAGCTCCTCGAGCGACATATATTCGTACGGCGAGGTGCTCGCGCTGTGAACGGTGCAGGTCGTGCCGCTCTCGATGCAGAAGGCCTGGTAATGCTCGGCGTCGGCCGTCGTGATAACGGCGTTCGGGAATATCGAGCTGAAGTAGTTCGTGTAGGGGCCGACGAAGTGCTCGTCGGGAACGAACGACGCGAAGCGGCCGTAGAGCGAATCGGGCGGTACCAGAAGCACGTAACGCTGGCTCCTGCAGGACGGCGGGCAGAACGGCCCCGCGACCATGCCGGATTCCGAACAGGTCTCGACGGCGCAGTGCATCGAGCAGTACTCGCCGGGAATGCGGTCGGTCCTTATCCAGTCGGTCACCGGCGGGTTCTTGTCGTCGTGCATGCAGGCCTCGGTCGCGAGCTTGCCGGAGACCCTGCACAGGGTGACGCGAGTAAGTCCGATGGAGCTCGGTGAAACGTCCATAATTGGCCTGTCGGGAAGCCCCTGATGAATGGCGGACATATATGCCTGCCAGAGCGGCGCGGCGGAGTTTCCGCCGGTGGAGCCGGAGGCGAGCTTCTCGGAGTAAAGATCGTGTCCGATCCACAGTGAACAGGTGTAATAGCCGGTGAAGCCTGCGAAGTAGACGCTGGTGTAGTCGTCGTTCGTGCCGGTCTTGCCCGCTACGGTCATGCCGGGAATGGCGGCCTTCTTGCCTGTGCCGCTCGCGATGACGTCCTTAAGCATGTCGATGAGCATGTACGCCGTGGTCTCCTCGAAAACGCGGTAGGACCTCTGTATCTTCTTAGCGTCGAGCACGACGTTCATGTTCTTGTCGAGTACGACGGTAAAGGAGATCGGCTCTATATATACGCCGCCGTTCGCTATAGTTGCGTAAGCGGCCGCCATCTCGATGGGCGTGATGCCCGTTGTACCGAGAGCGAGGCCGGGGCCGTCGACGTTGATCCTCGACGACTTCACCCCGAGCTTTTCGAGATACTGCGCGCTGACCCTCGGCGTGACTACGTCGAACAGGGTCCTCGCGGCGACGATATTGAGCGATTTCTCAATGCCTCGCCTTACCGTCTGCATGCCGCGGTAGCTTGACGAACCGAGCGCGGGGAAGCCTCGGTCGCCGCCGTAGCCGTCGATCGGCATCTCGGCGTTCAGTATGCACGAGCCGCAGGACAGCCCGAGATCGAGCGCGGGTCCGTATACGGAGAGCGGCTTTATCGCGGAGCCGACGGGCATGCTGCTCTGGTACGCGCGGTTCAGCTGCTTCTTCCTCGTAGGCGCCTGGCGTCCGCCGATGACGGCGATGAGCTCGCCCGTGCGCTGGTCGATTATGACGCTCGAGGCCTGGGGCTGGATTATCTCCATCGTCGTGCCGTCCGAGTTGGTCGTTATCTGCACGCCGGCGGAGGGGTTCTTGAGCTCGGGATAATCAATCCAGTTGATTATGGTATCCTGCACGAGGTTCTGGATATCGGGATCGACGGTGAGATAGATGTGATATCCGCCCGTGCGGAGCTCTGTCTCGACGGCGCTGCGGTTGGACTTCGTGTCCTCGAGCCCGCGCTCGGCGAGCATATGCGTGATTATGTCGTAGACCGCGTACTCGACGAAATAGGGCATATCGTAGAGCTGCTTCTTTTCGCTCTTTTCGAGTATCGTCACCTGCTCCTCGAGCGCGGAATGATACTGCTCGTTCGTGATGACGCCCGCGTCGTACATGGCGGCGAGCACCATGTCGGTGCGCTTGTCGGTGACGTCCATCATGTTGCGCCCGTCCTCATAGAAGCGGTAATAGGTGTTTGCCCTCGGATTGGTGTAATAGGGCTTCTGCACCATACCCGCGAGCATGGCGCATTCCCTTATCGTAAGCTCGTTCAGGTTCTTTCCGAAATAATCCTTCGCGGCGGCGGCGAAGCCGTAATTCGACTCGCCGAGGAACACGTCGTTCATATACGCCTCGAGGATCTTGTCCTTCGAGATCGTGTTCTCAAGCTCGTAGGCGAGGTACGCCTCCTGTATCTTGCGCTTGTAGCTCTGCTCGTTCGAAAGTATCTTGTTCTTGATAAGCTGCTGCGTGAGCGTCGAACCGCCGTGGGTGTTACGGTTGCGGAAGGTGTTGACGACGGCGGAGAAAAGCCTCTTGAAATCGACGCCGCCGTGCTTGTAGAAACGCACGTCCTCAATGGAGATGAGCGCGTTCTTCAGCATGTCGGGAATATCCTCGATATCCGCCCAGTCTCGGTATTCCATGCCCGCGAAGGTCGTTATCAGCTTTCCGTTGCGGTCGTAGATATAGCTCGTGCGCTCGCTCCTCGTAAGCGTAGAGATATCGAGGGAGGGGGTGGTGTCGACGTATGCCTTAGCAACGCCCATTACAAGTCCGAATACGCCTACTCCCGCGAGCACTATCACCACCGCGAGCACGCGCAGGGTGTCGAAGAGCACGGAGAGCAGGAACGGCCGCGCCTCGCGCCTCCTTTTAAGGATGCGCCCCTCGTCTTCGCGGTCGGCTTCGGGCTTCCTCCTGTTTTTGTTCTTTTTATCGGAAGGCGCGTTTTCCTTAACGAACCTTCTCGTATCGCGGACGGCGGGGAGGTTTTCCCTGGTCTTTTCGCTCCCCCGGTCCGTTGTGATCATGTCGTTTGCCATGAGAGATTTATCCTTTCAAATAAAAATCCATTCTAATTATACCACACAGTCGGGGAAATGCAAGCCGTAAAGCCCGCGGCACGAAGGAGCCGCCGCTTTTGTATATTTTCTCCTATTAAATATTGCCTCTTCAATTCTATCTTTTTTTATGGTATTATTATGCGGGGACAGTTCGGCACACGTCAAATGCCTGCGGTTTCCGAGTCTTCAAAGAGGGAAGTGAGGATATGTCGCTTACCGACGTGCTCGCCGCGATACAGACGGGCTTTTCACAATTCAGGATACAGGATCTGCTTGACATACTGATAATCTCGTATGCCATATTCAGCCTTATCCGTCTGACCACCAATACGCGCTCCTCGCAGGTTCTGAAGGGCGTGGGGATACTGCTCGTGATATTCATCGTCGCGACGGTATTGAACCTCATCACGGTCAGATATCTTTTAAACTCCTTCCTCGTCTCGGGAATCGTCGTCGCCGCGGTGCTGTTCCAGCCGGAGCTCCGCCGCGCGCTCGAAAGGATCGGCCGCTTCCGCATAAACATCTCGCAGAAGGAAACCCCCTCGTTCGAGATAGTCAAGCAGATGTGTATGGCGGTCGAGAATATGTCAAGGAAAAGGATCGGCGCGCTCATCGTGCTAGAACGCAACACGAAGCTCGGCGATTACGTCCAGACGGGCACGATCATCGACGCGGAGATATCCGACGCTCTTATCGAGAACGTGTTCGAGCCCAAGACGCCGCTGCATGACGGCGCGATGATAATCAGGGATGAGCGCATATACGCCGCCGCGTGCGTGCTGCCGCTCTTTGACGATCCCAACATAGCGAGGGAGCTCGGCACGAGGCACAGAGCTTCGCTCGGAATAAGCACGGTAAGCGATTCGCTCACGATCGTGGTCTCCGAAGAAACGGGCATCATATCCTACGCCTACGACGGAAGACTCACGAGGAACGTGGATCACGATATGCTTGAGGAGCTCCTGAACAATCATTTCAATCCTCAGCAGGATAAAAGCTTCCCGCTCTTCGGCAGAAAGAGCGACGAGAAGGACGACAGCGCGGAAGGGGAGGTGAAGAGGAATGGAAAACGGTACTCAAAACGCAAGAAACGGACAAAATAATAATTTCTTCACAAGGTTAAGGTCGATCTTCCCGCAGGACCGCACGACGCTCGGCGAGAAGAAGCCGTGGTACAAGCTCCCGCTCGCGAGGAGGATAATCTACTTCGTGCTTTCGCTGCTGCTCGCGGTGTTCCTGTGGGGCTTCGTGCTCATGACGCAGAATCCCGACAGGGAAAAGACATTCTACGACTTAAAACCGACGTTTGAATCCGGCACCGAGGCAGACCTTATTTTAAGAAAGCTCACAATCTGCGGCGATCTTAACGAGATACTGAAGGACGTCGACGTCACGGTATCAGCGCCGCTGACCGAAGTATCGAAGATGACCGCGAACAATCTGACCGTCACGGTCAACTTAAACGACGTGCACGAGGCGGGCAGGTACACCCTCGAGATCAAGGCGGTCAGCACGGTCGGCACTGTCAAGCGCGTAGAGCCTTCCACGATCGAGATCGAGGTAGACGACCTCGTTTCGAACACCATCCCGGTCTCCTACGACTTCGTAAATGCCGATAAGTTCCCCGAGGGCTACTGGCACGACACGCCCACCCTTCTGTCGACCACGACCATCGTCGAGGGCGCAAAGAGAGACATCAGCAAGGTCAGGAACGCCGTCTGCCACATAGACCTTGAGAACTGCACCGACAGCATATACGGGGCGTATAATCTCTCCGTACTCGATTACGACAATAACGAGATGGATGCCGCCGTGTTCAAGAACAGCATCCCGACGGTAACCGTCAGGATGACGGTGCTGCCGCACAGGCAGATACCCGTGGTCGTTCCCCAAATAATCGACGACGAGCTCGCGACCGACATATTCGAGATCGTGGAGACGACGCTGCCGATCGATTACCTGGACATCGCCGCGGAGAAGACCGCGCTCGACGCGCTCACCGAGATCACCTGCGAGCCGATAAGGCTCACGGGCATCACCGAGCCGGGTACTTACACATTCCTCGTCAAGATGAACGACATACCCGAGAACAGCTACGTTCTGCGCGGCGTGACGCCGAACACAATCCAGTGCACGGTCGTCATCGCCGAAAGGGAGATAGAGCAGCGCTTCGTTGGTATTCCGGTCACCTTCATAGGCGAGAACGACGGGTATAATTACATCTACGACCTCCATTACGTGGACATCATAATCTCCGGTCCCGCGAGGCTCGTCAGGAACTTCGCGAGCTCCGAGCTCACGATAATCGTCAACGTCAAGGGCAGGACAGCCGGCGAGTACGACATCGAGCTCGAATACACGCTCGAGGATTACGAGCTCTACGCGGAGCTGAACATCAAGTTCGTAAGGCCGACCGTCCACGTGACGGTGACGCCGCGCGAGTCCTTATGACGGGGACGAACTAAAACAGATAAGAAAGGGCGGCTCTTAAAAAGGAGCCGCATAAAACAAATGAAGCTTACAGCGGTCAATCTGGAACTGCCGTTCAACGCAAGCGAATCCGCGCTCAATCTTGCGATAGCCGCGGAAACGAGGCTTCCCGCCGACAGGATAACGAACGTCAGGATAGTCAGAAGATCCCTCGACGCAAGGGATAAAAACGATATAAAGTTCATCTATTCCGCCGTTTTCGAGGTGGAGGACTCCGACTACAACAAAAGGAGCGGAGGCTTCTCGAAGAACGTCGGCAGGGCGCCGGAGCGTCCTGTAATTGCGGAGAAGACCGGGGATATCCCCCAGCCGGCTCCCGTTGTCGTCGTCGGCGCGGGTCCCGCGGGGCTGTTTGCGGCGCACACGCTCGCCGTCCGTGGCTACAAGGTCATTCTTATCGAGCGGGGCGGCCCCATCGAGGAGCGCGCGGCGGACGTCGAAACGTTCTGGACGAGCGCGAAGCTCGATCCCGAGTCCAACATCATGTTCGGCGAGGGCGGCGCGGGCGCGTTCTCGGACGGCAAGCTGACTACGAGAATTAAGGACGCGAGGGCGGATATAGTCGTTGAAACGCTTGTAAAATACGGCGCTCCCGAGAGGATAGCCGTCGACGCGAAGCCTCACGTCGGAACCGACGTGCTCCGCACGGTCGTCTCGAATATGCGCCGCGCGATCGAGGAAGCGGGCGGCGAGGTCAGGTTCCATTCCAAGCTCACCGATATTATCTCGGAAGACGGACGCGTGACGTCGGTCGTTGTCAACGGAAGGATAGAGGACGACATCCCCTGCTGCGCGGTCGTGCTCGCGCTCGGGCAGGCTGCGAGGGATACCTGCCGCATGCTCTTTGACAGGGGCGTCGAGATCACCGCGAAGCCCTTCGCGGTCGGCGTACGCATAGAGCATCCGCAGAGCCTCATAAACAGGGCGCAGTTCGGCAAGTTCGCCGGCCACCCCAGGCTCGGCGCGGCCGAATACAGACTCACGGCCAAGACAGGAAACCGCGGCGTCTATACCTTCTGCATGTGCCCCGGCGGCTTCGTCGTGGCCTCGAGCTCCAATGAGGGCGAGGTCGTAACGAACGGCATGAGCTACGCCGCGAGGAACGCGGAAAACGCGAATTCGGGCATAATAGTACAGGTAAGCCCCTCCGATCTCGGCGGCGAGCCGTTTTCGGGAATGGAGTTTCAGGAAAAGCTGGAGCGCGCGGCGTTCAGACTCGGCGGAGGCGACTACTCGGCTCCCGCGGAGCGCGTCGCGGACTTCATGCGCGATTCCGATCCCATGCCGTTTGACGGCGTAAAGCCGACCTACCGTCCGCAGGCGGTTCCGAGAAAGCTGAAAAAATGTCTGCCCGGCACGGTCTATCGCGGCATAAGGGACGGTATCGAGGCGTTCGGACGCCAGATTCACGGCTTCGACATGGACGACGCGGTGCTCACCGCGGTCGAGACGAGGACGAGCTCACCCATCAGGATCAACCGCGATGAGAACGGCGAGGCTACGAGGCTCAAGGGGCTCTATCCCGTCGGCGAAGGCGCGGGCTACGCGGGCGGCATCGTATCCGCCGCGGTCGACGGCATGAAGGCGGCGGAGAGGATCATCGCGATCTATAAAGCACAGTAAAAGAAGGCAGGATCTGTCATGAAAAGATATTACGTTATAATCGGCAATTTCGGTTCCGGAAAGACGGAACTCGCTCTCAATATGGCTTTCGACGGCGCTAAGAGGGGCGAAAAGGTCACGCTCGTCGACATCGACGTCATCAACCCCTATTTCCGCTCGACTGAGAGAAAGGCGGATCTCGAGGCCGCGGGCATAAGGCTCATATCCCCGAACTTCACGTCGTCCGGCGTGGAGGTGCCCTCGATACCTCCCGAGATATTCTCGGTGTTCTCCGACAACTCCGATCTCGTAATATTCGACGTCGGCGGCGATCCCGTCGGCTCCATAGCCATGGGGCAGTACTACGGCTACTTCAAGGAGCTCGAGAACTTCGAGGTCTGGTACGTTATAAACGTAAGGAGACCTCTCTCCTCGGGCGCCGACGAGAACCTCGAGATGATCGACAAGATCCACGGCGTGTCGCGCCTCAATATCACGGGGCTCATCAACAATACCAACCTTGCCCACGAATCGGGCGCGGAGGACCTCGTGTACGGCTACGGTGTCACGAAGGAGGTCTCGGAAAGGTCCGGGCTGCCCGTTATCGGCACTATGGGAACCGAAAGCATACTTGACGCGTTTATTATAAGAGCGAAGGCGGAGGGCCTTGACGAGGCCTATATCGGCCGTCCGATAAAGATAGAGCGTTATATGCACAGGGACTGGATAAACTATACCGAAAAGGGACTTTGATGACCTCTGTCACGGGAAAGGACGAATACGCGCTTCCGAAGGAGCTCTCGGTCAGCTTCACGGGACACCGCGCCGATAAGCTCCCATGGGGAGCGAACGAAAGGGACGAACGCGCCGAAGCCTTCAAAAAGCGGCTCGAGCGCGAGGTCTTGAAGGCGTATAAGCAGGGCGCGAGGTACTTCCTTTCCGGCATGGCGGACGGCGTCGACCTTATCGCCGCGGAAACGGTATTAAGGCTCAGGGCGGTATGCCCCGGAATGGAGCTCGTCGCCGTGTTTCCCTTCGGTACGGGCGATACCGCAAGGAAGCGCGCCGCCGCGAAAAGGGCTGAAAAGGTGGTTTCTCTCCATAAAAGCTACGTCACCGGCTGCTATCAGGAGAGGAACAGATTCTTAACGGATCACTCCGTCCGCATGATCTGCGGATTCGGAGGCGATATGTCGAGCGGGACGGGGCAGACCATGCTCATGGCCCGGAAGTCCGGGCTCGACCTGGTGATAATAGATTTGCAATACGAGGAATAACAATGCCTGTTCTTTCAATAAATGATTTGAAAAAATCGTTCGTTACCCGCGTGCTTTTCGAGGGGCTCTCCTTCGAGGTCGGGAAGAACGATCATATAGGGCTCATCGGCGTGAACGGCTGCGGCAAGACCACGCTGTTCAGAATACTCGAAGGCGCCGAGCCCTACGACGAGGGGATAGTATCGATCCCCCGCGACACAACTATAGGAACCATGGATCAGTCGATCGAGGAGGAGAACGGAACCCTTTACGATTATACCGTCTCCGTTTTCGGAAAGCTGATCGCAATGGAGGACGAACTCGAAAAGGTCAACTCCCGTCTTGAGGCGGGCGAAACCGACGAAAAGCTCATCGGCCGTCAGCACGCTCTTTACGAGCAGTACGAGGCGATGGGCGGACTTACCTACCGCTCGAGGACGAGGTCGACGCTTCTCGGACTCGGATTTACCGAGGAAGAGCTTAACAAACGCATCCCGCTTTTCAGCGGCGGACAGAAAAACAAAGCGCAGCTTGCGAGGGTGCTTCTTTCCGGCTCGAATCTGCTCCTTCTGGACGAGCCCACGAACCATCTTGATATCAGCGCGATAGAGTGGCTGGAGGATTACCTTACCGGCTATCCCGGCGCGTTCATGGTCATCTCCCACGACAGGTACTTCCTCGACAGGGTAACGAACGTCACGTTCGAGATGAAGGATCAGAGGCTCTACGTTTCCAAGGGCAACTACTCGCGGCACATGGAGCTGCGTTCCACCGCGAGGGAGCTCGAGATGAGAAGGTATCTGCGCACCAGGAAGGAGATCGCCCGCATCGAGGGCATGGTCGAGCAGCAGAGACGCTGGGGACAGGCGCACAACTTCATCACTGCCGCGTCGAAGCAGAAGGCTGCGGACAGGCTGAAGGAAACGCTCGTCGAGCCCGAAAGGGATCCCGCGAGCATCCATTTCTCCTTCATGGCGAAGGAGGGCGGCGGAAACGAGGCCGTCGTAATAAAGGGGCTCTCGAAGAGCTTCGGTCAGAAGGAGGTCTTCAAAAACGCCGATCTCCTTGTGAAAAAGGGCGAAAAGGTCTTTATCCTCGGCGACAACGGCTGCGGCAAGACGACGCTTCTGAACATACTCGCCGGACGCATGCGCCCCACGTCGGGCACGGCGTATCTCGGCGCGCATACCGAGGCCGCTTATTACGAGCAGACAATGACGGGGTTGAATCCCGAAAATACCGTGCTTAACGAGGTGTGGGACAAGTATTTCAACACCATCTCGCATAAGGATATAAGGAACGCGCTCGGCGCATTCCTGTTCCGCGGCGACGAGGTGGAAAAGAAGATCTCCATGCTCTCCGGCGGCGAGAAGGCGAGGGTGCAGCTTTTGAAGCTGATGCTCACGAAGGCGAATCTGCTCCTACTGGACGAGCCCACGAACCATCTGGACATCCCCTCCCGCGAGGCGCTCGAGAACGCGCTCGACGAGTATAACGGCACGGTCATCGCCGTAACGCACGATCGCTACCTCGTGAACCGCCTTGCCGACCGCGTGATAGTTATGGACGGCAGCGGCCTGACCGAATACATTGGCGGATACGACGACTATCTTGCTGCGAGGGAGAACGCCCGCCTTTCCTCCGAGGCAAAGGAGCCGGAAAAGCTCTCGCAGAACGCCGCCGACTATAAGGAGATGAAGGCGCTTAAGAGCGAGCTTGCGAGGGCGAGGAACGCGGCGAGCCGCGCCGAAAAGGCTGTTCAGGAAACGGAAGCCGAGCTTGAAAGGATCAACGCGGAGCTCGCAAGCCCCGCCGTCGCTTCCGATTACAAGAAGGCAGGAGAGCTTTCACAGAAGGCCGACGAGCTGAAGAAAAACGCCGAACGCTTCTACACGGAATGGGAAGCGGCCGAGGCGAGGCTCGCGGAGCTTAAGAACGAAAAAACAGAAAAGGAATAAACAGTTTGGCTAAAACAAAGAAAAAATCAAAGCTTAAAATAATCCCGCTGGGAGGTCTCGGCGAGATAGGCAAAAACATGACCGTCATGGAGTACGAGAACGATATCATCGTTATCGACTGCGGACTTTCCTTCCCCGACGAGGATATGCTGGGCGTAGACCTCGTTATCCCCGACATGACGTATCTCGAGGAAAACTTCGACCGCATCCGCGGCTTCGTGATAACCCACGGACACGAGGATCATATCGGCGCGGTGCCCTATGCCATGCAGAAGTTCTCAGCGCCGGTCTACGGCTCGAAGTTCACGCTTGCGCTCATAAAGCACAAGCTCGACGAACATAAGATAAAGAGCGCGGATCTGAGGACCGTCGTCGCGGGCGACGTGATCGAGCTCGGCTGCTTCAAGGTCGAGTTCATCAAGGTCTCGCACTCGATCGCGGGAGCGCTCGCGGTCGCCGTCACGACTCCCGTCGGCGTAGTCATCCACACCGGCGACTTCAAGGTCGACTACACTCCGATCGACAACGAGCCGATCGACATCGCGCGCTTCGCGTACTACGGCACCAAGGGCGTTCTTGCGCTGATGATGGATTCGACGAACGCGGAGTTTTTCGGCTCAACGCCGTCCGAAATGGAGCTCGGCGCGACATTCGAAAAGGTATTCGACGCCGCCGAGGGGCGCATTATCGTCGCGAGCTTCGCATCGAACGTCTACCGCATACAGCAGATCGCCGACGTCGCGATAGAGCACGGCAGGGTGATCTGCTTCCAGGGACGCTCCATGGAGATGATCGCCGATATCGCCTCTGAGCTCGGGTATCTCAGCATACCGAAGGAGAGCATAGTCGGCATCGAGAAACTCAAGAAGTATTCCGACAACGAGGTCTGCGTTTTCACGACCGGCTCCCAGGGCGAGTCGATGAGCGGGCTGTTCCGCATGGCGAACGCCAATCATAAGCTGAATATCGGTCACGGCGACACCGTGGTTATATCCGCTTCCGCGATACCCGGCAACGAAAAGGCGGTAGGCAAGGTCATAAACCAGCTCTTCCAGAGGGGCGCTAACGTCGTCTACGACAGGTTCGCCGACGTGCACGTCTCCGGCCACGCGAGGCGCGAGGAGCTCAAACTCATGATGCGCCTTATAAAGCCGAAGTTCATGATCCCCGTTCACGGCGAGGCAAGGCACCTTTACCATCACGCGCTTCTAGCCGAGTCCCTCGGCATCAGCCGCTCCAATATCTTCGTAATGGAAACGGGCAGCGTGCTCGAGCTCTCCGCAAGGAGCGGCAAGATCGCGGGCTCCGTCCAGTCGGGCAACGTCCTCGTGGACGGCGCGGGCGTGGGCGACGTCGGCAACGCGGTGCTAAAGGAGCGCAGGCTCCTCTCGCACGACGGCATGTTCGTCATGGTCATCGCGATAAAGCGTTCGACAGGCGAGCTCGCGGCAGAGCCCGAGATGATCTCGAAGGGCTTCGTGTTCGCGAAGGATTCCGAGGAACTTCTGAACGAGGTCAAGGCGGTCGCGAAGGAGCACGCCATGATGTTCTCCTCCTGTGACAAGTCCGAATGGGGGAACGTGAAGAACCTCATCAAGTCCGCCGTAAAGAGCTGTCTTTACGCAAAGACGAAGAGGACTCCGCTCATACACCACGTGTTTTTAGAGGTCGATTGACGAATGAATTACGATAAAGCGCATTCACTTGCGGCGGATATCCGCGCAAGCGAGGAATACAAAAACTACGTTTCCCGGAAGGAAGCCGTCTCGCAGGATCCCAATACGCTCGGGCTTCTGAAGGAGTATAAGCGTCTGGAGCTCAAATGCCAGGCGGCGATGGTCTCGGGCGAAGAGGACGCCGAGAGCATGGAGAAGCTGAGGAGGCTGACGGCGCTCCTGCAGATGAACGCCGAGGCGTCGGAATACCTGATGGCCGAGTTCCGGCTCAGCCGCATGCTCGGCGATATCTACAGGATACTCGCAGACGCCGCGGAGCTCGACATAAGCATGCTTGATAATTAAGAGAGGTCCGGCTAATGGAAAACCAGAACAAGGATCCCAAAAAAACAATGACTTTCCCGGCGGCAATGGTGCATACCGCCCGGTTTGAGACCGTCCAGAAGCCGCCCGAGGTCGATCCCTTCTCGAAGAAGCGGAAGGACATCGTGATCGGCGACGAGAGCAGGGACAAGAAGGGCAGGAAAAAGAAATCGAGGCACACCTTCTACGTCGTAAGGGCGATCTGGCGCAAGGTCAGCCCCTTCATTGCCGCGATTCTTTCCATCGTTATCGTCTATTTCGCACTGAGGTTCGCGGTCGGATTCGCCGTCAAGAAGTACGTAAAGCCCGTTGACGCGAACGACGCGACGCCGATAGTCGTCGAGATCCCGAAGGGCTCCGGCGCGTCCGCCATCGCCAAGATACTCTACGAGGCAGGCGGCGAGGGCGAGAAGGGCCTCATACAGAACAAGGCGATATTCAAGGTCTACGTCGACTTCAAGGGCAAGTCCTCGAGCCTTAAGGCCGGCACGTACATACTCTCCCGCAACATGAGCATAAGCCGCATCGTCGACATCATCTGCACCGGCAATCCGCCCAGGAGAACGGCGAAGTTCACGGTAAGCGAGGGCATGACGGTCGAGGCGATCGCCTCGAAGCTCGTCGACCTCGACATCTTAAGGAGCCCCGAGCGCTTCCTCGAGCTTGCGAGGACTGGCGAGGCCTTTGCGGGCAAGTACTGGTTCATAAAGGACATCGTGGACAAGGGCAGACCGGGCAGGCTCTATATGCTCGAGGGCTACCTTTTCCCCGACACATATGAGGTCTACGCCGACGCGACGGAGGAAGAGATCATCACCAAGATGCTCGACCGCTTCAACGAGGTCTATGAGAGAAGATACGTCGAGAGGGCGGAGGAGCTGAACCTTTCCCTCGACGACGTCGTCGTGCTTGCGTCCATTATCGAAAAGGAGGCCAAGACCTTCGACTTCACCAAGGTCTCCGCGGTATTCCACGGCAGGCTTCAGCGGAATATGATGCTCAACTCCGACGCGACGCTCGATTACGTGCTTAAATCCGGCAAGCTCGAGTTCACGCAGGAGGAGCTTTCGACGGATTCTCCCTACAACACCTACCGCGTGTACGGGCTTCCCGCCGGGCCGATCTCGAACCCCGGCCGCGCCGCGATAGAGGCGGTGCTGTACCCCTTCGAACAGTATATGGATGAAGGCTATCTCTACTTCTGCCTTATGGATTCCACAACGGGCGCGCTCGTGTTCGCCAAGACGCTCGAGGAGCACGAGGAGAACGTAGCGAGATACAAGCCCTATTGGTCGTAACTATGATGGAACTGCTTGCGCCTGCCGGAAATCCGGAAAGATTCTATACCGCGGTAAGGTTCGGAGCCGACGCCGTCTATATGGGTCTCCCCGCGTTCTCGCTCCGTAACCTTGCGGACAATTTCTCGTTCGATACTCTGCCCGGGATAATCTCCTTCGCCCATGACAGGAACGTTAAGGTCTACGTCACGGTAAACTCGTTCATAAGGGATTCTGAGCTTGACGAGCTCAAGGATACGCTTTCGTTCTTAAAGGACTCCGGCGCGGACGCTTTGATCGTGAACGATCCCGCGGTCATCAGCCTTTCGAAGAGGATCGCGCCCGATATGCCGCTCCACCTTTCGACGCAGGCGAATACGCTGAACTCCGAGGCGGCGCGCTTCTGGTTCGAGCAGGGCGTTTCCCGCATCGTGCTCGCGAGGGAGCTCACCCTTAACGAGATAAGGACGCTCCGGTCGAGGATACCCGACGCGCTCGAGCTTGAAATGTTCGTTCACGGAGCTATGTGCGTAAGCTATTCCGGCCGCTGCTTGCTTTCGAACTATCTGGACGGACGCGACTCGAACAGGGGCGAATGCGTGCAGCCCTGCCGCTGGAGCTACGAGATCAGGGAAAAGGGCAAAAACGGCGAGTATTTCCCGGTCGAGCAGGACGAACGAGGCAGCTTCATACTGAACTCCCGCGATATGTGTCTCGCGCCGTATCTTAAAGAGATAGAGGAAGCGGGCATATCCTGCATAAAGATCGAGGGAAGGATGAAATCGATCCTCTACGTCGCGACGGCTACGAACGCCTACCGCATGGCGCTTGACGGAGCGCCGATCGAGACCGTCATGCGTGAGCTCATGCGACTTTCGCACCGCCCGTACACCACGGGATTTGCCTTCCGCGAGAGCGAAAAATGCCGCGGGGGCACCTACGGAAAGGACAGGAGCCTCAATATCCTCTACGGCGAAAATCCGGAGGAGCTCATGGAGTATAAGACCGGCGGCTACACGCAGGAGGCGAGGATCGCCGCGGTCGTGCTTGACTATGACGAGGAAAAAAAACTCGCCCATATAGAGCAGCGGAACAGCTTTAAGGCGGGCGATACGCTGAACATTCTCGCGCCGAACGACGTTGCGCGCGGGTTTACCGTAAGACGGATACTCACCGAGGCGGGGGAGGAGCGCGATTCGGCTCCGCATCCCAAGGAAAGGCTCTTCATCGACTGCGAGGAAAAGCTCTCGCCCGGCGATATTTTAAGGACGGACTTATAAAAGGCGAGGATTCGCTTGATTATAAAAAAACAAACTCTCACGGAGGTATTATTTATGAACAAAATGACAGTCAAGGATCTGAACGTTACGTCTAAGCGCGTTCTCGTGCGCGTCGACTTCAACGTTCCCCTCAACGCCGGCTGCGAGATCACGGACGAGAGCCGCATTTTAGGCGCTCTTCCCACGATAAAGTATCTCGTTTCTCATGGCGCAAAGGTCATCCTCTGCTCGCATCTGGGGCGCCCCAAGGGAAAATTCGTTCCCGAGATGAGCTTAAAACCCGTCGCGAAGAGGCTTCAGGAGCTCCTGCCCGACGTTAAGGTCGTTTTCGCTAACGACATAATCGGCGAGGACGCCGCCAACAAGGTCGCAGCCATGAACGACGGCGAGATAGTGCTTCTCGAGAACCTCCGCTATCATGCCGAGGAGGAGAAGAACGATCCCGAATTCGCGAAGAAGCTTGCCTCCTATGCCGACATTTACGTCTCAGACGCCTTCGGCACCGTCCACCGCGCGCACGCCTCCACCGAGGGCGTGGCTCATTATCTGCCCGCCGCCTGCGGCTTCCTCATCGAGAAGGAGCTCGGCGTTATGGGAAAGGCGCTCGAGAATCCCGACCGTCCCTTCGTCGCCATCCTCGGCGGCAAGAAGGTCGCTGACAAGATCGGCGTTATCAGAAATCTCCTCTTAAAGTGCGACACCCTCATTATCGGCGGCGCGATGAGCTATACCTTCTTCAAGGCGATGGGCCTCAATATCGGCGATTCGCTCCTTGACGAAAACTCGATCGAGCTCGCGAAGTCCCTTATGGACGAAGCCAAGGCGAAGGGCGTAAGGATGTGCCTGCCCATCGACTGCGTCGTCGCGAAGGAGTTCTCCGAGGACGCCGAGCGCATGACCGTCCCCTATGACAAGATGCCCGACGGCTACCAGGGCCTCGACATCGGCGAAGCCACCGCGAAGCTCTACGGCGACATCATCAGGGAAGCCAAGACCGTCGTCTGGAACGGCCCGATGGGCGTGTTCGAGATGGACGCTTTCGCGAACGGCACCAAGGCCGTCGCCATCGCCTGCACCGAGTGCGCCGGCACGACCATCATCGGCGGCGGCGACTCCGCTTCCGCGGTCAACAGGTTCGGTCTCGGCGATAAGATCACCCACATCTCCACCGGCGGCGGCGCGTCCTTAGAGTTCCTCGAGGGCAAGACTCTGCCCGGCGTGGCGGCGCTTCTCGATAAGACCTCCCGCCGCAAGTTCATCGCCGGCAACTGGAAGATGAACATGACTCCCTGCGAGGCCGAAAAGCTCGTCACCGAGCTCGTTCCCCTCGTAAAGGACGCGGAAGCCGAAGTCGTAGTCTGCCCGCCGTATATCGACATCCCCTTCGTCGCTCACATCATCAAGGGCACCAACGTAAGGCTCGGCGCGCAGAACATCCACTGGGCGGAAAAGGGCGCCTTCACCGGCGAGATCGCGGCGAATATGCTCAAGGCTCTCGGTGTCGAGTACGCCATCATCGGCCATTCCGAGCGCAGACAGTACTTCGGCGAGACCGACGCGACCGTCAACGCCCGCATCAAGGCTGCTCTTGCCAATGAAATCACCCCGATCGTCTGCGTGGGCGAAACGCTCGAGCAGCGCGAGGCCGGTATTACCGACGAGTTCCTCGCCACCCAGGTCAGGGGCGCATTCGAGGGCATCGACCGCGCCGACGCGGCTAAGGTCGTTATCGCCTATGAGCCCATCTGGGCTATCGGCACGGGCAAGACCGCTTCCGACGAGGAAGCAGACCGCACCATCGCCGCAGTCCGCAAGGTGTTCGGCGAGCTCTACGGCGAGGAGGCGGCGAACGGCGTCCGCATCCTCTACGGCGGCTCCATGAACGCGAAGAACGCGCACGGCTTAAAGTCCATGCCCAACATCGACGGCGGTCTCATCGGCGGCGCGAGCTTAAAGCCCGTTGATTTCTCGCACGTCGTTCTTGACTGACAATGTTTTACGCGGGCGGGCACAAAAGCCCGCCCGACAGATGATCTATGAAAAAACTTACCGCACTTATAATACTTGACGGTTTTGGATACCGCGAGGATCCGACCGACAACGCCGTTCTGATAGACGGCGTCAAAAACATACGTGCCCTCTGGGAAAAATATCCGCACACGCTTATCGGCGCGTCGGGTCTCGACGTCGGTCTGCCCGATGGCCAGATGGGCAATTCCGAGGTCGGACACATGAACCTCGGCGCGGGACGCATCGTGTTCCAGGACTATCCCAGGATCGATAAGTCCATAAAGGACGGCGATTTCTTCACCAATCCCGCGTTTGTAAAGGCAATCGAAAACTGCAGGGAGCATGATTCGTCCCTGCATCTTCTCGGCCTCTGCTCCGACGGCGGCATCCATTCCCGCCTCAACCACCTCTACGCGCTTTTAGAGCTCGCGAAGAGGGAGGGGCTTAAAAAGGTCTATATCCACTGCTTCATGGACGGGCGCGACACGCCTCCCACGAGCGGTCTTGACTATATTAAAGAGGTCAAGGCGAAGGCGGAGGAGATAGGCGTCGGCGAGATCGCGACCGTGCAGGGCAGGTTCTGGGGCATGGACCGCGACAAGCGCTACGAGCGCGTAAAGCTCGGCTTCGACGCGATCGTGAACGGCGAGGGCGTATATGAACGCGACCCCGTGACCGCCATGGAGCATTCGTATGAAAACGGCAAGACCGACGAGTTCGTCGTGCCCGCAGTCATAACGAGGAACGGCAAGCCCGTCGCAACGGTCGAGCCCAACGACAGCGTGATATTCTTCAACTTCCGCACCGACCGCCCCACCGAGATGACGGAGGCGTTCATCTTCGAGGATTACAGCTTCTTCGAGAGGAAGCGCGGGTTCATTCCCGTTTATTACGTCTGCATGACGCTCTACCGCGACGACTTCGACGGCAGGGCCGATATCGCGTTCCGCCCCCTCAAGTACGATAATCTTCTCGGGCAGTACGTTTCTAAGCACGGACTTAACCAGTTAAGGCTTGCCGAGAGCGAGAAGAAGCGTCACGTCACGTTCTTCTTCAACGGCGGCACCGACGAGGTCTCCGAGGGAGAGGATCATATCATACTCGACTCCCCGAAGGTCGAGACCTACGATCTCGCTCCCGCCATGCGCGCGTACGACCTTACCGACATCGCGATCGAAAAGGTGAGGGCGCATGAGTACGATCTTCTGGTTATGAACTTCGCGAATCCCGATATGGTCGGGCACACGGCAGTGCGCGATTCCGTCATCGCCGCGGTACATGCCGTCGACGAATGCGTCGGCAGGCTCGTATCCGAGATCGTGAAGGAGGGCGGCTCGTGCATCGTCACCGCCGACCACGGCAACTGCGAGACCATGGTCGAGAACGGCAAGCCCATGACGGCGCACACCACCAACCCCGTGCCCCTCATCTATGTCGCGGACGACGCGGACAGGGTCACGCTTAAGGAAGGCGGACGTCTCGGCAACGTCGCTCCGACGCTGCTCGAGATGATGGGGCTCGAAAAGCCCGCCGAGATGACGCTCGACAGCCTTATCGAACGCTGAGCCATTTAGGAGGCTAAAAGGTGAAATGTAAATACTGCGGAGCGGAAGTCCCAGACAACGAGGATTTCTGTCCCGAATGCGGAGGCATAGTCGACAGGGAAGAGGATGAGAAGGAGGAGCGCGTCCACCGCGTGCGTGAGCGCCGCGGAGCGAACGTCGGGATCCTGATCACCGGTCTTATCGTCGCGCTGATCGTCATTTCGTGCGTTGCTGTCATAATACTGAACTCCAAAGGGATCATAAGGATCCCCGAGATCTCGTGCGCGCCGAACGGCCCCGATGACCCATCGGGTGAGGTCAAGGCTCCCGAGATAGTGCCCGATCCCGAAAATCCCGGCAGATACCTCGTAACGGTCTACGCGAAGGCGGGTACCAAAGTGATCTTCCAGACCACCGACGGAACGAGGAACGAGGTCGAGGTCCCCAGGTCAGGCCTCGTCAAATTCAGCGTGCCCGACCGCGGCCTCATTCCGTTCGAGCCGATCGAGAGCGATACCTGCGAGGTCGTTCCCATCATCTTTACTGTCAACGAGGACGGCTCCGAGTCGAGGGTAGAGGGCTTTACTCCGATAAAGCTCAGCGTGCCCGAATTGAACGTCGCTTTCGATAACGACGATCCCATCGTTTCAGCGGACGGCACCGCCGTGATATCAGGCTCTGTCGATCCCGTCGACGCCGAGATAACCGTCCAGGGAGTCACCGTAACGGTAGGCAGTGACGGCACTTTCTCCTATACGCTCTCGTTCTCCGAGGCGGGTTCGCATATCGTCAATATTGAGGCAAGGCATCCCGGATACCGGATCGTAAGGCGAAGCTTCACCGTTTCGGTGGAGGTCCCCGTCGCGGGGCTCCTTGAGTTCCCGTGGGAATACGGCGACGACACGTTCACCACGCGCGTCAAAAACGACGCGGACGATCCTCTCGAGGTGAGGGGACACGTGCCCGCGGGATCGAAGGTCACAGTATCCTGTGCTTCCGATATGGCGGAGCTCACCGAGCCGACCGTCGCGGAAGACGGCACGTTCTCATTCGTTGTAAAGATGCTGCGCGCGGGCGACTACGAGCTGCATATTACCTGCTATTCCCCGACGGGCGAGGTCGCCGAACGCGTTTTGCACGTCCAGCGCGCTCCCGAATGGAGATCGTACGTGGAAGGCTCGTGGGCAATGAGCTACGACGCGCTGCGCGTTGCCTCGAAACAAGGGTATAAGCTGAGCGGTACGGTCACCGAGGTGATCGAAGACGGCGACTCGATGGTCGTCGTGCTCGATATAGGTAACGGAAACAGCGTGATACTCATCTATCACCACCACTATCCCAACGCCGGCTCGCTCGCGCTCGGAAGCGTCCACACTGGCATCTACGGTCATCCGCTCGGCAGGAACGCGGACGGGGTGCCGGAGGTCTACGTCTGGTTCATAATCGACTGACGCGGTCGCGGCCCGTGTTTTTTCCGCGGGAAAAGCCGAAAATATACCCTTTTGAACGATATTGGCTCTTGCAATGCACGTTCAAAAGTGTTATAATGTCCGTCGCAGTTGATGTTTCTGAAAGGAAGATACTATGGAAATCGTTAAAATAATCGTCAATTTTCTTCTGCTCCTCGCAGCGGTTCTGCTTGTAATAGTCGTTCTCGCGCAGAGCTCCTCGAGCTCCGGTCTCGGCAGCGCGTTCGGTAACGAGACCACCGCTCTCACCGCCCGCGGCAAGAAGGCGAGCCGTGAAAAGCAGCTCCAGAAGATCACGGTCATCCTCGGCATCATCGTTGCCGTGCTTGCGATCATCATGCTTCTCATCCCCGCGATTACGAAGTGGATCACCCCCGCGTCGACCACCTCGATGCTCGACGTGCTCGACAAGGTTCTTTGATCTCATTAGAAAAGACAGCGCAGCGCCGTGAGAACATGAGTGCTGCGCTTATTTTTTGAAAGGAGGGTTTGATATGCCGATAAAGAAGGGTATCCGCGTAGTCAGCGAAAACCGCAAGGCGAGGCACGACTACTTTATTGAAGATACGTATGAAGCCGGTCTCGCGCTCGTCGGCACCGAGGTCAAGTCCATAAGGATGGGCAAGATCAATATCAAGGACTCCTACGTAAAGATCAAAAACGGCGAGGCGCTTGTCGTCGGCATGCACATAAGCCCCTACGAAAAGGGGAATATCTATAACCGCGATCCGTTCCGCGAAAGAAAGCTCCTCCTGCACAAAAGGGAGATAATGAAGCTCAAGTCCCTTTCAGAGGCGGACGGCTACAGCCTCATTCCGCTGAATATCTATATCAAGGACGGGCTCGTCAAGATGGAGCTCGCCGTCGCGAAAGGCAAGAAGCTATATGATAAACGGCACGATATCGCCGAACGCGACGCGAAACGCCAGATCGAGCAGAGAAGGAAAGAAGAAAGAATGAGGGAGTGAACCGTGCCTGCGCAGGTATTGCATCACGCAAGGCACGGATGTATAATTAAGCCAAGCTTTCGGCAGAGCCGAAAAGATATGGGGGCGTAAATGGTTTCGACGGGGATCATGGATGCCTGATAAGCGAGTCGAAGCCCCGTGCTTCGTAAAAAACGGGAAATCTTTTAAATATAACTGACAATAACAGCTATATGCCCGTAGCGGCCTAACGGCCCTACCGTCCGCCTCAAGCTTCCCACGGCGTGAGATACGGGCGTCATCAATGTGGGGAACCAGCCCGGGTCTGCCTCGCCCCGGGTGGGATAAAGGGACTGCCGGAACCGTAAGCCCGTCGGTGGGCGTGCGGCAACGAAAGATCTAAACCGCCGACTACACTCGTAGAAGTTCACGCAAACAGGTTTTCGGACAAGAGTTCGACTCTCTTCGCCTCCACCAAAGCAGAATCAGACGAACTTTTACTTCTGGACCACCGGGTTCGCAGTGAAGGTCAGGCTCTGAGGACGCAAAATTTTGCCACCCCCACACGGGGGTGGCATTCTTCGTTTTTGGGTAATCGTTGAGCAGCCTTTATCTTTTTTGGTAGACTTCAGCAGTTCTAGTAATGACAGAATATGTAACTCAAATACTCTCGTTTGCACACCAGTATGGTTGCTAAGATTATTCTTCTGTTTGACTAAATCGTCGAATTATCGTATACTGTTGTCGAACAAACAACAACTATCAATATTGGAAAGGATAATTGATATGAAGGCGTTTATCAAAGATATTTATGCTGGCATGCCGGACGCAAAAGACGAAGTCTTCTCTGATAATTCTGAGAAGTTTTTTGAAAGCTTTATCGTTCCGCCTGAATTACCCGTAAATAAACTGATGACAGGAGAAAAGTTTCTTGTTTCAGGATACAAAGGTGTTGGCAAAACCTCTGTACTATACTATTTACAAGATAGGGCCCAAGCGGAGAATTCAAACACTTGCTGCTCATTTATATATTTTAAGAGTGATTATGAAGAGCTTCGCAAAAGTCAAATGGATATGATAGCCAAAAAGCTAACCTCCCTCGTTGATATTAGCGGAGAAATTCAACCTAATAAAGTCGAATATCTTCATATATGGCGCTGGGTGTTTTTTAAACAAATTGTTGATGATAGCACACACAACATTAACAATCTATTTGAGGAAGACGATAACTGGAACTTGTTTGTAAAAAAGGTAAACAGTATTTGCTTCAATTCAAAAGATAAGCATGTTATTTCCTTGTCTTCATTGGCAATTAGTACTAGCTTATCTACAAAAGAGGGGGCTAAAGTATCCGCAAATGCAGACTTTGAAATTAAAAAAAGCATTGCCAATTTTCAACGCTTCACCAATACAGTTGATGAATGTGAAGCGTTATTCGGATTGCTGAGACGAACAAACATTCCTTATTATATTTTCGTAGACGAAATTGAAGCTTTTTATGGTGACAAAGACTTGTTCACTCGAGACTTAACACTAATCCGAGATCTCTTATTTACTATTCATAGGTTGAACATGACAAAACAAGTTAGGATAATCGCTGCTATTAGAAGCGAAATCATTAATGCTATGGATAGATTCATTACGACTCGAGAAATCAATAAGATTGTTGATGGTTACACTGTACCAATTAAATGGTCATATAGTAATACCAATTCCTTAAATCATCCCATCATACAGGTACTAATGAAGAGAATTGCTATGGCCTGCCCCGGGCAGATGTGCGAATTCAAAGATTGGTTCCCAGATGAGATTTACGGTAAAGATACGGTAAGCTATATTCTAGATAATGGGTGGAATAAACCTAGAGACATTGTGAGATTCATCACCGCCGCACAAAACGATTCTCTTCACTGCAATGATGTATTCTTTTCAAAGGCAGCTATCGAGACATTAATGAAAGAATACTCCAGAAATAGCCTCGCGGAAATACGACAAGAATTGCAGTCTTTGTATTCTTCCACAGAAATCGAGCTGGCTTTGAGATTGCTGAGGGGAGGACCTCGTATTGTCGATAAGGAAAGTATTAGAAAAAGGGCGGCAAAAGGTAGCCCTGCTCGTCAATTTTGGGATGAACGAGGCGATGATGTTGTGGAAGATTTTTATAGGGTAGGCATATTCGGGAATATTAATCGTTATTCATATGCTCCCGAGTGGAAATGGCGTTGGAATCATAAAGATGATACTGGAGTATTGACAGATAACCATTGGGAGCTTGTTGTTCATCATGCTATTTGCAAAGAGTTATCAATTCCATATAACATCGATTGACTTTACAGAGGATTGCTAGCAATTACTTTTATTCATTTGGGCTCTAAACCGAACCAGCATGCATGTGCAGCTCTTTCTTTGATACTTGCTTCTTAATATTGCCGCTCATTCGAGTGGCAATTTCTTTTCCCGCACATTCGTCAAATCGATCACGGTCTGCTATCATGTTCTCAGAACAAAAAGGAGGATATGACTATGCGGACCGTTTTCAAAATACTGCTTGCCCCGGTGTGGCTTCTGCTCGCTGTACTGAAACTCGCGTTCAGGCTTGCGTCAGGCGCAGTGGCGTTTGTACTCGCGATCAGCGGAGGCCTGCTGCTCGTTTACGACCTGTTTTTGCTGATCATCGGTCTCGGTTCAAAGGAGCTTATGCTCCAACTATTGACCATTGGCGGCCTTCTGATCGCCGTCCCGCTCCTCGTGGGGATAATGACCGGCTTACTGGCAGCAGCACAGGAGCAAATTAAAGAATTCATTGAATCATGAAGGAGGATACACACATGGACATCACTTACACCAAACAAGGCGACTATTACTATCCCGACCTTGAACTCCCTCTCCAGCCGACCGAGGATATCGGCCGCTTTGGACGGATGCGTAAGAAGTTTTTGAAGGAACATCAGCCCGATACTTTTGCTTTGATGCTGATGGAGAACACTCTGACACAGCACCTCATCGATATCAACCGTCAAGCCATAGAACAAATCGACCTCATTACCTCCCAGCTCGCCAAAGCCGAAGGGGTGACCGAGGACCTCAAGGCCCGCGACCAGCTCGGCTGGATCCGTGCAATGAACTCCTGCAGGATAAGAGCTGAGGAGCAAGTCATCCGAGAAATAGTATTAGAATAAATAGCGGCCTGAAGAAAGAGCATCCCCGCGCTGTCACAGGCAAGGGGATGCGGTTCTTTTTATCTTTTCAAATAACTGTTGTATGACGTTCTGCTGATTAAAAACGTTAAATCGAAATTTGCATGTAACAATCCGCTTCAATTTCTGTTAATATAGGTGAAGGAGGTGAGATCCTGTGGAAACCAAAGGAAAGAGCGCTCTGTCCGAAAGCATCGACGATACCAGGATAATCGAATTGTTTTTCGCACGTTCCGAAGATGCCGTGCCTGCGCTTTCGACAAAATACGGAGCGGGCTGCATGAGAATAGCTCAAAAAGTGCTCAACAACGCGCAAGACGCCGAGGAATGCGTGAATGACGCCTATCTGCGCATATGGCAGGATATTCCTCCGAAAAGGCCGAACCCGCTTGCCGCCTATGTTTTCAGGATCGTTCGCAATCTTTCCATTAACCGTCTTGAGCGGAACACAGCAAAGAAACGGGCAGGCGGAGTTTACCTGTGCCTTGATGAGCTAAGGGACTGCGTCCCGTCGCTTCACAGCGTTGAAGATACTGTTTTTGCAAAGGAGCTCTCAGTCTATATCGATTCTTTTATCGATACTCTGAATTACACAAATCGGCTTCTGTTCGTAAGACGGTATTGGTATCTTGACTCTTTCGCTGAGCTCTCGCGGTACTCTGGCCTCGGCGAAGGCGCGATAAGAACACGGCTTTCACGAATCAGAAACGACCTTAAAAAGTATTTGGAAAGGAAAGGTTTGGAACTATGAACAGCTCTATGATTTTTGAAGGGATCGGTGGGATA
Source organism: Clostridiales bacterium (assembly GCA_024691085.1). GTDB lineage: Bacteria > Bacillota > Clostridia > Christensenellales > CAG-138 > UBA3857. The sequence goes on along the minus strand of JAILNX010000037.1, from coordinate 1,741 downwards.
AGCGATGCTCACGTCGCGGAGTTTGCCAACATTGAAGGAAATAAGCCTCATGTGCGCAGGAAGCTTGCTCTTTGGCTCGCTCCTGCGGCGGCCTGCCTATGTGTTGCGCTGGGAATCATCCTTATTCTCAAGAATTCAGGCAGTATAAGCAATAATCCAATACCACACGAAAACCCTGGCTATCCGGATCCGATAGTGGGCAATGCTCTAACGCCACCTCAGATTCCGTTGGATTGGTATGCTTCCGAAGGGAGTATTGAATCTATTGTTTCCTTAGAGGACGGTACCGAATACCGCGAGACATATGACAGCAAGCAGACTGTGCTGGAATTATCAGATGTACTCGCCGGATTCAACTGGACAATCAACGTATCAAAACCGAATGACGAAGGCATCAGTGAGGATGGCGATATTATTCTCTGCAGCGGTGATAAGATGCTGAGCTTCTGGTATAATACGAATTATGTGCGGTATAAGAGCGCTCAAGAGGAAAAATGGTTTCTTGCTTCTGTACCGGTCGGGGAAAATGATTTGAACAGCATTGCTATAGAGTTATTTAACTATATTAGGAATAGGTAAAGCAAATCCGATGTTCAGCGGTTTGCTGATCGGAATACTGCCGAGAGCGCATGCATAAAGGAGAGAGATAATTTGAAAAGAACAGCATCTGTTGTATTTGCAGTTATTCTGCTTGCCGCACTGTTGTCGGCTTGTTCTGAAAAAACATACCGGATAAACGATATCATCGACCTTAAGGACGAACAGCCGGTAAGTATCGTTATTCGCTTTGACGATCCTTCATATGAAACGGTTGAAATCAATAATAAGGACGATATTGATATGATAGTGAGCAAGCTGACAGCACAGAGCTATAAAAAGGTCAGCACCAATGCGCCGGCTCCGCTTGGCAACACTTCATTCGAGCTGCGTTATCCCGATGGAAGCAATGTCAAAATCGGTGCTGTATATGTAAAGGATCGGAATGGGATTCTGTTCGAAGCGGATTCTGATGTATTAACTGCGCTTCTTGAGAGTTTCAAGCAAGATGGATAAGTTTATCGGTCGCGTCAAAACACTCAGCACAGAGGAATACAATGAACTCCTGTTCTCAGACCTTACAGAAGAGAAACAGGCAGAACTCCTGAATAAGCTCGCCGATCTCAGCGTAGACATTATCATTTCAGGAGAAGGTTCGGATACCCTTAAGCTTACGTATTATCCGGAGTATGGTATTGCTCATGCGGCAAATACGAATTACCTCCTTGTCCCGGAAAGCTGACGGTCTTGGATCACAGAAATCGCAAACTTAGAGGTCCAAACTGGCGATCAACCCATAGAAAGCATCGTTTCGGCGGTGCTTTCTATGTCAAAAGTCTCGAATTCTCGCTTTGTGTCCTTTAATTTGAATGCGCTTATTGTATAATAGAATCGATTAAAAGCCTATGCCGGAAAAGAGGTTTCGCATAAATCGTGAGCGAAACCTCTTTGATATGCTTAATTATAAGATTCTTATTGGCCTCTGTTCGTTTCAATACCCATTTGATTCAAGCCGTGCATAGAGCTCATCATACGCTTTTTTGTCAGCGTCCTGCCATGACAGGCCCTGATTGCGATAGCGCATTGCAAGAGGCTTCAGGTCATTTCTATAGTATCCTTCGCACTCATAGGGACGATCATAGGCGATTATCACCATCCGTTGCTTATCGACGGTGATGCGGAAGTCGGTCCCGATGCTGTCTCC
>JAILNX010000035.1 GCA_024691085.1 Clostridiales bacterium | reverse complement strand
GATCAGCGTCTCCACGTCGTCGATCAGCGCCTGTCCGCCCTCCAGGTTCTCCTGCAGATAGCCAAGTGCGTCCTCGATGTCCGACGCCGCGCCTTCCAGAAGGTCCGTCTCGTCGTCCTGATAATGAATTTTAACAAGAAGAACAAAAGGATCTTTGCGATCCTGTGCGCGGCGGTGCTTGTGCTCTGCACGGCTGTCGCCGCGTTTGCGGAGGGGGACGACCCGATCGCGGTCGTCAACAACCTCTCCGATTTCATCTTCGGGCTCATCCGAGCCATAGGTATCATACTTCTCGGCTTCGGCGTACTGCAGCTCGGTATCTCGTTCAAATCCCACGATCCCTCTGCCCGTGCCAACGGTATGCTGACCATAGCGGGCGGCATCGTCATCACCTTTACCAAGGAGATACTTACCCTCATCACCGGTTGATGGGAAAAGTATCGGCGGCGGCGTTCCTGCCGCCGCGATCCCTTGAAGGAGGTGACGGCACATGGGATCGAATAACTGGATCGTCGAGATACTGCAAAAGGCGCTCGGGACATGGAGCTATTTCCTGCGATTGATCTGGAGCCTGCTCACTACCTCCCCCGCCGATTTCAAAGGCGGAACGATATGGGAGATAATGGTCAATATCCATGAGGGCATAAAGGGCATAGCTTACGGGCTGCTCGTGCTGTTCTTCGTGGTGGGCGTCGCAAGGACGACCACCAACTTTTCGGAGATCAAGCGACCGGAACAGGCGTTGAAGCTCTTCCTGCGGTTTGCTATCGCCAAGGCGGTAGTGACGTACAGCATGGATCTGATGCAGGCAATATTCAGAATAGTCCAGGGAGTGATGGCTCAGGTATCGACATCCGCGGGCAGCATTGTCACCGGCGATGTAACATTGCCGGATCAGATCATAATGAAGATCGAAGCCTGCGGGTTCTTTGAAAGCATCCCCTTGTGGCTGGTCTCGCTGATAGGCGCGCTTCTCATAGCGGTGCTGAGCTGCGTCATGCTGCTTACGGTTTATTCCCGGTTCTTCAAACTCTACATGTATACAGCAATAGCGCCCGTGCCCATGAGCTCATTCGCCGGTGAGGGCACGGCGCAGGTCGGACGGATGTTTTTGAAGAGCTATGCCGGCGTTTGCCTGCAGGGAGCTATAATCATACTCGCCTGCATAATCTACTCGGTGTTCGCGGAATCGGCCCCAATTGTCGACGAAGGCGCTTCGGCTGTATCGGCGGTGTGGTCATATCTGCTGGAATTGATAATCAATATGCTCGTGCTGGTCGGCGCTGTAAGGATGAGCGACAGGATCATACACGAAATGATAGGCATGTAAAAAGGAGCGCCATTACAAGCGCTCATTCAGCCGTCATTCGGCGGGATTCATTTGTTGCCGTTTGAGCTCTTCCACAAATCGGAGCTCCTCCTCGTGTTCAAGCTTTCTCTCATATGCTCTGTCCGACAGGAACCTGATAAGACCGATCAGCCAGACGAGCACGACCATGGCGTACAGCCCGTAAGCTATCCCGTAGGCGAGTGCGTGGTTCTGCTCCGCCCAGCGGGAGAAGAAGAACCCTATCATAAGCCCATAAAGGGTGGGGATGCCGAGAAGGGCAAGCTTAACGCTCTTAAATCTCATGCCGATAAGCCAACCAATTAAACCCACGATAAATACATACTTCATCCTTATCACCTTCCTTTGCGCTGATTATACATCAAGCTTCAAAAGGTGTTGAGGATGTCAAATAAAAGGAGTGATAATTTGAGTGAAAAGATAAACCAAGAGATCCTCGAATATGAGGAGACTATATTCTGGGGACTGACTATGAGGCAGTTCCTTTTTTCGGCCATTGCGGTTGCAGTAGCTGTACTTATCTATTTCGGCCTGAAGAATATGCTCGGCACCGAAGTGGTCAGCTGGGTCTGCGTGCTCGCGGCGTTCCCCTTTGCAGCCATGGGGTTCTTCAAGTACCATGGGCTTCGGGCTGAACAGTTTGCGCTTATCGCGATAAGACAGATGGCGATGCCCAAGGAGCTTGCCTTTGTTCCCGTAGATACCGAGGAAGTGCTTTGGGATCCCAATGAAGGATTCGACGTGGAGGTGAATACGCTTGATCAAGACCTTGAAGACGCTGATATCCGATGAACGCGAGGGGATAAAGCCGCCTAAGACTGCCAACGAGATCCTGCCGTTATCCCGCATATGGGGCAACGGCCTTTTTCTTTCGGGGAATCGGTACTCCTTAAGCTACCGTTTTCCCGACATTAACTATGCAATTGCTTCGGATGAAGACAGAAGGAAGTACAGCGAAAACTTCCAAAGGATGATAAACTCCCTCGATCCTGCCGTGGCTGTGCAGTTTACCATTTTCAACAGGGTAATAAACCGCAACAGTTTAGGGAGCGTCCTTCACGTTTTGAGAGGAGACGCCAACGATCTGTTCAGAAAAGAGCTGAACAGCATCGTGATATCAAACTCCAAGGACAGCGAAGGAATTTTTCAGGAGAAGCTGTTAACGATATCGTCGGTCAAGGACAATTGCAGGGACGCTTTCGATTATTTGACGATGATCGGCGAGGAGCTGAAAACGAAGTTCAAGGGGATGTCATCGGAACTGCATATGCTATCGACTGAGGACCGTCTTCAGATGATCCGCCGGTTCCTGAGATCGAATGAAGAGGATCTTCCTCCCTTCGAGTTCAAGGACTATATGCTTTACGGCAGAGGGTTCCTGAACGAGATCACGCCGAGGACGGTATCCGTTGAAAAGGACTATATGCGGATAGGCCCGGGATACGCAAGAGCTCTCTATCTTAAGGACTATGCCGCCCGGTTAAGCGATACGATGCTCATGCGCTTGTCCGAGATGCAGCGTGATATGATGCTTTCGGTCAATATCATACCCATCCCCAAGGATGAAGCGATAAAGGACGTTCAAAAACGTCTGCTCGGGGTGGAGAGCGAGATCACCAAATGGCAGAAGCAGCAGAACAAGAACAACAATTTCTCAGCCGAAGTACCGTACGAATTGGAAGCAAGACGCGAAGAGCTCAAGGAGTTCCTAAGGAAGCTCGATTCGGACGCGCGAATGATGAGCGTGAGCGTGACGATAGTCCATATGGCAGACTCTAAGGAAGCTCTAGACAAGGATACCGAGGCATTGCTTTCGGTCGCATCCGGATACATGTGTAAATATGAAAAGCTCAAGTATCAGCAGCTTCAGGGCTTGAAGACAGTTTTTCCTTTGGGAGCGATAAGAACGCCCAACGCATTGCGAACGCTTACGTCAGTCGGAGCTTCGATGCTTACGCCCTTCAGGGCCGAGACCATGAGCCACAGCACGGGCGTCTATTTCGGACGCAACAAGGTCACAAAAGGCCTCATTTTCATCGACAGAACGTTGCTGATGAACGGCAACGGCTTCTATCTCGGAACTTCCGGTTCGGGCAAGTCGTTCTTTGCAAAGGATGAGATAGCTTCGCTGATACTCAGGAACATGGCGGACGTGCTTATTCTGGATCCCGAGCGTGAATACGTATCTCTCATACGCAGACTTGGCGGTACTGTGGTCAGTCTCTCCGCAGGATCCGACAACCATATCAATGCGCTGCATCTGTCGCCAGGAGATACCGAGAACGAAAAGCCTTTGGATATGAAATCGCAGTTCGTTCAGACGCTCGTTGAGCAGATAATGGGCAGCGCGATAACGACCGCTCAGGAGAAATCCGTGATAGACCGCTGCCTTAACAACGTGTTCAGGAACTTCTTTGCGAATGGATGGAAAGGCCCGATGCCGACTCTCATGGATTTCTACAAGGAGCTCCTGTGGCAGAAGGAGCCGGAGGCAAAGAACATTGCTCTTGCGATAGAGCTATTCACAAAAGGCTCGCTCAACACCTTCGCACAGCAGACCAACGTAGATTTGAACAACTCCGCGATATGCTTCGATATCCGGGATATGGGCGAGCACTTAAAGCCCGTAGCCATGCTCGTGATACTTGATACGATCTACAACCGAATCCTTTACAACAAGGCAAGAGGCAGAGCGACCTACGTGTTCATAGACGAGATATACCTGTTCTTCTCGAACGAATTCAGCACGAATTTCCTGTTCGAGCAATGGAAGCGAGCGAGGAAGTATGGTGCCTACTATACGGGCATCTCGCAGAACGTAGAAGACCTGCTGCAGTCCCAGCGTGGAAGGGCCATGCTCGCCAATTCGGAATTCGTCACGCTGCTCAATCAGGCAGCGACTGATCGACTCGAGCTCTCGCAGGTGCTAGGGATCTCCGATACTCAGCTCTCATATGTGACGAATGCGGAGATCGGAACGGGGCTTCTCGTCTGCGGAGGATCCATAGTTCCCTTCGAGAACAAATTTCCGGAGAGTACCTCGCTCTACAAGTTAATGACGACAAAGCCCGCCGAGTCAATTGCAGGCTGATCGGAGGAACAGCTATGGAACGAAAGAAAAAGCCATCTCCCGGAAGGGCGCTTGCAAAGCTCGGCTATATCCGAAGGAAGGGTGAAGCCGCGGTAGAGAGGGTGCGGGACAATGTAAGCCTCGATACCGACAGATATAATACTCCCGAGGAATATGCTGAGAACGAGCTCTTCGAGATCGCAAACGACAGCATTGAAGCGGGAAAAGATACAGGCCGCAAAGCCAAGGAACGCATCAAGCGCCGCATTCGCAAAAAGCTTGAAAACCGTGAAAAGAAGGATGCGAAGCGAGAGAAGCGCCTCGATAAAAGCAGGAGCAGTAAAACATCTGCACAGCCTGCCGAAAAGCCGACTTCAGAGTACAGATCCCCATTCCCGAGCAATGGATCGCAGGAAGTCAGCGTTCGGTCTTCTGCAAGCGAACCCAAAGCCGGCGCATCATCAAAGCAGTCCGCATATTCCTTGAGGGCGCGTCATCCGCATGCCGCGAAGGGTACGGCTCAGTCTGCTGAAAAAAGCACTCAAGCTTCTGCCAATGCCTGGGCAAAGACCGCTCAACAGACAGCAAAGCTTGCTGAAAAGAGCGCGGAAGCAGCCAAGGTCACAGCGGAAAAGTCTGCACAGGCGGCAAAGGTCGCGGCAGAGAGATCCGCGCAGGTCGCCAAGGCAGCGGCACAAGCGGCGGCAAAGGCAGCGGAAGCACTGGCAAAGTATATTGCGGAAGCGGCAAAAGCGACAGCAGAAGCAATTAAAGAGCTTGTTGCAGCAATCGCCGCAGGTGGCTGGGTTTCGGTAGTCGTTATTGCCGTAATAGCCGTTGTTGCCCTTCTCGTCTGCTCGGCGTTCGGTATCTTTGCGCATGAGGATATAACTGGCTGCAAGCCCATGAGCGAGATCGTGGCGGAGATCAGTTCGGAATACCACGAACGCATGGAAGCCGACGCTCTCGCAGTCGACATAGGCGGCTATGACGCGCTAGCTATAAGCTACATAGGCGACGGAGACGGAGACGCGCCGGTAAATAACTGGAACGACGTTATCGCTGTCTTCGCCGTCTATTGCAGCACAAACCCCGATGATGCAATGGACGTTATCGAGCTCACCGATATTTCCATCGACTACATTCGTAGGATCTTCTATGAGATGAATTGGTACGATCTCACGACCGACGGAAGGTATGATGAGGAAGAAGAAATGTGGGTGTTGACCGTGTACGTCAACCAGCATTCCATGAATTACAGGGAAGCGGCGGATCACTTTGAGTTCACCGATTATCAGCGTGAGATTCTGTATGAGATGATGAAGCCCGAATACTGCTCATACTACGCAAGGCTGATGGGCATAAGCGTTAGCGGAGACGCCAACGTCAACGATATCCTCGCTCTCCTTCCCGCAGGAAAAGGCGGAGACGTTGCAAGGGCGGCAATATCAAAGCTCGGAGCACCATATGTACTCGGAGCGAGAGGCGACGACAAGTTTGACTGCTCGGGCCTTGTTTGCTGGGCGATAAACCAAGTCGATCCCGATCTCGGAGACCACTTCTGGGGCTGTGCCGCAGATCAGGCGTATTATTGCTATAGCTATGACATGACTATTGAGCAAAGTGAGCTTCAGCCGGGCGACCTCATCTATTGGCAGAAGTCAGGATGCCCCGGATGTGGCCGCTGGAACGAGATACATCACACCGGGATCTACATCGGTCTCGGGAAGGTCATAGAGGCGTCAAGCTCAAAGGGCCGCGTTGTCATCCGAAACCTTTGGTCGTCCGATACATACACATTGTTCATGTTCGGAAGGCCGTATTCATAACATGTGCGCCCATCGGAAACGGTGGGCGCAATTCTTACTATCGAAAGGAAATACAAATGAAAAACAAGAAGTTCATCGTGCTGCTTGCAGCACTCATAGCGCTGACCGCGCTCATCTTCACCGTTGCCTTCCTCGCAGGAAGGGATAACAAACCAGTCGATCATTCGGTCCCGACTCCTACTGAGACAATCATGACCGAAGTACCGACCGAAACGGCCACGGCTACTGAGTCGACCGTTACAGGCGACCCCGATATGACACCCGGCATGACGTTCGATCCATGGGAAACCGGTTCACCGAACCCGACGCCGTATGTTCCCGGTCCGGTCGTTACCAATCCGCCCGTTGTCAGAACTACGCCGAAGCCGACCACTGTTCCGCACACCTCTCCGGTTTACGGTCAGGCATTCACGCTCACGATCCTCGGTGTAAATGTGCCTGTGTCGGTCGGCGTTGATAATGAAACACTTGATAAGACGCCGGGTTGGCTTGAATCATCTGCCTATCCCGGCGAAGAAGGCGTCTGCGTCATCTACGGGCACCGCAATCGTAATCACCTTCAGGTGCTTAAGGATATCGACTTCGGCGATACGATCACGGTCACGCTTGCAGATGGCACCGTGCTCAACTATACCGTGGAATCGATAAGGATACTTAATTCAGGCGAGGAACTCCGGGTACCCTTTATTTCAGGGCAGCATCTAATGCTGACTACCTGCTATCCATTCTACTATACCGGGCATGCACCGCAAAAATATGTTTTGATAGCTAGACACAACCGCTAAAAAAAATAACGGCAAGTTTTCATCTGTTGTGAAGGTTGAACCGTTGTCGGCAGAATAATCTACAGCTGCAACATTACCGCTCGCATCATAGCTGAAACGGAAGATCTTTGCAGTATTGCCCGTACCGATCTTCATGCCAATGAGAACGGAGCCGTTGTAGAAGTATTCGGTCAAGGTTGTTCCGACCGTCTTGCTGAGCCGGAGACCGTCCTCATTGTAGGCGTAGGTAATGCTCGTAGACCCGTTCGTATAGGACATGAGCCTCTTGCCTTCCCACGAGAGCGTCTTCCCGAGATAGTTCGTCGGATTGCCCATCGCGTCGTAGGTGATGGTTTGACCGTTATACGATGTCAAGAGATCTCCCCACTGGGAATCGGTGTAGCCGTAGGGAATGTTATTGATCGACATACCTAATGTGCCGGTAGTATAAACATGCTTTCTCTTTCTAAGAATATTCCCCCAACTATCATATTTATAGGTGTATGTTGCATTATTCGCATCACCGTTTCCGTAATACAGGTTTTCCCTTACGAGCTGGTTTTCTGCGTCGTATGCGTAGGTGAAGCTCATGCTCCCCTTGGTGATGGATACAATATTCCCGTTCGCGTCGTAGGTATAGGTGTACGCGTCGTCGGTTCCGTTCCGGTACGAAGCGATCATACCCGTCTTCGAGCCGTTTGCGCCGGTGGTATAAGGCCGGAGCGGGGTTTGAGATACAAGCATGCACTTGTACTTTCATTCCCCGCCACAGAATACGCCATTAGCCTCTTTTGTTGTCAGAATACGTGGGATCGGATGTTGTCAAGAGAACCGTCCCCTTGGCGCATCTTGACTGGCAGAAGCGGACAGTGACCTCGATCTTGGTATAGACGCCTCCGGCGACTGCGCTTGTGTTGTCGAGAGAACCGTCCCCTTGACACACCAAAATGGTGATGTAACTAATGACTATTCAGAAATTGAAATACAACAAACAAACCCATACCAATAATTAAAGCAACAGCCCCCGATATCTTAATGGCTCTTTGTTTTGCAAATAGGGAAGTAATCGTTAGTACAACTCCTATTATAATAATGATTATGATAAGCAGTCTCAAATAATCCATACTTTTCACCAGTTTAAATCACCATAACTTTAATAGCCGTCCTAATCCCCATATACTTGCAGCAATGCCTGCCACTGCCATTCCAACCTCTCCCCAAACAGGAATGACAAAAGTTGGAGAAAGCGCTGCGTAGATTGTAATGCCTCCGGTAACAATTCCCGACGAAGTGGCAACTACATCAACTGTCTCCTTCCAGTCTAAAACACCTGAAACATACGGAGCCCAGCCACCATAACCACAATCGCCTCTGTCTATTAAAAACTCGTTATCTCTTCCTTGCACTGCAAAGCCGTTCGGATCACATCCATATATCGGATTATTCAGACAATATGCGAAAGCATTGTACCCAAGCACCCCCTGGCCGGTGGAGAGATAGACGTCCGCGGAGATGAACCTGCAGGTGGTGGGATCGTAGTAGCGGCTTTGGAGATAGTAAAGCTGCGTCTCGGTATCGTAGACATAACCGCGATAACGGAAAGGCTGATAGTCCTCCAATCCGGTTGTCAAACTGCTTCTTGCTGCAACTACCTTGCCCCAACTGTCATAGACATATTCTACCACCGTATTGCCGCTTCCGTCAATCAGCTTAATGACGTCATTCTGCGCGTTCCTGAGGTAGTAATAGGTGGTGAAGCTCGATCCGTTGTTTGTGGAGTAGTCCACAGCAACAGCATTACCGCTCGCGTCATACGAGAAGCGCAGTACTTTGGCGCTGCTGCCCGTCCCGATCTTCATGCCGATCAGCACGGAGCCGTTGTAATAATACTCGGTCTTGTTGGTCCCGATGGTCTTGCTCAGTCTTAATCCGTCCTCGTTGTAGGCATAGGTAATGCTCGTCGAGCCGTCGGTATAGGACATGAGCCTCTTGCCCTCCCAAGAGAGCGTCTTCCCAAGATAGCTCGTCGGATTGCCCATTGCGTCGTAGGTGATGGTGCTCCCGTTGAAGCTCGTTAAAAGATCGCCCCACTGGGTGTTGGTGTAGCCGTAGGTAACAGTAGTCTGTACGGAGCCGAGAGTGCCGGTGGTGTAGGCATACTTCTTCTTGCTCAGGATATTGCCCCAAGCGTCGTACTCATAGGTAAACGTCGCGTTGTTTGAGTTCCCCGAACCGTAATACAGGTTCTCCCTAATAAGCTGGTTTGCCGCGTCGTAGGTGTAGGTGAAGCTCAGGCTCCCCTTTGTGATTGCGGTGATATTCCCGTTCACGTCATAGGTATAGCTGTAGGAACCGTCCGAGCCATTCTGATATGTCGCAACGAGCGCCGTCTTTGAGCCGTCGGCACCGGGAACATAAGTGATAACAGTCTCAAGAATATCACTGTTCCCGTTCTTGATCTTCCTGCTTGTGATCCTGCCGATGGCGTCATATGTATTTACGATGCTCCTGCCGTTATCGAGAAGCGCGGTCGTCGGGCGGTTGTCCTTGTCGTAGGAGTAGGTCGTCACCCACGAGGTCTGCTGATTGCCGTCTCCCAGCCTGCATGTGAGCTTTGAAAGATTGTTGTTCGCGTCGTACTCGTACTTGTAACCTGATATCGTGCCGGTATAGGTCACCGTGCTTCCGGATACGGTGAAGCTCTTTTCCGTACAGGACATACAGCGACCCGCGTGGTCGTACTCAAAGAAGGTCGAACGCAGGGTCTTGTAATGTCTCAGCTCGTAAAGGTCGCCTTCGCCGTTGTAGATGAACTTATAGGCGAGTTCAAGGCTGCCTGCCGTGCCCTGGTTGATCTCGCTTACCCGATCGAGCTCGTCATATACATACTCCGTCACGAAGCCGTTGCCGTAGGTGACTGTCTCGAGCCTGCCGTACCCGTCGTAATGATTCGTTGAAAGGACTATATTGCCGACCTTGGTATCTATAACATTGCCCCAATCGTCATACGTGAAGACGTAGTAGGTGGTATCCCTCGAAATACCCGTGATCGCACCGTAAT
>JAILNX010000021.1 GCA_024691085.1 Clostridiales bacterium | reverse complement strand
CTTGGCTTTTTCAGGCGGGCGCCGCGGAAGCTGTGCTTTCGCGGAAGGAATCCCCTATGCTCCACCACAAAACAAGACAGACGAACACCGTCTGTCTTGTTTTGTTTTGGCGAATACCTTTCGAGCGCCTCGACTTTTGCGGAGCAAAAGTCTTAGGTTTCGCTTACGTAAGTCTTTTTTATTATCAGTAACTGCGAAATCGAGGGGCCTCGGATCCCCGTCCGGATGAGCAGACGAACTTTTACTTCCGGACCACCGGGTTCGCAGTCAAAATCCGCTTCTTCGGACGCAAAAGTTTTGCCACCCCCACACGGGGGTGGCAATTTTCGTTTTGGAGCGATTGATACACAGCCGCGGATATGGTAAACTTATCCCGATAAATCGGGATTTGCGGAGGAGAACATGACAGAGATATCACTGCTGCAATTGGAATTGTTGTTTGCACTGATTTGGCTTGCATGCAGGATCGTAGTTTGGATAAGAAAACGGAGGATAGATTGGAAGCGGGAGGCTGTCCTTCTGCTGATGTATGTTAATCTCGCGGTCATCATTCGGTTTGTTTTCTTTCCGATGTCCCGCGTTAACGGGAAGGTGCAGCTGCTAAGGTTCGATCCCTCTGCAGTCTTTCCTTTCAAGCTCAACCTGATACCTTTCGTGCATCTATTAGAGTATGACAGCAAAAAAGAGCTGCTTCTCAACGTAATCGGAAACACAGCGATGTTCATCCCAACCGGTGTCATTCTTCCGATTATCTACAAAAAGCTGAATTCATTTTGGAAGGTTATAGGCATTGGCGCGCTGATATCGTTATGTATAGAGATCAGCCAGCTTCCCTTCTTTGAAAGGACTTCGGATTTCGACGATCTGCTCCTTAACACACTCGGTGTTGCGATTGGCTATCTGATTTATAAACTCGTACTTAATCTGATTAAGAGAAGACGATAACTTCCCGTTTGCAGAGGAGAAATAATGACAGTAGAAGAGTTATGGAGAAAATCCGGATTAACCGGACCATATGAATCATGGGCATTTGGCGATGCGCCGGACAAACTGGCAGCGTTAGTTAAAAATGGTGTGAAGACTGCTACCTGTTCGGCATATGATCTGTATCAAACTGACAGCGAACCGCTTCCGAAAGAAGGAAATTACAGTGTTATTCTTGATTCAAACGGCGAGGCAGTATGTATTGTAAAAACAGTGAAGGTCTGCATTACAGAGTTTCATCTGGTTTCAGCAGAACACGCTTATAAGGAAGGCGAAGGCGATAGAACCTTAGAGTATTGGAGAAAAGTACACACAGATTTTCTGATTCGTGAACTTTCGAAATTACATCTGACATTTTCTGAAAACACAAAAGTGGTGTGTGAAGAATTTGAACTGGTATATGCATAAATTCCCGTTTACCGAGCCGCGACGCGGCTCTTTTCTTTTCCGCGCCCGGTTGAATCGGAGCGGCGGTTGTGGTAAACTTATCTCACCAAATCGGGATTTGCGGAGGAGAAAGCGTATGAAACTATCCGCCATATTTGAAGAAAAACCCCAAAGATGGGGATTTCGGGGTGATCCGTATTTTTGGGATTACTTAAAAGAACTCGCGGAGAATATGGATATGATTTCTCCCGATGAACTGGAAGCGTGGATCAAAAAGGAATACCTTACACTTTCCGGTAAGGAAATGACCGACAAATATATGGATTTTGCGGTCATAGAGCAGTTTGCACATGGAGGAATGAGTTCCGGCGGTGTGGATAACGGATGGTGGATAAACGAAGGAATCCCTCTGCTGAAAAGCAGGTTGACCGCGCTCTGACATATTCTCATTTTCGGAGGCAACAAATGGAATACAGGATAGAGGATCTGACAAAAGAAGAAGCCGAATATATCGGTGAGAAAATCAATGAGATCGTGCCGCGCGAAGTGGATGCGGACGAAGAAGAATTCGTTCTCAAAGTCGAGGACGAAAACGGCGTAATGATCGGCGGATGTATTGCGGATGCTTGCGAATACCACTGGTCGAGAGTGCTTCTGGACGACCTTTGGGTCGATGAACGGTATCGTCATCACGGGATCGGCTCAATGATCCTCCGCGAGGTCGAGCGCATCGCAAGGGAGAAGGGTTTAAGGGTCGTGACGCTCGGCACCGCAAGTTTCATGGCAAGACCGTTCTATGAAAAACACGGCTACACGGTCTTTACCACGCTCAAGAAGCCGAACGGCTATATCAGCTATTCACTGGTCAAATACCTTGAGAAGGACACGCCGGAATACGTGCCGACCGACAACAGCGGCACACGCTTCACGGTTTCGCTCGGCAATGATGACGATGCGGAAGTGATACTGAACGGCCTTGACGCATACAGCGAAGCCTACGTGCAGGAAGGCGAAACCGTTGATTTTTGCAAGAAGCTTGTGGATAAAGACGGCAGGTTCACAGCAGGCGTGATCGCGGACGCAGAAAAAGGCGACAGCGGTTCCGTTGACGCTCTGTTTGTGGAAGAGCCGCTGAGGCGCAAAGGCTTCGGCACGCGTCTTTTGAAGGAAGCCGAGAGATTCGCAAAGGAAAACGGCGCTTCAATGGTTATCACAAATGCGGGTGACTGGAACGTCGGTTTCTTCAAAAAGAACGGCTATCTGGTAAGGGGCGAGCTCAAAGACGTTCCCAAAGGACACGACTGCTACGAGCTCTATAAAATGATCTGAAGCATCGAAGCCGACTGAAAAACCGGAGCTTATTGAGGCATAAATGGAAAAAGCAACGAGAGAAAAGCTTGCCAAGGCTGCAAAGGATATGGCGCTGCTTCCGTTTCACGGAGACGTCGGCGGGATGGCGTCCAATCTTGCGCCGATCGTTTCATCGTTTCCGACCTGGAACCTCAGGGAAGCTGACGGGTTATGGTGCGCGGCGTTCGTCTATCATTGCTGCACGGAAGCAGGATTCGCGATCCCGTACAGACCCGCGGAATGTAAAACCTGTCATCTGGCAGGATGCCTCGGCTGGGAAGAGTTTGCCGCAGGCGATCGGAGTATCGAATACCATAAGAGCGATGAAGGCTTTGTCCCGGAAGCGGGAGACATTGTCATTTATGACAGAGTTTTCGAAAACAAAGAGCACGACCATATGGGGATCGTTCTTGAGAAACGCGAGCGTACGATCCTTGCCGCGGAAGGAAACGTGAACAATATATCCGGAATTATCGAGCGATCAATCGACGAACATATTAGGGCGTATATCCGTATCCCGGATGGTTATCGGTACAGAGAAGAGTGACAGATCCCGGTTTACCGAGCCGCACACGCGGCTCGTTTTCTTTTTCCGCAATTCGCGGTCTGCTGCAGGAAAAACGCGTTGTTTCTCTTGTGTCCGGATTGAAAAGGAGCCGGAAATATGATAGACTTTTGCTGTAAAATCCCGATCTCGGGAAGATATCGTTAAATGGGTAAAGGATCGGTTCGATGCACGGTGATACAAATACTGTCCGCGCGGTCATTTTCGACCTCGACGGAACGCTGACGGATACGGAAAAATACTTTCAGACGGCATGGGCAGAGGCTGGAGCGCGGTTAGGCTGTGAGCTTAACAGAGAGAAGACGCTTGCGCTCCGCTCCCTTGGAATGCCTTTCGTTGACAGGCAGCTGAAGGAATGGTTCGGCGAATCATGCCGCACCGCCGAAATGAAAGCCCTGAGCCACAGCATTTTCAATTCCATCGCTGCGGAGCAGGGCGTTCAGCTGAAGCCCGGCGCGGAAGAGCTTCTTCAATGGCTGAAGGCAAAAGGCGTCGTCATAGCTCTCGCGACCGCCGGGACGACGGACAGGGCGGTAAAGCAGCTTACTGAGACCGGCGTCATAGGCTGTTTTGACAAGATCATCTGTTCAAATATGGTTTTGATGGGCAAGCCGGCTCCCGATACGTATCTTCACGCCTTAAGCGTCCTCGGAGTCACGCCCGGGGAGGCCATTGCCGTGGAGGATTCTCCGAACGGGGTCAAGAGCGCCTATGCCGCGGGATGCAGGGTGATCATGGTCCCCGATCAGACGGAGCCGGACGAGGAGATAAAACCGATGCTGTACGCCTGCGTAAACTCGCTGAGCGATATCGCGGAAACGTTATTATTCTGAGCTTTTGTCTTTCATTGATCCCAATCGCTCTTTTCTGCCGCTCCCGCGCGGGGGCGGGTACAGCTGTTGAACGCGAGCCGCGGGTGTGGTAAACTTATCCCGGAAGATCGGCATTTTGAATGAAAGGTGGGCTGCGCAGAATGAAAACGAAAAAGCAGGGCAATAACTGGACGGCGTACTATGACCCGGAAACGGGGCGGTACTTTGCCGAGATAATGTACACGAGCCGCGAGGGGCGCGAGCAGTACGACTACGAGATCACCGGAGAAATTTACGAAAGGCTCGGCACCTTCGGCGACGACACGGACAACGAAAGGCTGATCAGGACCGCGAAGCCGGTGTATTCGTTTGAAAACACCATGTACGGCACGCTCGGGCCCGAAAGGACCGTCTGGGACGAGGAAGCCAACGAAACGATGCAGGAAACGGTCAGGAAGCAGGAGAAGAAAAAAGGCCGGCGGTCCGACGGATAACGGCGAAAGGATGATCCATGTTCTTTTCAAAGCATGACGAAAGCATCACGTACATAAACCATTTCAGCGGTCTCCTGGAGGTCGAGGGCAAGGGCGTTCTCTGCCGCGAGGATACGGAGGTGTTTCCTTTCTCCGGAAAAAGCTGGGCAAAGGAATACGACGTTCTGAGCATAACCGAGGGCGTCACCAGGCTCGGCGAGGGTTATCTCGAAGCCTTCCCGAAGATCGGCTGTCTTATCCTCGCGAGGACGGTCGTTTCAGTCGCCGTCACGCCCGAGCTAATAAAGCGGATGCGCAGAAGAAAAGTGCTGATCCGCGGCGAATACGATACTTTTGCCGAAAGCTTCGCAAGGGAGAACAATCTCAAATTTCTGCACAGCGACGTCCATCTTGCCGATGACGATATAGAGGCCGCCCACGAACACGATATCATCACGCTCCGCTTTCACGAGGACGGATCGTCGGATATCCATTACAACTGCTTTACTCCGGGCAGCTCCGCCGGAAGCTACGGCGGAGGGGAGTACGCGAACGAACTCCCGCGGGATTTTTACGTCGGCTGCACATTGGAGAGCTTCGCCGGGCATTTCCCGGAACGCGTTCGCGGACAGCTCCTTTCAAATGACGCGCTTAAGCGTTTTCTCGAGTCGGCGAACCGCCGGCATGAGAAGAAATAATGAACGAGACAAGACCCCCTTCCCCGGGCCGCCTGCGCGGCTCTTTTCTTTTCCTCGCGCCGTGGAGATGTTGAATCGCGGGCGCTTTTATGGTAAACTTGTTTCGATAAGCCCGGTCCCGCCGGCCGCGGTTTATCTTCGATCATTAATGAAAAAGGAGCGCCCTGCAGAATGAACTTAAGAACGAAACAGTTTCAGATCCTTACCGATATAGACCTCGTATGGAAGCTGATGACCGACGTCTATAATCACGAGGAGACGAACGGGCCCGCCGCCCCTTTCTTTGAATATGCTATCATCAGTTCTTGGCTCGACAAGGATTATCTTAGGATAAACCGCTTCTGGCTGGACGGCGATCTTCCGGTGGCGTTCGTGTTTTATGAAAACCCCGTAACGAGCACTTATTTCGTGCTCCGCCCCGGGTATGAGTTCCTTGCGGGAGAGATGATCGAATACGCGGAAAGCGCCTATCCGAAATTCGATGAGCCGCGCGAGATGGTCCTTCTGAGCGGGCAGAAGGCGCTCATTGAGGCGGCTTTAAAGCGCGGCTACTGCGTTCATTATGAACAGACCGACCGCATATTCGACTTCCGCAAAGGAAAGCTCGATTATCCGCTTCCCGAAGGATATCATTTCGTCGACGCGGGCGAATCCGACCCGCTGAGATCCGCCAAGTGCCTGTGGGACGGCTTCAACAGCGAGGAACTCGGCGAATTCCGCGACTGGGAGATCCCGAAGAAGGACGGCGGCCGCAGTCCGCACGAGCTTTATCAGAACGTGATGTGCGCGACGATGTCGCCCTCCCCGCACGCGACCTATGAGCATACCGTTATCATCGCCGACAGCAACGGGGATTACGTATGCTTTTCAGGCATGTGGTGGGTCCCCGAGAACAGATTGGCTTACATGGAGCCGCTTTGCACCGTTCCCGCCCATCAGCATAAAGGCCTTGCGGCGGCCGCGTTATCCAGGCACGACCGGGTGATGCGCGGGCTCGGCGCAGAGATAATGACCGGCGGCGGCAATGACTTTTACAAAAAAATCGGATATCAAGGCGTTCATATCCTTTATCATATGAAGAAGCGCGAAAACGTTTGAACCCTTTCCGGAGCCGCGCTTCGGCGCGGCATGATAAGGAAGAAATATGTGCTGCTCATCGCCGCGCCGAAATGAATTGCGCCTGCCGGCGCGTGAATTGATCTTCGATCATGAATTGCACTAAAGGGCATAAGGCGCGATTCGATTCAAGGCGAAGCCAAATCATGCCGCATTAGCGGCAAATCATGACGGCGCAGCCGTCAACTCATAAAAATCAAGCTGAGACGCACGATCATTATCGCTTGTCTCAGCTTGTTTTATAAAGCAGGCACTTTTTAACAACCGGCTTTGCTGTGAAAAACTTCCTTATCAGGAAGCCCCGTTGCGGCTCTTTTTTTTTGCGCGCGCCGGGGAGATGTTGAATCGCGGGCGCTTCTATGGTAAACTTATCCCGACAAACAGGGATAATACAGGAGAAAGAGAAATGGATAAAGCATCCGCTGCCGCATTATTTGATAAATACATCCGGAAGCTGAGGATCACGCCCGCGTGGGATATCAAACTTGAATTTGTGGAGGATCCCTCCTGGCCGAAAACAGGAGATTTCAAGATCGATTGCGATGACAGAAAGGCGATTCTTCTTTTGAACAGTGCGGATCCTAAACAGGAGAATCTTGAAGAGGTCATCATTCACGAGTTGATGCATATCAAGATGTATCCGTTGGATCAGGTAACGGAATCGCTTATTGTCAATAGCTTTGAGGAAGGGTCGGCCGCAAGCAGTTTTGCCTATCAGCAATTCTTCACCGCTCTTGAGCAGACAGTTGAAGAGCTGACAAAGTGCTTTTTGCTGGAGTTTGGGGATAACAAGGAATTCTCGTACGGAAGATGCAGTAAAAGCAAATCGTTCAACGATCTGTATGACGGCTTGAACAACATCGAATAACAGAGCTTTCCGCTTCCCGGCCGCGCTTGCGGCTCTTTTTCTTTTCCGCGGCGCTGCGGAACTGTTGAATCAAATCCGTGCGTGTGGTAAACTTATTTCGTCAAATCGGGATTTGCGGAGGAAAGTATGAAATACAAAGGAACGCTTCTTGTTGTTAAAGATTGTGACCGCGCTCTGAAATTCTATCATGACATGTTTGGATTTCAACTTCTGCAGGATAACGACGGTAACATGGAACTGACAGAAGGATTGTACCTACAGGAATCCAGATACTGGGAGAAGATTTTGCAAAAGAGTATAACTTCAAGAAACAACAGTACGGAACTATATTTTGAAGAGGCTGATATAGATGCTTTTATTGAGAAGCTGGAAAAGCTATATCCGAAAACTGAGTATGTAAATCGGCTAATGACACACAGTTGGGGGCAACGAGCAGTCAGATTCTATGACCCGGATGGGAATTTAATTGAAGTAGGAACTCCTGTGTAATGGCGAATACCATTACCGCTGCTTCCGTTGACACTAACGGTCATTGATATGAAATACAGCGGCGCCGTCGTCGGCGCGGCGGCATTCGCGGCCATACAAGAAGGACATCTAATCAGGACAGGCACAGAGAATATCGCTCCATGAAATAGAAATTATATGGTAGGTATAATCCGGTTCAGACAGATGCACAAATTCCGATTCGCTTGGCCGCGCGCGGGTGAGGCGGACTATACTAAACGTTCTGAAGGGAGAACAGCATGAGCGATATTAAAGAAAACGGGTTGGATCCGGAGATCTCCGAAGCTTTCGCTTTGTTTTTTGACGATACCCCCGTCTCAGCTGAGGTGATCGACTCGAGCAGAGGGGATAATGATTTCAGAAATACGGTCATCGTTACGACAAAAGAAGGCGAAAAATACGCGCTGAAATTCGCCTCGAACGATTTTACCTTCCCCGAAAAGATGCGCGCGTGGCAGAGGACCGTCGAGGAATACCGCAAACTGGGGTACTACTGTCCGCGGATATTCTGCGATAAGAACGGGGACTTTCCCTCGTTCGTGTTCCGCGGGCACGCCTGTTTCGTACACGCCGAGGAGTTCTCAAAGTACAGATCTTTGGAGAACAGAACGGCGGGCGACGAGGACAGGATGGAGGAAGAGTACAATAAATACTTTGATGACATCTGGAGCATGACGGCAATGGTCGCCGCGAAGAGGTTCGATTATACCGAACACCCCTCGGCATACTGCCTTTTTGAGACCTTCTGCCCGAGCGACAAGTCGGACGAGGTCCTGGAAAACGCCATGGAGTGGAAAAAACTCGCCGATTCCCTGCCCGCGGAGTTCTCGGAACGGGCGCAAAGGATATGGCGGCTCTGGTGCGAAAACAGGGAGTCGCTGAAGGAGCTCTATAAAAAGCTCCCGACCTCCGTCTTCCAGGCCGACCTCAACGCGACCAACATACTCGTGGACGCGGACGGCGCGTTCGTGGGCGTATTCGATTTCAACCTCTGCGGAAAAGAGGTCTTTCTGAACTATCTGATGCGCGAGAACGGTTCCGATACGATCCCAGAAGCGCTGAAGATCGCGCGCGGGTACTATACTTTTACGGAAGAGGAAAAAGAGGCCGCCCTGCCTCTTTACAGGTGTCTGAAGCCTTTGTGGTGGAGCGCCGTAAAGGATCTTGAGGACGCGGGGAACGACGCGGAAGCCGTCGGGCGCTGCCTTGACAGGGCCGAACGTCTTCTGACCGAGGATATCGATTTCAGAAGCAGCATGGAATAGGCTTTTTTGAACAGGCCGCGCGTGTTTTTCATCGCCGCGTTTATGTATTTCACCCGCCGATTTCCGCCTCTTGGGGCGAAACCGATGACAGCGCGGGTCCGTTATGGTATGCTTTCCCCGTCGAAAGGAGGCAATTATGAAAGTTGAGATCAAACAGTCGGCCGAGTTCGGCGAGACCTGCGCCGTGATCTGCTGCAGGGAGGTCGACGAGTCGGTCCTCGCCGCGGCGGATCTTTTAAGGCGCGGATCCGACGTCATCACGGCGTACGACAACGGCCGTATAGTCGTATTGAAGCGAAAGGATCTGTTCATGATCCGCGCCGAGGACGGGCGCACCCGTCTTTACACCGAAAAAGCGGCCTATGATTCGGCAAAGCCGCTGCGCGATTTCGAATCGCTTTCCGGCTTCATGCGCATCTCGAAGTTCTGCGTGATAAACCTCGAGGAGATCAAGTGCTTTGAGCCCATGTTTTCCGGAGCCCTGCGCGTTGTTTTGAAGAACGGTCTGAACGAATCTATTTCAAGAAAATATCTGCCCGAGATGAAGAAATATCTCGGCATGTGAGAAAGGAGCGTTACCATGAAGAAAGTTATAAGAGCAGCCTGGGAAGGCCTTGTTCTTGCCGCTGTTGTTTTCCTTATTACCTGCGCGGTCATCGGCCTTAATCATCCCGATGAGAGCTTCGGGAGCGGCCTGGGCGTGGCGGTAAGCTGCCTCGCGACCGCCGTCATCGGAGTCGGATTCGGCATCCCCTCCCTCATCTACGCGACCGAGCTGCCCACGGGACTCAAGGTGCTCATCCACATGGGCACGGGCACAGTCATTATGCTGGCGACCTCTATCGCCGTCGGCTGGATCGACTTCTCCCGCGGGTGGAAGGTCTGCCTTTTGATCGCCGGAGGTCAGATCGCCGTCGCGTTCCTGCTTTGGGCGCTCAGCTGCGTGAGGATCCGCCGCGACGCGAAGCAGATGAACGAGCGTCTTAAGGACAAAGAGTGACCGCGTATCGGGCTGCCCCAAGGAGGAGGCTTATGAATTACCGGGATTATAATTCTTCCGTCATCGACAGGTGGGTGAAGGAAGGCTGGGAATGGGGAAAGCCCATTGGGCACGAGGAATACCTCGCCGCGAAGGCGGGCGTATGGGACGTGAAGCTGACGCCCGTGAAGTTCGTCCCGCATGAGTGGTTCGGGGACCTTTACGGCAAAAAGCTCCTCGGCCTTGCCTCGGGCGGCGGTCAGCAGATGCCGATATTCGCCGCGCTCGGGGCAGACTGCACCGTGCTCGATTATTCCGGGGAGCAGCTCAAGTCCGAACGCGAAGTCGCCGAGCGCGAGGGGTACTTCATCAATATCGTCCGCGCGGACATGACGAAGCCCCTGCCGTTCTCGAACGGAACCTTCGACGTCATATTCCATCCCGTTTCCAACTGTTATATCAAGGAGGTCGAGCCCGTCTGGCGCGAGTGTTACCGCATCCTGAAGCCCGGCGGACTGCTCATCGCGGGCATGGACAACGGCATAAACTACCTCTTCGCCGACGACGATGAAACAAAGGTCGTGAACAGGCTGCCGTTCGACCCCCTGGAGAATCCCGAATACATGAGGCAGCTTAACGAGTTTGACGGCGGCGTGCAGTTCTCGCACACGCTTGAGGAGCAGATAGGCGGGCAGCTGAAAGCCGGCTTTCGCCTGACCGACCTTTACGAAGACACGAACGGCGAGGGAAAGCTTCACGAGCTGAACGTGCCGAGCTTTATTGCCACAAGAGCGGTGAAATAAGAATTTGCACGCAACAAAGGATCCCTTTCGGGATCCTTTGTTTTTCTTACGCGAGCCCTTTGGGGCAGGGCTTGCCTTCGCGGCGCATGTGGTCGAAGTAGAGCTCCTCGGTCGCGAGCGCCATCTTCGTCACGGAGAAATCCCTTCCCTCGGGATAGATATACCATGTATCCTCAAGCGTATTGAGGTCGACGCAGTCGCCGTGCTTGCCGAGATAATCGTATTCGATATGGCAGGAATAGAGCGACGGAACGGGCTTCTCCATAAGGAACGGATCGCCGTCTGTGTCGGTCCCCTCCACGCGGAAGCCGTTCATGTCGTGGATCATCGTGCCCTTGCCAAGGCGAACGAACCTCTTCGCGTTCGGGAGCGAATCGACCGTGACGGTAAGCTCGCCCGAGGAATACGTCCCGTTTTCGACCTCAAGCCTCACGTTCGCCCTTTCCCACTCGTACCAGTCGGGGATATGCGAAAACTCCGTCTCGCCCTCTTTAGCTTTAATCTCGCCGAGCTCGGTCATCTCCCAGCGCTTCCCGCAGGCGGAGCAGTAAAGCTCCGTGCCCTCGGAGCGCATTTTGAACTCCGCGCCGCACGCGGGGCACTGGTAGAGCACCTTGTGGAGCCCCTCCGCGCGCTTTTTATAAGGCGTTTTGATGCCGCGCTCCTTCTGCCACGCGAAGTCGTCGTATTGGAACGCCCCGACGAGTTTTTCGTTGATCTCGTCGACGGAGAGGGTTTTAAGCTCCTCGGGTGTGAACAGGAGCGTCATCTCCGCCTCGGTGGGTTTGACCTTTCTTGAATGAAGGTTCCAGAAGGGCGAGTTGACGTGATGCCCGTGACAGATGAAGGTGACGACGGGAACGCCGAACAGCTTGCACATCTTGCCGAGCGATCTCGGCAGGACCGCCGTAGTTCCGCAGAGCGAATAGCGCGCCTCGGGATAGATGACGGCGACGTCGCCGTTCGTTATCGTCCTTTTAAGCTGGCGGACGAGGGTAATATCGTTCGTGAACTTGCGCTTGCAGATGCAGCCGACGTCCCTTAAAAGCTTCTCCCTGCCGATAAAGCCGTCGATCGCGACGACATAATTGGCTCTCGCGGGCCATATCGCCTTGGTCGCCGCCTTGAAATCGAAGAAAGCGTTGTGGTTGCAGAGCAGGATATAGGGAGGTTTCAGGCCTTCCGTCCCGTTCTTTTTAAGCTTCATGCGGTGCGCGATGACCTCGGGGAGGGATATGAGTATCGTCACGGGGTGAAGATACCATTTCGTCCTCACGGGAGGCTTTAACATATCGAATCTTTCAAAGCTTTCCTTCATATTACCGCCTTTTTTCGTTCTTGTGGCGCCTGTGATTCTTCCAGACCGTCCACATGCGGAAGCCGGTGGATACGAGGAGCACGCCGATCGCCATGGCGCCGGCGATATAGGCGGTGGCAAGGCCCTTCTGATAGGCCTCGAACGTCATGCCGCGCCTTATGTAATCGGTCGTGTAGTAGATGCCTGCGCCGGGGATAAGCGGCACCAGCGCGCACAGGAGATAGCTCGTAGCGGGGAACTTGCGTATCCTTGCCATGATCTCGGCATAGAACGAAGACGCCGCGGCGGCGATGAGATAGCACGCGGGTTCCGGCACGCCCGCCCTCATGAGCAGGGAGCAGACGAGCCACGAGATGACGCTTCCGAGAAGTGCAAACGGTATCCCGTGCCCGTGCATATTGAACATGAGCCCGAAGCCGAGGGTGCCGATGAGCCCCGCCACGCACTGGAACCAGAGCGGATGGTCGATGGGCAAAAGGCCGTTGACGAGATTCGGGAATATCATCCTTGCGACGTAGACCGCGGCGCTCGTTCCTATAACGAGGGCGACAGCGATTATCAGCACCTGGACAAGGCGGTTGACGCCGCTCATGGTGTCGCCGTAAATTACGTCCCTTAAGCTGTTGGTAAATAGGAACCCGGGAACGAGTATCATCAGCGCGCCGATCGTCGCGATATCGGCGTTTTTGCCGAAGCCGACCGCGGCAAGAGCGTTCGCGAGGAACGCGAGAATGAAGCTGCACAGGAACGATTTGAAGAACGCGTTCGCGTGCAGGCGGTCGCTGAACGCAAGCACCGCGCCGGTCGCGGTGCCGCATACGCCCGCGGCGGCGGCCTCGAGCCACGAACCTCCGAAGAAGAAGCCGAAGCCGAGCCCGATGAGGAACGAGGCGAGGTAATAGATGAAAGCGTTGTATTTGCAGACGCTTGCCTCCGTCTCGCGGAGCCATCTCTCAGCCGTTTTCATATCGGGCTTTTCGGCGCAGATGCGGCGGCAGAGCGCGGAATACTTCTCTATTCCGTCGAGCATTGTGCCTCCGCCGTTCAGGCGGCGGATCTTGGTGATGGCGGGCCCGTCGTCCGGATCGAGGCTTGCCATTATCGCGCTCGGAATGACGAAGGCGTCGACCTTCTTTACGCCGTACGCCTCGATGATGCGGTTTATGGTATCCTCGACTCGGTAGGTCTCCGCTCCGCAGGCCTGGAGCTTGTGCGCGAGAGAAACGGTAAACTCAAGAAGCCTGCCGTAAAACTCGCTGTCGTAGCTCACGGTTTCGGCGGGGAGCGCGGTTTCCTCCGTTATCTTCTTTTTGGGCTTTCTTTTCATTTTATAAGATCAATTCTTGATAAACTCTCTGAACGCGGTTTCGGGAGCGTTCCCTTCCCCGCCGATTATCAGCACGGCGTACTGTTCTTCCGTGAATATCACCGCTTTTTCGAGCTCCGGCACGAACTGCGGCGCGTACGTCGAGTAAAGGTTTATCCTCTTTTCGACGTGCCTCTTGAGCGAAGCCTCTGCTTCCGCGGCGTCCGAGGGATCGGAAAGCGCTATGACCACTATCTCCGCCGCGCTCGAATTTCCGTCGGGCGCGTAGAGGATGAAGAAGTCCTCCACCCTGTCGAACGCCATATCCGACACGAATGAAAACTCGTCCTCGGCGTTCGCGTCGTTTTTCGACGCATAGGCGAGAGTGCTGCCGTCGGGCATCGTTTCACGCATGCGCTCGGCAAGGTCGAACATGCTGACCGTGGGCTTTTTCTCTCCCCCGTTAGGATCGGGATCCGGAGAGGGCTTTAAGCAGCCCGCGAGCCAAACCGTCAGCGCGAGTATCAGTATAAAAGCAACCGTTCTTTTCATGCTTTACTCCCGGTCAATAGTTGCAGTCCACGAAGAGCTCGTTTATGATCTCGTTTATCCTTTCGGCGATATCATCCGGGATACTGGGCGAAGGTTCTTCGTTGTAAGACCTGTAGAACATGCACAGCACGTAATCGCCGTTCGCATCTAAGCACCAGTAGTACTGGAAGTAGCCTGCGGAGGTCGAGTTGACCGCGGACGCAAGCGTCTCGGTAAGATACGCCGCGACGGGCTCCTGATCCTCCGTGATGCCGCCCTTTACGCGGAGCGAGAAGCAGCTTTCGCCGGATTCGAGCTTATCCTTCACGAACGAGGGGATATCCATAATCTCGTCTACCTCACCGGCGTTCTTAACGGTGTAATTGTATTTCACGCCCGTCGCCTTCGGGAAGAAGTTCCTGTCCCAGTCGTGATCGTAGCCGAGAACGTCGTCCGAGAGGTTGAAGTTCCTGTACGAGGGATCGCCCTCGGTCGTGTCAAAATAGCAGTCGGTATGGTACCACTCGCCGTCGAGATTGATAAGATCCCACGAATGCGAGAGGCTCGTGTTGTGGACGACCATGCAGTCGATATCGAGCATGTGCATGAACAGACGGAAGGTCGTCGCGTAGCCGACGCAGACCGCCTGATGATACTTGAGAACGCCGTAGGGATTGTCCGCGTCCGCGCCCGACGAGGGGATAACGGTGAGCGAACCCTTGTCCTGCTTGAGCCTGGTGGTCAGAAATACGTAGACCGCGTGCTCCTTTTCGTACGGAGTCATGCCCGGTTCGATAATATTATCGAGCACGTCGGACGCCATCTTGAGCGTCTCCTTCTGACGGTCGTCGAGGGCAGATCTGTCGCCGGACTTATACGCATCGGAGATCGCGGAGGTGTCCCTTATGTAATACGCGTCCGCGATGCAGACGTCGTTTTCCCTGGGTTCGGATTCGGCCTTCTTCTTCGCCTCTTCGTTATCGAACCTCTCGACGAGTTCGGCCGTCTTCTCCCCGACGGCCTTAAGCTCTTTTCCGAGCCCTTCCATGTTCTTAATCGTGAGCGCGGAAAGACCTCCGACGCAGACAACGAGGAGCATGCATACGACCAACAGTATTACCGTGAGCGCATTGGGTTTTGTCTTCATAAACATAGCCTTCTTATGACGTATTTTCGATCCCGGCAGACATTATAATCACGGCGCGGCGCGTTGTCAATAAGAAAAGCTTTGCCGGGGCGGAAACTCCGCCCCGGCAGCCGTTCGGTCGGGTGTATTCAATTGATCATTCTTCGCCGACGGTTCTGGAGGACTCGTGGTAGCTAACCTCGTTCAAGGGTATGATCTCGCCGTCCTGGATGCAGAACACCAGCCACAGCGTGCCGTCGGTATTCGGTACGTTGAACACGTAGGGCTCTTCCCTGCCGGCGACGTAGACCTTGACCTGAGCGCCGGACATCGCAAGGCCGTTCGAATAGGAGCTTGCGGAGTTCGAGTAGTCGTGGACGAAGAAGTAATAGGTCGCTCCCTCAACGGGGAAATAGATCGAGGTCGTTTCGGGACCGTAGCCGTCTCTGTCGTCGACGTCGAGCCTGATGTAGCGGATGCCCTCGTCTTCGTAGACCTTCTCCCTCCAGAATACGTGGAAGATCCTGTAGGGCTCCTCATACTCGTCGAGGCCGTCCACGATGAGGTGGGAGTCGAGGTCGGCGGGAGTGTCGCCCCAGGTGAGGACTATTCTCACCTCGCCCTCGTTCAGAACGGGAGTGAGCGTGCAGTCCTGGGAAGCGCGCGTCGTGCCGGAAACGACGATGATGTTCGCCGCGCCGTTCATATAGCCGTCCGCGGACGCGTAGATCGTGTAGTTGCCGGGTTCAAGCTCAACGGAGTACGCGCCGGACGAGTTGGCCGTGGTCGTCGCAACGGGCGTGCCGGCGGTGTTGTTGAGGCCGCGGAAGACGGAGATCTTCGCGCCGCCGATCGGAGTTGCGTCGAACGCGTCGATTATGCTGCCGGAGGCGACGCCCTTCGTGACGGTCGAACCGGTATTCTTCTTTATCATGTTGAGCAGCATATTGTACTGCACGGTGCCCGCGGTTATCTGGACCTTATAGACGGTCTCGGTGACGTACCCGCGCGCAGCGAAGACCATCGTGTAAACGCCGGGATCGAGCGAGAGCGAGTACATACCGTTCAATACCTGCGCCTCGTAGGAGACGCCGGTCTCGTTATTGGTGGCGAGGACCGCCGCCTTCGGGATTATCTCGAGCGTCGAGGCGTCCTGAACGATACCCGTGACGAAGCCTATCTGCGGCTCCTCATAGGGCGGGATCTCGGTCTTCGCGAGAGCCATCTCGACCGCGAGCCTCGCGTTCACGAGGACGTAGGCGTCGAGCTCGCGCACGCAATAGGTCCTGTGCGCGGTCTTGATTATAGCCTTGACCTCCTTATAGGTCAGGTCGGGATTCGCGCCGTAGACGAGGCCCGCTACGCCGGCGACCATGGGCGTCGCCATGGAAGTGCCGGACATGGGCTCGTACTCGCTGCCCGCGATGGTGCTCAGGATGTCGGAGCCGGGAGCGCAGACGTCGATCAGATCGCCGTAGTTGGAATAGGGAGCCATGTTGTAGAACTTATAGGTCTCGGTGCCCCACTCCTCGAGACGGTCCTCGACGGAATAGCCCGCTTCGGCGGAACCGACGATTATGACGTGCTCCCTCGCGTGCTCGCCGTAGGTCATTATGCGGTTCAGCGCGTACATAGAGGCGTCGGCGTTGTCGTTGCCCGCGGCCTTGATAAGGATGAAATCATAGCCCGCGTTCTCAAGCGAGATTATCATCTGCTCGAAACGCTTGGCGACGCTGATCTCATACTCGTCCTGCTCGGTGGGATAGGAGCTTCCGACGCTCATGCTGATCACACGGCAGCCGGAGGATACCATACGGGTGATGTTGTAGATCATGCTCTCGTAGGTGCTCGACGAGTCGAGGCCGGACGGGCTCTTGTAAAGGTACCACCAGGTCGCGAAGTACATATCCGCGTTCCAGTATACGCCGGAAATGCCCTCGTCGTTGTCGCCCTTTGCGCCGATTATGCCGGTGCAGTGGGTGCCGTGGTCGCGCATGCCGAGGTAGGAATAGTAATCGCTGTCATCGAGCTTCGAGGGATCGAATTCGTCAACGTAGTCGTGAACGTCCTTCATGGTCTTGAAGTCGTCCGTCGGAAGTATGTAGGTGTGACGTGCGGGGATGCCGAGATCGGGATGGTCGTACTGGAGCCAGGTGTCGATGACGCCGACCTTCGTAATGCCGATGCGGTCGTTGTATTCCCACGCGCCGGGAGCGTCGATCGCCTCAAGTCCCCAGTTGTTGCCGTCGGGGGTCGAAACGCTCCAGTCGTCGTACTCGGGATCGTTGGGATAGAGCCCGCCGTATTCCTCATAGGAAAGGTTGTAGTACACTTCGTCGACTATGGTCTCGGCCATGAGTCTGGTCATCATAAGCTGGATATAGCCCTCGCCGGAGCTTGCAAACCTTATCTGGTACTCGCCGAGAGCGTAGATGCGGCCGACGACCTCGCCTTCGTATTCGCCGACGAGAGTCTCGATCTCCTTATCCGTGGCGCTGTCGGAGAATATGACGATAAGCTCGTTCGAAACGAGCTTCACGCCCTCCTTGACTTCGATCATGGCGGCTTCCTCCGGCGCGGAGACAAAGCCGATATCCCACTTGACGATGAGCTCGGTGTATTCCTTGCCGAAGAGCGTCTTGACGTAGAACCTTACCTCGTTTTCGCCGGGGATGACGGGAAGCTTGTCGATGACGGCTTTCCTCGAGCCGATACCGAGCTTGAGCTTGACGTCGGTATAGGTCGAGGGATCCTTGGGCTTGACCGGATCGACCGCGTATTTCACCGAGACTATCGGCTGATTGGACTTGATCGTGACGGGGAAGTTCTTCATGTTGCCCGTCGTCGTGGTAAGGGCGGCGGTCGTGTCGGCGCTGACCTTGAGCGGGAACATGGTCGCGACCCAGACGCCGAGACCGATGACCAACGCGCCGATGACCGCGAGAAGAATGATGAGCCCGGTCTTTTTCTTTTTGGGTTTTTCCTTCTTGGCCGCTTTGGGAGCGGGCGCCGGAGCCTTCGCGGGAGCGGGCGCCGCTTTGGGTGCGGGAGCCGGTGCTTTCGCAGGGGCGGAAACGGGTGCGCCGCAGTTTTCGCAGAAGACGGAATCGTCGCTTATGCGGGCGCCGCATTTTTCGCAGAACATAGCCATACCTCCTGATTGTATACTATAATATGATTATATTCCCGGCCTGTCCGTGTGTCAAGCTTTTTCCCGATTATATAAGAAAAAGCGGACGCGTTCCGGCGCCCGCTCAAAACAGGTCAAGCCCCTGTCATTTCTTCTTTTCCTTATTCCTCTTGTCGTTGATCGTCTTCATCTCGGCGGAGGTGATCACGGACACGCCGTTCTCCTTGGCCCAGGCGACGCAGCCCTTCAGCACGGTCGGCAGGAATATGCGCGGCACGTTGAGCAGCATGGAAAGCGCGTCGTCTTCGAACTTCACGTCGGGGTCGATCCTCTTAGCCGCGTAGCGGACGGATTCGAGCGTCGTCTTCCTTACGGGCAGAAGCTCCCCGATCATGCGTCCGCGCCTGTGATACCAGAAGTTTTTGGAATCGCGGTAGCCGTAATCGACGGGGCAGCGCGGGAAATCCCCCGCCTTCACGCCGTTCACTATGGCGTTATAGTACTTTTCCTTCATGAGGATCTTATCGACCTTCAGAATGAAGTGCGCGCCGTAGGGGCTGGTTATGCCGTTGAAGTCGTGGTACTTCGGAAGCTCGTAATGGTCCTCGCCCTCCTTCATGGGGAGGTCGTTCTCGGCTCCGTCGAGGGTATCGACCCAGGTGCATTCGATCACCTGGAAGCATTCGTCGATCACCTTGGGATAGCTTCCCTCGGGATCCTCCTTCTTGCGGAGGCCGTCCGTGAGCGTCATGGAGAAGTCCTTCATCTTCTCCTTCGTGGTATCCCCGGGCCAGCCGAGGCGCACAGCCTCCTTAAAATACTTCCTGCCGTCGGGGAAGAAGTTGATGGCGCACTTCTTGCGCTTTATTATGTTCTGCGCCGTGTTTGATGAGTTCCTGCACGAGAGCAGCATCGCGTAATAGTCCTTGCCCGCAACGTAATAGGGCTGGACAAGCGAATATGCGCCGCAGTTGGTCTCGCCGTCGTCGGCAAGAGTGCTGACGAGCACGGCGGGCATCGGGAAAAACAGCGACGTCTGATAGAAATTATCGACGATCCTCAGATCCTTGAAACCGGACATTCAATTGCCTCCTTGATCCTGACTATAATAAAGGATGCGCTTATTCTGCGCACCCCTTAAGGTCTTTATTATTTTACGGTCGTGCCTGCCAGACCCTTGAGCGCCTCGACGGCCTTGTCAAGGCTGGTGATTATGGCGCGGCGTCCGGGCTTCGACTTCACGAACTTGATCGCCGCCTCGACCTTCGGCAGCATGGAACCGGGAGCGAACTGACCCTCGGCGATATAGCGGTAAGCGTCCTCGACGGAGAGAACGTCCAGATCCTGCTGGTCGGGCTTCTTGTAGTTGATCGAAACCTTCTCGACCGCGGTGAGGATAACGAGCGCGTCGGCGTCGATGTCCTCTGCGAGCTTCTCGGACGCGAGATCCTTGTCGATAACGGCAGCCGTGCCGACGTAATCGCCGTTCTCGTCCTTATATACGGGGATGCCGCCGCCGCCCACGGTGATGGGCACGAAGCCGCCCGCCATCAGGCACTTCACGGCGTCGAGCTCAACGATCTCAACGGGCATGGGGCTCGCGACGACACGTCTAAAGCCGCGTCCGGCGTCCTCCTTCATGACGTAGCCGCGCTCCGCCTCAAGCGCCTTCGCCTCTTCCTCGGTGTAGAAGGGCCCGATGGGCTTCGAGGGGTTCTTGAACTTGGGATCCTCGCGGTCGACCACGACCTGAGTTACGACGGTGGCGACGCGGGTCTTGTTCCCGCGCCTGCGCAGGACCTTTTCAAGCCCCTGCTGCATATGATAACCGATATAGCCCTGGCTCATGGCGCCGCATACGTCAAAGGGCATGGCGGGAGTTACGCTGTTCGCCGTCTCGTTCTGGAGCACGATGCGTCCGACCTGCGGGCCGTTGCCGTGCGCGAGCGCGACTGTGTAGCCCTGCTCGATAATGTCCGCAATGTATTCGGAGGTCTTCTCGACGACTTCGAGCTGATTGGCGGCGGTAGCGGGCTTGCCCGCCTCCTGAAGGGCGTTGCCGCCCAGAGCGATGACGATCTTTTCCATGATCCTTTAAGAATCTCTCTTTCAAAAAATATTTGCCCAAGGGGATATTGGGCACCGTAACCCAATTATCCCACCGTTTGAAATAAAAGTCAACAAATTAAAGGAATATATGTTATTCCTCGAAGAACACGGGGAGAAGCTTTTTGAATCTCTCATGGAGGGGGCAGGCGACGGCGCGCATATCGGGATGCGCGGCGGGAGCGGTGCGGAGGGCAAAGAAATGCCTCCACTCGCGGAGGTTCATGGTGCAGATGAACTCCGTCTTAAGGGAATTGGGGAGGACGCTCCTCGCCGTCTCGGGAGTGACGCCCATATTGAGAAGCTCGAAATAGCTCCTCTCGGCGTTCTCCATAGCCTTCGCCCACGCCTCGTATCCGGGCGTGCCGGGTTCAAGCTTCGCCGGACGGATGAAGGTGATCTCGCCGCCGAACTTGTCCTTCGCGTAGTTGCAGTACCTTGTGGACTCCTGCGAATAACTTGCGACGCGGTGCCGCACCCACTCGTGGGAGACGCCCCGGTCGGTTATCACGCGGACGCTGATCGAGAAATGCTCGATCGGGCTCTCGTGACCGCGAGCAAGCATGGAGTGAATGAGCTTCTCCGCGGAGCCCTCGCCGATATTGCCCTCGGACTTATAGCAGACTCTGCCGCAAAGCTCGATATGGCGCATGATCGTCTCGGGATCGATGGGGGTGATTATTTCAAA
This sequence comes from Clostridiales bacterium, assembly GCA_024691085.1. Lineage (GTDB taxonomy): Bacteria > Bacillota > Clostridia > Christensenellales > CAG-138 > UBA3857. Next base: position 70,196 of record JAILNX010000021.1, on the reverse strand, counting down.
AGAGGGTTCTATAACTCGCATACGTTCTTCCTTTCAACGCCCGTTTCCGTCCTGACGACGATCTCCCTGATGCCGGCGTTCTTGATGAGGCGGGAACAGATCACGCAGGGAGCGGGATTCGCCATCTCGCCGGACTGATCGAAGCCCGCAAGGTATAAAGTCGCGCCGAGCATATCTCGCCTTGCCGCGGAAATGATGGCGTTCTGCTCCGCGTGGACGGCGACGCATTTTTCGTACTGCTCGCCGTGGGGGATATTGTTCCTCGCGCGCCAGCACTCGCCCTCGTCGCAGCAGTTGGGCTCGCCGCGTGCGGAGCCGTTATAGCCCGTTGAGATGATCTCGTCGTTCTTGATGATGACCGCGCCGTACTGCCGCCTTAAGCAAGTCGACCTTTTGGCGACAGCGGCGGCGATGCCGAGATAGTATTCGTCCTTCGATATGCGTTCCATGGAAGCCTCCGGGTACAGTAATAATTTATTATAACACATATATGGATATTTTACCATATATGTGCTATAATTTGCTTATGGATAACAGATATACCACATTCGGTCTCTCAAGGAAGAACGCGGGCGCGTGGATCGCGGTCTTTTTGATGCTTTCCTCCGTGATCGTGAGGATAGTTTATTATGCGCTCGGCGGAACTCACGGCCTTACGGATCCCTCGGGACAGGTCGTTAAGGGGATATGGGTCTTCCTCTCCGCCGTCCTGCCGATACTCGCGGGGGCAATGTTTATCATTAGGCTCCTTCTGAACGGGCGCGACCGGCTTTATAAAACGGGCCTTGCGGTTCTTCTCGGCGCGGCGTTCTTCATCGCGAGGATAGTCTGGATGTTCGTTCACAAGGTCGAGGTCACGACGGTATGGCATCTCGTTTTATGCATAATACTGTACCTCGCCGCTTTCTTTATCTGGGATCTCACCGTGAACGGCGCGAAGATAAGGACGAAGATCCCGGCGATACTCGTGTTCTCGCTTCCGTTGATCGTGCATCTTTTCGTGCTCGATATCCCGAGGTGGATCGCGGGTGAAACAGGTCTCATGTTCGAGCTTCCCGAGATAAGCGTGCTCCTCATGATGGCGTCGCTCGCCGCCGCCTCCGTATCGCTTGAAAAGATCACGGGTGAAACCTTCCGCCCGAGGCGCGGCGACCGTCCCGACGGGCGTCTCGTCCGCTCGCTCGACCCCATCAACGGCGTCGCGATTTATATCATGCCGACGCGAAACGGCGCGTCGACCTATTTCCGCGACAGCATCGAATGCTCGAAAATGGAGGAGTACATAAGAAAAAAACGCGCGGAGGGACTTGTCGGCTTCGGCACCCTGCACGTCATCGCGGCGGCGTACGTCCGCGTCATATCCCAGCATCCCGCCTGCAACCGCTTCATCAGCGGACAGAAGATCTATTCGCGTGACGGCGAGATCGAGCTCGCCCTTGCCGTAAAGAAGGACATGAAGGCCGACGCGCCCGAGACCATCATCAAGGTCTGTTTCTCCCCCGAGGATACGGCGGAGGACGTGTTCCGCAAGTTCAACGAGCAGGTCCTGGACGCGAAGGACACGCCGCTCGATTCGAGCTTCGACAACCTCGCGGGGCTTATCAATGCAGTTCCCGGCGTTCTCAAAAAGTTCCTCGTATGGTTCCTGAAAACGCTCGATTATTTCGGAAAGCTCCCGCGCTTCCTCATGAGGCTCTCGCCCTTTCATGGCTCCGTCTTCGTGACCGACCTCGGCTCGCTGGGGATACCGCCGGTGTTCCATCACCTTTATGACTTCGGCAACATCCCCGCCTTTATCGGCTTCGGTTCGCGCCGCACGCAGACGGTGACAGGCGACGACGGCACGCCCGTCCGCAAGAAGTTCGTCGACTACACCATCGTGACCGACGAGCGCATCTGCGACGGCTTCTACTACGCCTCCGCTTTCAAGAGCTTCCGCCGATACCTCAACAACCCCGAGAAGCTGGACGTTCCCCCGGAAGAAGTCAAGAAGGACGTTTTCTGATGAATAACAAAAAAGGAGATCCCCGCAGGGATCTCTTTTTACTAAGCTCTTAACTCCTAACTCCTAACTTGTTAAGCTCTTCCTCGCCGAGCTCAGTCGTCTCAGCGTTATGCGGGATGAACTCGGTCACGTTCCAGAGCGGCGCGCCTTTTATATACGCGCGGATGTATCCTATGACCGCGCCGTGGGAAACGACGAGCGCGCGGCCTTCCTTCGCCTCGGGAAGCGCAAGGAGCGCCCTCACCGCGCGGGCGAGGACCATACCGCCCGTCTCGCCTCCGTGCGCGTTCGCGTCGGTGCCGTGAAGGAGGTGCTCCGCGTACGCCTCGGGAAAGAGCTTCGCCGCCTCCTCGAATGTGTGTCCCTGGAAGCAGCCGAAGTTTATCTCCTCCACGCCTGCTATCACCTTAGGCTCGAGCCCCAGATACCCGCCGATTATCCGCGCGGTATCCTTCGCCCTTTTAAGCCTCGACGAATAGAGCGCGTCGAAGCGGACGCCCTCGTTTTTCAGGCGTTCGCCGAGCTTTTCCGCCTGTTCGCGCCCCGCGTCGGAGAGCGGGATGTCGAGCTGTCCCTGCAGGCGGTGCTCCGCGTTATACGGCGTCTGTCCGTGCCTTACGAGTACGATCATTCTTCGGCTTCGGCCTCGTAGGGGAAGCAGGGCATCATTTTGAGCTTGAAGAGGTTCATCTCGTGCTTATAGTCTATAAGCGCCTTCTTCTCCTCGGGTTCGCATACGCCCGTCCTTATATAGCGGTCGAGCGTAGCGTAGGTAAAGCCCAGGTTATCCTCGTCCGTTTTTCCGGTAAGTCCGTCGGAAGGAGCCTTGTCGACTATGAACGAGGGGAGCCCCAGGAAGCGGCCAACCTCGATAACCTCGTGCACGGTCAGCTTGGCGAGCGGCGAAAAATCGCCGACGGAGTCGCCCCATCTTGTGGAATAGCCCACCCAGTCCTCGGAGAGATTGCAGGTGTTCGCCACGCGGCCGTTCACGCTCTGCGAAACAGCGTAGAGCGCACTCATCCTTATGCGCGGGGCAAGATTGACCGTCGCCTGACGCGAAAGCTCCGCGCCGAGAGCCGATTCGATCTCCTTCTTCGCCGCCTCGAAGCAGTCGTGGATGTTGACCGTCATGCCGCGTATGCCGAGGAACTCGATGACCTTTTCGGATACGTCGATGTCGGGCTGGACGCCGTTCGGCATCATGACGCCGACGACGCGCTCCTTTCCGAGAGCGGCGGCGCAGAGCGCGGCGGTGACGGACGAATCCTTGCCGCCCGAAATGCCGATGACGGCATTGCAGCCTTTTCCGTTCTTATCGAACCAATCGCGGATCCATTCGACTATATCGTTTGTGATCTTTCCGACGTTGAACATATTTACCCCCATATAGACAAAATGGCCCCGCTTGCGAGGTCATTCTGTATTCGGTCTTCAGTTCATGCCATAGCGCTTCTTGAACTTGTCTACACGTCCGCCGGTGTCAACGAGCTTCTGACGGCCGGTGTAGAAGGGATGGCACTTGGAGCAGATTTCAACCTTAAGCTCGCCCTTTGTGGAGCCGGACTTGAAGGTCTCGCCGCAGGCACAGCGGACGATGCTCTCACCATACGAGGGATGGATATCCTTCTTCATAACAAAACTCCTAACTTGTGTCGGTGCAGGGCGAGTAGCCGCCCTCCTGCCGTTTTTTATTTGCGGCCGGACGAGAAAAAAGCGTCCGTTTTGATCCGCAAAAGCTATTGTAATGCCTCGATGCCAAAAAAGCAAGCCTTTTTCTTAATATATTTGAAAATATTTTCGGAAATGCTATAATGACGGTATACGATACGGAGGTCAATATGAGGCTGTTTATTGCGATCGGGCTTTCGGACGGGATGCGGCGCGAGCTCGCAGGCGTTTCAAAGGCGCTGAAGGAGCGCTCGTCTGGCGGCAGGTTCGTCCCCGTTGAGAATATGCACATTACGCTCCGGTTCCTCGGCGAAACGGACGCGCTTTACGATATCGCGGACGCCATGCGCGAGGCGTGCAGGGATATCCGTCCGTTCACTCTCGCCCTTTCTGAGTACGATTTCTTCGACAAGGCCGCGGGAGGAAAGCGCACGGCACTCGTTACGGTGAGGGGCGGCCTTAATGAGCTTTCCATACTCCACGAGGCGCTTGAGGCGGCGCTTGCCGACAGGGGCTTCCCGCGCGATCACAAAAGATACGTTCCGCACATCACACTCGGCAGGAACGTCGAACACGACGAGCTGGTGACGGCGGAAATGAAAAGGATACCGCTTTCGGCTGAAACGACGGTATCAGGCATCACTTTGTTCGAGAGCGTGCGCGTCCGCGGGAGGATGGTCTACACTCCCCTGCACCGCGAAAGGTTTTAAGGTCGTTTTTCCATGAGGATCAAGGTATTCTTACTCTCGGTCTCGCACGCTGCGGTGGATCTTGCATGCGCGGCGCTCTTCTTCGGCCTGCTTCAGGGCGAAGGCGTTTGGCTGAACATGGTCCTATACAACGCGTTCGCGTTCCTTATGCAGCTTCCCATGGGCATACTTGCGGACAGGTTAGACCGCAATCTGCCTTTCGCTGCCTTGGGCTGCGGGCTCGTTGCGATCGCGTTCATGCTCGTCTCCTGTCCGTGGCTCGCAGCGGTGATAGCGGGGATCGGCAACGGCGCGTTCCACGTCGGCGGAGGTATCGAGGTGCTGAACAGCTCCGACGGGAAAGCGGGGCCTCTGGGCGTGTTCGTTTCCCCCGGCGCGATAGGGCTCTACCTCGGCGCGTTCTATGCGCGCTTCCTTGCGGAGCACAGATTCATAATGCCGGCCGCGGTGCTCTTCCTCGGCGTGGTCATACTTCTGTATTCCCGCAGGAACGAAGAAAAGCTCACGCATAACGCCGAGTTTTCCGCAGAGCTGCCCCAAGCCGGGCTTTTGCCGCTTGCCGCGCTTTTCGCGGTCGTCGTGCTCCGCTCGTTCATAGGCACCTCCGACGCTTTCTCCCCGGGCGACGCGCTTTCCGCGCTCCCGCCCGTTTTGGCGGGGCTCATTCCCGTGCTGCTCCTTGCTTTGGGCAAGGCGGCGGGCGGCTTCGTTTCGGACGCGATCGGCCCAAGGCTGACCGGGATCATATCGCTCTCGCTTCTCGCCGCAGCGCTGTTCTTCCCCGTCTCGCCGTACCTTGCGCTCTGTGCGCTCTTTCTGTTCAATATGACCATGCCGATAACCCTTCACGCCTCCGCGAAGCTGTTGAGCCGCGCCAGGGGCACGGCGTTCGGCCTGCTTACCGCGGCGCTGTTCATAGGCTGTGTGCCAGCGTTCCTCGGCTTCCGAATGAGCGCGCCGGCCTATGTAAACGGTCTTTTTGCGCTGGCTTCGCTCGGGCTGCTTCTTTTGGGACTTAAAAAGGTGCGCGCATGAATCTTTTGGAAGCGCTCGCACTGTCGCTCCTCCTGACGGAGATCATAGAGCTGCCCGTATGCTTTTTGCTGGGGTTCCGCGGGCGCGAGCTTATAATAGTCCTGCTTGCCAATATCGCAACCAACCCCGCGCTGGTGTTCCTGCTCCATATCCTCACCGCGGCCGCGGGCTTCCCCCGATGGGCGGTCACGCTCGTGCTGGAGCTGTCGGCGTTCATGATCGAGGCGCTCATATACCGCCGCGCGACCGACAGGCGCATACCGATGCTCGATTCGTTCATCGCAAACGCCGCATCGTTTTCCGCGGGGCTGCTGATAACGACGTTTCTGCTTTAAGAGAAACAAACCGCCGCCCGAGGCGTCAACGGTGTTTTTCAAATAACAAATAATCCTTAAGGAGGCAAAGAAATGAACATATCCCTTCTGGACGTACCCATATCCCCTATCGAAAGGGTCGTGGACGTGCTGCCCTACATTGTGATAGGTCTGCTTATCGCGGGAGCGATAGCCGTGTCCGTGGTGCTCATCGTGCATTTTTCGAAGAAGAAAAAGAAATAAAAGAGCGCATCCTTATGTGAATGCGCCGAAGAGGGCACTGCCCTCTTTTATTATTTCTCGCTCAGCTTATAGATAAGTATCGCGGCGGCGGCCGCGGCGTTCAGGCTCTCCGCCCTGCCCTTCATGGGGAGGCGGTAGAGATAGGCAAGCTCCGACACCTCGTCGGACGCGCCGTTCGCCTCGTTGCCGATTATCAGCACGCGTTTTTCGGGAAGCTCCGGGAGGGCTTCCTTTCCTTTTAGATGTCCGCAGACGGCGAAAAATCCCTGACCGCCGAGGTTTTTAAGCGCGTTGGGGAGATCGCCCTGCCACACGGGGATATGATAGGTCGAGCCCATCGCGGCTCTGACCGCCTTGGGCGACCACGGATCGACGCAGCCCTCTGAAAGGAGAAGGCCCTTCGCGCCGAACGCGTCCGCCGTGCGGAGTATGGTGCCGAGATTGCCGGGATCCTGCACGCGGTCGAGCGCGACGATCAGTCCCGAAGGAAAGCTTTCAGGCGGCGTCATATCGGGCGTGACGGCGGAGGCGATTATCCCCTGCGGGGAATCGGTGTCGGAGACGGACGCCATTACGCTTTCGGATACGGTCTCGAATGGAATGCCCGCACCCTCAAGCCTCGCCATAAGATCCGTCCTTCCGCCGGAGACAAAGACGGATCCCGTCCTCAATCCGGACGCGAGCGCGTCAAAAACGAGCCTTTCCCCCTCGATGAGGTGAAGGCCCGTCTCTTTACGGCCCTTCCTCGAAAGGAGAGCCTTGATCGCTTTTATGCTTTCGTTTTTTACGGACGTGATCATAGCTTGTTGAAGCCCGCCTGCGCGATGTTGAGGGCGTGATCGCCTACGCGCTCGAGGTCGGTGAGCATCTCGACGTACAGCATGCCGATATCGGCGGAGCACTGACGCTTTTCCATCCTCGAGATGTGGTTGTTTTTATACTCGTCGACGAGATCGTCTATCTCCTGCTCCGCGACCTCGATCTCATGGAGCTTCGTGAGTGCGGGGCTTTTCATGCAGTCCTCGGCGTTTTCGACGATCGTGATCACCTTGTCAAACAGGTTTTTAAGCTCGCCCTGCGCCGCTTCGGAGAAGACGAGCTTGTTATCCCTAAGATGCACGATATAGTCCGCGACGTTCTCCGCATGATCGCCTATGCGCTCGTAGTCCGTGATGACGTGGTGCATACGGTCGATCGCGCGCGCCTCGGGCTCGCCGAGACCGGCGCGGTTGATGTCGACGAGCGCCATCGCGATCTCGTGATTCAGGAAGTCGATGGTCTCCTCGTTGTTGTTGATCTCCTCGATATCGCCCTTCGTCTTCGTGAAGATGGCCTTCGCGACGAGCTTCATGTTGCCTAGGGCAAGGCCGAACATCCTGTCGCACTCAAGCTCGACCGACGAGACCGCGACCGCCGAAGAACCGAAGCCCTTCGCCGGGATATGGATGAGACGGCGTCCGCCGGCGGCGTCCTCGCCTCGGATGATGACGCGCGAGAGCTTTATGAGGAGCCCGGAGATCGGGAACATGATGAGCGTCGCGCCGAGCTTCAGGAAGGTGTTGGCGTTCGCAAGCTGCTGAGAGTAGTTTTCCGTGCCGGAGATCCTTTCGAGGAACCCGATGACGCCCGGGAAGATCTGAAGGAGAATAACGCAGATGATGCAGGCGAACACGTTGAAAATGACGTGGATCGCCGCGGTCCGCTTCGCATCCTTCGTGCCGTCCATGGCGGCGATGACGGAGACCGTTGTGCAGCCGATGTTCTGACCGCAGATCAGATAGACCGCGATCGTGAGGGGATGCACGCCGAGCGCGCCGGAGGCGGCCATTGCCTGCAGTACGCCGACGGAGGCGGAGACCGACTGCAGGAGCATGGTCATGAGCGTGCCGACGAGTATGCCGAGTATGGGGTTTTCGAGGCTCGCGACAAGGGTGATGAACCACTCCTCGTCCTTCAGGGGCAGCATATGTGTCTTCATGAGCATCATGCCCATAAACAGCATGCCGAGACCCGCGGCCGTGTAGAAGATGTTGTTCCAGGGCTTCTTTTTCAGGAAGGTCATGCCCATAACGCCGACGAAGGCGATTATCGGCGCGATGGCGTCGACGTTGAACGCGATCAGCTGCCCGGTGATGGTGGTACCGATGTTTGCGCCCATGATGACGCCGACCGCGTTGTCGAGCGGCATGAGACCCGCGTTGACGAACCCGACGGTCATGACCGACACTGCGTTGGAGCTTTGAATAATACCCGTGATCAGCGTGCCGACGACGAGCCCCAGAAAGCGGTTTTTCGTAAGCTTTTCAAGTATCTTTTTCAGCTTTGAGCCCGCTAACCGCTCAATGCCGTTGCCCATGATCCTGATGCCGAAAAGGAAAAGCGCGATACCGCCGGCTATCCCGATCCAATTTTCAAAGGTCATTAGCATCCTCCGTGTTTTTTATCTTATTTATCATTTTTACCCATAATAAGCATATCATATTCGACAGCCTTTTTCAAGCAAGCGGACGGAATATAATAAACGGAGGAACCCGCCCGGGGTCCCTCCGTTTCAGAAAGCTTTGTTACAGTATCGCCTCGATCACGCCGACGAACATGGTGTGCGGCGCCTCGGTTTTGTAATAGGTCTCCTTCGCGAAATCGGGTATCGCGTTTATGTCGAGATCCTGCGAAAGCGCCTTGCGGCAGACGAGCGTCCTTTCCGCCTCCTCAAAGCCGACGGCGACGTCGGAGACCGCCTTGGGCGTGAGCCCGGATTCCGCGACCTTATCCCCGTCGCGGCCGGACCTCGAGCCGAGCAGGCCGAGAGCCTTTTTGTACTTTTCGTCAAAGAAGCTGACGGTGAAGTATTCGTTCTTTTCCATGAACTCATGGGTATAGCGGACGGGCTTTACGTAGACCGTCACGACGGGCTTCGACCACAGCGTGCCCATTTCGCCCCAGGAGATCGTCATGGTGTTGAAGCTCTCCTTCGTGCCCGCGGTGACGAGCGCCCATTTTTCGTCGAAGAGCGTCAGAATATCGGCGGTAAAGTTCATCTGTCCTTCTTTCCTTTCTGGGAGAGCTTCTGCTCGAAGCGGTCCTTTCTCGTGTCCTTGGGAACGGGCGTCGGGTATTTGCCCGTGAAGCAGGCGTCGCAGAAGCCGGCTCCGTCCGTGAGCTCCGGAAGCGCCTCGGCGGGAAGATAGCCGAGGGAATCGACGCCGATTATCTCCGCGATCTCCGGTACGCTGTGCTTGACGGCGATGAGGTTGTCCCTCGAATCGATGTCTGTGCCGTAATAGCAGGGGTTAAGGAAGGGCGGCGACGAGATGCGCATATGTATCTCCTTCGCTCCCGCCTCGCGGAGAAGCCTCACGAGGCGTCCCGAGGTGTTGCCGCGGACGATGGAGTCGTCGATCAGGACGACGCGCTTGCCGCGCACCTCCTCCTCAATGGCGGAGAGCTTGATCTTGACCTGGTCCATACGCAGTCCCTGACCCGGGGAGATGAACGTGCGTCCGATGTATTTGTTCTTGATAAGACCTATGGAATACGGTATGCCCGACTCGAGGCTGAAGCCGAGAGCGGCGTCAAGTCCCGAATCGGGAACGCCGACGACCACGTCCGCGTCGGCGGGATGGGCCTTCGCGAGTATGCGCCCGGCCTTTACCCTTGACGCATGAACGGAGATGCCGTCGATAACGGAATCGGGCCTCGCGAAATAGATGTATTCGAACACGCAGAGCTTTTTGGGCTTCTTTCCGCAGTGCTCCTTCATGCTCCTTACGCCCTTCGGCGAGAAGACGAGTATCTCGCCCGGTTCAAGATCGCGTATCACCTCGCCGCCGACCGCTTTGATGGCGCAGCTTTCGGACGCGACCACGTACATCCCGTCGGGAGTTTTGCCGTAGCAAAGCGGACGGAAGCCGTAGGGATCGCGCGCGGCGACCAGCTTCTGCGGGCTCATGACGAGAAGCGAGTACGCGCCGTCTATGACGTCCATCGCCTTCGTGACCGCCGCCTCGATGGAATGGGTGTCGAGCCTTTCCTTGGTGATGATATAAGCTATGGTCTCGGTATCGCTCGTCGTGTGGAATATCGCGCCGGTGAGCTCGAGCTTGTTCCGAAGCTCCGCCGAATTCGAAAGATTGCCGTTGTGCGCGATCGCCATGCGCCCCTTCTGATGGTTGACCTCGATGGGCTGACAGTTATTGCGGTTGTTGCCGCCCGTCGTGCCGTAGCGGACGTGGCCGATCGCCATGTTCCCGTGCGGGAACCTTTTAAGGACGTCGCCCGAAAAGACCTCGCTAAGAAGACCGAGATCTTTATGGGATTCGAAAACGCCGTCGTCGTTGACGACTATGCCGCAGCTCTCCTGCCCCCTGTGCTGGAGGGCGTAAAGCCCGTAATAGCATATTCCGGCGACGTCCGTCACCTCGGGCGACATCACGCCGAATACTCCGCATTCCTCATGTACACTCATATTCCATCCGCCTTTCGGTCAGTTTGAAAATTGCGTTTGAGATAGTCCTTTATCACCGCGTCGTAATGCTCTTTGTCGGTCACGCGGAGCATGGAGTGCGCGCCGTGCTCGAACCACGAAAGCTCCTTCTTTTTGCTGCCCGCCTTTTCGTAGAGCTCGACCGCGTATTTCGGGATCGAATAGGTGTCCTCGCGGGAGTGGAGCATGAGAAGCGGCTTCCTTAAGCGGGAGATCACGTGGATAGGTCCCCTCCTCATTGTGCAGCCGGTGGCGCAGATCTGTATCATGTCGACCATCTGTATCACGGGGGTAAGGTGCTTAACCCTTTCGAGCGCGTGATTGATGAAGCTCCGGTAGAAGGTCGAATACATTCCGTCGGCGGTAAGCCCCACGACGTAATCGGGGCAGTTTTTGTTGACGAGCGCGTAGAGCCCGCAGGCGGAGCCTATGCAGATGCCGTGAAGGTAGATCTCCTTCGTTCCGAGCTCGTCGTGAAGATACCTGCACCAAGCTAAAAGATCCTTCGACTCCTTGAAGCCGAGGCTGTTGCAGTGACCGTCGGAAATGCCGTGCGCACGCTGGTCGAAAACGAAAACGTTGAAGCCGCTCTCGATATAGGGCTTGGAGAAATAATAGGAATAGACCAGCCCCTCCGTCCTGCCCGAGATGAGCACGGCGGTGCGGTCGAAGCCGAAGTCGTAATACTCGCCGTAAAGATTCAGGCCGCGCCTCTTTATCGAGACCTCTTTGGGCTTTACTCCGGTCGATTCGATCCACTCGACTCCTTCGCGGTACATCTGGTGCTGGCGCTCGTCGTCCGATGAGCATTCGCGCGTCCATTTCTTCTTGTTCCACCTGTGGAGCACCTTGAAATAGACTATGAAAGCGGCGATGAGGCTTAAGATCATCCATACGGCAAGGCCGCCCGCCACGCCGAAGAGCAGCCATATAACGACCTTCGGCAGCGCGAACGCGACCACCTGCGGCACGCCGACCGTTACCGCCTCGGGAAGCGCGACGGTAAGAAGCTGTACAATTCCTGTCAGGATAAATGCCGTGAGCATTCTTTCGTTCCTTTCGTTTCTGCGAATTCTGTCAAAGGATCATCGTTAACGTTTTTTCGTCTTCCGATCGAGCGTTTCCTTAAGCTCGAGCGCCTTTTCGCGGACGATCGCGTTGAGCGTCTCTATCTCCTCGCGCGAGGGATCTGCGCTCCGGCAGTAGTCCGAGAGCATTATGGGCTTTCCCACTATCGCGTGCGCCCTTTTGAAAAAGCCGTAATTTCCGTCGAGTATGAACGGGACGACCGGCGCGTCGGCGCGGAGCGCGATGAGAACGTAGCTGGGCTTGAAATCGTGTATCTTTCCGTCGGGGGTGTTCTTCGCCTCGGGATAGATCTGCACCAGTCTGCCCTTCTTTATGAGCCTGACCGACTCGTCCATGAATCCCATGCCCTTAGAGTCGCGTTTGGCGTTTATTCCGCCGATTATCTCTGCGGAGAGCTTCAGGAACCAAGAGAAGCCGAATACGTATTCGAGCATGACGCAGTGTACGCGCCGTCCGAACCAGTGGAACATGGTCATGGGATAATCCATGAACAGGTAGTGATTCGATACTATCAGCGCGCCGCCCTTTATGCGATTGGTTTTTCTGTTCCCTTCCTCGAAATAGATCTTCGGCTTATAGACCATTAGATAGGGTATGAACCCCGTAACGAGGACGAACAGCCGCATCAGCTCTTTCACAGTTCTTTAATCAATTTCTCCAGTATTGCGGCAAAGTCGTTGAGCGTATAGGCGAAGTCGTCCTCCCCGAAGGAGAGCTTAACGTCGAAGCGTTTGTCGATCTCGCCTATCAGCGTGAAGTAATCGAGGCTGGAACCGCCGAGCTCGTTCATGAAATGAGCGTCGGGACGCACGTCCTCCTCCTTGATGTCGAGCACGTCGGCGAAAAGCTTTACGAGTATCGCCTTGATCTCGGTGTCGATGCTGCCGACCGAACCGCCCGCTTCCCCGACGCTGTCGAACAGCTCTATCGCGCCGGACGCCAGCCTGCGCCTTACGTATTCGCGGCTTATCTTGATGCCGCCCTCCTCCATAAGGGGATCGTACGTGTAGTAAACCCGGCTTATCCGGCAGCCCGACGGAAGGTGGGATACGCTCTCCTCCGTGTCTCGGGCAAGTTTTTCCCTCTGCGCGTCGAGCAGCGTCCTCGGCATGGAAACGATCAGTATGAGCTTTTCGTTCCTTTCGTCGCCGAGCACGGTATATGCGGATGCTCCGGGTATGTCGAGCGCCATTTCGACAACGTCTGGATTAAGGTTCTCTCCGTTGTCGGATATGACGACGTCGCTCATGCGCCCGTCGATATAGTATCTGCCGTCGGCGTCCCTGTGCATGACGTCGCCCGTGTCGAACCACTCGTTCGCCTCGCATTCCAAGCCGTCGACAATGACCTTTTTACAGACGGAGCTGCCCTTGACGAGGAGGCTCCCGTCGTCCTTGAGTCTGTACTCGATCGACTCGAAGGGCTTTCCTATCGAGCCCTTGAGCCTGTCCTTGATACGCATCGAAAGCTCGACGCTCGTTATGCCGAGCTCGCTCATGCCGTAGCCGTTATAGAGGGAATAGCCGAGGCAGTTGACGAGCCGCAGAGCCGAGCTTCTTATATGGCTTCCGCCCGTTATGCAGAAGATCACGCTGTCGCCGAATACCTCCTGCCTTACCTCTTTTAGGAGCCTTGCGGCGATCCTTTTGCCGAGCTTCGGGAACGCGGTCTGGAGCTTTTCCGAAAGGTCGAGCCCCTTAAGGAACTTTTCATAGGTCTTGTCGCCCTTGGCTTTGACCTCGCGGAGCACGGCCTTCTCTATGGTGTGCCAGAAGAGCGGCACGGCGAATATGTGCGTGACCTCGCAGCGCCTTATGGTGTGCATGATCGCCTCCGGCGAATAGGAGGGCAGGAACACGAAAGTGATATTGCCGAACGCGAACCACAGGTACGCCGCCTCGAGGCCGAATATGTGATAGAGCGGGAGGAACATGAGCATCTTGAGCCTTCCGTGATAGAAGGCTTTGATGTCGGGATTTAAGTCGATAATGCTGTCGCAGTTCAGTATCTGCTCCGTGATCTCGCGTCCCGAATAGATGCAGATCTTTTCTTTAAGCGTGGTGCCGCTCGTCGTGAGCGCGATCTCGTCGCCGAAGACTTCCGGCGGTACGGGATCGCTCTGACCCGTCTCGAGGCTTTCGAGGGAAACGAGCGAGGCGGAAAGCTTCGGCGCCTTTCCCGTATGGATAACTGTATCCGCGCCGAGAGTCCGCAGTATGTCCTCGGTGAAGGATACGGGCTGCATTAGGTTAATAAGATACGGCTTGTTGCCGCTCTTGAGTATCGCCCAGAAGCCCACGAGCCATTCGACCGAGTTCTCGCCCCAAAGACCGATGAATTCGCCCTTTCTCCCGAGGCGGGCGGAAATATTCCCCGCGGCGCGGGCGATCCTTTTTTTCGCTTCGCCGTAGGTGACCGATACGATCCCCGCCGGAGCCGGCTTTTCCGCCATTATGTTGCCCTCGTTCCAGAAGATGATATCGAATACTTCCCTTATTGTTTTCCCGCCCCTCCGGAGCTCATCGGAGTTCCTTCGGACGAATTTTACGATCGGGTCCATTTATTATTTGACTTTCTTTCCCATCTCTCTGATATTCTTAGGAAGGAAGAACGCCATTGCGAACGCGGCGAGGCACGCGGCGGCGACGATTATCGTTATATAGGAAGCCGCGTCATGCTCCTTGAGCCATACGAGCACCACGCCCGAGGCGAGTCCCGCAGAGACGCCCTCGAACAGACCCTCTACGGCGAAGTACATGCTGGACGCGCAGATGCCTGTCCTCTGGTTGACCTCGGCGGCAAGCTGCGAGGGCACGGTGTAGCTGATCGAGAAGAACGCGCCGACCGCGAACGAGGTGATGAGTCCGCCGACCGCGCCCATTATGGAGAGCGCCGCGCCCTTTAAGGGCAGGCAGAAGTACATGAGTATCATCGCCGCGGAGAACACGAGCATGACATACTGGAAGCCCGTCTTCATGCCCCACTTCGAAACTATCTTATTGTAAATGAGTATGGTCGCGGGCACCGGCGCGAACGAGCACGCCATGACGATCGTCATATTGATGCCCGTCGAGGAGAAGAACTCGTTGATGCCGCTCAAGAAAAGCTGCAGGCCGAAGTTCATGACGAACACGACGCAGAGCCAGTAGATGAAGGATTTGTTTTTGAACGATACCGCGAAGGATCTGGCCAGGCTCACGCCCCTCGCCTCGCCCGGCTCGAGCTCGATCGAGTCGTCGTTCGTCGGGTGCTCCTTGATCATGAGGAGCGGTATGAGCATCGTGAGCACGAACGGCAGGAATATGAGAGCCACGATCCTGATGTTCGTACCCATGCCGACGAATACGGGGATGAGCGCGTAGCCGAGGATGAAGTACACGACGTCGCATACGGACTTGACGCTCGAAAGGAACACGCGGTCGGAGTCCTTTTCGACGATCTCGGCGAAGGTGCCGTAATAGGTCAGCATCGTCAGCGTGTACGAGGTGTAGAACAGGCACAGGATCACGCCGAACCAGATGGTGTTGGCGAGGGTCGCGGTGCGGTCGATCGGAAGCAGGAAGAGAAGGTATGCTATGACTGTGGGAATAAGGCCGATAAGGATCGCGGGCCTTCTCCTGCCCCATTTGGTCTTGAGGTTGTCCGTGAAGGAGCTCATGGGAATGTCGATGAGTCCGTCAAGGATCTTGGCGACGAGGATCAGCACGCTCCATATGCCGGCGATGACGAGGTCGGTGTTAAGATACGTCCAGTTCTCGACGTGCTCCTTGAAGCCGCCGACGAGCAGCGCGCTGCACAGGTACGATCCGACGATCAGGTTGAGCATATTGACGCCGAAGCCCGAAAGTCCGTACAGAAGGATCTGTCCGCGTTTGGTCAGTTTTTTCATTTTGTCCCCCCAGGTAATAATAGGTTCGATCCCTTGATCGCCTCAACGGCGTCGTATTCGCCGAGGGCGATGGTTTCGTGAATGTTCTTTACGCTGAATACGGCCGCCGCGCCGAGCTCCCTCGACGGGGTGATGAACCTCACGTTCATATCGTCCGACCAGCGCTGTTTGGGTGTGCCGGTGCCCGTCCTTATGACGAGCGCCTTTCTGAACCCGCGCCTTTCCATCATGCTTACCGGCATATTGTCGAGCACGCCGCCGTCGGTGTAGTACTTCGTGCCGACCTTCAGCGGCCTGAACGCCGGGAATGCCGCGCTTGCAGCGACGAACTCGGGCAGGGAGCCCTTGCCGATATCTTTGAGGAAAAGCTCGATGAGTCTTTTGTTGACAAACTTGGAATAATTCGGGATGAGGCTTACGTCCGCTTCGTCGACGTCGAACGGGATCATCTTTATCCTGTCGGAGCGGATGTCGAAATCCGCAAGCTCGACCGCGGTTATGCCGAGCTCGAGCCCGCAGGATCTGACGGCGTCCTCGTCCACGTTTTCGATAAGGAAATCGTAATAGAGCTTCGATATCTTCCTCTGCGTCGCGAGCGGATCGAGGCCGCTCGACAGCGCGAAGAGCGCCGTCGAAAGATCGAAGACCTTCTGCCTCGCGTAGATCTTCTCCATTATCCTCTGGAGCCTCGGCTCGTGGAAGATCCTTTCGGCGGAGAGATTTTCCCAGAACTCTTCGAGTTTTTCCATGCCGCCCGCGAGGAGCATCGCGGAGTTGACCGCGCCGAAGGAGCTGCCGGCGACGCCCTTTATCTCGCCGCCGACAAGCGCGTAAAGCGCCTCCTCGACGCTGCCGAACTCCCTGACAAGCGTTTTGAGCACGCCGTACTGATAGGCGCACTTGACTCCTCCGCCCTCAAGGACGAGGCAGCAGTCTTTTCTCTTCGAGATCTTCATTCAAGCGAGATAATAAGGTCGTAAAGCTCGGTATCGGTCTCCAACACGTCGGTATCCGTCATGGGATACCTGTTCTCAACAAAGGAAAGTATCTCCTCCTTCTCGGCGGGCGAGCTGTGTTCGCCGAAGAAGAAGGTCATAACGTCGCAGGGCTCCTCGTCGGTCAGCTTTTCGATGGCCCTTTCGGTGACCTCCGCAAAGCTCGAACCGGTCGCGAGCAGCTCTCCTGCTGAAAGCGCGATGCGGTCGCCCTTTTTGATCTCCTCCGCGCCGTAGTACGCGTCCTTGACGGCGCGGCTCACGGTGACGGTGCGGATCTGCGAAACGGCTTCGCGCATCTCTTTTGCCAGCTCCTCGGGCTCCTCGCTCTCATAGTCCATCAGAGCGAGCGCCGCGTAGCATTCGGCGACGGACCTGGTCTCGATAAGGAGCACCTTCGCCCTGCCGTAAAGCTCGTTCGCCTGTTCGGCGACGAAGAGGGAGTTCTTGCAGTTGGGGAATACGAATATCACGTCCGCTCCGGTCGCCTCGTAAGCCTCCATGAAATCCTTGGCGGAGGGGTTGTAGCCGGAGACGGCGTTTATCACGACGTCGGCGCCCATATCGAAGAACTTGCCCTTCATAAAGCTGTCGTTGGCGACGGCGATGACGGCTATCCCCGCAGTCTTCTTGTTCGGGGCGGTCTCGACGATCTTGTGCGTCTCGGTGTGCTGGACGGTCATATTCTCTATTTTAAGCGTAAGGAACTCGCCGTATTCGTGGCACAGGGAGAGTATCCCCTCGGGACGCGGGCTGTGCGCGTGCACCTTGACCTTGTCGTCCTGGCGGGACACGACGATGGACTCGGATATCCCGGAGAGCTTTTCGACGAACTCCTCCTTATCGAAGGGCTTCGAGCCCTCGGTAAGCTGGATGAGCATCTCGGTGCAGTAGCCGAGCGGGAAGCTGCTCGTCATGTCGAACCTGGAATAGTCCACGAAAGCGGTCTTTTCCTGCGTCTCGGGAGCGGAAACGATCTCCTCGTTGTTCAGATATTTGAGCATGCCCTCGAATATGTAAACGAAGCCCGCTCCGCCCGAGTCGATGACCCTCGCGGCCTTGAGCACGGGAAGGAGATTCGGCGTGTTCTCAAGCGAGATCCTCGCCGCGTCGATGAAAGCGTCGAGAAGGTCGCCGATGTTCATATCTGCGGCGCCCGGAAGCCCCTCTATATGTTCCGCGCCCTCGCGCATTACGGTGAGCATGGTGCCCTCGACCGGCTCCGCGACGGAGCGGTACGAAAGCTCGACGCCGCGCCTTACCGCCTTGATGAAGGCGGCGCTGTCGATCCCCGCCGAATCGGACAGGGATGCAGCAAAGCCGCGGAAGAACTGGGAGAGTATAACGCCCGAATTGCCCCTCGCGCCGAGAACGATGTTGTCGGCGAAGCGGCGGGTCATTTCGGAGAACTCGCCTTCAAATTCCCTTATCAACGCGAACCCGTTTTCGAGGGTAAGCACCATATTCGTTCCCGTGTCCCCGTCGGGAACGGGGAACACGTTCAGCTCGTTGACGTGATCGCGGTAGATCGACAAATTTTTTATGCCGCTGCCGACCAGATCACGGAACAGGCCGGTCAATTCATTGTCTGTCATATTGATCGATCAAAACTCCGGACGGAGAAATTATTTGCCGAGGATCTTCGTGAGGGTTTCCTTTTCGGAGGCAAGGTCCGTGATCTCGTTTCCGAGATAGTAAGCGCCGATCATGCCCGGGCCGATGTTCGGTCCGCAGCCGGGGAATACGTCGCTGACGTAGACCTTCCTGACGGGAACCGCCTTCTCGATGAGCTCCTTGAGCATCATGGCGTACTCCTCGCGGTCCGAATGCGAGATGAGAACGAACTGGCTCTCGGGATCGACGATGGTCTGCTTTACGTACTCGGCGGTGACGGCGAGCGCCTTCTTGATGCCCTTCGCCTTGCCGAATACGGTCGCGTAACCCTCGGCGTTGCAGTCGCCCAGAGGTTTTACGCCGGCGAAGCTGCCCATGATCGCCTTGCCCATGGAGATGCGGCCGCGGCGCGCCACGAAGATGAGGTCGTCGATCGGACCCATCTGGTGCACCCTGCGCTTGTTGTTCTCGAGCCACTCGCAGACCTCCTCGAAGCTCATGCCCTCCCTCTTCTTTTCAAGAGCGTGCATGACGAGAAGGCCGTAGGCGCCGGTCATCCTGAACGAGTCGAAGCAGTAGATCTTTGCGTCGGGATAGTTCTCCCTTATGCGCTTCGCCGCCATATCGGCAAAATTGAACGTCGCGCTGATGGTGCTCGAAAGACTCATCGAAAGGATCGCGACGCCCTTCTTTACGTATTCCTCAAAGATCCTGTAGTATTCATCGGTATTTGCGGGAGACGTGGACACCTTCATGCGCTTGTCGCCGACGGTGGCATAGAACTCCTTCATGGATATGTTATTCCAGTCAAGCTCGGAGACGAGCTCCCTGCCGTCGGATATGGAGACATGCGCCTTAACGTAGTCGGTAAGGCCGAACTCATTGCGGATCTGCTCGTTAAGATCGCAGGTCACGTCAGGAAGAATTACATACTGTTCCATAAAATACCTCGATTAAAAACGTATTCGGTCCGGAGGCATATGCACCTCCCGCACCAATTTAATATGTTATCATATTTCCAAACAAAAAGCAAATATAATAAAAGAAGCCTCGCGGATTGACAAAAAAACCGTTTTGTTTTAAACTATATAAAAAATATTCCGTAAGGAGAGTATAAAAATGTCTGTTTACCGCATCCTTTTCAACCCGCTTTCCTGCAATAAAGCGGGCGAAGCCGGCGCCAGGAAGCTCGATTCCGTGCTCGAAGGCGAGCTGAAGTACGAAAGCATGATCGGTCTTGACTACCGCGAGTTTTTCTCCTCTCTCGATCCCGACGAGAAGGTCGTCCTCTGCGGCGGCGACGGCACGATCAACCGTTTTGTCAACGATACGAAGGATATCGTTATCGCAAACGAGCTTTACTACTTCGCGACCGGCACGGGCAACGATTTCCTGTTCGACATCGGAAAGAAGCCCGAGGACGGACTCGTGGATCTCAAGCCCTACATCAAGGATCTTCCCTCTGTGACCGTAAAGGGTCAGACGAGCCTCTTCCTGAACGGCATCGGCTACGGCATCGACGGCTACTGCTGCGAAGAGGGCGACAGGCTGAAGGCGATAAGCGATAAACCCGTCAACTATACCTCCATCGCGATAAAGGGTCTTCTCGGCAAGTTCAAGCCCGTCAACGCCAAGGTCACCGTGGACGGCGTTACGAAGGAGTACAAAAAGGTCTGGCTCGCGCCTACGATGAACGGACGCGCGTACGGCGGCGGCATGCTCGCCACCCCGAACCAGGACCGCCTCAATCCCGAGCGCACCGTATCCACCCTCGTCTACTACGGCATCGGCGCTCTGCGCGCGCTCATCGTGTTCCCCTCGATCTTCAAGGGCGAGCACATCAAGCACACGAAGATGTGCGAGGTCATCACCGGCCACGACGTCACCGTGGAGTTCGACCGTCCGACCGCTCTGCAGATCGACGGCGAGACCGTGAAGAACGTTACCAAGTACCACGTAAAGACCGCGAAATAATAAGCGCATACGCATAAAAAAACCGGCCTTGTGGCCGGTTTTTTATTGCTATTTTACCCTCGGCGGAGCCTTGGGTTTCCCGAACACGAAGCGTTTTTCCGTGCCGTTTATCAGCCTCGATATGTTCTGCCAGTGCATGAGTATCACGAGGATCGCCGCGACCACGCCGAGTATCATCGCGGGGATGCTGCGGACGAATACGAGCGATCCGACCGCGACCGCGACGCAGCCCGCTATCGAGCCGGCGGAGACGATCTTGGTGATGAGCGCGACCGCGAGAAATACCGCGAGAGCGATCACGAATATGCGCCAGTCGAGCATGAGCGCGAAGGCCGAGCCCGTAGCGACGCCCTTTCCGCCCTTAAAGCGCCAGAACACGGGGAAGCTGTGTCCGACTATCGCGGCAAAGCCCGCAACGGCCATGCAGGTGAATCCCGAATCGAGATCCCAGCCGCCTATGAGCCTTCCCAGAAGACACGCGGCGATCCCTTTCAGAAAATCGCCTAGATAGGTCGCGAGCCCTATGAAGAAGCCGTACACCCTCGCGGCGTTGGTCGCGCCGGAGTTGCCGCTGCCGTGCCTTCTCACGTCCTCGCGGTAGACGAGGTTCGATATGATAATTGCGCTCATCACGGAGCCGAGCAGATATCCTGCCGCAATACTTAAAAGTATTTTAAAGACCACAGACTCAAACTCCCGGAAAAACGTATTTTACATCTCGCGCCGGTTCTCGATCGCCTTGAAGAGGGTGATCTCGTCGACGTATTCCAAGTTGCCGCCTATCGGGATGCCGTGCGCGATGCGCGTGACCCTTACTCCGAGCGGCTTTAAGAGCCTCATGATATAGCTCGCGGTCGCCTCGCCCTCGACGTCGGGATTGGTCGCGAGTATCACCTCGCGGACGTTCCCCTTATTGACGCGGTCCAGAAGCTCCGCGATCCTTATGTCGTCGGGGCCTATGCCGTCCATGGGCGAAAGCGTTCCGCCGAGCACGTGATAAAGCCCGCGGTACTCGCGCATGCGCTCCATATAGGACACGTCGCGCGCGTCCTTCACCACGCAGATCAGGCTGCCGTCGCGCTTTGCGTCCGCGCAGATGGAGCAGAGCTCGTCCTCGGTATACGCGCCGCAGACTGGGCAGGGATGGATGCTCCGCTTCGCGTCGGTGAGCGCGGTGGCGAGCCCCTCGACGTCCTCGTCCTTAAGGGTAAGGATATGATATGCGAGCCTCTCGGCCGTCTTCACGCCGATGCCCGGCAGACGGTTGAGCCTCGAGGCCAGATTTTCAAGCGAACGGATGCTCATCAGAAGCCGAGATTCATGCCGCCGGTGACCTTGTTCATTTCCTTCGTCATGGTCTCCTCGGCAAGCGCGATCGCGCCGTTAACCGCGGCAAGAACGAGATCCTGCAGCATCTCGACGTCGTCGGGATCGACGCAGTCGGGCTGTATCTCGATGCTCTTGAGTTCCTTGCGGCCGTAGATAACGACCTTTACGGCGCCGCCGCCCGCCGAATACTCGAGCTCGCGGGAGCCGACCTCCTCCTGAACGCGCTGGACCTCCTGCTGCATCCTCTGCGCCTTCATCATTATCTGCTGCATATTGCCGCCCATGCCGGGCATAAATCCGCCTTTTGCCATAAAAACAGTCTTCCTTTCGGTTTGTCGTTCTACTGATTATACCATTTCCGGCTTCCTTTGTCCATAGCATTTGACAAACGACCGTTTTATGTACTATAATATGATGATTTATTATGTAAAGGGCATTTTGCCCGAAAGGTGTTACTATGAAGACTCTTACAACGAAAGAGCTCCGTGAGCTCTACCTTCGTTTCTTTAAGGAGAGGGGACACGCGATCATCTCCTCCTCTCCCCTCGTTCCCGAGAACGATCCGACCGCCCTGTTCACCATGGCGGGCATGCATCCGCTCGTGCCGTACCTTCTTGGCGCGAAGCATCCCGCGGGCAGCCGTCTTGCCGACGTGCAGAAATGCGTCAGGACGGGCGACATCGACGAGGTCGGCGACGCCAGCCACTGCACCTTCTTCGAGATGCTGGGCAACTGGTCGCTCGGCGACTACTTCAAGCAGGACGCCATCGCGTGGAGCTGGGAGTTCCTGACCGGCGCCGAATGGCTCGGCATCGACAAGGATAAGCTTTACTTCACCTGCTTTGCGGGCGAGGGCGAGCTTCCGCGCGACACCGAGGCGCACGACCGCTGGGTCGAGATGGGCGCAGATCCCTCCCACATTTTCTACCTCGGACGCGAGCACAACTGGTGGGGCCCCGCCGGCCAGACCGGCCCCTGCGGCCCCGACACCGAGATGTTCATCGACACGGGCAAGGAGCCCTGTGGGGAAGGCTGCTTCCCCGGCTGTCACTGCGGCAAATACCTCGAGATCTGGAACGACGTGTTCATGCAGTACAACAAGACCGCCGACGGGAAATACGAGCCTCTCGCTCAGAAAAACGTCGATACCGGCATGGGGCTCGAGCGCACCGTCGCGACTCTGCAGGGCGTGGGCAGCGTTTACGACACCGACGCCTTCACCGGCATACTCAACAGGATCGCCGAGCTTTCCGGCAAGCATTACGGTGATTCCCCCGAGGTCACGAAGGCGTTCCGCATAATCGCGGATCATATGCGCACGGCGACATTCATGCTGGGCGACCAGCGCGGCGTCAAGCCCTCGAACGTCGATCAGGGCTATATCCTCCGCCGCATAATCAGGCGCGCGATCCGCTACGCCATGCAGCTCGGCATGCCCGAGATGAGCCTCTCCCGCGTCGCGGAGACGGTCATCGAGACCTACGGCGATATCTATCCCGAGATTCGCGAGCACCGCGACCTCATCGTAACCGAGCTCGACGTCGAGGAAAAGAAGTTCCAGCGCACCTTAGTCCAGGGCACTAAGGAGTTCGAGCGCATAAAGAACCACACCGAGAACGGCCTGATCGACGGCGTCACCGCGTTCCACCTCTTCGACACGTTCGGCTTCCCCATCGACTTCACCGTCGAGCTTGCGAAGGAGAACGGCCTTACCGTCGACGTCGAGGGCTACCGTGCGGCGTTTGCCGAGCATCAGGCGAAGTCCAAGGCCGGCGCCGAGCAGAAGTTCAAGGGCGGCCTTGCGGATCATTCCGAGATCACGACAAGGCTCCATTCCGCGACGCACCTCCTGCAGGCCGGCCTGCGCAAGGTCCTGAACGACGAAAACGTCTGCCAGAAGGGCTCGAACATCACCCCCGAGCGCTTAAGGTTCGACTTCTCCTTCCCGAGGAAGGTCACTCCCGAGGAGCTCCGCGAGGTCGAAAAGTTCGTCAACGACGCGATCAAGGCGGACGTTCCCATCACCTGCGAGGAGATGCCCTACGAGGAGGCGAAGGCGCGCGGCGCTATCGGCCTCTTCACCTACGGCGATATAGTCAAGGTATACACCATGGGCGAGTACTCCTGCGAGATGTGCGGCGGTCCGCACGCCTCGAGGACGGGCGAGCTCGGCGTGTTCAAAATCAAAAAGGAGGAAGCCTCCTCTTCCGGCGTGAGGAGGATAAAGGCTGTTCTTGAATAATGTCCCAACGGTCCTCATGGCTTGAATATTTCTGGGAACTCGAAGGCGAGGAAACGTACTTCGGGGTCGAGCTGAGTCTTTACAAGACCGCGCCGAATCCCGAAGCCCCGCTTCTTGTCTATTTCTGCTTCCAGACGCTCGACGAGCACGACCTCAACAACTCGGACATAAGGCGCATCGAGGATATCGCCGCGAAGATCTCGCGAAAGACCGGCGTCATCCCCGCGGGCTTTATCGAGGCGGAGAGCATGCGGCAGTATTATTTCTACACCTCCGACAAGGAGCAGTACGATATAATGAAGGAGATCGCCGCAAAGGAGAAGAAGCTCATCTGCCGCGTCGGCGGTAAGCGTGAGGAGAACTGGGCGACCTATTTCAACCTCCTCTATCCCGACGAGATGAAGTATCAGACCGTCAAGAACCGCGAGCAGGTAAGGAAGCTGCGCTCCATCGGCGACAACACCGACGCCGCGAGGCGCATAAACCTGCACATGGGCTTTAAGACGGAGCAGGAGCGCATCGTTTTCGAGGAAACGGCGAGGCGCGCGGGCTTCGCGATAGGAAGCCCCGAATTCCAGCCCGAAAGCGATTTCCCGAACGGCGTCGTCGTCTACCGCATCTCGACGCTCAAGAGGCACGAGATCGACTCCGTCACCGTGAGGGCGATACGCCTTGCCAGGAAGATCGAGGGCAAACTCCTTTACTGGGACTGCAACATAGTCCCGAAAAGCGTGACCAAGAGGTTATGAAAAAGGTTCGAGGAATACTCATAGTCAACCGTTTCCTTCACACGAATAAGTTTTCGGACATATCCGCGCGGCTTCTCGCGTCCGCCGAAAGGCTGGGCGCGGAGCTTGACCTTTATACGAACGACGAATTCTTTACGGCGTCCGGCGGCGGCAGGGATATCCTGCCCGTTTCGGACGCCGATTTTGTGCTCTTTTACGATAAGGACGTGCGCCTTGCCTCGTCGCTGGAGAAGCGCGGATTCAGGCTTTTCAACACCTCCCGCGCGATAGAGCTCTGCGACGACAAGTCCCTCATGCATCTCGCGCTCGACGGGCTCGTGCCCATGCCCGCGACCTACTGCGCGCCGTTCACCTACGAAAATATCGGCTATAACTCGCTCGATTTCGTCGATACCATGTTCTCTCTTCTGGGCGCGCCCCTCGTTATCAAGGAGGACTGCGGCTCGTTCGGTCAGCAGGTATGGCTCGCGCACGATCCAGTGGAGGCTGCGGAGATACTTAAAAAAGTCGGGGGCAGACCGGTAATTTTCCAGGAGTTCATCTCGTCGAGCTTCGGGCACGATTTAAGGCTCAACGTCGTCGGCGGGCGGGTCATCGCCGCGATGTACCGCTATAACGAGCACGGTGATTTCCGCGCGAACATATCAAACGGCGGCTCCATGCGTCCGCATACTCCGACGCCCGAGGAGGAGGCGCTCGCGGTAAAGACCGCGGAGCTTCTCGGCCTCGACTTCTGCGGTGTGGACATACTCGAGGGCAAGGACGGCGAGCCCATACTCTGCGAGGTCAACTCCAACGCGCACTTCAAGTCCATCGAGGAGTGCACGGGCGTGAACGCCGCGGACGAGATACTCGCCCACATAATCCGTTCCGTATCATGAAAAGGGCTTACATCCTTTATAAAAAAGCCGACGCGGAGAAGAACCGCGTCCTTATAAGCAAGTACTCTTCGGCGCTTTGCGTCGCGGGGCTTCGCCCCTCGCTCGTCATACTCGACGGGCTCTCCCGCGAAAGCGTCCTCCGCCTTGTCTCAGGCGCGGAGCTCATTATTAACCGCAGCCGCGAGTGGGAGACTGCCCGTTTTCTGGAGGAGAACGGCCTTTTCGTATCGAATCCGCCGATACTCAACGAGACCGCGAACGACAAGCTCAAAACCTACGAGCGGCTTAAATCCGCCGTGCCGATGCTCGAAACGCATCTTCTTACGCCCGTCCCGGCGCTCCCCTTCCCGTTCGTCGCGAAGCCCGCGGGCGGTCACGGCGGAAACGGCGTGACGCTTGTGAAAAACGCGGACGAGCTTGCCCTGTACCGCGCGGCGCATCCCGAAAAGTCCGTTATCCAGCCGCTGGCGACCGAATTGGGACGCGATATGCGCGTTTACGTCGTGGGCGGAAAGCCGATATTCGCGATGCTGCGCGAGTCAAAGACCGATTTCAGAAGCAACTATTCCCTCGGCGGCGCTGCAAAGCCCGTGCCGCTTTCCGAGCTTCTTCCCGATGAGCGCGCGATAGTCTCCGCAGTGACCGGGCTTCTGCCCCTCGACTACGCGGGCGTTGACATAATGCGCGATCACGGCCGCGCGATACTGAACGAGATCGAGGATCCCGTCGGCGCGAGGATGCTCTATACGAACACCGGCCTCGATCCGGCCGCTATGCACGTTGATTATTTAATCTCAAAGGAGTTGTAATATGGATAGCATCAAGAACCTTCTGACCTTTATCGAAAAGTCCCCGACCGCATTCCACGCGGTGAAAAACGTCGCTTCGGAGCTTGAGGCCTCCGGCGCGATCCGCCTTGCCGAGGGGGATAAGTGGGAGCTTTCAGCCGGAAAGAGCTATTTCGTCACGCGCAACATGAGCTCCGTGATCGCGTTCACCGTACCCGGGGAGGCCGATTCCCTGCGCATTATCGCGGCGCACTCCGACTCCCCCGCGTTCAAGATCAAGGAGAACGCCGAGCTCTCCGTCCGCGGCAAGTACACCCAGCTGAACGTTGAGAAATACGGCGGCATGCTCTTCGCGCCGTGGTTCGACCGTCCCCTCTCCGTGGCGGGACGCGTGCTCGTCCGCACCGAAAAGGGCGTGGAGGCCAGGCTCATCGACGTTGACCGCGATCTTCTGGTCATACCGAACGTCGCCATCCACATGAACCGCGAGGTAAACGACGGCTTCAAATACAATGCGCAGACCGATATGATGCCCCTCTTCGGCGACGGTACCGCGAAGGACGGCTTTAAAAAGCTCATCGCCGAGACCGCAGGCGTTCCCGGGGAGGACGTGCTCGGAAACGACCTCTTCCTCTATCCCCGCATAAAGGGCACCGTAGTCGGTCACGACGGCGAGTACATACTCTCCCCGCGCCTTGACGACCTCGAGTGCGCGTGGTCGGGACTTAAGGCCTTCCTCGCCGCAGAGAAACCCTCCCGCGGCATAAACATGCTCTGCGTGTTCGACAACGAGGAGGTCGGCTCCGGCACGAAGCAGGGCGCGGACTCCACCTTCCTTCGCGACGTCATAAAGCGCGTGTTCATCGCTCTTAACAAGGAGAAGGAGGACGTTTACCGCGCGCTCGCGGCGTCGTTCATGCTTTCCGCCGACAACGCGCACGCCGTGCATCCCAACCACCCCGAAAAGACCGACGCCGAGAACTGCGTGTTCATGAACGAGGGCATCGTGATAAAGTTCAACGCCAACCAGCGCTACACCACCGACGGCGTGTCCGCGGCGATATTCCACAAGCTCTTGAAGGATAACGGTATCCCCTGCCAGCACTTCGCGAACCGCTCCGACGTCGCGGGCGGCGGCACGCTCGGCAATATCTCCGGCTCGCACGTCTCGATCAACACGGTCGACATCGGCCTCGCCCAGCTCGCCATGCACTCCCCCTGCGAGACAGCCGGCGCGAAGGACGTTGACTATATGGTCGGCGGCATGAAGGCGTTCTACAACACGCATATCTCCGTCGCGGGCGACGGCGAATTCTTCATAGGATAACTCAAACGGAAAAAGGCTCCTTCGTGAGAAGGAGCCTTTTAACATATTCACATCAGTATTCGGTTATCTCGCCCCTTGTAAGCTCGCGGTAGTAGCCCGCGTAGGTGACGTTCATGTACGGATTTACAAAGAAGATGCCGACAATGCCCCAGGTGAGCACGGTAAGAATGCCCCAGCCGAGGAACGAAAGCTCGAGTACGAAGCGTTCCCACTTGTGTCCGCGCATGATCTCCCACGACCTTCTGATCGCGTTCATGCCGGAAAGCCCCTCGTCCGCTACGAGGTAGGGCGTCAGCGAAAGGCCCTCGCTCACGATGACGGCGGGAACGGACGAGCCGAGGCCGGCGATCACTCCGAAGAGCGCGATCATCGCAGCCAACGCCCATTCGCTCAGCTCAAGGTTATTCGCAATGATCACGCCCGCAGCGATCGCGATCACCATAAGAGGGATCATCACGACGAAGCACGCGAGCATTGTGAACAGCATGTAAAGCGCCATCGCGCCGACCGACTTCTTGTAGCGCCCGTCGCGGAAGCAGAAGATGACGTCCTTGAAGTTCACGCCCGAGCCGTCGTAGATGTTAAGCCCGGTCCTGGCCGAGGATACGGTGAACGGGCCGCCTACGAAGATGTAGTAGAGTATGCCCATGAAGGACATTATCGCACCGAATACCGCGAACGCGATCGCGATGGCGGGCGGGATGATACTGTTTCCGGAGCCGTCGAACAGATCCTTCAGGCTGCCGTTGTTGAATGTAAAGCCGAACCCTACGCCGACCGACCCGGTAAGCGCCGCGAATATCGCGAACAGCCCGACGCTCGGCCAGTAGCGGCTCTGGAACATATTCTTTGCGCGTTCCTTGATCTCTGCCCTGTTTATCATAATGAGCACCTCCTCAGTGTCTTGGGTTTTCATGCTTCTATTATACACACCAATTGTAACGAACGCACCAAAAATATGTAAAAACTGCGTAAAACCCGCCGCCCGACAGGCCGCCCGGCAGATTATTTTGCAAATATATTAAAAAAGGGCTTGCAATTTTTCTTTTTATGAGTATAATACTCTTTGCAAACGAAAGAACGCACCTTTAGCTCAGTTGGTAGAGCACCTGACTCTTAATCAGGGTGTCCAGGGTTCGAGCCCCTGAAGGTGTACCACACGACATGTATCCGAACCTCAAGCCGGTAGGCGAAGGGTTCGGATTTGTCGTTTATATGGCGTATCCGAATTAACAGGCTCAAAAAGAACAACAAAATCAACTGGAGGATATGCAAAATGGAAATCACTATCGACAAGGTCGGCGTCTGGGGATTCAGACATTATCAGTATCTCAAAAACAATAAGCCCTCCGTCGTAACCTCAATGCGGCTCAACGGCACTCTCGAGGACTACCTCGCCGGGCTTGACCGCGACGCGCAGGAAACGTACGATCTGATCGTCAGACAGTGCTGCGAACGCGACGGTATCAACGAGGCTCTCAAAGCCTCCGACGAGCTGAAGTGGACGCGTGAGATGAACTGGATCAGAAAAAGCGGAAGAGTTCGTGCTGAGCGATCTGATCTATCAGTAAACATCATTGGTTGAGGCGCAGAAAAAGCTCTGCGCCTCTTGTACTGCCCGGATACATGTTTTGCAGACTTGATACAAAAGCAAAAACATGGTAAAATAAAGTGGATATTTGTAGTTGTTGGGTGCGCTGTGAAACCGCATTCCGGGCTCGCCGGAATAGATGATCGAGGTGGAAAATGGCAGATAGAAAAAAGCTGGATCGCTGGGCGGAGAAACTGCTCGATACGGGAAAAAGGAACAATCTTATCAGTTTCAAGGATACAAAGGCTTCAACTGCTGAAGTTGTATTCCCAAATTGTGAAGCTGTATTTTCAAAATGCTCTGTCGGGCATGCCTTTGACGTCTATGATCCTCACATCCCCGACGAGGATTCCGATACCGATCTCCAAACCAGTCTGTTTTCTGCAAACAAAGACGCGCGGTTAAGTAAAGCCGATCATATTCGGTATTATTCGCAGAGAATGAGCGGAGGAAGGCTTCTGTTCTATTCCCAAACTCCAAATCCAATAACAGCTGTCAAAAACATAGCAAAAAAAGCTCAGCTGATACAGGAAGAGACGGGCCTGAATGTTGCTTATCTCGTTTTCGGATTTTTGGAATGGACGGAAAAAACCGGCTCTGATATCGTTTACCGTGCGCCGCTTATTCTCGTTCACGTTAATATAATCACCGGCTCGGTGCTTGATCCGGTAAAAATCGAGATAAGCGATGATGACTTGGTAATAAATCCCACATTCAACTATCGTATAAAGTCGGATTACGGTATCGAGCTCCCGGAGTATGAAGACGGCGAAACTCTAGAGAGTTATTATTCCAAGGTAAGTTCGGTTGTAAGCAAATTGGGGTGGAAGGTACTCAACGAGTGTAAGCTGGGAATCTTCTCTTTCCTGAAGATCAATATGTATGAAGATCTGAAAAACAATGCCGAACAGATTCTTAAAAACTCAAACGTCAGAGCTCTGATCGGTGAGAGCATTCCCGAAGAAGTGGGCTTTTCGACGGATGATGTCAGAGGCATTGTCGAGAATCCTCTTGTTGATCTGCATACCGTTGTCGATGCCGATTCCAGCCAAATCGAAGCGATCGAAATGGCAAAGAGCGGAAAAAGCTTTGTCCTCCAGGGACCGCCGGGTACAGGGAAAAGCCAAACAATTACAAATATAATAGCCGAGTGCCTCCATGATGGAAAAAAGGTCCTCTTTGTTTCTGAAAAGCAAGCCGCTTTGAACGTTGTTTATGAGAAGCTGAAAAAAGCCGGCCTTTCGGATTTTTGTCTTGAGCTGCACAGTCATAAAGCTAATAAGAATGTTGTAATAAATGAACTGAACAGGACTCTCGAAGCGGCTCCGATCCGCTATCCAAGGGGTGCTTTTGACGAGATTAGACGCAAAAAGGAGGCCCTTTCAAAGCTTGACGAATACGAGAAAGCTTTGCATGCGAACAGATCTCCCGTCAACAAATCCTTGTATCAGCTCTTTGAACTGTATTCTTCAGACAGGGGCTTCCCGGAAATACATTTCAGACTAAAGGATATTGAAAATAAGGGCGAGGAATGGTTCCTTGCCGCAATTAAAACGCTTGAGCAATATGTTGAGTATATCCCGTCTATCGGGGCCAATTACAGGGAGAACAGTTGGTACGGTTTTATCAAGGAAGATATAGATTATGAAGAGCAGATTACGCTAAAAACAGATCTTGAAAAGCTGTTGGAAGGATACTGCTCGCTTAAAAGCAAGACAGCGGAAATAAAAACCAAATATGAAACTCCGGATTTGAACTTTTCCGATACTGTATGGCTGCGTTCTTTCCTTGAGTTCTCCGCAGGTTCCGATGCTGTCACGCCGGCGCTGCTCACAAAAAGCAAGTTCGATCATGCTTTCCCGATACTTGGCAGGATGAGAAATCTATGTAAGGAGATAGTGCCTGAAAGAGACAGAATACTCGAGAGGTACACTCCGGGTATTCTTTCAGAGCTTTCCGGGGCGGAGCTGCATTCACAATTAACCGAAAAGTATCGTTCGGGTATTTCGAGACTGTTCAGCGGCGAGTATAAACAGCTCATTGCAAGGCTCAAACAGTATTCTGTTTCTAACAGCAAGCCGTCGTATAAAGATGCGGTTGCGCTTTCCGACAGCCTGAAAAAGATGCAGGCTGCGAAAAAGGTCTTTGATGAAATCGAGACCCAGGCTGCAGGATATCTCGGTTCATGTTACAAGGGCGTTGATACCGATTGGGAAGCGGTGTTTATTGCTTTGGACGATCTGAGAAAATGCTATGATTATGACCGCTGTTCCTATGGGTCTCTTCCGTCGGAAAGCTTCGAAAAGTTTGTTGAACTTAAAAAGGGGTTCAAAGACGATTCGGAAACTCTCGAAGAAGATATAAGCTCGGTTTCCGACGCAAAAGCGCGTGTCTCTCAGCTCTTTGCAAGTAATATTCTGGATCTTGAAAAAGACAGCTATGATTACTGCATCCGAAAGATCGAAGGTTGTCTCCGCAACTTTGGTAAGCTGAGCAACTGGATAGCTTTTTCGGAATTGTTATATCGGGCAAACAGCTTCGATCTTCTGGGATTCATCGATTTGGCTATTGAAAACGAGCTTGCACCGGAGGAGATTGTAGGTTCTTTCCGCAGGCAGTATTACGAAAACTGGATAGAAGCAATATTGTTTTCCTCTCCTGAACTCAAATCGTTCTCAAGGATACGGCAGGATCAAGCTGTAAAAGAGTTCTGCAGTAAAGATGCTTTGCAGTACGAGATCAGCAAGCTGCAGATCAAAGCCGCGCTTTCTCAAAAAAGGCCGGATCTTTCTATGGTTGCCGGGGGAAGTTCGGTTGCTGTGCTCAGAAGAGAGGGACAGAAAAAACGAAAGAAGATGCCCATAAGGAAGCTGCTGTCCGAAACAGCCGAGCTTGCTCAGCTTTTGAAGCCTTGCTTTATGATGTCTCCTCTGAGCGTAAGCACCTTCCTCGACCCCGAAAAAATCAGCTTTGACACAGTTGTGTTTGACGAGGCGTCTCAGATTTTCCCGCAGGACGCAATAGGTGCGGTGTACAGGGGTGCTCAGCTGATTGTAGTAGGCGATTCAAGGCAGATGCCGCCAAGCAATTTCTTTACCTCGAGTATGGATAATGACGAAGACGAAGATGAGGAGGTCGGAGATGTGACCGATTTCGAGTCACTTCTTGATATCGGCAGCTCAGTCTTCAACACGGAAAGGCTTGCGTGGCATTACAGAAGCCATTATGAGCAGCTTATCGCGTTCTCTAATTTGAATTTCTATAATAACAAGCTTGTTACGTTCCCGTCAGCTTCGGCTGATCACAAGGGTATTGGAGTCGACTTCTACCGCGTTGACGGAGTGTTTGACAGAAGAACAAAGACCAACAGGGCCGAAGCCGAGTTCATTGTTGACCTCATTTATCAAAACATTGCCGAGTATCCGAAACGCAGCCTCGGAGTCGTTGCTTTCTCCGCAGCTCAGCAGAACTTGATCGACAAGCTGCTTTCAAGGCGCCGCGAATCGAATCCTTCCATTGAATGGTTCTTCAGTTCGGACAGGCCCGAACCTTTCTTCATAAAGAACCTGGAAACCGTTCAGGGTGATGAAAGAGATACCATTATTTTCAGCGTTGCTTATGCAAGAGACAGTCAAGGCCGATTCATCAACAACTTCGGCCCTCTGAACAGGGAGGGTGGCGAGCGAAGGCTCAATGTTGCCGTAACAAGAGCAAAGGATAATGTTCAGCTTGTTTCGTCAATAGTTTATACGGATATCGATCTCAAGGGTGCCGGTTCGGAAGGCGCAAGGCTTCTTCGCGCATATCTTGACTATGCTCAGAATGGAGAGACTGCACTGGAAAGGGGTATTACCGTTCGATCCGAAGACTCTTTCGACTCAGACTTTGAGCTTGAGGTCTGCGAATTCCTGCGCGATAAAGGCTTCACCGTCGATACGCAGATTGGATGCTCCGGTTTCAAGATCGATATGGGAATTAGACTGCCCGGAAGCTCCAATTATGTTCTTGCCGTTGAATGCGACGGCGCGTCTTATCATGCGTCGAAGAATGCAAGGGATCGCGACAGCTTGAGGCAGAGAGTGCTTGAAAACATGGGCTGGCAGTTCTACAGGATCTGGTCGACCGACTGGTATAAGAATAATGCCGTTGAGAAGGAAAACCTCCTCAGGATCGCTAGAGAAGCTGTAAGAAGACGAGTCATGGGAGAAGAGATCGACGACAATAATTCGGGGGCGGAAGTCGATACCGCAAGTGATAGTCAAAGCAGGTTTGCGGAGGAGAAAATAGAGAAAAGCTCCGATTTTCCAAAGTATAAACAGCTTGACGCATTGGATGTTTTTGATAGGTTTCATTACAGCTTTCCCTCAGCAGTAAAGGAGATTTTAAATAGAGAAGCTCCGCTTTCGGAGGAATATCTGCTGAAGAGGATCGTTTCTTTGTTCGGAAGAGAAAAAGTGACGAACCTTGTACGCGATAAATACCATGAGAAGATGCAGGCATGCGAAAGATACGGCATAGTTCGCAAAAACGGATTCTTATATCTTTCCGAAATGAACAAGATCCGGCTGCGCATTCCCGGCGACCGGCGTGATATTCAGTACATCGCCGTAGAAGAGCTCGCGGATGGAGTCTTCACTTTAGTCAAGCAAAACGTCTCAATTACAAAAGACGGCCTATATAAAACAATGACGAATCTGCTCGGCTTCAGCAGAACAGGCGAATCCATCGTTGAAAGATATGATCTGGCCGTCGATTTGCTAAAGAGAAACGGCATGCTGAAGGAAACCAACGGAGTACTATCAATAGCATGATACTTTTCAAAAAGCTCGCCAAGCAAAAGCGCATCGTCGCCCGTCTTAACGAACTCCTGCCCCCATGCGAAAGGTTGAAATGAAGTGATATCGATGGAACAATTTAATGACAGACAAGAAACTTGGAAAAAAGAACTTCGTGCATTATACTGCAAAGTCCTTTGTGGTTTAGATTCCCCAAACGACCACGAGAGAGGCGAATACATATACCGGAATCTTGCGCCGCAGCTTATCTACAAGTATTGTCCGGTTAGCGATTATAGCATTGCAAATCTTGCTGACGATACGATGTGGTATGATTCTCCTGCAAACTTCAATGATGTTTTTGACGTTGACTTTCCTGTGAATAAGGATAGAGTTCTAACGGATATGCTTGCACACCTGCAAGAAACTGCCGATTTGAGCAAGGACCGTCCCGAATGGGAGACCGCTGGAACCAATGCGAAAAGTCTACTGAATGCTTTTTGTGATAGTCTGCATATTCTTCGACTGCGTAAAGGCATTTCGTGCTTCAGCGAAAGCGACAGCTCTCTGCTTATGTGGGCTCATTATGCTCAACACCATAAGTGAATGTGTGCAGAATATGAATTCCTTGAGTTTAATAAGCAGCTTAAGTTCTCGCCCGCGCCGGTTCTTTATGATGATAAAAGACCGGGTTTGAGCTTGGATGACATTGTTGGCGAACGTCCGAGGATAATGGAGTTTTTGATTGAAACACTGCTGACCAAGTCTCCAGAATGGAGCTATGAAAAAGAGTGGCGAATTATCCGGGATGCCTCCGCTTGCGGCAGCGCATGGAACGCCGAAAAGCACGGTGCGCTTCTCCCGTCCATCAAACCCCATGCCGTGATACTCGGCTGCGAAGCTTCGGATGAATTTTCGGCAAAGGTAACGGAAATCTGCAAGGAAAGAAGAATCACGCTTTACAGAATGGAAAAAGACGCGGCAGAGTATAAGCTGAACAAGAAACCGATTCTATCTTTTTAGTGATACGGCGCTTGGCGTCTTCCGAGCAGCAGCGCATCGTCGCCCGGCTTAACGAACTCCTGCCCCTGTGCGAAAGGCTGTAATAGACTAAGAGAACATCAGAAACGATGTGCACAATGACAAAAGAGGTATTATGAATAAGAAAACGGAGATTGAAGGAAAGGGTTTTTCCATGATTACGGAAGCGATGACAACAATTGCTGATTTATTAACGAGGAATGTATAATCTATACACATTTCGCACTTGGTGTTATTGTATCATTGAAAACAGTTACAAAGAATAACCAAACAGGAGATTGTGCTATGTCAGACATTATTAAATACAGCACTGCCTTCGAGCCGATAATCGAGATCATCGAGCAGTCGAAGGCGCGGGCGATAAAAGCGGTCAATTCCGAAATGATCGAAATGTATTGGAAGATCGGCGAATACCTTAGCCTCAAATCCGATGAGGACGGCTGGGGAAAAAGCGTCGTACAGGAATTCTCTGATTATTTGAAAAACGCTTATCCTTCCGCAAGCGGCTTTTCGGCGCAAAATCTTTGGAGGATGAAGCAATTTTTCGAAACGTACCGTGACAAGCCGAATCTCTCACCGCTGGTGAGAGAAATTACATGGACTAATAATTTGGTTATAATGATCGCCTGCCGAACAGACGAGGCGAAGGAGTTTTATCTAAGGCTCTGCATAGCGAACGGCTATACAAAGCGCGAGCTAGAAAGGCAGATAGAAAGCATGCTTTTTGAGCGCACGATGATTTCTGCCGATAAAAACAAGAGCCTTATCGAAAAGCATCCGGCA
This sequence comes from Clostridiales bacterium, assembly GCA_024691085.1. Taxonomy (GTDB): domain Bacteria; phylum Bacillota; class Clostridia; order Christensenellales; family CAG-138; genus UBA3857. The sequence continues at coordinate 34,668 of JAILNX010000021.1, read as the reverse complement.
GTCGGCGCGCTTCGGGATTCGTATGTGCTGGAGTTCCTTGATATCCCCGATGATTACAAGGAAAAGGATCTGAGAAGATCCATTATTGCGAATTTGAAACGGTTTATTCTGGAATTCGGCAAGGACTTCTCTTTCATGGGCGAGGAGTACCGTATTCAGGTCGGAAATACCGATTTCTATCTCGACCTCCTCTTCTACAACCGCGCGCTGTCCTGCCTTGTCGCGGTCGAGCTCAAGGTCGGCAAATTCAAGCCGGAGCATCTTGGTCAGCTCAACTTCTATCTTGAAGCACTGAACAGGGACGTAAAGAAGCCGAACGAAAACCCAAGTGTTGGTTTGATCCTGTGTACCTACAAGGACGATACCGTAGTTGAATATGCGCTAAGCGGCAGTCTTTCTCCCGCAATGGTGGCGGATTATACTCTGAAACTGCCGGACAAAAAACTTCTCGAAGAAAAACTGCGCGAGATAACCGTGATTGCCGAGACGGAGGATAGTAAAAAGTTTGCGCCATGAGCAGTTTTAATAAATTGGAATATGAACTATATGCATTGCTCGTCATAAACAAGTTCCTGCCTGATCTCGTACCACTGAAAGGTACTCTGAAAGGCGAAAGTCCTGATTGGCAGAACTATTCTTCGGATTTCGGGATAGAGGTTGTACGAGCCGAATCAAAAGCCGACGGGGATGCAAAGGCTTTTTCAAACGAGTATCTCGGAAAACCTGTTAATACCATTCCTAAGAAGAGATTAAAAAAACACGAAAAGAGAATAACAGTATCACAGGAACAGACTTTGAGTTCGGTTGAAATGTATAGCTTCTACGGGAGACTTGAAAGTGACGACCCAAGGGCCGACTCTTTTTTTGCAAAACCTGTTGTTGATAGATGTGAAAACAAACTGAAACTTCTAAACGGCAATTATTCAAAGTTTCGGAGAAATATCTTATGTGTTTATTTGCCCTTTTCGATGGGCAAGGATGAAGCGCGTATTATGTATAAGTGCTATATTATAAGAGCAAGTCAGTACAATGCCATTTTCACCGATTTATTCTTCATAGGAATATCAAGCATAATCTATATTGACGGAAATAAATGGATTTATTACTGCGACGATTTTTGCGCAAAAAAACGAACTTCAATAGATCAATTAGTTCACACAATCAGTGCACTTCCTGTTTGTGACGAAGGGAAGATGTTATTCGATGAGCTGAAAAAGTACGGAATCGACCTTGATGAAGAGAATGAGCCAATTTCATTTTCTGAGCGGTACACACTTTATGATTTAACGAAGAGAAGTTATAAATGAAAAACCTGCAACACTGGTGCAGGTTTTTGAAAATCCATACATTTACTTGATTTTTTTGAAAAACTCTGTTATGGTTTCAAACGCATAATTTCGGTCATTTGTTTGGAGATCCGACTTCTGCACCACTGGTGCAGAAGTTGAAAAAGCTAATGGATCACTGCTTTTTTTGCGTGGATTTTGTTTCCTTTTCAGCTTGTTTCAGCTCGCGCGTTTTCTTCCACTCCTCAAACTCGCGCATGCCCTCCTCGGATTCAAAGAAGGCGCGGATATCGGGCATCATATCATCGACTATGGCTTCGAGTACGCTTTGAGGAACGCCGCATTCACCGCTCTTGCTTCTCAGGGAGTATTTCAGTCTCAAAAACGCCTGCGTGAAAAAACCGCCTCGCTCGTAAGCCAGAATATTCTTCCAATATGGCTCGACCCGCAGAGCGATCTCTTTTTCAAATTCGCGGTCGATCTCCTCGGCTCGATCCCTGCCGACTATGTGCTCGACCTGCTCGCGTCCGTATTCTCTTTCGACCTCCGAAAGTGCTCTTTTCACCTCGAATATCGAATACTGTTTTAACAAATCATCTTTCATGCTTTACTCCGTTCGCGGGGCCTCAGGGCTCTCCCTGACAAGCAGTATTTGGCATGCCAAATACTTTGCTTGTGAAGGCAGTGCCGCCCATCATGCGATACTCTTTCAGTCGGTTTATATCCCGAAGCAATTATACCAAACAGGCTGAGAAAGAGCAACGGGGATTGACGCGGAGAGGATGATTGAAAGAACGAACATAACGGTTCAGCGTGGACATTCCCGATTGAATATGGTATTATACCCGCACGGGGAATTTGGAAACGGCACTGTCTCGGCAAGCACTGGAAAGTGTACCCACTTTCCGTACTGCTTGTCAGGGAGAACCCTGAAACCCCGCAGTGAAACTCACGGGAGGGAGGTGTTAAAGAGAATGAAAGGCGTTATCTACGCGAGGTATTCGAGCGACAATCAGCGCGAGGAATCCATCGAGGGACAGCTCCGCGAGTGCAAAGCGTTTGCTGCGAAGAACGGCATCGAGATCATCGAAACCTACATCGACCGCGCGCTGTCCGCGAAGACGGACAACCGTCCCGATTTTCAACGGATGATAAAGGACAGCGCAAGCAAAAGGTTTGAAGTGATACTCGTCTGGAAGCTCGACAGATTCGCGCGCGACAAGTACGATTCCGCGCATTACAAGCGTATGCTCCGCAACAACGGTGTGCGCGTCGTATCGGCGACGGAAGCGATCTCGGACGGTCCCGAAGGCATACTTCTGGAATCCCTGCTCGAAGGAATGGCACAGTATTATTCAGAGGAGCTTGCCGTAAAGGTGCTGAGAGGGCTCACCGAAAACGCGCTGAAATGCAAGCACAACGGCGGCAACGTCCCGGTCGGATTTGTCATCGACAGCGAGCAGCATTATCAGATCGACCCGGTCACGGCTCCGCTCGTGCTCAGGGCGTTTACCGATTACGCGAACGGAAAGAACATGCGCGAGGTCTGCGACATGCTGAATCTCGCCGGAATGCGCACCTGTCGCGGCGGCAAGATGGACGGCAACAGTGTTGCGCGAATGCTGCACAACAGGAAGTACATCGGCGAATACAAATACCGCGACGTGACCGTCCCGCACGGTATTCCCGCGATAGTCCCCGAAGAGCTTTTTGAGCGGGTGCAGGAGAAGCTGAAGCAGACGAAAAAGAGTGCGGCGCACTTCAAGGCCGACGAGGAATACCTTCTGACGACCAAGCTGTTCTGCGGTAAATGCAGGTGCTACATGGCAGGCGAATCGGGACACAGCCACACCGGCGTAGTTCACCGTTACTACAAATGCGTGAGCGTAAAGTATCATCGCGGGTGCGACAAAAGATCCGTCCGCAAGGAATGGATCGAGGATGTTGTGATCGATCAGATCAAGAAAATACTCTGGGACGACGAGCTGATAAAGCGCCTCGCCGACATGGGCGTCGAGCGTCAGGGAAAGGAAAACGAGGCGATTCCCCTGCTCAGGAAACAGCTCTCGGAGGTCGAAAAGGGTATCGGCAATCTTCTGAACGCGTTCCAGCAGGGGATCATCACTGAATCGACGAAGCAGCGGCTTTGGGAGTTTGAACAGAGCAAGAAGGAGCTCGAAACGCTGCTTGCCCACAAGGAACTGCTCCGACCGCCGCTTTTCACAAGGGAGCATTTCCTGTTCTGGTTCGAGCGTATGCGCAAGTACGACACGAAGAAGCTCGAGCACAGGCGCAGGCTCATCGACAGCTTCGTGAACGCGATCTACCTCTACGATGACAGGATCACATTCGTCTTTAACTTCCGGGACGGAACAAAAACAGTAACCTTCGCCGAGCTCGAGGAATCGGGCTTGGGTTCGGATACATCGGGTGCATCTGTACCAAAAGAAGTGGCTCCCAAATGGGAGCCACTTCTTTTGGTACACTTAACGAAGCAGGGGCTCGAAGCGCAGATTTCGTCCGGTGGACGAAATCAAGTGACCGAAGCTCGCCGAAGGCGAGCAAGACGAGCCCCGTCCCGGATCGCACGTGACCGAAGGCGAGCAAGACCGAGCCCCGAGCTGAGCAAAGGCTCAGCTCGCGAGAAAGCCGCGGCTTTCTCGCAGTCTTTAACACTTTTATTATTCCCGAAGCGGGGAGGCCTTCCTCTCCCCCTATTGAGAAAGCACGGATGCGTAAATGAGCGCGCTGACACTCAAAATAATAACCCCGACGGGCGAAAATCCTCCCGTCGGCTGCGATTCCGTAACGGTCTTCGCCCGCGGCGCGGGGGAAGATGCCGGCGGAAGTGTTGGCATAAGGCGCGGGCATGTCCCCGCCGTGATCGCACTTGAGGAGAACTCGCCGATCAGGGCGAAAGAAAACAGCGCGGAGGCGTTCTACGCAGCCGTTTCCGGGGGCTTTCTTTACGTAAAGAACGACGTGCTGACCGTGATCACCGATTCGGTCTCGGACACGGGATCGGGAAAAAAGCATTTGCGGGAATAACGCAAGCCTTCGTCAGTATTCGATCCGGCGGAACACCTCTTATGCGGACGGCGTTCTCACGCCGAGGTCGCTTTTTTGTTTTTATGGAAAAACACCGCGCTCCTTACGATCAGATAGACCGCAAAAGTCAGGATAAAACCGAAAAGGAACAGAAAACTGCCGGGAAGCCAGACGACGCCGAAGCGCAATCCTACCGGCAAAACGCAAAGCAGGAGCGGGACCCCGATCAATATCACAGCGCCGGAAGCCAGACGGACGATCGCTCTTCCCTTTGAATCCGCGGGGATCCACAGTAACACATAGAGCAGCAGCAAGGGAACTATCAGGAACAGCGCATCCTCCAGGTCGCTGTAGCCGCAGTCGATCCAAAGGCCTTTCCCGACGGTCTCTCCCTCCAGCATCCGATACAGTCCGTCTGCGGCGTACCAGGCGCTCATTCCGGCTTTGGACGACAGCACGAAGACTCCCGTCGGGCTTTCCCTATTCACAAATACGTATGACGAGTAGTTCGGATTGTTCCCGCCGTGCAGAACGCGATCGTCTTCTATCCACCAGCCGGCGAAATAACCGTTTTGATCGCTCACGGAATAATCCTCAAAATCGAACAGGGTATCGACCTGCTTCATCCATTTCATCAGGTCGCCGGTGTTCGAGATCAGATATCCCGCGGCAGTGTTTCCGTAGTATACCGGGGCGTTGTACGGGCGCGAGGAGAGGAACGCCGTTCTGTTTCCCTGCGTCACACCCTCCTCGACGGCAGCAGAACGGAAATAGGATCCCGTCATTCCGACTTCGTCAAGGACAGTCGTTTTGATGTATTCCTCGTATCCCATGCCCGTGACCGTCTCGGCTGCCAGAGCCAGGAAATCATAATTTACAGTGGAATAATCAAACCTGCTTCCCGGCTCGAAGCTCAGCTCGACGTCGAACAGTCTGGAAAGGCTCTTCTTCAGACCGCCCGGGTTATACTCTTCTTCCGGTATCAGGTCAAGCGCATACCACGGTATCCCGCTCGAATGATTCAGAAGCTGTCCGATCGTGATCTCAACTTCGCTCCCTTTATACGTCGGGTTAAATTCCGGGATGTACTTCTGGACAGGGTCGTCAAAGCTTAGAAGGCCGCTGTCGTTAAGCCGCAGGATCCCCAGCGCGGTAAACGCCTTTGTCGTGGAGGCCAGCTCATACAAAGAGTGTTCGTCAACGATCTCGCCGCCGTCGCTGTGATTCAGATAGATCTCTCTGTCATGATCCCAGACTGCGGCAGACATAGCCGGCACGTCCAGCTTTTTGCACATGTCGTCGAGAAAAGCCTGCATGTCGTCAGCCGAATACTCTTTGAAATTGAAATGCTTCACAAAGAATACGGCGCAAATGCATAAGATCAGCAGCAAAACGCATATCCTTGCGATCATTCTCACGCCTGCTTTACCTTTCATATTTCGGCCCCTCACATTCCTTCGTATTTGAAGCGCTTTGCGGCTCAATAGTCAAACTCGTTTTCGCCGACGCGGACTTTGCCTTCGATCTTTTCGCCCGCGTAGGGCTTTCTGACCTCGATAAGGTTCAGAACGGAATAGCCCTTTGACCTTAAGAAGGCTATCACGGCCTCGTTGTTCGGGTGGATATAGTTGTAGACCGTGTCCTCGCCTATGGACGCGGCATACTCCTCGGCCCTGTCGAACAGCGCGGAAGCTATCCCGCGGCGCCTGTACTCCTCAAGCACGAACAGCGATTCCACCCACACGCAGTACCCGTCCACGCGGAGGACGGCGTACCCGACGGGCTTCCCCTCCTCCCTGGCGACGTAAACGGGATACCCCATTCCGAGGTATTCGTTAAGCTCCTCTTCCCCCGCAGGGATATCCGGCTCGGAGATAATGCCCTTGAAACTTCTGAGCTTTACCCTGAACTGCGCGGCGAGCGGAGCGGCAAGCGCCGCCTCCTCTTTTTTCAGCTCCTCGATTACCATTCGGATCCCCCTTCGCAGGTTTTATAAGCCTATTCTATACTGTCTGTTAAGGAAAGTAAATATCCCGCGCTCTTCCAATCCGCGCGGTTTTATGCTATACTTGTCCGGTAAATACGAAAAGGACTTTCATCCCATGCTCTATCTGATACTCGCGGTGCTCGCAAGCTCCGCCGTCGCGATCATAATGCGGTTCGGCGAGAAGCACATCAAAAACAATTTCGCCATGTTCGCGTCGAACTACATCGTCTGTTCGACGATCGCGTTTCTGTTCATGAAGGACAAGAACATTTTCGTTTACCGCGAGGGACTGCCCTTCACGCTGATACTGGGGCTCATAAGCGGCTGTCTGTATCTGACCTGCTTCGTGCTGATGAAGTTCAACATCTCGAAAAACGGCGTGATGCTTTCGACCGTGTTTATGAAGCTCGGCGTGCTCGTCCCCGCGATAATGGCCGTCGCAGTGTTCCGCGAAACTCCGTCCGTGTTTCAGATATTAGGCTTCGTCATTGCCGTCGCAGCGATAATCATAATCAACCTTTCCCCGTCCGAAAAGGAGAAGGGTTCGAAAAAGACCGTCGTATTCCTGCTTCTGCTCCTCGTCGTAAGCGGGCTTACGGAGTCCATGGCGAACATCTACGACAAGGCGGGCTCGCCCGATCTTAAGGACAATTTCCTGTTCTTCAATTTCGTGACGGCGTTCGTGGCTGCGGTCGTGATGACCGTTATAAAGCGCAAACCCATCTCGTGGAAGGATATCCTGTTCGGCGTTCTGATAGGCGTACCCAACTATTTCGCGAGCCGTTTCCTGCTCCTGTCCCTGGGCTCTATCCCCGCAGTCGTCGTCTACCCCATCTACAACATCGGCGCGATAGTGCTGGTCGGGATCGCGGGGCTTCTGCTCTTCAGGGAGAAGCTTTCCGCCCGCAAATACGTGGGCTTCGGCCTTATCGCCGCTGCCTTGGTGCTGTTGAACCTGTAAAAAAGGAAAGCCGATCTGACTTTCCCGACAGCCGCAGGCTAATACGGTTTTTCTCCCGTGACCGCCTCGCCGAGGCGGTCCGCGTCGTTTTCGGGGAAGCGGTCGGTATAGCCGATCCCCCGCGCGCGGTAGGTCTTCCATCTTTTGGTGTACCGACGCGACCAGATGACCGAGGGCAGCGCGACGACGGGAAGGTATAAGGGCCCGAGTATGAGCGACTGGACGGAATGTCCGTATTCGTGGACGACGACGTGCTCCTTGTCGTGATCGCTCCACGCCTCTGGTATGAATATGAACGAGCCGAGCGAGAAGCCGCTGTTGTCGGTGAGCTTCCGCATCCCCCTGTAGACGGTCACGAGCGCGCCGTGATAGCGGAACCGGCGTCCCCTGAACAGAGGCAAAAGCGCAGCGCCGACGAGGTTCTGAGGCAGTCCCCACGTCCACTGCATAAGCGCGAACAGCGCTCCCCTTATGAACTTTCCGGCTCTCTTTCCGTTTTTCATGCACATATTATATTTTACCCTCTCCGGTATGTCAAATGTAAAATCTTTGTATAATTTTGACAGGCGTTATTGATTTTTCAGGCGCGGGGATTTAATATTTAATCAACAAGGAGGCGGTAAAATGAGCTTTAAGGAAAAAGTCCGCCGGTTTCTCACCGGCCGCTACGGCGGAGACGGTCTTAACACGGTCATAAGCGTGTTCTCGCTCGTGAGCTTTATCACGGCTGTGATAGTAAGAGCCGCGACGGATTCGACCGCCGGGCTGATAATATCGATAGTATTTTACCTTATCGCGGTCGGCGCGATTGCGTTCACGGTATTCCGCACGTTCAGCCGGAACCTTACGGCCCGCCGCGCGGAGTACGAGTGGTTCCGCTCGCATATCATCGCGCCGTTCACCCGCAAAAGGAACGAGATAAAGACGCGCACCGCGCAGAGCGCGACGCACAGGTTCTTCAGGTGCCCCAAGTGCCGCCAGACCGTAAGGGTGCCGAAGGGCAAGGGCAAGATCCGCATCACCTGCCCGAAGTGCGGCGAGGTATTCGAGAAAAAGAGCTGACGGCTCTTTTCAAGGAGGGAAGCCATGAAAAAGAACGGGAGCGATTTTGATAAGCTCGTATCGTATGTCGACCTGCCCGGAAAGCACGTTTCGAGCCTTCATTATGCGGACATGAACCGTCTTAATACCGGCCGCGAATTCATCATCGACGACGGCGAACGCGTCTATAAAAGGGTCGGCGGCAAGACGGTCGCCGTGTACGACAAGAGCACCAATATCTATTATGAGGGCCCGCCGAGCCTTTACGGATACAATCCCACTTTCGAACGGAACATGCTCGATTCCTCTGATGAGGATCCGGTCTTCTCTCTGAAAAGGTATATCGATCACAGCCGCGAGGAATAATCAAAAGAGCTTTGCAAAAGCGCAAAGCTCTTTTTTTGTCTTAAGTATTATGTATTCATTTCCTTTATCGGCTTAAGCTCCTTTTTATAGAGCCGCTTCATGCAGATGAGGCTGACCGCGAGGGACATGAACTCCGCGATTATGAACGACCACCAGACGGCGGAGAGCTTCCCTGTCGCGAGGGCGAGTATCGCCGCGGCGGGGAGCAGCGCGACGAGCTGGCGCATAAGCGACACGATCATGCTGTAGAAGCCCCTGCCCGTCGCCTGGAAGAGCGTGCCGCAGACAATGCAGATCGCCGCGATCGGGAAGTGCAGGGAGATCGTCTTGAACGCCCTTATGCCCTCGCCCGTGATGGCGCCGTCGGTATCGAATATCCTTACGATGGGCTCGGGGAAGATCTGGAAGCAGAGGAGTCCCAGAGACATTATGATTATGCAGACGACGAGGGTGATCCTCCACGTCCTCATCAGGCGCTTATAGTCCTTCGCGCCGAAGTTGAACGCGATGATGCTCATGGACGCGTTCGTGATTCCGAACATGGGCATGAAGATCAGGGACTGCATCTTATAGTAGATGTTCATTATGGCAACGCCCATGCCGTCGGTCAAAAAGCGCGAGAGCACGAAGTTCATGCCCGTGTTCATGACGGAGCCTATGCCCTGCATGACGATGGACGGCGCGCCGACGCGGTAGATCTCCTTGATCGATTCTCCGCTCGGTTTGAAATGTTTGAACGAGACCTTTATCTCGTGCTTTCCGAGCACGACGAGGAGCGCGGCGACGATCATGCTGACCCACTGGCCGATGACGGTCGCGGCGGCGGCTCCGGCGATGCCCATCTTCGGGAAGCCCCAGTAGCCGAATATCATAAGCGGATCGAGGACGATGTTCGTGACGGCTCCCGCGAGCTGCGCAGCCATCGAAAGGCCCGTCTTGCCCATGGACTGGAGTATGCGGTCGAAGCCTAAGTGTATGAATATGCCCAGGCAGAACACCATGCAGATCTTAAGGTAGCTTACTCCGAGATCGAGGACCTCGGCGTCGCTCGTGAATATCTTAAGGAACGGGCGCACGCAGGTCAAGCCCAGCACGAGGAACACCATCGCTGAGACGAATTCGAGGAAGAGGCCGTTCGACGCGGCGGAGTTGGCTTCTTCGTGCCGCTTCTCGCCGAGCCTGCGGCTCATCAGCGAATTCATGCCGACCGCCGTTCCGACGGCAAACGCGACCATGAGGAACTGTATGGGATAGGCAAGGCCCACGGCGGTGAGCGCGTTGTTCACGCCGTTTGCGGCTATCGCCGTGTCGATCCTCGCGACGAAAACGCTGTCGACGACGTTGTAAAGCGCCTGCACCAGCATGGATATGACCATCGGGAGCGACATCGAAAAGAGCAGTCTTCCGACCGGCATAGTCCCCATCTTGTTCTGTTTTATCGCTTTTTCCACTTCTTTTTCCTCTTTTTCCGCGTTTAACTTAATTATTCTATCATACATCTTTCCGGCGGACAATACGGAAAAACCAAATATACAGACGAAAAAAGGCATATCCCGCGGAATGTATGCATACTTTTCCGGTATGATGAACTGGGTTTTCGTGATCCTGACGGCGATAGGGCTCGCCGTCTTTGCGGCGAAGGGCGACGGCGAGGGCGCGATGACGGCGCTCGCGGAGGGAACGGGCGGCGCTTTACAGCTCACCCTCGAGCTCGCGGGGCCGTTCATGCTTTGGTCGGGGCTTTTCAAGGTCGCGGAGAAGGCGGGACTTACCGAGAGCCTGTCGCGGCTCATGCGGAAGCCTTTATCGCTTCTCATGCCGGATCTCGGCGACGCCGCCGCGCCCGTGAGCCTGAATCTCGCGGCGAACTTTTTCGGGCTGGGGAACGCCGCGACGCCCTTCGGGATCGAGGCGGTGAGAAGGCTCGACCGGGGCGACGGACGCGCGTCGGACTCGATGGCGATGTTCATCGCGCTGAACGCCTCCGCAGTGGAGCTTCTGCCGACCTCGGTGATCGCCGTCCGCGCAGCATGCGGCTCGGCCGATCCCTACGGGATAGTCGTGCCGACCTTTATAGCCTCTCTTGCCGCCGCGTTCGCCGCCGTCGTATCCGCGAAGCTCCTCGGGAAAGTGATAAAATGAAGTGGTCCACCCTTGCGATCCCGGTTCTTGTCGCCGTGCTCCTCGTTTACGCGCTTGTTAAAAAAGTCAACGTCTACAAGGCTTTTATCGAGGGTGTGGGCGAAAGCCTGCGGAGCCTCGTGTCGCTCCTGCCGTATCTCGCCGCGATGCTGACGGCGATCTCTCTTTTAAAGGGCTCCGGCGCGCTGTCGTTCTTTACGGGGCTCATAAGTCCGATTGCCGAAAAGGTCGGGGTGAAGGCGCCGCTCGTGCCGCTCATCGCGCTAAGGCCTTTCTCGGGAAGCGGCGCTCTCGCGATGCTGAAGGAGATCCTGTCCGAATACGGTGCGGACAGCCCCGTAGGGCGCGAGGCGAGCGTGATAGTCGGCTCGACCGAGACTGTCTTCTATACTGTATCCGTCTATTTCGGCGCGGTCGGCGTTACGAAAACGCGCCAGGCGGTCCCCGCGGCGATAATATCGGGGCTCGTCGGAACGGCCGTCGGCCTCGTTCTTGCATGAAAGATTTGCATTGAGGCACAATATGTGGTACAATGTCAAAAAACTTCAGAGGTTTGACCTATGAAAATCGACGTTTTACCCACATTCGGCAGGCTGACGGACGCGCAGCTTTCGGAGACCACGGTCATCGTCGTCGACGTGCTCCGCGCCACGACCTGCATGATAAGCGCGCTTAACGGCGGCGCGGTCAAGGTCGTTCCCACGGTCGACGCGGGCGACGCGGTAGCGCTCGCTTCAAGGCTCGGCGCGCGCGAGTGCGTTCTGGGCGGCGAACGCGGCGGCATCAAGATAAACGGATTCGACCTCGGCAACTCCCCGTCGGAGTATCTTACGAGAACGGTAAGGAACAAGACCGTCATCGTCTCCACGACGAACGGCACAGGCGCGCTGTACTCGGTAAGAAGCGCCGACAGGATACTTCTCGGCGCAATGATCAACCGCACGGCCGTCGCGAAGGCCGCGGCGTGCGAGGGGCGCGACATACTGATCGTTTGCGCCGGCACCGACGGACAGCCCTCGGCGGACGACCTTACCTGCGCGGGCGCGATAATCGACGCCGTAAGGAGCTTCGCCGACCTCGGCACGGGCTCGCTCACCGACATGGCGATCATCTGCGAAAACCTTTATAAGAACTGGAAAAACGGCACTTTCGACCTTTCGTCCACGTTCCATTACAGGAGGCTTATAAACCTCGGCTTCTCCGAAGACGTTGATTTCTGCTTCACTCCCGACGTTACCGACACCGTCCCCGTGTACCGCGAGGGCGTGATAATAAAGCTCTGACGGAACCATCTTCGCCCCGCTTCTCAAGGCGGGGCTTTTTCTTTCTGTTTACCCGAAATCGCTTTACATTTCAAATCGGCTGTGATAAAATACATGTGGTAAAAAAGGCTTTTCGCCTGCCGCTTTTATTATTTTTTATAGGGGTATCATATGATCAAGATCTCTTGCGACAGCACCGCCGACCTTTCTCCCGAGCTTTACGAGCGCTACGGCATTGAAAAGCTCCCGCTCTATGTCAACATAGGCGGAAGGGAGTACATGGACGGCGTCGATCTGACGAGCGAACAGCTTTTCAAGCTCGTCGACGAGACCGGCGAGCTTCCCACAACGGCAGCTCAGTCGATCGACGATTTCACCAAGTATCTGAACGGCATCCGGGAGAAGTTCCCCGACGCGGACGAGATAATCCATTTCACCATCTCCTCCGGCTTCTCCACGACGTTCAACGTCACCTGCCTCGCTGCGCAGGAGATGAAGGGCGTGTACATCATCGACTCCAAAAACCTCTCCTCCGGAATAGGTCAGTCCGTTATCGAAGCGTGCAACCTTGCCGCCGCTGGCGTTCCCGCGCCGGAGATAAAGCGGATCGTCGAGGAGGAGATAATCCCGAAGGTCGACACGAGCTTCACGCTCGACACGCTGAAATACTTGGCCAAGGGCGGCCGCTGTTCGAACGTGGCTGCGCTCGGCGCGAACCTTCTGCAGCTGAAACCCTGCATCGAGGTCGTCGACGGCAGGATGCGCGTGGGCAAAAAGTATAAGGGCAAGTACAACCGCGTCGTAAGGCAGTACGCCAACGACCGCCTTGCGAACATCGAGGACATCCGCCCCGACAGGATATTCATAACCAGCGCGCACTGCAAGCAGGAATACGTCGACGCCGTTTACGAGGAGGTCTCGAAGTTCAATTACTTCAAGGAGATCCTCATCACCGAGGCCGCCTGCACCGTTTCCTCGCACTGCGGTCCGAACACGATCGGCGTGCTGTTCATACACAAGTAAAACCATAGAAATAATACATATTTCAAAGGAGCAAAACATGAAGAACTATCTCGACGCCATGGGCATCACGGAGCTTTCCGCGATCTACCGCAACCTGTCCCCCGCAGAGCTCACCGAGCATGCGCTGAGGCGCGGCGAGGGCAAGCTCGCAAACACCGGCGCGCTCGTGATCAATACGGGCAAGTACACCGGCAGGTCCCCCAACGACCGCTTCATAGTCGATACTCCCGACGTTCACGACAAGGTGGACTGGGGCAAGATCAATATGCCCATCGAGAGGCAGAAGGCGGACGCCATCTACGGCAAGATGTGCGCCTATATGCAGAACCGCGAGGCGTTCGTGGTCGACGGCTTCGTCGGCGCCGACACCAAGTACTCGCTCCCCATCCGCGTGGTCTGCGAGAACGCCGCCTCCGCTCTCTTTGCGACGCAGGCCTTCGTAAGGCCCTCCAAGGAGCAGCTTGAGGCGTTCAAGCCGGAGTTCACCGTGCTCTGCTGCCCAGGCTTCAAGTGCATACCCGAGCGTGACGGCACCAATTCCGAGGCCGCGATAATCCTCGATTTCGAGTATCGCCGCGTCACCGTCGCCTGCTCCATGTATTCCGGCGAGATCAAGAAGGGCATGTTCTCCGTTATGAACTACCTCATGCCCGAGCGCGGCGTGTTCCCGATGCACTGCTCCGCCAATATGGGCGCGGACGGCGACACCGCCCTGTTCTTCGGTCTTTCCGGCACCGGCAAGACCACCCTCTCCGCCGATCCCAACCGTATGCTGATCGGCGACGACGAGCACGGCTGGTCTGACGACGGCGTGTTCAACTTCGAGGGCGGCTGCTACGCGAAGTGCATCAACCTCTCCCACGAGAACGAGCCCCAGATCTGGGACGCCATCAAGTTCGGCGCCCTCGTCGAGAACGTCATAATGAACGACGAGACCCGCGAGCTCGACTATAACGACGGCTCCATCACCGAGAACACCCGCGTGGCGTATCCCGTCGAGTACATTCCCAACTGCGTCATTCCCGGCGTGGGCGGTCATCCCAAGACGGTCATATTCCTCACCGCGGACGCCTTCGGCGTGCTGCCTCCCATCGCGAAGCTCGACAAGAACATGGCCATGTACCACTTCGTGACCGGCTACACCGCGAAGCTCGCCGGCACCGAGCGCGGCGTCAAGGAGCCCCAGGCAACCTTCTCCACGCTGTTCGGAGCGCCCTTCTTCATCAAGCATCCCTCGCTCTACGCCGAAATGCTGGGCAAGCGCATGGATGAGCACAACGCCAACGCCTTCCTCATCAACACCGGCTGGTCCGGAGGCCCCTACGGCGTAGGAAGCCGCATGAAGATCAAGTACACCCGCGCCATGGTCACCGCCGCCCTTACCGGCGCGCTCAACGACGTCGAGTACGTACGCCATCCCATCTTCAACGTGCTCGTTCCCAAGACCTGCCCGAACGTGCCCGACGAGGTGCTCGATCCCCGCGCGATGTGGGCGGACAAGGAAGCCTACGACAAGCAGGCGAAGGAGCTCGCGAAGCTGTTCGTGAACAACTTCAAGAAGTACAAGAACATGCCCCAGCATATCATCGACGCCGGCCCGATCGCGGACTGACAAGTTTAACAAACAGGCCTTTCTCACGAAAGGCCTGTTTTTTGTGGTATCGGCTTTTTTGACAGACGGCAGTTATTTCCGTTCGCCGTTCGCGAACTGTGCGTAGATCTCCTCCGGGATCATCGGCGAACAGATCAATTTATGCGTTTCGTCCGACAGCTTTCCGTTCTTCGCGAACTCCTCGCCCGCCGCTTTCAGCGCCTCGATCCTCGGAGCCGTGAACTGCGCTGCCTGCGGGATATTGAACATGGGACTTTCGGGCACGGTTATTATCCCCGCGTTTTCGGGATATTTCAGCTCGAACTGGCGAACGGCGCCCTCGAAATTATGCTTCGAGTTGGGATAACCGCATCCGCATATCATCATAAAGCGCATCTTCGACACGTCGTACTGGTACTCATGTCCATATTTGCCCTTTTCGTCGCGGTGCATGTTCCATGAGGAAAGCGGCATGGTGCGGTCGACGAAGTTCTTCAATGGCCCCGGCATGCCGTACGAATACAGCCCGAAGCTGTAGATGATGAGGTCGGATGCGAGCATCTCCCCGAGCATTTCAGCCATGCCGTCCTTTAGCACGCAGCGGCCGCCGTTGTGCTTGCAGGCGAAGCAGCCTATGCAGTAGGCGTAATTCATCTCGGGCACGTGCACCGTCCTTACGTCGACGGGACAGGCCCTTTCCATGCCCTCGACGAACGCCCGCGTCATTTTGAGTGTGTCGCTTTTCTCCCCCTTGGGACTGCCGTTGAGCACCAGTATTTTCATTATCCGCACCCTCTTTTCGCGCATTTGAATTGCTTCGCGTATAATTATATAATTATATATTTATTTTGTCAAGCGTCGGGACTTTCTACTTTATTATAATATAACGCTTGCATTTTTCCGCTTGCCGTGGTATAATTTTATCTGTAAATGGGGGTAGTGTCGGAGGTTTTTCCTTGCGTATAAAAAAGCTGGTTTTAAACGGCTTCCGCAGCTACGGGCATATGGAGTTATCGCCTTCCGCGGGGCTGAATCTCCTTTACGGAGCCAACGCCGCCGGCAAGACGAACGTGCTCGAGGCCGTGTTCCTCTGCGCCCTCGGAAGGAGCCACAGGACGAGCCGCGATTCCGAGATGATCGGGCACGGGCTTTCCGGCGCGTACGTCGGGCTCGAGCTTGATACCCTGAACGGCACCCGCCTTATCGAGATAAAGCTCAGAACGGGCGACGACGCCGCGAGGAATCCCAAGGACAAAAAGCAGATATTCATCGACCGTCAGCGCGCCGAAAAGGCGGGAGAGCTGATGGGCGTCATGAACGTGGTCATGTTCTCGCCCGAGGACCTTGCCCTCGTCAAGGCTTCCCCCGACGTGAGACGCAGGTTCATGGACATGGAGCTCTGCCAGCTCCGCCCCGCTTATTACAAGAAGGCCGCCATGTACAACGCCGCTCTCCGCCAGCGGAACGCCCTCATCAAGGAGGCGTTCCTTGATCCCATAGATCCCGAGGTGCTGGACATGTGGAACCAGCAGCTTGCGCGGACGGGCGCCGAGGTCATGCGCG
Organism: Clostridiales bacterium; assembly: GCA_024691085.1. Lineage (GTDB taxonomy): Bacteria > Bacillota > Clostridia > Christensenellales > CAG-138 > UBA3857. The sequence goes on along the minus strand of JAILNX010000021.1, from coordinate 18,398 downwards.
ACCGCAGGCGGTTCATGGACGATATTTCGACCATCGCCTCCGACATGCACTTAAAGCTGACCGGCGGGAAGGAAAGGCTCTTTGCCTATTACGAGCCGAACGTCGATTTCGACGACGACGCCGAGTACGCGATCTACGACGCTCTCGCCGCCTCCCGCGAGGAGGATATAAGGAGGGGCTTCACCACGCGCGGCCCGCACAGGGACGACATCGGCATAAAGCTCGGGGAAACGGACGTGAAGGTGTTCGGTTCGCAGGGCCAGCAGAGGACGGCCGCCTTGTCTTTAAAGCTTTCCGAGCTTGCGCTCATGCGCGGGGAAACCGGGGAAAGTCCCGTGCTTCTCCTCGACGACGTGCTCTCCGAGCTCGACGACAGCCGTCAGAGGGCGCTTATGGAGTCCGCGATCGACTGCCAGTGCCTCCTCACCGCGACCGGTGTTGAAAGCGCCGTGACGGGCAGGAGCGCCGCGATTTTTGAGGTCGCGAGCGGCGAAGTGATACCGAAAAACCGATAACGCAATCAATGCAGCATTATTAATAAAGGAACAATCATATGGAACAGAACAACACCTACGACGCCTCGCAGATACAGGTCCTTGAAGGCCTTGAGGCGGTGCGCAGAAGACCGGGCATGTACATCGGCTCGACCGACTCCCGCGGGCTTCATCACCTCGTTTACGAGATCGTGGACAACGCCATCGACGAGGCAATGGCGGGCTACTGCACGCACGTCTACGTCACGATCCATCCCGACAACTCCGTAACGGTCGAGGACAACGGCCGCGGCATTCCCGTCGATATCCACAAGCAGACGGGGAAATCCGCTCTTGAGGTCGCCCTGACCATGCTGCACGCGGGCGGCAAGTTCGGCGGCTCGGGCTACAAGGTTTCGGGCGGTCTGCACGGCGTCGGTCTTTCCGTCGTCAACGCGCTGTCGTATCTTCTCATCGCCGAGGTCAGAAAGAACGGGCATATCTACCGCCAGATCTGCGAACGCGGCATCAAGAAGACCGAGGTCGAGATCGTCGGCGACTGCGGCGAGGACGAACACGGCACGACCGTCACGTTCCACCCCGATCCCGAAATATTCGACGAGGTGAATTACGAATACGATATCCTTATAAAGAGGCTTCGCGAGCTTGCGTTCCTGAACGCCGGCGTGACCATCGTCGTCACCGACGAGCGCCCCGAGGAAAAGCTCGTGAACAGCTTCTATTTCATGGGCGGCATACGCGAGTTCGTGACGTATCTCAATAAGAACAAGACCGTCCTTCACGCAGAGCCCATCTATTTCTCCGCCTCGCAGTCCGACAGTCCCCTCGAGACCGCGAGCGTCGAGGTCGCGATGCAGTACAACGACGACTACACGGAGAACATCTACACCTACGCGAACAACATCTCGACCACCGAGGGCGGAAGCCATCTCGTCGGCTTCAAGACGGCTCTCACGAGGGTCATAAACGACTACGCGAGGAAGAACAAGATATTAAAGGACAACGACGCGAACCTGACCGGCGACGACGTGCGCGAGGGGCTTACCGCGATAATCTCCGTAAAGCTCGTCGAGCCGCAGTTCGAGGGTCAGACCAAGACGAAGCTCGGCAACGCCTACATAAAGGGCATGGTCGATTCCTCCGTTTCCGAGGGGCTTTCGATCTATATGGAGGAGCATCCGAACGAGTCGAGGCTCATAATCGACAAATGCCTCCAGGCCTCCCGCGCGCGCGAAGCGGCGCGCAAGGCGCGAGATCTTTCAAGGCGCAAGACCGCTCTCGATTCCACCGCGCTTCCCGGCAAGCTCTCCGACTGCTCCGACAAGGACCCCGCTAACTGCGAGCTGTTCATAGTCGAGGGCGACTCCGCGGGAGGCTCCGCCAAGGAGGGCCGCGACAGGCATTTCCAGGCGATACTGCCCCTTCGCGGAAAGATACTGAACGTCGAAAAGACGAGGCTCGACAAGATGCTCTCTAACGCCGAGATCCGCTGCATGATAACCGCGTTCGGCGCGGGCATCGACTCGGAGTTCGACGAATCGAAGCTCCGCTATCACAAGATCATCTGCATGACCGACGCCGACGTCGACGGAAGCCACATAAGGACGCTGCTCCTGACGTTCTTCTTCCGCCACATGCGCCCGATGATCGAGAAGGGCTACGTATACATCGCTCAGCCGCCGCTCTATCTGATCAAGAAGACCAACTTCGAAAAATACGTCTATTCGGACGAGGAGCTTGAGGCGACGCTGAACGAGATCGGCCGCGACCGCATCACCGTTCAGCGCTACAAAGGTCTCGGCGAGATGAACCCCGAGCAGCTTTGGGACACGACCATGGATCCCGCGAAGCGCATAATGCTTCAGGTCACCATGGACGACGCCATGGCCGCAGACCAGATATTCACCGTGCTGATGGGCGATCAGGTCGAGCCGCGCCGCGAATTCATCGAGCTGAACTCCAAGCTCGTTTCGGATCTCGATATTTAAGAGGTATCAATTATGGACGACAGCAACAACAATAAACGCATAAATCTTGAGATGCTGGGCACGAACGAGCTGCCCACCGACGTCGAGGGCGGAAAGGTGCTTCCCATCAACCTCGTGGGCGAGATGAAGAGGAGCTTCATATCCTATGCGATGGCGGTAATAATAAGCCGCGCTCTGCCCGACGTGCGCGACGGCTTAAAGCCCGTGCACAGGCGCATACTGTACTCCATGGACGAGCTGGGCATGCAGCCCGACAAGCCCTTCAGGAAGTGCGCGCGCCTTGTCGGCGACGTTCTGGGCAAATATCATCCGCACGGCGATTCCTCCGTTTACGAGGCGACCGTCCGCCTTGCGCAGCCCTTCTCGACGAGGTATCCCCTTGTCGAAGGGCACGGCAACTTCGGCTCCGTCGACGGCGACCCCGCCGCGGCAATGAGGTACACCGAGTGCCGCATGTCGAAGCTGACCATGGAGATGCTCGCGGATCTTGAAAAGAACACGGTCGACTTCTATCCCAACTTCGACGAAACGCTGCAGCAGCCCGCGGTTCTGCCCTCGAGGTTCCCGAACCTTCTGGTCAACGGCTCGAACGGCATAGCCGTAGGCATGGCGACGAACATCCCGCCGCATAACCTCGGCGAGACCATTAACGCGGTCGTCGCAATGATCGACGATCCCGACGTCACGATCGACGAGCTTATGAACTATATCCCCGGCCCCGATTTCCCGACCGGCGGCGTTATAATGGGCGACGCGGGCATCCGTCACGCCTACTTCACCGGCCGTGGCCGCATCATCGTCCGCGCCAAGACCGAGATCGAGCCGATGAAGAACGACCGCTCCCGCATCGTCGTGACCGAGATCCCCTACATGGTCAACAAGGCGCGCCTCGTCGAGAAGATCGCGGAGCTCGTTCACGAGAAGAAGGTCGACGGCATATCGGACCTCCGCGACGAAAGCTCCCGCGCCGGCATGAGGATCGTCATAGAGCTCAAGAAGGACGTCAATGCGAACGTCGTTCTGAACAGGCTCTATAAGCACACGCAGCTCCAGGACACCTTCGGCGTGATCATGCTCGCGCTGGTCGACGGCGAGCCCAAGGTATTGAACCTCCGTGAGATGCTCTACTACTTCCTCGAGCATCAGAAGGACGTCGTCACGAGGCGCACGAGGTACGATCTCGAGAAGGCCGAGGAGCGCCTGCACATAATCGAAGGCCTTCTTAAGGCCCTCGACAATATCGACGAGGTCATCGCCATAATCAAGGCGTCGCCCAACGTGGGCGTCGCGAGGACGAACCTCATGGACAGGTTCGGCTTCTCCGAAAAGCAGGCGCAGGCGATACTCGATATGCGTCTTCAGAGGCTCACCGGACTCGAGCGCGAAAAGCTCCAGAACGAGGAGCAGGAGCTTAAGGCGAAGGTCGAGTACTACAGGCAGGTGCTCGCCGACGAGCATCTCCTCCTCTCGATAATCAAGACCGAGATCCTCGACATCAAGGCGCGCTACGCCGACGCGAGACGCACCGAGATCACACAGGTGATCGAGGACATCGATATGGACGACATCATACAGGAGGAGGATATGGCCGTGACCATGACCCGTCTCGGCTATATCAAGCGCATCAACGAGGACACCTACCGCACCCAGCACAAGGGCGGCGTGGGCGTAAGCGGTCATTCCACGCGCGAGGAGGATTTCGTAAAGGATATCTTCGTTACCTCCACGCATTCGCACATCCTGTTCTTCACCAACACGGGACGCGCTTTCAGGATCAAGTGCTATTCCATACCCGAGGCGGGCCGCACCGCGAAGGGCACGGCTATCGTGAACCTCCTGCAGCTTAAGAACGGCGAAAAGGTCGCCGCGGCGTTCCCCGTGAACGAATACACCAACGGCGGCAAATACCTCGTTATGGCGACCAGGCAGGGCGTTATCAAGAAGACCGCGATCAAGGACTTCGACAACATCCATAAGGGCGGCATAATCGCTCTGGGTCTTCGCGAGGACGACGAGCTTATCGGCGTGCAGCTGACGAGCGGCGAGGACGACATCATGATCGGCACCAGGAACGGCATGAGCATCCGCTTCAACGAGGACGACGTGCGTCCCATGGGGCGCACCGCTACGGGCGTCCGCGCGATAAGGCTCGACGAGGGCGACGAGGTCATCGACATGACCAAGATCGAGAAGGGCTGTTACGTGCTCGCGATCACCGAGCGCGGCCTCGGCAAGCGCACCGTCGAGGACGAGTACTCCACGCAGGGCCGCGGCGGCAAGGGCGTAAAGACCCTGAAGCTCACCGAAAAGACCGGCAATCTCGTCTGCCTCCGCATGTGCACCGACGAGGAGGACATAATGCTCGTCCGCGACGACGGCGTCATAATCCGCGTTCCCGCGAGGGATATAAGCGTTATTTCGAGGAATACTCAGGGCGTACGCCTGATGCGAGTCGACGACGAGCACAGGGTCGTGTCCATCGCGAGAGCGCCTCACAACGAGGAGGAAGCCTTCGAGAAGGCCGCGAAGGAGCATGAGTCGATCGCTCCCGCAGGCGAAGCTCACGGCGAAGAAGCGCATTTTGATGAGGAGACCGACGATCTCGGCTTCACCGAGATCACACCCGAAGACGACGAATGATATTTGGATTCGAAAAAGAACTGAATGAACTCGGAGAGCTCTTCCGCCAACGCGGCGGAAGGCTCTTTGTCGTAGGCGGCCGCGTGAGGAACACGCTTTTAGGTCTTCCCGTCTCCGATACCGATATTACGAGCGCGCTCCGTCCTGACGTCGTTATAAGCCTCTGCGAAAACGCGGGATACAGGGTCGTCCTCAAAGGCATAGCCTTCGGCATGGTCGAGATCCACGCCGGCGATAAGGTCTACGAGCATACGACCTTCCGTTCGGACTGCTACGCGGAGGGCGGCGCGCACAGGCCGGACAGCGTGCGCTTCTCCGATTCGCCCAATGTCGACGCCTTCCGCCGCGATTTCACGGTTAACGCGCTGTACGCTGACGTTCTTACGGGGGAGATCGTCGACCCGACGGGCGGACTTGACGACTTAAAGCGCCGCGTTATCCGCGCTGCGACGAAGGATCCCAGGGACATCCTCGGCGACGACGGGCTTCGCATAATGCGCCTTTGCCGCTTTGCCGCAGAGCTCGGCTTCGACATCGAGGAAGGGACGCTTGAGGCCGCAAAGGAGTGTGCGGGGCTCCTTAAGGACATCTCCGCCGAGAGGATACGGGACGAGCTTAAAAAGATACTTTTGTCCGACGTGAAATACGGCCTTCCCTCCGACGATTCCGTGCTTCGCGGGCTTACGCTCCTCGACGGGATCGGCGCTCTTGACGTGATACTACCCGAGCTTGCCGCCTGCCGCGGCGTCGAGCAGTCGAAAAAATACCACCGCTACCCCGTGCTCGAGCACATGGAGCGGACGACGGCCATGTCCGAGCCTAATCTCACTCTCCGCCTCGCCTGTCTTTTCCACGATGTCGCCAAGCCCATCCAGCTTGAAAACCAGGGCAATATGCACGGGCACGACCGTGTCGGCGCCGATATTACGCGTGGGATACTTACGCGGCTCCGTTTCGATACTAAGACCGTCGACGACGCCGTATGGCTCGTCGCGCGCCATATGTTCGACCTTGACGGCTTCGCCAAGGACTCGACTTTGAAAACGCGCTTCGTTCATTGGGGCAGGGAGCGCTCCTACGCCCTTTCGCTCATCCGTGACGCGGACTTCCGCGGCTCGGTCGGGGAGCGGATACCCGTAAAGACCGCCGACCGCTGGCGCAGCGTATTGGCCGAAATGGTTGAAAAGAACACCCCGTTTTCTGAGAAGGAGCTCGATGTGACCGGCGAGGAAATAATGGAACGCCTCGGCATTCCCCCCTCCCCGAAGATCGGTGAAATAAAAAAAGCCCTGCTCGCTCACACGGCGGTAAGACCTCAGGACAACACGAAAGAAAAGCTCCTATCGATCGCAAAAGACGTTTTGAAGTGAGGCGCGCGGGCTCAATAACTCCTCACTCCTCACTCCTCACTCCTGACTTTCCGTTTATCCAATCGTTAAACACCTTATATCCCACAGCTGCTGACGGCACCGCGACCAGGAGCCCGCCTATTCCGAAGAGTCCTCCCGCGAGGACTATCGCCGCGATCACAAGCATACCCGGCACACCTATCGCGTCGCCGACAACGCGCGGCGCGATCACGTTATCGTCAACAAGCTGCACGGCGACGACTATCAGCACGAACCACAGGGCCAGCCACGGATCGTCTATCCTCGCGACGAGTATTATCAGCGCGCAGCAGATGGTGCTGACCCACGGCCCGATTATCGGTATGAACGCGGCGACGCTTAAGAACACCGCGATGAGCTCCGCGTAGGGCATATTGAATATTCTCATGCCGATATAGCAGAGGAGCCCGAGTATCACACAGCTTGCCGTCTGCCCCGCGATATAGCGCTTGAACGTGCGGTTCGCGTAGGCGCAATAGCCGAAAAAGCCTTCCCTGTGTCTTTCGGGGATAACGGCGGCGGCCGTCCTTTTCATAAAGCCTATAAGCTTTTCCTTTCTTATAAGCCCGTGTATCGAAATGACGAGCGTAATGAGAACGTCATAAACGACCGTGACCGCGCTGACAGTCATCTTCAAAAGCTGCGGGGCGTTGTCGGCGGCAAAATCGTTGACCTTTGTCATAATTTTGTCGGTACAGCCGGCGATCAGCTCATACGCCTCGGGACTTAATTTGAGCCCCGCGCTCCACCTGTCGAGCCTGTCCGTGATCTCCGCCGCGTACGTGCCGAGATTCTCCGTAAGCATTATCACGCTGTCCGCCACCTTCGGCGCCACGAGCGCGACAACGAGAGCGGCGGAGCCCAGAAATATCGCATAGCTCAATACGATCGCCAAAGCCCTCGCAAGACCGGGTTTTTTCGCTTTCAGCCCCTTTAGCATCCTGTTTTCGAAAAAGCTCATGGGGAGATTCAGCACGAAAGCGAGGCAGAGCCCCCACACGACGGGAGCCGCTACGCGCATTATCTTCGCTGCGGCGTTCCTTACGGGAGCGAACAGATTTGAAAACAACAAAAGCAAAACCGCCGGGATCAGTATCGCGGCGGCGAGCTTTTTCTTTTTTGATTCGCCTTTCAGAAGAGGATCCATCCGAAAAGCATTATGCCCCGATCGGAGTTATTTGATTCCGCGTTTCTTTGCCCAGAGCTCGATCGTGATATACGCGCTTATGGCGTCGATCGCGCCCTTGTTCTTGCCGCCCTGCATAACGGCGAAATCCGCCTTTCTTATGTAATGCGAAACGGTATTGTCATAATGCGGCTTGACCTGTTCGAGATACTGCCGGACGACGCTTTCGACGCTCCTGCCGCGGTCCCTTGTGTCGCGCTTCATGCGCCTTACGACGCAGACGTCAGGATCGACGTGCATGAACACCTTAAGGCTCATGCGGGAAACGAGCCTGTCGTCCCAGAACGCGTGTATGCCCTCGATTATAAGGACGTCGGGCGGCTGAATGAGCTCGTCGGAATCGGAGCGGACGTGATTCGCGTAGTCGTAGCCTTTTTTCGTTATGGGCTTGCCCTCGGACAAAAGGTCGATATCGCGAAGGAGCTCGTCGTGCTCGAATATCTCCGGCGCGTCGTAGTCCGTCGCGCAGCGGTCCTCAAAGCTCTTGTAGCTCTGATCGATATAATAGCAGTCCTGTCCGAGTATGAGCGTGTCGCAGTCGAGCGAATCCTTTATCTTCTGCGCGAGAGTCGATTTGCCGCTGCCGGACGCGCCGCAGACGCCGATAATTATCATTCCCCGTTCCCCCTTTTTATTTCTCTTACGCTGATGTTTCCGCCGTCTATGCGTATCTCCTTGCTGCACACCTCGAGAGCGGCGGTCTTATGCGTGATTATTATTACGGTGCCGACGTCGGACGAGCGGAGATTTTCGAGCAGTTTCTTCTCCGTTTCGGCGTCGAGCGCGCTCGTCGCCTCGTCAAGAAGCAGCACCGGAGCCTTCAGCAAAAGCGCCCTTGCGACGGCGAGCCTCTGCGCCTGGCCTTCGGATATACCGTGCCCGTGCTCGCCTATCGTCGTGTCGAGCCCCTCGGGAAGCTCCTTTATGAAGCCGTCGGCGCAGGCGATCCTCGCCGCCCTTTCGATCTCCTCGTCCGTCGCTCCGTCCGCCCAGAACGCGATGTTCTCGCGCACGGTGCCGGAGAGGAGCATATTTCCCTGCGGAACGTAGGCGAAGAGCCCGCGGCAGGTGACGTTCGCCGGGATCGGGCCTAAATCGGTATCTATCGTCACGGAGCCGCCGTCCGGCTCGTATACGCCGAGGAGCAGCTTCATGAAAGTGGATTTGCCTATGCCGGAGATGCCGGTGATAGCGATGAAATCGCCCTTTTCGACGGCGCACGAGGCGTTCTCGAACACGCGGACCTTCGCGTCGCCCTTGCGGTAGGAGAAGCTGATGCCCTCGACCCTCGCGGAGCGGAACTCATTGGGCGTTCCGCCTGCGTCGAACCTGGTCTCCTCGGGAAGCGCTTCGATCTCCATAAGCCTTTCGCAGGAAGCCGTCATGGTAAAGAACTGCGGTATCACGCCCGTAAGCCCCGCGAACGGCGCCTGCACCTGTCCCACGAGGTGGATGACGGCGGTAATAGTGCCGAACGAGACTATCCTGCCATCGCCGAGGACTCCGGCAAGGCCGAGAGCGCCCCAGCAGAGCGCGAGCATGGTGCCGAGATTGAACATGAAATGTATCCCCTGCCCGACGAAGATCGACGCGATGCGGCGCTTCATGTACGCACGGAAGGTGATGTTCTGGAGCTTGTCCGTCTTTTTCTCGACGCGCCCGTCGCGGTCGAACACCCTTACGACGAGCTGATTGTCTATCGTCTCCTGCATGAAGGAGCGGGTATTGCCCTCCGCCTCCTGCATGCGCCTGTGCATCCTTTTGATGATCGGCCGGAATATGACAGAGACCACGGCGACGACAATAGCTGCGGCGACTGCCGCGACCGCGAATATCCAGTCGAAGGACGATAAAAGCCCGAAGGCGAAACCGAGCCTCGCTATCATCTGGAATATGTTCGGGAGCATGCTTGCGGCGGTGCTCGAGATGACATACGTGTCGCTCGTCATCCTGTTCATGAGGTCGCCGCTGTGATAGCCCGAGATCACGGCGAATTCCCTCGTCATGATCTTTTTAAGCAGCGAGCTCCTCAGCGTCATATCCATGCGGAACGCCATCCGTGACTGGAGATACTGCGCGGTAAAGCGCATGACGAGAAGCAGTATCACCTCTCCGAGCATGACGCCGAGATAGATGAACGTGAGGCGCATATCGCCGCCCGCCGCCGCGTCGATGATTTTTCCCATTATAAGGGACATAAGCACCGACACGATCGCCGTTGCCGCCATCAGAACGCATATCAGAACAAGGGCGGGAATATGCCCCTTGAGCCTTGAATGAAGGAACCTGAGCGCGCCCTTGCTGTTTACTTTGTTTTTTTTCGGAAGATTCTTTTCCATAAGCTGTAAACGGATCTTTCAAATCGGTTCGTGAACGGCCTTATCCTGACCGTCGCGAGCATGAACGTCTTGTAGACGCAGTAGAAAAAGCCATTGACGCCGTGCCTTTTTCCGTTCCTCGTGAACTCCGAGACCACGGCGATGATGTCCTCGTATTTGACCGGCGGATCGCAAGAGATGCGGTTATCCCCGCAAAACACGTATTCGTCGTTTTTGATCCCGACGAGCCTGTGCAGGGCGTAGCGACGCCCGCCCTTCTCGTCCTTCAGTATAAAAAGAGCCACCGTGCCCTTTCTGGGTTTATCCGGGGGCTTTATAAGGGTAACGCTGTCGGTCCCCGAATGGAGCATGGGGAGCATGCTCGTCCCCTTTGGGGAGAACGTTACCGAGCCGCCCTCGCTGAGCTTCGAGAGCATGACCTCCTCGACCTCTTTGAGCGCGGTGTGGATTTTTCTTTCGGGCTCCGGCATGCGTCAGGCCAGAAGGCCCTCTTCCGAAAGCCTTTTTACGAACTTTTCGATGCCGGCGCGGGCGGTCGCCTCGTCGACCTCATACTCCGCGAGCATGGCCTTCAACAGCTCTTCCTCGGTCGTTTCGTTCTTTAAAAGCTCCCAGAGGAAGGCGCCGGTCTCGTTAAGGGTGATCATGCCGTTAAAATCGAGCGCGGCTGCGCCGGCGGGAACGACCACCGTCACCTCCGCCACGTTTTTAAGAACAAATCCGTCTTTTATTTTCATCTGCAGCAAATACCCCCCTTTAGGGGCGTCCTTTCCCGGCCGAACGGCCGATTTATTAAAAGGATCCTCCCTGCGCTTAAAAACAAGCTGAAATGAACCAGGGACTCGTTATCGGTTATTATCCGGAGCCGCCGTCATCACCTTTGACGAGAGCTCCGCGGCGGACCTGTCCGCGATGCAGCCCAGCCTGTAGACCGGGACGGCGCGGATGAGAAGGTCCATCGTGTCAAGGAGCTTATTGAGCCTGCCCTCGCTTAAGTGCCTTACGGTCTGCGACAAAAGCTTCGCCGCCGCAAGCGCCGTCGGCATGGGCTCGATAAAGTTTTCCTTCGCCCGCTCGACGCACGCGATGCCTCCGATGGGAACACCTTCGTTCCTGCTTAAGTCGAACTTGCCGCTCCACGGGGTGCCGTAGGCGTAAAACACGCCGTCGACCAGCCTTATAGCGGGCTTATCGTCGTTCAGGATATATGCGTCGGGAAAGAGCTCGAGCCAGTAGCCCGTATGCGTGGACTTGCCCGTGCCGGAACCGGCGGTGAAGAGATACGCCCTTCCGTCCTTCACGACCGCGGAGGAGTGGAGCAGCATGCCGTTTCTGTCGATCAGCGCGCTGTAGAAGGCCGTGCCGGACAGAAGATAGCGGAACACCTCTTCCTCGACCCCGGGATGCTTTTCCATGTGTTTTGCGACTTCGGCGTCGGTTACGTCGATCACGAGCTCCGGCTCTGTGCCGAAAAAAGCGTACTTCAAGGATCTTGCCGAAAAGGTTTTTCCGCAGTTCTTAGCTTCGAATACGATGTCCGCGACCTTGAACAACGTTAAGTCCTCCTGAATCGATTACCCTTATTATATCAGGCTTTTTTTGATATTACAATACCCCCGCCGTCTGCCTGACGAGCCTGTCGAGACCGAGCCTTAGCCTCCTCATCGTCTCGTCGCGGCCGAGCAGTGCCGCGATCTCGATCGCGCCGCCGGGAGTGACCGTGCGTCCGCTCATCGCGATGCGGACGGGCCAAAGAAGCGTACCGTTCTTCATGCCCTTCTCTGCGGCAAAGCCGATGAGAGCGTCATGGATCGCGGTCTCGTTCCACTCGCGGAGCGACTCAAGAAGCGGTATCACCTCGGAAAGCACGTTCTTCGACACCTCGGCGTCCGTCTTGGACTTCTTGTTGGTGAAGAGCTCGGTATCGTAGTCCTCGTCGAGCTTCGCGAGGAAATCGACGTTGGGCGCGATATCCGAGAATATCTCCGTCCTCGGCTGAAGTATCCTCGTAAAGATCTCCTCGTTCTCGGGTTTTTCGGCGATCTCGCCGACGCCGGCCTTAATAAGCCAGGGCTTCGCCTTCTCGAAATACGCCTTCCCGTCCATACGGCGGATGTACTCCGCGTTCATCCAGCGGAGCTTCAGGTGGTCGAATATCGCGGGGGACTTCGAAAGCCCCTCAAGCGAGAAGGCGTCCTTGAGCTCGGAGAGCGTGAAGAACTCGCGCTCGTCTCCGGGGCTCCAGCCGACGAGGGCGAGATAGTTGATTATCGCCTCGGGCAGATACCCCGCGTTCACCAGATCCTCGAACGTCGCGTCGCCGTCGCGTTTCGACAGCTTGTGCGTCGCGTCGCGCATGATGGTCGTAAGGTGGACGTAGGTCGGCTTCTCCCAGCCGAACGCCTCGTAGAGCAGGTTGTATTTGGGCGTGGAGGAAAGATACTCCATGCCGCGCAGGACGTGAGTGATACCCATGGTATGGTCGTCGATGACGTTGGCGAAGTTATAGGTGGGCATTCCGTCCGCCTTGATGAGGATCATATCGTCGAGCTCCGAGCAGTCGACCTCGATATGCCCGAATATGGCGTCGTCAAAATCGGCCTTGCCCTCCGTGGGCACGTTCTGCCTGATAACGTAGGGCTCGCCCGCCGCCAGACGGCGCTCGATCTCCTCCTTCGGCATGTTAAGACAATGCTTATCGTATTTGAACGTGCCGCCCTCGGCCTCGACCTTGGCCCTGCGCTCGTCCAGCGCCTCCTTGGTGCAGAAGCAGTAATAGGCGTGACCGGATTCTACGAGCTGCTTTGCGTAGGGAAGGTACATATCCTTCCTTTCGCTCTTCACGTAGGGGCCGTAATCGCCGCCGATATCGGGGCCCTCGTCCCAGTTGAGGCCCGCCGTGCGCAGGGTCTTGTACACGACCTCCTCCGCCCCCTCGACGAAGCGGGCCTGGTCGGTATCCTCGATCCTGAGCATGAACACGCCCCTGTTCTTTCTCGCCCACAGCCAGGCGTAGAGCGCCGTCCTGAGATTGCCCACGTGCATGAAGCCGGTGGGGCTGGGTGCAAACCTTGTGCGTACCTTCATAATACAACTCCTTGATAAAGAGATTTTTACAAATTCGTAATGCGTAACGCGCAATCGAACGCTTGCGCGGTCACAGGCTCATGTTATAGTCCCTGAGTGTGAACCCGTATGGGCTCTCCGCGTTTTCGATAAGCCTTATCGTCACGCGGCAGACGGGGGTGCTGTAGGGGTAGCCGTAGCCGCCGAACATGACCTCGCCGTCTATCGTGAGCTCGTTCCCGCTGCGCTCTGCCCCGAGGATATCCACGTGGTATTCGTACACCTTCTGCGAGGCGGAGACCGAATAAACGCCGTTGTCGAGCTTGATATCGAAGCCGTCGCGGTCTATCCCCGGGAAGTCGTTCCCGAAGCAGGCGCGGTAATACGCCTCGAACTCCGCAGCCGGAACGGGTATGCGGCCCTTTTCGGCCCCGCGCCCGGACTTCTGCATGCACGCGCCCATGAACGCCGTTGCGGCGTAGGGCGTGAGCTCGCCGCCCGTAATATCCGTTTCACGGACTATGCAGGCGGAGGCGGCAGCGTCGGTGAGCCCGCATATACCCTCGTATTCCTCCATAGTGATCGCGCTGCCGACGACCTTCGGCACTATGCTTTCGGCGGGGACGGTGAAGGCGAGCTCGCCCCTGTCGTACGGGGCGAACACGCCCTCCGGCAGGAACACGGTCGCGCCGCCGTCGTCAACGGTGAACCGGTGGGAGATATCGAGCCGCGCGAGCACGTCGTTCAGCCCGACGTCGTCATAGCAGTAACCCGAGGCGTTCATAAGGCCGAGCACCGCCTCCGCGATCCTCTCCTCCGCGTGGTAGGTGCGGAAAACGTCGTTGGCGTTGACCTCGCCGCCGCGCCCGTCCATTATTACGGTGCGGGTCTCGGTATAGGGCTGGGCCTCGTAGCAGTGCTTTTCGGTGAACAGCACGCAGGTGTAATCACGGCAGCTTTCGAGGCTGCACGCGACCTCGGTATAGGGGGGCTTTGCAACGCCCGCCTGCATGTACTCCTTTTCTATCCGCCCGAACAGCCCGTCAAAATACGCATCGACCGCCTTGTTCATGGCGGCGCCCGCCTCCGACGTGCGGCTGAAAACGGGCTTATCCATTATGCAGGCGTAATCGCAGGTCAGGTAATCCGCGTCCTCGGGCCAGTATTTGATGATATGCCGTATCTCGTAAGCCGCCTGTTCGGTTGGCTCGGGGATCTTCTGCGGAACGGGATCCTTTGAAAACAGCGCATACAGCAGCACAACGATTACGGGAACTGCAAGCGCTGCGCCGAGGCAGATGAGAACTATCTTCCCCGCGCCCGGTCTTTTCTTTTTTTTCGCGGTATTCGCCGCGGAGGTTTCCTTGCTCATAATTTAATACCGATCCTTTTACACCAGCCCGAGCGCCGTCATGACGAGCATGAGTATCGGCACGAGCGCAAAGCAGCCGAGCGTGGTCAGGCACATGCCCGAGGCGACGAAGCTCTCGTCCGCGTCGCACGAGGCGGCGAGCACCACCGCCTGGCTCATGACGGGCATCGCGGCCTCCACGGTGAAGACCCCCGTGGGCACGCCGGTAAGCCCGAATGCCGCGCAGAGCGCGAGCATAATTGCCGGGGCGAGTATGAACCTGACGCCCATCATTGTCCACATGAGGCCGTCGGGCTTCAGCGACTTGAACCCGTACTCATAGAGCACCGCGCCGATGTACAAAAGCGCCACCGGCGTGACGAGGTTGCCCACGTAGCCGCACATCTTGACTATGCTGTTCTGCACGAGCGCGATATACGGGTAGGCCCCGCTCTCGGTAAAGCTCTGCATGAAAGCCGCGTTTGCGTTGAGCCTTGTTTGGATGAGCAGCAGCGGTATGGTGATGAACAGCGCGATGAGGGGCGGGGAGAGCAGCTTTTTTATAAGCTTGCCGAAGCCCATGTTCCCCTCGCCGTGCGCCGCCGCGCCGCTCTTGTTGATGAGGTAATTGCCCACCGTCCAGAAGAAGGTGGTGTTGACCATGTAGAATATCATAACGAAGGGGATCGCCGCGTCGCCGAACAGCCCGCGGTTCATGGGCAGGCCCACGAATATGGAGTTTGAGAACGCGCACATCACCACGAACCCGCCGCGCCTCACCGCCGGGGGCTTTAACAAAGCCGCGAGCAGCAGGCCGATGGCAAGCGTGGAGGCCATGCTCAAAACGGGCATGAGGAACAGCAGGAGCGGCCTTTCGAGGGTGGAAAGATCGAGCTCGCCCAAAATATTGCTGACCACGAGGCAGGGCATGCCCGCGTTGATAATGAGCTTCGTCATCAGTCCCTTGTTGCCGCGGTTGATGTAGCCCTTTTTGCCGAACACGTAGCCGAGCGCCACTATGCACATGACTATCGCAACGGCCGCAAGCGAGTGCAGCAGCGTATCAAACACCTTTTCGCCTTCCTCCCCATTATCGTTATTTGTGGATTATAACATATTATTGTTGGAATGGCAAACGGCGAATAAGATTTGAGTTCGGAGTTATGAGCCCGGGCTTGCCGAACGCTTCCGAACATTGCCGAAGGCAGCTCATAACTCGCCGAAGGCGATCATAACTCTATTGCTTTTCCCATTCCCTCTTGATATAATCCGGTTATGAACAACAGGGAGCTTGAGAACATGGCTTTGGAGCTCGGCTTTGCGCGGGCTTATTTCGTCGCGCCGCCTTGCTACGGGGCGGAGGTGGCGGAGCATACCCGCGACGAGCACATAATATTCGACGCCTCCGGGCTCCCTTACGATACCGCCTGCCTGCTGGTCTGGGCGTACGCGCCCTATCCCGCGGGCGAGCGCATACCGCCCTATTACGTCAACAGCAACCTTTCATATCACGCGGCGGTCGCTCTGGCGAAAAGCCTTGAGGCCGCGGGCGTTTGCGTACGGCGCGCCGAGCTGCCCGTCAAGAGCCTGCTCTACGACAACCGGATCGCCGTGCCTCTCAAAAGCTCGCTTGCGGCGATACCGCCCTTCGGCACGCGCTTCGCCGTGCAGAGCCTTCTCATCGCCTCGGATGAAAACAACCGCTTCGCTCCGGAGAGCTATTCCGTCGAATCGCCGGACTATTGCCGCGCCTGCCGCCGCTGCGAATCGGCCTGCCCCGCGTGCGCCATCCACGACGGCGAAATGCACGTGACCGAGTGCATGCGATATTACATGGACGGGGCGGATTACCCCGATTGGGTATACGAAAAGCAGACCACGCACATAGGCTGCGAGGTCTGCCAGCAGGTCTGCCCGTACAACGCTCATCTGCCCGTCGTCGAGCCCTCGCAGGAGATACGCGAGGCGTTCGGGCTTGCCCGCCTTGCGGCGGGCGACACGAAGGCCGCAAGGCTCATCGTCGGCAAGAACATGACCGGGCGCGGCAAGCTGCAGAAGGAAGCGCTGAATTTCATCAGCCGGGACGGGGGCGCGGAGTAAAGCCCCCGCTAAGCCGAGCAAACGATATTTACGATCCGCCGGAGGCGTTTTTATCGTAATACGATAAATAATTGTTGACAAACACGTCTTTTCATGCTATACTCACCAATGCCGTTAAGGCATATCGACACAAAATGCGGGAAGGAGGAGCCGGGCAATGCAGGCCATAAGGAACGGGATAAAGTCCGCCGTTCGCACGCCGTGGAAGACGCTGCTCTACACGCTGGTGCTTTTGCTGCTTTCGGTAATGCTCTGCGTCGCCTTCTGCGTCAATTCCTCCGTCCGCGGCTACCTTGACGAGTGCGACGATTATTTCCACACCGTTGTGAAATTCGAGTACGTGGGGGCGGATTATCCCGATAATTTCGTTTACGACGGGGAGCTTGAAGCCGCGATAGACGCGCACCGCGCCGAGCTTGACGCTTTGTGCTCCGCGCCCGAGGTGATGAGCTTTGAGCCCGCATACGGCTCCGCCGCGCTGATCGACGGGCTGCACAGGAAGGACCGCCTGCTTTACGACCCCGAATTCGCCGTGATAAAAATCACCGTCTGGCACTACATCGCGGAGAACATCGACGCGTATTCGGCGTATCTTGACGAATGTCTTTACTCCCGCTCCGACGAATCCGGCAAGCTGATCATGGTGCGTCCCGAGGCGGGGCTCGCCGATGAAACGCGGTTCGAGGAGGGGAAGAGCTACCTCGTCTGCGGGCGGTATTTCCGCGGGATAAACAGCTACGTCTGGTTCGAGGCGGCCCCCGTGACCTTTACGGACGGGAGCGGCGCCGTCACCGTGCCCGCCCTCGCCGAGCTTACGGGCGGCTCCGCCGAAACCGGGCTTTACGCCCGCCTCGCCGCTTACATGCGGCAATGCAACGATTCCTGCCCCGTGCAGTTCACCGCGGCGCTCATGGATCAGATACCGTTCCACGAGCAGGAGCTCATGCTAACCGAGGGCAGGAGCTTTACCGACGCGGAATACGCCTCGAAGGCGAAGGTCTGCGTCGTTTCCGACAGGCTCGTCAGCGCGGTCGGAGCCGAGTTGGGCGATAAGCTGGGGCTCTCCCTCATCTCGGGCGGAGACCTTTACGGCGGCCTCGCCCCCGAAACGGCCTCCGAAGAATATGAAATAGTCGGCGTGTACGGCGCGACCGACCTGCACCCCTACGACGTGTACCTGCCCGACTCCAACGCCGCGAAAGGCGCCGTGCGCGCGGCAAACGGCTACGGGCTGGGCGTTTTCAGGATAAAAAACAGCGAGGCGGCGGCCTTCACCGCAAGGGCGGAGAGGCTGGAGCCGCACGGGTTCCGCTTTTCGGTATACGACCAGGGCTATTCCGCCGCGGCGAAGCCCATGAACGAGATGCTGTTCATATCCACGGTGTTCCTTGGCATATGCCTTCTGCTCGCCTTGGCGGCGCTGTGCCTGCAATGCTACATGTTCATATCCCGTCAGCGCGAGGCGGCGCACACCATGCTTGCGCTCGGCTCCGGCAAGGGGCATATCTGCCTTTACTTTGCGGCCTGCACTGCGGTGGTCACGCTGCCCGCGGCGCTGCTTGGGTGCCTTGCGGGCCGGCTGCTTGAGGGGAAGGTCTTCGGCCTGATGCAAAGCTGGCTCGCCCGCTTCGGCTCCGACGATCTGCGCTACTCCTCCTCGCGGCTTTCGGTCGTGCGCACTTTGGAATTCGACCCCAAGGCGCCCCTCTCCGTGTACGCGGCGGCGGCGCTCACCATACTTCTCGGGGCGCTCGTCTGCGCCCTTGTTTTCACCGCGTTCGGCATGAGGGACAGGGCGAAGAAGCCCAAAAAGCTCAAAAAGGCCCGCCGCATGCGCGCGCCCATG
>JAILNX010000008.1 GCA_024691085.1 Clostridiales bacterium | reverse complement strand
CGGCCTTTTTATCTCCGAGAAGTTGGTGGTAGTCCTTGCGACGCCCACAACGAAGAACAGCACGAGAAGCCCGTAAGCTATGCCCTTGATTCCCTCATGGATATTTACCATGATCTCCCATATCGTTCCGCCCTTGAAATCGGCGGGAGAGGTAGTGAGCAGGCTCCATATCAATCGCAGGAAATAGCTCCACGTCCCGAGTGCCTTTTGCAGGATATCGACGATCCAGTTATTTGATCCCATGAGCCGTCACCTCCTTCCAAGGGATCGCGGCGGCAAAAGCGCCGCCGCTTCCATATGATCCGTCAGCCCGTGATGAGCGTCAGGATCTCCTTGGTGAAGGTGATGACGATACCGCCCGCAATGGTCAGCATACCATTCGCACGCGCGGAGGGATCGTGGGATTTGAACGAGATACCGAGCTGAAGTACGCCGAAGCCGAGAAGTATGATACCCACGGCTCGGATGAGCCCGAAGATAAAATCGGAGAGGTTGTTGACGACCTGGATCGGGTCGTCACCCTCCGCGAACGCGGCGACAGCCGTGCAAAGCACGAGCGCCGACGCACACAGGATCGCAAAGATCCTTTTGGTCCTTTTGTTAAGATGCATTATCAGTATTTGCCTCCTTATTGTTTGATTGTTCGTTCGCACTTGCAACGGCGATATCTCCGCTGAACTCTTCACCGGAGAGCCGCTGCAATGCGTGGTCGTATTTGGGGTATCCGCCCGAAGCCGTCATGGGATATGCGGGGTGACGTTCGAGGGGATACTTTTCATCCCTGACGGGGTGAAAGCCGCGGATAAAAATAAGTGCGTATCTGTTATCCAGCATACGCACTTCGTCGGGTGTGAGCAGCTCGCGTCCCGTAAGCTGCTGATTGGTGGAATATGAACCCGACTTGCCCTTGGTCTGCCCGTGGGTCTTTGTCCAGATGGTCTCTTTGCCGAGGTTCTTTGAGATGTACTCGTGTGTGCTCTGCTCATTGCCTCCGAGGTAAATGAGCGAATCGCAGTTGCCGGTGATGGTCTCCCATGCTCCGTCCTTATACAGTCCCTTGAGCTGAGCGAGGTTCTGCACGATTATGGTTGCCGACATATTTCTTGATCGCATTGTCGCCAGAGACTTATCGAATTCCTCGGGTAAGCTGACGTTCGCGAACTCGTCAAGCACAAAGCGGACATGAACGGGCAAGGCTCCGTAATGGATATGGTCGGCTCTGAAATATAGCTCTTGTATGATCTGAGTGTAGAGCATGCCGACGAGGTAAGAAAGCGAGGTATCGTTATCGGGAATGACGGCGAATATGGCCATCTTCTTCTCTCCAAGATCTCCGAAGCTCATGTTATCGACGTCGGTGATCCTTTGCAGCTGCTTCATATTGAAAGCCGCAAGTCTGACGGCAAGTGAGATGTTGATGCTCTTTGCCGTCTTTCCCGCCGCCTGCTTATACACCGCATACTGCTTCGCCGCGATATGCCCGGGGCTTTGATAGTTCAGCTGTTGGAATAACAGATCCAACGGAGAGATGTGCGCGGAGTCCTCTTCGCGCACGTCGGCGTATGAGAGCATCTTCATTATCATTGCGAAATTCTGCTCATTGGGCGGCGCTTCGTAAAGAAGGTAGAACATCAACGCTTCCAGCAAAGCCGTTTCCGCCTTTTCCCAGAAGGGATCGGTATTTGAGGAGCCCTTCGGAGTCGTATTTCGTATGAGGTTGGTTATGAGCTTCAATACGTCCTTATCGTCACGAAGGTATTTGAACGGGTTGTATCCATCCGAAGAATTGAAATCGACGAGGTTGAAAACACGGACCTCATATCCCTGCTCCAAAAGGTAGTAGCCGGTATTCGCCAGTATCTCACCTTTCGGGTCGGTGATAATGTAACTGCAATTCGCCTGAAGGATATTCGGCAGCGCCACGAACCTCGTTTTACCCGCGCCGGAGCCGCCGAGAACGAACACGTTAAGGTTTCGCCTGTGCTTATGCGTATCCATTCCCAAGCGTATCTCCTTCGAGAGCGGGAAGTTCTCCTTCTGTTTCAGCTGCTTGTTGAGCTCCTGCGGAGTGCCCCATTTCGCGGAGCCGTGCTCCTCGCCGTCGCGGGTATTGCCCCTGCTTCCGAGATAGAGGAGTATGCCAAAAGCATACATCCCCAGGAAGACCAATATGCACTTGATGCTGTCTTTACACCATACGATGCGAAGCGGCGACTTTATCGCCTCCGTCAGCCGCTTCATCACATCGACTATGCTTCCGCCAAGGCACGGGGCCATGAGCAAAGCGAGCCACACCACCGGTATCAGCAGAGCGACGGCGTAGATCCATCGCTCCTGATTTTTATCGTTCATATCCTAACTTCTGCACGGGACGCAGTGCCTGGAGCTGCGCTATGAGCGCATCCAGCTTTTCAGCCAGTATTTCGTCCACAGCGGACGAGTAA
>JAILNX010000029.1 GCA_024691085.1 Clostridiales bacterium | reverse complement strand
ATACCAATACCCATATTTATCTGTAGATCATTTGAAAATGGGTTTGATCCGAAGTGGAAATACCAAACTCACGCCGAAAGATGATGACAAACTTACGGAGTACTTATGGCCTATTGTCAGGGAAATGGTAAAGACAGCAATGAATGATAGTATTAGTTTATCCGAGGGATGCCGCAGACATCCCGCGGTTTTTTGATGTCGGCACGCGAGTCGACTCCGAGAATACAAAAGATTTCCGCCGACTTTTTTTGACAACGGCCGATACATGGTATATAATCATATGAGGTGCCGAAAGGTATTCCGGCCGCGCGAATGCGGCCGATCGTGATTATTTCAAAAGTATAAGGGAAAAAAGCCTATGGATCCAATAACTATCCTTATTATTGCGGCGTGCGCGGCGGCCGTGATACTCGTTGTGTGGATAGTGTACTGCGCCGCAAAACTCAAATGCGCAAAGAAGTTCGGGCTTCGCTGCGGCTGGATGGCTTTCCTTCCGTTTTTAAGCTCTTATCTTGACGGCAGGATAGCCGAGGCAAGCGACAGGCTGCTGAAGCCGGGCAAAAAAAGGTATCGCAGATGGGGCAGGAGAAATCTGTGCCTCAGGATACTCTGCGCGGTCTTTGCTTCCGTATTTCTCGGCGCCGTGATCGCCTTCTCGATACTCGTCGCGACCGTGATCGCCAACGAGCTTTCCTCGTTCGGCGCACAGGGCATCGTCGGCAAGGTCGCCTGGGTATGGAGCAGGCTGTCCAATCTGGTTGCTTTCATCAAGAATATGTCTAACGATGAGCACGTATCCGAGCTCATCACGGCATGCATCATTATCGGCTCCGTGATCCTGGTCTCGGTGATCATTTTCTTCATCGCCCACGTCTATCGGCTCATGCTCAGGTACAAGCTGTATGCGGCGTTCAACAGGAACAGGGCGGGAGTACAGCTCGTTCTTTCGTTCTTCCTTATTCCGGCAACGGCGTTCATCATGATGGGCAACGGCTTCTCAAAGCGGCGTATGCCTGTCTTCGCGCCATATCCGGAGGAGGATCTCTTCGCGCTGCCCTATGCGGACGCTCCGGAAATGATGACCGAAGGCGCTCCCGAGTATGACGATATGGGCCTGTCGGAATGTGTACTGACGGAGGATTATCCTGTCGACGACGAGGACGACATGGGACTTAAGGACTGTGTCTTTACCGATTGAAGGAGGCTTTTGGAATGGATATAAAAAGATATGCCGTTCTTGCGCTTGCGCTTATCATGACGCTCACGCTTTTGTTTACCGGCTGCAGGAACAAGGAGGACCCGAACGATCCCGGGGGAAATAACGCGGCTGAAACCTTAGCGCCTGTGCTCGTTACCGACGATCCGAACCAGCACGCCGTAAGCATACCGGAAAGCGGAAACTGGCACGCGGAGGCGCTGTTCAGCGGTCAGCCGATCCGCGACGCGATACCCCTTTGGGCAAGGCTGCTCATCGCCACGCTCGCGGGGAATACCGCGTTTGAGATAGACGTAGAGTTTTCAGATGACGGAACCTTCACGTATGAGACCAATACCGAGACTCTGAAAAAAGCCGCCTCGGGTTCCGCGAATACGCTCCTCGGATTCTTCGTGAAGGATCTCGATCTGTCCCTTTTCATCGACAACGCGCTCAACGCCATACTGCCCGAAACGGCAGTCGGAAAGAACCGCGACTGCTACGGCACTTACGAGAGGGATGAGGACGGTATGCTGACTGTGACAACGACCGACGGCACGGTGCTCTATTTCCGGGCGTTCGGCAAAAAGCTTGTGCAGTTCGACGAGAACGGCGAACTGCTTCTGACATTCACACGTCCGTGAAGAAAAACTAAAAGGATCGAATAAAACCAGCTGACAGGGGGGACGAAGCTATGCCGGGACCCGGCGGAGGAATGCGCGGAAGAGGCTTTCTGACGGAGGAGGAAAAGAAGAACCGTCCGAAGGTCACATGGCCGCTTATAAAACGAATACTTTCCTATCTTAAGCCGTACTGGAAACAGATGGCGATAGTGCTTCTGTGCATAATCGTCTCGTCCGTCCTCGGCCTCCTGCCGTCCGTACTGACCGGCCGCATCATCGACGACGGTCTTATCGGGCGCAACATGAGGATGCTCATCACGCTGATACTCGTGTCTCTCGGCGTGACGCTCGCGTCGCATCTTATCGGAGTGGGCGAAAGCTATCTCAACAACTGGATCGCGCAGCACATAAGCTTCGATATGCGTAACGATATGTACCGCCATCTGCAGAAGATGTCGCAGAGGTTCTTCACGACCAACAACCAGGGCGACGTAATAACGAGGATGACGAGCGACATATCCGGCATCGAGCGCGTCGTGACGAGCACCTTCACGTCGATCCTCTCAAACTCGATCACGCTCGTTGCGGCGATAGTAATAATGTTCCGTCAGAACCCGACGCTCGCGGTCGTGGGAATGCTGATAATCCCGCTGTTCGTGATACCGACGCGTATGGCGGGCAAGACGCGGTGGAAGCTGACGCAGGAATCCCAGGAATGCAGCGATAAGGTCAACGGGATACTCAACGAGACGCTCTCGGTCAGCGGGCAGCTGCTCGTGAAGCTGTTCGGGCGTGAGAAGTACGAATACGAAAGGTATAAGACGGTCAACGGCAAGATGATCCGTCTGAACATCAAGGAGAGCATGGCGGGCCGCTGGTTCATGGTCGTCATACAGACGTTCTCCGGCATCGGGCCCATGCTTCTGTACCTCGTCGGCGGCATAATGATGATGCGGTACGACTCGAAGCTCACCGTCGGCGATATCACGGTGCTCGTCGCCCTGCTCGGCAGGATGTACGGCCCGGTCAATTCCCTTTTGAACATACAGGTCGAGTGGATACGCTCGATGGCGCTGTTCACGAGGATATTCGAATATTTCGATATGCCCGTCGAGATCGAGGAGCCGGAGGATCCCGTGATCCCCGAAAGCTCCGACGGCGCGGTTGAATTCAGGAACGTCAACTTCTCCTATGACGAGGAGCGGCAAATTCTTCACGACGTTAGCTTCGAGCTTAAGAGCGGACACAGCATAGCGATCGTCGGCCCGTCCGGCTCGGGCAAGAGCACCATCATCAACCTCATCCCGCGCCTTTACGACGTAAGCTCCGGCGAAGTCCTGTTCGACGGCGTGGACGTAAGGAAACTCGGGCTCGGCTTTTTGAGGGACAATATCGGGATCGTAAGCCAGGAGACGTATCTCTTCAACGGCACGATCCGCGACAACCTGCTTTACGCTAAGCCCGACGCAACGGAGGCGGAGCTGATCGAAGCCTTGAAGAAAGCAAATATCCTTGATTTTGTGGAGAAGCAGGAGAGGGGACTCGACGCGCTCGTAGGCAACCGCGGACTCAAGCTCTCGGGCGGCGAGAAGCAGAGGATCTCCATCGCCCGCGTGCTTCTTAAGGATCCCGCGCTGCTCATCTTCGACGAGGCGACGAGCGCGCTCGATTCGATCTCGGAGCAGAAGATACAGGAGGCGATCGATCCGATAATCGCCGAGAGGACGAGCATACTGATCGCGCACCGCCTGTCGACGATACTTGCCGCCGATGAGATAATAGTCGTCAAGGACGGCAGGATCGTCGAGCGGGGAGTCCATAAGGAGCTCGTAAAGGCGGGCGGCGTTTACACCGAGCTGTATGAGACGCAGTTCAAGAGGGCAATTGAGGAGTCCGGCGAGTTCGTTCCGACGGAGACCGAGGACACCGACTATCTTAACGCGGAATGACCGCTCGATACATCACAGGGATACGGAGGAAAAATATGAAAGTAAAAGATATCGGGTTCATTTTGAAGGACGGGAGGAGGGCGACTCTCAGAAGCCCCCGGCATGAGGACGCCGAAGGCTTGATCGAGTATCTCCGCGTGTCGGCGGAGGAGACGGAGTTCCTGCTCCGCACTCCGGAGGAATGTGTGAAATACACGGTCGAGGGCGAGTATAAGTTCATCGACAGCATGAACGACGCGGACAATATGGCGACGCTCGTGTGCGAGGTCGATGGCAGGATCGTCGGAAACTGTCAGATCACCTGGCCGAAGCACGCCAAGACGAAGCACCGGGCCGACATAGGCATCGCGCTTATAAGCGAGTTCTGGGGCCTCGGCATAGGTTCCGCCATGTTCCGCGAGATGGAGAAGATCGCGATGGCGAATGAGAACATAATCCAGATGGAGCTCGAGTTCATCGAGGGGAACACACGCGCACGCGCGCTTTACGAAAAGATGGGCTTCCGCATCACCGGCATGAGGCCGGACGCCATAAGGATGCGCGACGGGAGTCTCAGGAACGAGTACACGATGATAAAAAAGATCAGATGACAGACAAAAAAAGACCGGCAGACAGAAGCTTGACTGCCGGTCTTTTCTTTAACTTTATTCATTGTCCGCCTTCTCGGCATAGCGCCTTATGGTCTCGACCATGTGCTTGTTTTTGAAGCATGCGTCGACCTCATCCATATCGACGGTGAGCCCCTTCATGATGCCCTGGATGAGCACCTCGGCGTACATGACCTCGCGCGTCATCGGGTCCTTGAGGTAGGCGAGTATGTCGATATTCATCTTCTGGTTGATGCCGTCGACCATGCCCGTAAAGAAGGTCGAATCCTCGCCGAAGAGAGTCCCGATCTTCTCCATGCACTCGAAGCCCTCTATGACGTCTGCGACGCGCATGAGCTTCCGCTCGCCCGCCGCGAAGCTTCCGCCGTTCAGAAGCCTGTCGGCGGTGGTGTTCAGCTCGTCACAGAGCGCGAGCAGTATCCCGGTATCGGGAAGTGTGTCGCCGTTCTCCCATTTCGATACGGCCTGGAAGGATACGTTAAGCTTATCTGCAAGTTCCTTCTGCGTCATTCCGGCAGCCTTTCTCTGATTCTGAATGAACTGCCCTATTTTAAGATTATCCATTTTTATCTCTCCTTGTTTTTTACTTGCTTTCCGGTCGGCAGATAAATAATAAAACAAAAACCCGCGCTTGTAAATAACGCGAGTTTTGAGATTATTCTAATGCAGGTTGAATCACCCGACCTCCTCCGCAAGACCGAGCTTTTCGGCCTCCTGCTTTTTCAGATACCTGCGCCTTATTGTCTCGGAGAAAATGAAGTGCGTGAGCGCGGTCAGCGTCCAGCTGATGGGGTAGGAGAGATACACGAACTCGATCCTGTCGACGAGCGGGCAGACGGTATAGATCCATATAAGCCTGAACACGCAGGAGCCGATGAGCGAGATGAGAGTCGACGTGGTGCTTCGTCCGAGTCCGCGAAGGATTCCCGAGCCGACCTCCATGAACGCAAGGGTGATATAGGGGATGAGCATGATCTTCATACGGGTCATTGCGGTCTCGACGGCGAGCGGCGCGTCGACGTACAGGGAGAGGAGCGGCTTATGAAGCCCCAGGAGTATCCCGCCCGCCAATACCGCGATTATTCCCGTCACGAGATAGCAGCAGCGCATTACGGACGCTATTCGCTTGTATTTCGCCGCGCCGAAGTTCTGGCTCGTGAACGTGACGGACGCCTGATAGACGGAGTTCGTCGCGACGTACGCGAAGCCCTCGAGGTTGCCCGCCGCGGCGTTGCCGTCGATGACGTCCGAGCCGCCGGGACAGAGACGGTTGTTGAAGCCGATTATCGTGGACTGTATCAGCATATTCGAGAGCGAGAACAGCGCGCCCTGAACACCCGCCGGAAGACCGTCCCTGATGATCTCCTTGACCGCAGTCTTGTGAAGGCGGAGCTTTTTGAGGCTCAGGCGGCAGGGACCCTTGTCACGCATCAGCATTATGCCGAGGAGGACGGTCGAGGCGACGTTCGCGATGACGGTCGCGTAAGCGACGCCGTCAACGCTCATGCCGAGCACGAGCACGAATATGAGGTTCATGCCGACGTTGAGAAGCCCCGATCCCGTAAGTATCACGAGCGGCGTCGTTGTGTCGCCCTTGGCGCGGAATATCGCGATGAGATAGTTTGAAAGGGCAATGAACGGAACTCCCGCGAAGTAGATCTTTGTGTAAAGATCCGCAAGGTCAAGTATATGCCCCTTGTCGCCGAGGAGCGTAAGCAGCGGGCGGCTGATGACGAGCCCGACCGCGGAGCAGATGACGCCCGTGATGAGCCCGACGAGGAGCGACGAATGCACGGCGCGGCTGACGGCCTCGGGATCGCGCTTGCCGAGGTTCCTCGCGACGACCACGTTCGTGCCGACGGAAAAGCCCATGAATATGTTCAGAAAAAGGTTCACCATCGCGCCGGTCGTGCCGATAGCGCCGATAGCGCCGTCGACGTTCGACATGCCCGCGACGATCATGTCCGCCGCGTTGTACAGCATCTGCAGCATATTCGTGATGATGAGCGGAACAGCGAATAAAAAAATCTTGCCGAGGAGAGGCCCCTCGAGCATATCGATGTCTCTTGATCCCTTAAAAAGCTTCATTGTCCGAACCGTCTTTTCGCGTTATTTGATTTCATTCTATAATCACTTTATCCTCATGTCAACAATTTCGCACAATATATAACACTTTTCAAGGCTGCTGTGGTATAATTTCTGTCATGAAAGCAGTTTTCTTCGACATAGACGGCACCCTTGACGACTTCGAGGGCAGGATACCCGCTTCCGCGAAAGAGGCGGTCAGGGCGGCGCGCGGAAAAGGCGCGCTGTGCATCGTCAACACGGGACGTCCCTATTATCATATCCTTCCGGAGATAAAGGAGATCGGCTTCGACGGGTTCGTATGCTCCTGCGGTCAGCATCTTGTCATAGGGGATAAGACCGTAAGGCGCGTGCGCCCGACCGCGGAGGAATCCCGAAGGATAATCATGCTTGCGGAAAAATGCCGCGTGGACGGGTATTTCGAATCGGAGGACGGCTGCCTCGTGAGCTTCGTGCACGAGGTGATACCGCTCGTCGCGTTCCAGATAAAGGATTTTCAAAGGCGCGGCGTCCCCGTGCTTCTCGGGTATGAAAACAGGGATTTCCGCCTCGACAAGTTCTGCTTCTGGGCGGGGGAGGACTCCGATGCCGAAACGTTCATCGAAGGCACGAAGGACCTGTTTACCGTTATCAAAAAGGGCGGCGGAGATTTCGAAATGGTCATGAACGGCTGCTCCAAGGCGAACGGGATAAGGGATATCCTTAACGTAATGGGCGCAGACGGCGCGGAGACGTATGCGATCGGCGACAGCGCGAACGATCTTAAGATGCTCGAAGCGGTCCATCATCCGATCGCCATGGGCGGCGCGCCGAAGGAGCTCGTCCGGCTTGCCGAGTTCACGACCGACCGCCTTGAGAACGACGGGCTTAAGAAGGCGCTCGAACACTTCGGACTGATTTGAGGTAAGAATTATGAAACTCAGAGTCGCATTTTTGCAGATACTTCCCGGAAAGGGGCTTTCCGAACAGTATGAAAGGGGCGAAAGGGCGGTAAGACGGGCGAAGGAGCTCGGCGCGGATATCGCGCTCTTCCCCGAGATGTGGAGCACGGGCTACGATATCCCGCAGGATAAGGACGAGCTCGAGGCGGCTTCCCTCGAAAGGGACAGCTTCTTCATCAAGTGCTTCCAGAGCCTTGCCCGCGAATATGAGATCTCCGTGGGGATAACGTATCTTGAAAGCTGGGGCGCGTTCTCTCGCAACTCCATCGCGCTTTTCGATATGAAGGGCGAGCGCGTGCTCGATTACGCGAAGGTGCACACCTGCGATTTCGGCGAGGAGAGGGTGCTTGCTCCCGGCAGCGATTTCTTCGTTTCCGAGCTTGAAACGAAGGAGGGAAAGGTCAAGGTCGGCGCGATGATCTGCTTTGACCGCGAGTTCCCCGAAAGCGCGCGCATACTGATGCTGAAGGGCGCGGAGATAATTCTCGTCCCGAACGCCTGCCCCATGGAGATAAACCGCCTCTCCCAGCTCCGCGGCAGGGCGTATGAGAATATGCTCGGTATAGCCACCTGCAATTACCCGAAGGGTATGCCCGACTGCAACGGGCACTCGAGCGCGTTCGACGGCGTCGCCTATCTGCCGGAGCTTCCCGAGTCCCGCGACACCTGCATACTCGAGACGGGGGAGGAAGAAGGCGTCTATCTCGCCGAGTTCGATATGGATATGATAAGGGATTACAGAAAAAGAGAGGTCCACGGCAACGCCTACCGCAAACCCGAAAAGTACGGTCTCCTTGTTTTCGACCGCGTGGAGGAGCCGTTCAAAAGATCGGACAGAAGATCGTAATGAAAAAAGAGCTTTCCTTTTCGGAAAGCTCTTTTAAATACTTGATCACTCGTCGAAGAGCTTCTCATTGCACTTGGGGCAGATGGGGCTCTCTTCTTTTTCGAGCATATCGTCGGTCAGAGGGACCACCTCGCCGCAGTTGGGACAGGTGAAGAAATCAAAATCGTCCTCCCAGTCCTCGTCCTCGTCAAAAGGACAGTCGTCCTCGTCATCCTCGTCCTCCTCAAGGAGAAGACCGAGGGTCTCGTCCATATCGTCGAGATCCGAGTCGATCTCGTCAAGCTCGGCCTCGATATTGTCAACGCGCGCGGACTCCTCCTCGACCTCGTCGGCGATGGCTTCAAGGCAGTCGGCGATAGCCTTCAAAACCTTGGTGTTGTCATCGTCAGCAAGCTTAAGGCCGTCCATAAGCCCGCGAAGGTATGCTATCTTCTGCTTCATCTTACAGCCTCGCCATGTACTCGCCGGTGCGGGTATCGATGCGGACGCGGTCGCCTTCGTTGACGAAGAGAGGAACGTTTACAACGTAGCCGGTCTCGAGGGTAGCCTGCTTGGTGACGTTGGTCGCGGTATCGCCGCGGACGCCGGGCTCGCACTCGGTGATGGTGAGCTCAACAAAGTTGGGAGCGGCAACGCTGAACGCCTGACCCTTGTAGAAGCGGACGGTAACGTTCATGTTCTCGACGATGAAGTTGATGGCGTCCTCGACCTGATCGTGATTCAGCTCGAGCTGCTCGTAGTTTTCTACGTCCATGAAGGTGTAGAGATCGCCGTCGTTGTAAAGGTACTGCATCTCACGGGTCTCGATGTGAGCGGTGGGATACTTGTCGGTGGGGGAGAAGGTCTT
>JAILNX010000033.1 GCA_024691085.1 Clostridiales bacterium | reverse complement strand
AGGCGTTATCCGACCGACCGCTGGTCGTCTCAAAATTACTTGAACATTTATCTCATGTTCTTGCGTTTGTGCACTCACTTTCGTTTGTGCTGTTCATTTATCACTATACGGTTTTCAAGGAACTCGCGTCACTCTCTCGCTCGCTTGCGCTCCCTCGTTCGTGACAGCTTCGAGATATCCTTCGCTTCGCTTCAGGCTATCTCCGCGAGTTTGTTTCGCAAACTCGTCGCGTCACTCTCTCGGTCGCTTGCGCTCCCTCGTTCGTGACAGCTTGTGTATAATAGCACTTTCCCTTACCTTTGTCAACACCTTTTTTTAAGTTTTTTTACTTTCTTTTTCTGCTTCTCACGCACTCCTGTTTTCCCTTTTGTCCATTGGCTTTTTTGGACTTTTCCCCGTTCTTTTCAGAACGTCTGTTCCTTGTATATTTAAAAGTATATCCGCATAATTCTTTGTTTTTCCGCGTTTTTATTTCCGGAATGGTAGTACTTTTCCGTATGTTTTCCGCGTTTAAATGCCTCTTGCTTAAACGCGGATTTTATGTATAATGTATTTATGGAATTATTTGAAAAAGAGCATATTCCCACGCTGATGGGATCGGTGAAGGAGGCCCTTGACGGCCGCGGGAAGCGCGAAAACGACCCGACGCAGCTCGGGCCGCTCGTTCTCGCGTACATCGGCGATACGGTTTACGACCTTTACGTCAGGACAGAACTCGTGCTTACGACGGGGCTTACCGCGCACGGTCTGCACCTTGCCGCCGCGAAGAAGGTATGCGCTTCGGCGCAGGCGGAGAGCTTCAGAAAGATAGAGGGCATGCTGGCCGAGGACGAGCTTGCCGTATTCAAACGCGGGCGCAACGGGCACATGGGAACGATACCGAAGAACGCCTCCATCGGCGACTACCGCGCCGCGACCGGTCTTGAGGCGGTAATCGGGTGGTTATATTTAAAAGGAAACGACGCCAGGATAAACGAACTGATGCGCGTAATACTCAACGACGAGATAAACGATAAGGAGCAGGATCATGGCATACAGAAGGAATGACGAATCGGGCCGCGTAGTCGGCTTCAAGGACGGTCAGCCCGTCTACAAAAAGCCCGTCCGCAGGGACTCGGGCGAAGGCCGTCCCCGCAGGGACGCCGCGCAGAAGAACTTAAGAAGGACGGATGCGAGGCCCGAGGGCGAACGCGCTCCGCGCCGCGGAGGGGACAAACCCTACCGCCGCGAGAATGAGAACGAGGATTATCCCCGCAGGAGGAACGAATCGGAGGCTCCCCGCCGCAGCTTCGAGCGACGCAGGGAACCGGCTCCCGCGGTAAACGCCGCCCCCGCTCCCGAGACCGCCGAGGTCGAGCTTCCGAACATCATCATGGGCAGAAATCCCGTGAAGGAGGCCATCAAGTCCGGCAGGAGCATCGACCGCATACTCGTCACGAAGGAGCACGACGGCTCGCTTAACGAGATACTCGATCTCGCACGGGACGCGAAGCTCGTCATCCGCGACGTCGACAGGGCGAAGCTCGACGAGATCTGTATGCCCTTCGGCCACAACGGAAGGACCGGCAACCATCAGGGCATCATCGCTTACATCCCCGGCGTGGAGTACTGCGAGCTTTCGGACATCCTCGACTATGCCCGCGAAAAGGGCGAGGACCCCTTCATCGTGCTGCTTGACGGGATCGAGGATCCCCACAATCTCGGTTCGATAATCAGGAGCGCGGAATGTGCCGGCGCGCACGGCGTAGTCATCACGAAGCGCCGCTCCGCCTCCGTTACCGCCGCTGTGGTAAAGACCTCCGCGGGCGCGACGGAGCATATGCATATCGCGAAGGTAGTGAACCTTGCCGGCGCGATCGACCGAATGAAGGACGAGGGCATATGGATCGCCGGCGCCGACATGGACGGTGAACCCATGTATAAAGCGAATCTTAAGGGCCCCTTCGCGCTGGTCATCGGGGCCGAGGGCGCGGGCATCTCCCGCCTTGTCAAGGATAAATGCGATTTCTGCGTTTCGATACCGCTCAAGGGCAGTATGGAAAGCCTGAACGCGGCGGTCGCGGCAGCGGTAATAATGTTCGAAAAGGTGCGTCAGGAGGGCTGATGAACGGCTTTACCACACCCGAATACGGCGCGATGACCGACGAAGAGCTCGTCGGCCTCGCCAAGAAAAATGATGAAGCAGCCTCCGACGAGCTCTATCACCGCTATAAGAATACCGTGCGCGGAAAGGCGCGCCCCTATTTCCTCGTCGGCGCGGACCGCGACGACCTCCTGCAGGAGGGCATGATCGGCTTTTTCAAGGCAGTGCGCGATTACGACAGCTACAAGAACGCTTCGTTCCGCCCCTTTGCCGAGATATGCATAGTCCGCCAGATACTTACCGCCGTGAAGCAGGCGACAAGGCTTAAGCACAGTCCGCTGAATCAGTACGAGTCGCTCTACGAGCCCGTTTTCGACTCGGATTCCGATAAGCAGCTGATGGACGTCATAGGCGTAAGCTCATCGCTCGACCCCGCGGAGCTTTACCTGAAGAACGAGTTCTCGAAAAACTTCGAGGCTGCCGTCGATAAGGAGCTCACCGTGTTCGAGCGTGCCGTGCTCGACCGATTCCTTGACGGAAAGAGCTACGCAAGGATCGCCCAGGAGCTCGACAGGACTCCCAAGGCCGTCGACAACGCACTGCAGAGAATAAGAAAAAAACTCGAAAAAGCATTGAAATTACAATGATTCTTCGAGTCGTCTATGCTGATTTTCCTCTGATCGTGTTTTAATTCTTTGTTCTTCGTCCATCTTCCAGAACAGTACGTATATCAGTTCCGTAGGCGACGGAGGCGTTCCGTGATCGGGAAACAGTTCGCGGATGCCTCCGCCTGTTACGTCCCAGGCGTATGCGATGGCGTAGCGCATGCACCGGTCGATACGCGCGGGCTCCTCTCCCCGCTCCTCCGCCTCCAGCCGGATAGCTTCCTCCGGCTCGATCCCCCTGCTCGTCCCGAGCACCGCGGCGCTTAAGTAGTGAAAGCCTTTGTGCCTCGGCGTAAGCCCGAGGAGCAGTATCGTCCTGCTGATCATAGTTCTGTTCATTTCATTCTCCTTTCATTAGTACAAGATCCCCCGATCTTTATTTTAGGGCTTAAAGTGAAAACTGTCACGAAAAATGTCGGCGATTTTTCAAAAAACTTCCTTTTCGGGGTTTATATATAAAAAAAGTCCTTGCATTCTGTGATTTCAGGGGTTATAATATCCTTCGTCTCGGGGCATTAGCACAGTTGGTAGCGCGCAACGTTCGCAATGTTGAGGTCAGGGGTTCGAATCCCCTATGCTCCACCAAACGAAAGGCAGTCGAACACGACTGCCTTTTTCGTTTGGTATAGTTAAGAAGAGGGGATCGAACCCCGAAAGGGCGAACGCCGTTTGGAAAAAGCCAACGTCTTGGCTTTTTCAGGCGG